>CANQNF010000041.1 GCA_947625125.1 uncultured Clostridia bacterium
GCCCCCTTACGGGGGCGAGCCAGTAATAACCCCTTTTAGGGGTAATGCAAACCACCACTTCAGTGGTGGTTTTGATTCTTTTTTCTTCTCGGAAGAAAAAAGAAGAGCCCCCTCCCTCCGGGGGGCAAGTCAGAGGGCAGATTGTCAGAGGGCAGAAAAGTGCGGCAAAGAGTTTGTGCGATAAATCCCCATCAAATCCTTGCGGATTTTGGTGGGGATTTTCTATACCTTACTGCGCCGACCAAACCGGGAAAAGGTATTCGCTTCGCTCATACTATTTCAGTTCACCTCCCCCTGACCCCCTCCTCAAGGAGGGGGTCGCCCGCCCAAGCCTTGGTTGCAATCCCCACCAAAATTTCTGCAAATTCTTGTGGGAATTTTCCGCACACTCCTGCGCTGACCAAACCGGGATAAGGTATTCGCCACTTCGTGGCTCATGCTATTGAAAAGTCCCCCTCCTCCCAGCCCCTCCCCCCAAGGGGATGGGAGAGTGCTTCTCCTAAAACTTGTTAAAACCCTTATCAGAATATTTGCAAATTCTGATAAGGGTTTTCTATACCCGACTGCCACAGCTTTGTAAAAAGGGATTCGCGCATGATGCAAAATTAAAAAGAAACCCACCCGCGCCTCCCATGGGGTAAAAGGGATTCGCCCGTTATGTAAAAACAGAAACAATCCCGCCCGCTCCCCCCAAGTTTAAAAGGTATTCGCCACTGTGTGGCGCATGCTATTTGAAGTACCCTCTCCCCCGACACCCCCTCCCCGGTGGGGAGGGGGCTGTGCTCTCCTCAGGCTTTTAGCAAGCCCCGGTCGGGGGAGGGGGACTTTTCAATAGCATGAGCGCGTAGCGCGAATACCTTATTCTCCCCGAGTAGTGGCAGGAAGTTCGTAAAAAATCCATCTCAAAAACCGTGGTTTTGAGATGGATTTTTTGCACAATCTCTTTACCACACTTTTCTGGTTTCTGACAATCTGTCCTCTGATAGCCCCCGGAAGGAGAGGGGGCTCTTCTTTTTTCTTCCGAGAAGAATAAAGAATCAAAAAAGAAGCTGCGGGGGCTACCGTCCCCCACGCCCCCTCAAAGCTCTGACTCGGGGCTTGCGGCCTACAATGGCTGACGTAACAAGGTATTCGCTTCGCTCATCCTATTTTCAATCCCCCTCCCCCAACCCCTCCCCCAAGGGAGGGGAGCCGTGCACCTGCCCAAACCATGCAACCCCCATCTTAATCTTGCCAACTCATAGCAGAATCTATCCCCAAAATGCTTATAAAACGCCATACGCCTATAAATAACCATCCCCCCGGCAGACCGGGGCCGGGAGACAAAAAACTCCCCGCATAACAGCCTGTGCGGCCGCCATGCGGGGGGTGTTCATTTTTTACACCGCCGGGACGCTGTTGAGCGCTTCAACAATGCGCTGTTTGATGTCCTTCGGGTCCTTTTCGAGCACAAACGCCAGCTCGCTGCACACCATCTCCTCCGCCATCTTCGAGAATTTCGCGTCGACGGCAGGAAGATTTTTCTTGATAAGGGCAAATTTGCGCTGCTTGTTGAAGACGTATTTGATGACAGATAACAATTTTTGACAGTCATAGCTTCGCACAAGGTCGCGGTAGAAATTGCCGGCAAGCTTCTGGTCCTGCGGGACGTCGAGGTCGCAGTTCATCGTCTCAATGTCGCAAATCAGCCGGTCTGCGCAGTCTTTCGTCACGACAGGCCGCATTAAAATAGTGGTGTCTACGGGCGTGCGGATGGTGCCGCTGCGGTAGCAAGGCGAGAGCTTGTAGTAAGTTTTGGTGCGGTCCAGCCCGACGATATCAGGCACCCCGATATCCTCTACGAGACAGACTCCCTCGCTGCCATAGATTACATAATCTCCCTTTTGAAACATAAGTACCTCAGTTTCCATACTCATTTTTAGTTATAACTCTCCTGTTACATTATACCATATAAAACGTTAAAAATAAAGAGTTTTTTGAAAAATCGCGAAAAGATTGGCTGTTTTACCAAGCTATAGGGGATATTTAGTCGTGATTTTTCACAAATTTTGCACAAAATTTTTTAGCACTGTAACGAATTTAAGCGTGAAAGTGCAAGCAATTTTTAACATTTTATGGCATTTTTTGAGCATGGCCCCGTACCTATCAATTTATAAACCGGGCGTAGGCGTATGCGATTCTGCGGTCCGCTAAGGCCCGGCATGCCGCATTTTTGCCTTGTAATGCGCAAACGCCCGGTTCATGGTTTCTGCGGAGCTTCCCCCAAAACTCTACGCTTCTCTTTTCTGTCCTCTTCCTTCTTTCCCCTCTGCCCTCTGATATGCCCCCGCTTCGGCTTTCGTCTCTGCGGGGGCTTTTTTCTTATCTTAACTTATCTTAACTCCATCGAATAGGTGACGGAATTGGTGTGCTTGGTCTCGCTGCTGTAGTCGGAGTACCTCGACGCTCCCTTTCTTGCAGAGGTCGCGGGCGAGATGAACGCGTTGTGGAACGCCTTTATCCCATATTTGTCATAGAACTCGCGGAACGCTTTCTCGGACGAGAACTGAAGCCTGATATAAGTATACTTCGTCGTGGTGTCCTTGGCATTTTCTGCGGCCTGCTTCTTTGCGGCGGCCTCTCCGTCGGCGACGGTGTCGCAGTAATAGCCGTTCTGGACGTACCAGTTGAGATCGTTCGAGGTCGCGGACGGCATCGAATAATACTTGCTCAGATCGTAAACCATGACCCTGGTATTTCTGATGTAGCTGTCCGTTACACAGAGGAAGTCGTAGTTGCAGTAGGACGGGTCTTTTTCGGTGACGCCGCCCTGCGGGTCTCCCCAGGTCGTGTCGACGTTATACCACTTGCCGCCGATTTTGACCTTGACCCAGGCATGCATCTGTTCGTCCTCGCCGACGTCGTAAACAACGTCGAAGCCCGCTTTTGAAAGCAGATAGAACGTCGCCTTTGCATACCCTAAGCAGGTCGCGCCGCCGTCGACGATAGGTCCGTAGGTGGAGCCGGCATATGCCCCGCCGTAAACGGTATTCTTGCAGAGATATTCATAAATGTACTTAACTTTATTGTAGTCGGAATAGCCGGAGCATTTGTCGATTATCTTTGCCGCTTTGCTCTCGAGCTGGGACTGCATGTTCTGGGCCTCGGATTTGCTGCCGACGTAATAAAGAAGCTCAAGGCTGGAGCCGTTTATTCTTGCGCGGTCGAAGTAGCAGTAGCCGGTGCCGACTATATGGATTATCTTGCCGGCGATATCGTAGACCTCGTCGGAGGAGATGAGATCTCCGAGATATACCATCGGCTCAAGGTTCACGACGGCCTGTGCGACTCTCGTGAGGGCGTCGATATACTTCTGGTCGGTGAAGAGGCCCGCCATGTACTCGCAGGCGTTGTCCTTGGTCCACTGAGAAAGCGTCAGATTCTCGGCAGGCAGAGACGGCGCGGGCGTCTGGGTCTGGGTCTGAGTCTGGACGGGGTTGTCGTCAAACTCCTCGGTCTCTTCGTCGTTGAATTCCTCCTGCTCCTCGCCGCTTGAGTTGGTGGTGACGGCGGGCGCCTTGGTAGTCTTGGGGGCAGGCTTTTCGTTTGTGACATAGAGGTTAGATACGAAGCCGGTGCCGCCCTTGAATTCTATCTGATACCATCCGGTGGAAGCGCGGCCCGTTACCTTGACCTCGTCGCCCTCGGCAAGAGCGCCCAGCTTACCGAAGTCGGTGGAGGGGCCTTTTCTTACGTTAAGGGACTGGGTGGTATACATCGTCGCGGTCATCGCTTCGACGGTATAGTCATCCTTGGATTTTTTGGTGGTGGCTTCCGTCGTGGTCGTCGCCTCGGTGGTGGTGGCGGCAGTCGTCGTCGGCGGAGCGGTCGTCACGGGCGCCGTGGTCGTGGGAGTCTCGGTCGTTGTAGGCGCAGGCGTCGTCTCGGGTGCCTGGGTGATGGGAGCCTGAGTCTCGACCGGCTCAAGCGGCTCGTCCTCGACCTGTCCGCAGGACGAAAGAACCGTCGCCGCCATCATCAGCGCCAACATCAGCGCCGCGATTCGTTTGAACTTCATAGCTGATTCCTCCATTGCTTTTAATATAGAGAGCTCATATTACATTCTGTAAAATAAGCATATTCTACTACTCGGTGTATTTAATAGTGACGATAAACGTCAGGGGGCCTGCGCCGTCCTCAAAGCCCTTATAGACCGACCAGCTCTTGTGGTTAAAGTTTTCGCCGGTCTGTTCGGCGGCTTCCTTTATAAGCTGCATGATCTCGCCGTGGCTGCCGTCGTCGCGGTTGGCCTTTAAAAGCTTGTCGGCGACCTCGTCGAAGCTGTTCTCGTCCGCCATCCTGAGATAGATATAGTGGGTGTCGTTCTCGGCGCAGCTCACAAGCTGCTTCTTGACGGCCTCGACCGCCTCGTCGTATGTCTCGCAGAAATAACCCTCCTGCTTGTGGTAGTTGAGCTCCATCGACTCGGCGACGGGCTCGGTAAAGAAGCGGTTCTCATACTTCGCCTTGTGGTCCTTTAAAAGTTCCTCGTCCGACACCAGGAAGTAATCGTAGCTTATATAAGTCGGGTCGTCCTTGTCGGCGGGGTCTGCCCAAGTCGGGTCGATGATATACCATTTCCCGTCGGACAGTTTGACATAGTTCCACTTGTGGGTGACTCTCTCGTCGGAGCCTATGCCCACGCACCATACCGTCTCAAAGCCGGCTCTTGCCAAAAGCAGGTGCATGGCGTCGGCATATCCCTGGCAGGTGGCCTGGCCGTCGACAAGCGCGCCGTACGCGGTATAGAACGTCGGGATGCTGTCGGAATATTTGCAGTTGAAAACAAGATAGTCGTGGAGGTACCTGAGTCTTTCGTACTCGGTGCCGTCCGGCATGGCGGCGATTATTTCGTCAAGCTTTTGGTTAAGGGCAGCGGTCATGTTCCACGCCTGCTCCTCGGTCTCTACGACCTCGTAGTTAAAGACGGCGGTGAGCGCGTCGATGTTGCCGTCCTCGTCGTTGTCGTGGAGGGCGAACTGGTTTCTTACATAGGGGTAGTCCATTGCGCAGTTTAAGATAAGCTGCATGAATTCGTAGTTTTCTTCCTCCGGCATGGGGTACTTATAGGGGATGAAGCCGGTGACTTCGCGTATCGCGGTCATCGCGGAGGCAAGATTTTCTTTCTTTTCATTGTCGAGGGCTTCCCAGATATACTCGATGCCGTTTTCCTCGACAAAGCTGATGTCGTAGCCGTTCCATGTCTCGCCGTTTGAGGGGTTGGGGTTAGCGGGAGCGGCGGGGCCGTCGGCGATGTTGTCGGTGACGGGGTTGTCGGCCGGGGGCTCTCCCTGGGTGACGTCGCCGCTGACTGCGGGCGTGTTATCTCCGGGGCCCTCTATCGGGTTGTCGACGATCTCGTCGCCGCAAGCCGTGAACAGTGTGAGCGCCATGACAAGCGCAAGCAAAAGTGCCGTGATTTTCTTCATTTAAAGCTTCCTTTCAAAAATTATTGTTTTAACCGTTCTTCTTTGGGAGCAGGCTGCCGCAAATTAAATACGCATGAAACATCAGAAATATTGCAGCGCGAGAAAAAATTTTCCCGCTTCCCGCACATAATACCACCTTTTAATAATAACCGCAAATCGGCGATTTGTCAAGAGCCTTGAGCGATTTAAAGCGGTAATTTTTTCATCCGCCCGCTTCCGGCCGCGGGGACTTACCAAGCGAGCCCGCTTCCCGCCCTTTCGGGCGGGAAGCCCCGGGTCCCCGGAGGGGCCCGGGGACGCCCGGCCGCAGGCCGGGCGGCGGGCTCGCCCCCGGAAGTGAAAGGTTCGCAGATTAGTCGGTCGGGAGCTCGAGCCCGAGGCCGGAAGCGGCCTTTTGCACCACCTCAAGCAGCCGGAGGGACGGCCTCTCTATGCGCTCAAAGTCTATCTCTATCAGTTCGGAATGCGGAAACGTCTTTTCCACGTCGTCCTCATCTACCGAGGACGAGTAAAACGCAATGTCCGGACCTATCTCGAAAAGTTCCTCCTCCGTGGCGTTAAATTTCCCCGCCGGCCAGAGATTCGTCCCGAACGCCGAGAACAGGGAATCGCTGAACGACCCCTGCGGAGAGAGCATAAGCCCGTCCGAGGCGTAGTCCTCCACCACGACAAACGTCTTTCCCGGGGAGGCCTGACGTATCTGAGCCAGCGCGCTGTCAAGCTGTCCGTAAACCGAACGCGAGACCTCGGGCGCCTCGACCGAGCCGCAGAAGATCAGCGAAAGCTTTATATATACGTCGCACAGATCCGCAAAGCTTTCGGGATTTTTAAGCTCCAAGACCCTTATGCCGGCCTGTTTTAGGAGCAGCGAGTCGGTGGCGGCTATCGGGGAAAGGGTTATCAAAAGCTCGGGCGCGAGAGCCGTCAGCGCTTCTATGTCCGGCTTTGCGGGAGAGCCCGCCTTTGCCAAAGTTGTCGCCGCCTCCGGCCATGTGCAGTAATCGCTTACCGCGATGAGCCTGTCCCCGAGGCCGAGGTCGAACATCATCTCGGTGACCGCCGGGGACAACGAAGCCGCCGTTTTCGGGGCCTCCTCAAACGTCTCGCCGTCAAAGGACACCGGATAGGGCTGCTGAACAGGGGGAATATCCTCGACCGGAGGCTTTGTTTCGGCCTCGCTGACTAACGGCTCGGGTATCCTGTCCGCGCATCCCGAAAATATAATGGCCGCCGCCAAAAGCATCGGCAAAAATTTAATTCCTTTCATCTTCATTCTCCTTGATACTGATATCGTCGAGCGAGAGGGTCGCGAGGGCGTTTAATGAGCCGTCCGCGCGCCGTCCCGCCAAATAGTCGTAGTAGCCCTGAGCGCCTATCATCGCGGCGTTGTCTCCGCAGTATTTAAGTTCCGGCAGATAAAGCCTTGCGCCCAATGAGTCCGCAACCGATTTCATCTTTGCCCTTATCCCCGAGTTTGCGGAAACTCCGCCCGCGACGACTATTTTTTTATAGCCGAGAGATTTTGCCGCGGCATAGAGCTTCTCCCCCAAAATATCCGCGACTGTCTTTTGGAACGAAGCGGCTATGTCCTCTTTTTTTATCGGTTCGCCGCGCTGTTCGGCATTGTGGACGAGGTTTATGACCGCCGTCTTTAATCCCGAAAAACTGAAATCGTACTCGCCGTCGGAAATTTTAGGATGCGTAAATTTATAGGCAGTCCTGCTGCCGGCCTTTGCCGCCTCGTCGATATATTTTCCGCCGGGATACGGAAAGCCGAGAGTCCTTGCGACCTTGTCGAAGCTTTCGCCTGCGGCGTCGTCTCTTGTACGGCCTATCATGCGGTATTCGGTATAACTTTTCACCTCGACTATGTGGCTGTTACCGCCGCTTATGACAAGGCACAAAAACGGCGGTTCAAGGTCGGGATGGGTAATATAATTCGCAGCAATGTGCCCCGCAATATGATGCACCGGAACAAGAGGCAGGCCGGTCGCCATGGAAAGCCCCTTGGCATAGCTTACCCCGACCAAAAGCGCGCCGATAAGCCCGGGGGCGTACGTCACCGCCAGGGCGTCGATGTCGGAAAAACCGACGTCGGCCTCTTTCATCGCCTCGCTCACAACTCCGCATATGCTCTCAACATGCCGTCTCGAGGCTATCTCGGGGACTACCCCGCCGTAGAGCTTGTGCTCCTCGATTTGGGAGGCGACGATGTTTGAGAGCACCGTCCTTCCGTTTTCGACGACCGCGGCGGCCGTCTCGTCGCAGGATGATTCGATCGCTAAAATTTTCATTCTATCACTTCTTTTTTATTTTTTTCTTTTTTATGCAAAGGCCGTCCGCCGCTGCCGGCGAAGCCCGCCCTCCGTCCTGCGGACGGAGGCCCGATGACTTCGTCATCGGTCGGCCCGGCCCCTTTGGGGGCCGGGCCGCGGGCTTCGCCCGGGCAGTCGGCGGCGTCATAGAGCCCCAAAGCCTCCCCGTCACGTCGCCCCGCAAGCATTTTCCTTTTTCATGGTCACGGCGTCCTCCAAAGGGTCGGTATAATATCCTCTCCGAAGCCCGTACTCCATAAACCCGAGGGAGCGGTAAAGCGCGATGGCGGGGGCGTTTGAACGCCTTACCTCCAAAAACTCCCTTTCGGGCATGCTCAGCTTCTCAAGCTCCTTTATCAGCGCCGTCGCTATCCCGCGCCGCCTTGAGGCATGCTCCACCGCTACGGAATATATCTCAAGCTCCCCGAGCAGGCTCGTCCCGCTTATATATCCGCAGACCCTGCCGCCCAAGTCGTACACAAGAGTCGTCTGTATGTCGCCGCCGCAGTCGGCAAGCGCTTCAAAATCCTCTTTGGGCCACGCCTCCGACGAAAAACATTCCTTTTCAATCCTCACTATCTCGTCTATATCCCCCGGTTCGAGCGCCCTTATGACCCCCGTCATCCGCTACTCCCCCTTTTCTTCCAACAGAGCCGAGTATATCTCGCTCTTTGAAAATCCCGTTTCCTTTGCGGCGGCCCGACAGGCTTCCGGCTGCTTCATGCCCTCCGAAATAAGCTTTTTCGCCATGTTTACCGCGTCGGATATGCCGAGTTCCCGCTTTGGCTCCTCCTTGCAGCCCTCCACCACAAGAACATACTCCCCTCTCGGCTTATTTTCGTCGTTATATAAATGCACAGCCTCCGAAAGGGTCGTGCGCAGGACCTCCTCGTGTATCTTCGTCAGCTCCCGGCAGATACTGATTTTCCTGTCCCCGAAGCAGTTATACAGATCGCTCAGGGTCTTTGCAAGCTTATGCGGAGCCTCGTAAAAAATAAGCGTTCTTTTTTCGTTTCGGCAGTTATTAAGCGCCTCTTTTCGGGAATTAGGGGCAGTCGAGAGAAATCCCTCAAAGACAAATTTCGAGGTCTCAAGGCCGCTCACCGAAAGCGCCGAAACGACAGCGCTCGGCCCCGGCACCACCTCCACCGGTATGCCCCTGTCGCAGCAAAGCTTTACCAGGTCCTCTCCCGGGTCGGATATACAGGGCATGCCCGCGTCGGTGACGACCGCGCATGTCCGACCCTCGGAAAGCCTTTTTATTATCTCGTCGCCGGCATACTTCCGGTTGTGCTCATGATAGGAAACAAGCGGCTTTTTTATGCCGAAATGTAAAAGCAGTTTTCCTGTGACCCGCGTGTCCTCGGCGGCGATAAAGTCGACCTGCTCAAGGGTCTTTACCGCCCTAAACGTCATGTCGTCAAGGTTCCCTATCGGTGTTCCGACCACGAAAAGTTTTGACATATCCTCACCTCAAAGCCTGTAAATTCTTTTCATCTCCCGGGAATAGTCCCCGTCGCCGCCGTAGATATAAAGCGGCGGTTCTATCTTCATGAATCCCGAGCCGCCCATCCTGCCCTCAAGAAGTATCAGCCACGCCGGCGAATCGGGGGTCTTGTGCACCGTTCTCAGTCTTTTGGGCTCAATTTTACATTCCCTCATCGCGCCCATGCAGTCGGCGAGCCTCTCGGGCCGATTGCATATGACGAGCCTGCCGCCGTATTTTAAGCTTCTTTTGGCAGCACGGCAGACGTCATCTATGGAACAGCCCGTCTCATGCCTCGCCAGAATATCCGGGCTGCTTTTACTCAGAGCGCCCGTGCCGACCGCCTTATACGGCGGGTTGCAGGTTATCACGTCCGCCTGAACGTCCGCCGTGAAATCTTTTAAATCGATGTTTATCGGCATAAAATTCTCAAGCCCGCTTTTTTCCTTTGACATCACTGCAAGCGCGTGGGCTTCGTCCGCGATTTCGACCGCCGTAACGCTTTCGGGACCGCTGTCCCTTATCATCAGCAGTCCGACTATGCCGCAGCCTGAGCAGAGGTCTATCACTCTGTCCTTATGCCTCGGGGAGGCAAAATCCGCAAGCAAAAACGCGTCCGTGCCGAAGCGGTGGGCCTTTGACACTGCCGCAAAAATACTGTCGGAAAGTCTTTCAAAGCTTATGTCTTCGCCGTTCATCCGAGCACCTCGTCAATTATTTTCAGAACATCGTCGCGGCTCTCGATACTGCCGGAGCGGTTTCTCAGGGCGGCCGCTCCCCTGACCCCTTTAAGGTACCAGGCGACGTTTTTCCGAGCCTCTCTTACCCCCTGCCGCTCGCCTTTATAATAAATTATTTTGTCAACATGTTTAAGCATTATTTTCATCCTCGTCTCAAGCCCGGGCCCCGGCAGCTTCTCCCCCGTTTTAAGATAATGCTTTATTTCCTCAAAGACCCACGGGCTCCCGCAGGAGGCCCTTGCAAGCGTGACAAGGTCGCACCCCGTCTCACGATACATTTTCTCGGCTTCCTCTCCCGAGGTAACGTCGCCGTTGCCTATGACCGGCACCGAGACCGCGTCTTTGACCTTTTTTATTATGCTCCAGTCGGAATGGCCCGAGTACATCTCCGCCCTTGTTCTCGGATGAACTGCTATCGCCGACGCGCCCGCCTGCTCCATCAAAAAAGCAAATTCCGGGGCGTTGATATGCTCCTTATCCCATCCCGAGCGTATCTTGACCGTGACCGGGCAGTCGGCCTCGGAGACTGCGGCCTTAACGATTTCCGCCGCAAGCCCGGGCGTTTTCATCAGCGCCGAACCCCCGCCGGGATTCACCACCTTGGCGACCGGGCAGCCCATGTTTATGTCGATGATGTCCGGCTTAAACTGCCGCAGAATTTTCACGGCTTTTGCGATGAATTCCGGCTCCTCGCCGAAAAGCTGAACGGCATAGGGGCGGTCCTTTTCGCGGACCTCGCAGAGCTCTTTCGACTTCTCGCCGTCGTAGCAGAGCCCCTTTGCCGAGACCATCTCGCTGCAAAGATATGAGGCCCCGAACTCGCGGCATATCTCGCGGTAGGCCGTATCTGCGACCGAGGCCATCGGCGACAGTCCGCAGCTCTTTTCAATTTTCACGCCTCCGAGGCTGATATATTCCATAATTTACCGCCTTTGCGCATATTCCTACATTGTAACATAAGTATAGCACAAATTTTCGGTTTTGCATACCCTTTTTTGAAAATTTAAGAGATTTAAAGGGGGGTTGGGGGATGGGCTGCCGGAGGGCGGAAGTCAGATAGTCAGGGGACAGGAAAGTGCGGAAAAGAGATTGTGAGAAAAATCCCCATCGAATCCGCGTGGATGCTGATGGGGGTTTTCTGTACCTGCCGGCACGATCCTATTAAAAGGTATTTGCTACGCGAATGCTATTTAAGTACTCCCCTTTCACGCCCCTCCCCTTGGGGGAGGGGCTGCGCTCGCCGTAGGCTTTCCGCAAACCCGGCCGGGGAGGGGGTCTTTTCAATAGCATGAGCGGAGCGAATACCTTATCCCCGCGGGTCGGGTCGGAGGGTATATCAAAGCCCACTTGTAGCTCCCTCCCCCCACGTTTCTACATTCTTCTCCCCTCTTTCGGCCTACAATAAAAATATATGACCGAAAGGAGCGCTTTTTGGATGTTCAAATCAAAATATTTTCTTATCCCTGTTTCGTTTTTCCTGGGGGCGGCGCTGTCGCTCTCGGGGGTTTTCGGCGCGGTCTCGCCGTTTGCGGCGACGGCTGTTCTGTGCCTGCCGACGGCGTATGCCGTGCCTGCGGCGATAGGTTCGCTCGCGGCGGGAATCCTTTTTAACGGCATGGGCGCGATAGCGCAGGCTGCCGCTGTGGGAGCGGCCGTCATATGCAGGCTTCGCCATGCTTCCCCCGACGTTCGGGACTGCGCGCTGTCGGCAGGGGTCTACGCGCCGGTCGGGGCGGCCGTGACGGTCTTTTCGGGCGGGGGCTTGCCCGAAATCCTCTCCTGTATTATATGCTCATTGTTATATTTTTACATATCATCATCTTTCGTCAAGGCTTCAAGGCGGCTAAATTCTGCCGACCCCGTTCCGACAAGGCTTCTTTTGGTCTGTCTTTTCGGGGCAGTCTGCGGGCTGTCGGGCTGCGGAAAGGGCGTTTTAAACGCGGGAGCCGTTTTGGGGGCATGCTCGGTCCTGTTTGCGTCGGTGCGCTCAGGTCCGGGAGTCGGAGCTTTGACTGCGGCAGCGGCCTCTTTGGCCATCGGGCTTCACAGCCCCGCCGACTTCCCGTCCATGGCGATACTTCTTGTGCCGGCGCTGATATGCGGCTTCACGTCTTTCGGCAGCCCCGTGAAAGCCTCGGCCGTCATGCTTCTGACGGTCTCGCCCGCGGTGATCTTATTCGGCCCAAACGTCGGCTCCATCGGACTTATCGCCGACTGCGCAATAGCCTCGGCAGTGTTCGTCATAACCTACCCGACCGCTTCACGGCTATACTCCGAATACACTGCTGACGAAACGACAAAACAGACGACATACCGCCGGGAGAGGCTCAACGCGGCCCTTTCCGGCATATCCGAAAGGCTGTATCGGCTGTCCGTCAGGGAGATAAAACAGGGCCCGAGCTATTCCGACGAGGTGTTTGAGCGGGTCTGCGCGGGCTGTGAAAGCCTTAAGACATGCAAGGGCGAGGGCCTCGGTTCGACCGAAAAGCTCACCGATTCCGCAGACTTCTACAGGGCGCTCCCCACCTGCACCATGATACCGAAAATAACAAAGGCGGGCGCCGAAATAAAGCGCAGAAAGGAGTATGTTACCCTTAAAGCCTCCGAAAACAGGACTCTTGCAAGATACTGTTCGGACATGCTTCTTTGCATGGAAAAAATTTTGGGGGATCTTGACCGCGAATACCTTAAAAAGCCCGGCCCGGATAGGCTTCTAAGCTTGCGGCTCGAAAAGGCGCTCAAAAAATCCGGGCTCAAGCCGATAAGCTCGGCAGTCTATAAAAGCGGGCGTGCGGAAGCCGCGTTTCACCTGTCCCAAAACCCCGGGGACGTCAGGCTCTGCTCGATAGTATCCGAGATAACCGGGTTTGACTATGAAAAGCCCGAGAGGACCGCCTTAAACGAGGAAGCGGTCTATACGCTTACGCCGAGGGCCGAGTATTACGCCGAGCCGGGTATCTGCCAGCTTTCTGCCACAAAAGAGCCGTCGGGGGACGTCGCGGACAGCTTTACCGTCGGCAGCTGCTTCTATTCCGTTCTGAGCGACGGCATGGGCAGGGGCGGCGAAGCGAGGGCGGCGGCGCTTTCTCTGGTGACGGTTTTAAAGGAACTCATCGCCTCGGGCTTCGAGCCGGATACAGCAATTGAACTCGGCTCGCTCATTTTAAAAGCCTCCGTCCCCGAGGAGACCCTGGCGACGGTGGACATGCTGAAATTCGACCTGCGGACCGGGTTCGGCGAGTTTTTCAAGGCGGGAGGATGCGTGAGCTACCTAAGCTGCGACGGGGTCGACAAAAAAATTCGCGGAGGGGGCTATCCGGCGGGGATAATCAACCCGTGCGGCGTGGTGAAACAGCGATTTTCCGTCAGGGATTCGGCGGGAATTTTAATGATGACCGACGGGGCGTGCGGGATAAAATACGAGAGCTTTCTTAAGGCGCTCTCGGATGAAAAAACTCTTCCTCCCGACGACGCTGCCGCGCTTATTTTGGGGCATGCTTTGGAAGAAAATACCTCTCAAACCGACGATATTTCCGTCTCGCTCATTAAAATAGGAAAAAATAGGCGGTAAAACGTTGTGATTTTATACAAATCCAACATGCTCAAAATGTGAGTTTTTTAAGAAAATAACAAAAACCTGTTGCATTTTTTGGCGCTATTTGGTACAATAAATATGTGGATTCTTATGGGCGGATCATTGCGCCCGAAACAAGTAAATTTTAAGGAGGAGAAAAAATGAGCAAGGAGCTTTCACCCGCGGTCATAGAAGCGATAGACCGCTTTCTGGCGGGAGAAAACTATGACGCCGGAGATATCTTCGGAGCTCACCCCTTAGGGGACGGCAGATACGTCTTTCGGGTATGGGCGCCGAGGGCCAAGAGCGTTTCGGTGGTAGGTGATTTCAACGGCTGGGACGAGACCGCCGACCCCTGCGAAAGGGTTCACGGCGGGATATGGCAGGCCGAGATAGGCGGTTTAAAGGAATACTCCGTCTATAAATACTGCGTTATGGGCGCGGACAATTCGGTGAGGATGAAAGCCGACCCCTATGGCGTTCACATGGAGACCAAGCCCTCCACCGGCACCAAGATCTTCGATATTTCTTCCTATGAATGGCACGACGCGTCCTACATGAAAAAAAGAGACGCCACGCCTCCCTACGACAAGCCGATGAACATCTACGAGGTAAACTTAGGCTCATGGAAGCAGTACCCCGACGGCAACTTCTTCAGCTACACAAAGTTCGCCGACGAGATAATCCCCTATTTAAAGGATATGGGCTACACCCACGTCGAGTTCATGCCCCTGACCGAGTACCCGTTCGACGGCTCATGGGGGTATCAGGTGATAGGCTACTTCGCCCCTACTTCCCGCTTCGGAAGCCCTCGGGATTTCATGGAGATGATAGATAAGTTCCATCAGGCCGGCATCCCCGTCATTTTGGACTGGGTACCCGCGCACTTCCCGAAAGACGCCGCCGGGCTCTATGAATTCGACGGCAGCCCATGCTACGAGTATGCCGACCCGCTCAAGATGGAGCACAAGGGCTGGGGCACGAGAGTCTTTGACTTCGGCAGGCCCGAAGTGAGGTCGTTTTTGATTTCGAGCGCGCTGCACTGGCTGGAAAACTTCCACGTCGACGGCATAAGAGTGGACGCCGTAGCTTCTATGCTCTATCTTGACTACGACAGGCAGGGCGGAGAGTGGCGTCCGAACAGATACGGCGGCAACCAGAACCTCGAAGCCGTGGAATTTTTGCAGCTTTTAAACACCGCCGCTTTCTCACGGTGTCCGAACGCCATCATGATAGCCGAGGAATCGACTGCGTGGGCCAACGTCACCAAGCCGAAAGAAATAGGCGGCCTCGGGTTCAACTTCAAGTGGAACATGGGCTGGATGAACGATATGATGCACTACATGTCCCTCGACCCCTATTTCAGAAGCTTCAATCACAACGAGCTGACGTTTTCGTTCTTCTACGCGTTCTCCGAGAATTTCATTCTCCCCATCTCCCACGACGAGGTCGTCCACGGAAAAGGCTCGCTTGTAAATAAGATGTCCGGCCGCGACGCCGAAGAAAAAATGCGGACCGGCAAGGCGTTTTTGGGGTACATGATGGCTCACCCCGGCAAGAAGATGATATTCATGGGCTCCGAGTTCGCACAGTTCAGGGAGTGGGACTACAAGGAGGGCCTCGAGTGGTTCATGCCGGAGAAGTACCCCCTGCACAAGGACTATCAGGACTATGTCAGAAACCTGAATAAATTCTATCTTGAAAATTCACCGATGTGGAACGAGGATTTCAGCTGGGAGGGCTTCAGGTGGATTTCCGCCGACGACAACACCCAGAGCGTGATAATCTTCCGCAGGATGGACAAAAAGGGCAACGAGATAATCGCCGTCTGCAACTTCGCACCCGTCGACAGGGACGACTACCGATTCGGAGTCCCCTATCGGGGCACCTATACCGAGGTGTTCAACTCCTCCTCAAGGGACGGCTCGCCGTATGCCAACAAACCCGTTAAAACCGACAACGGAGTCCCCGCTCACGGACTCCCGCAGTCGATTTCGATAAAGATACCCGGGCTGTCGACAATGTACTTCAAGGTCAAGAAGGCCGCCGGCAGACCTCCCAAGCAGAAAAAAGAAAATACCGAAAAATAACCCAACTGAAAGGATGAACCGCTATGTATAACAAAAAAGAATGTGTGGCAATGCTCCTTGCGGGAGGCCAGGGCTCAAGGCTCTACGCCCTCACAAAGACCGTCGCAAAGCCCGCCGTACCCTACGGCGGCAAGTACCGCATCATCGATTTCCCGCTCTCTAACTGCGTAAACTCCGGCATAGACACCGTCGGCGTTCTTACGCAGTACCAGCCCCTCGTCCTCAACGAATACGTCGGAAACGGTCAGGCGTGGAACCTCGACCGCATCCACGGCGGCGTACATATCCTCCCGCCGTATCAGACCGCTTCGGGCGCGCAGTGGTATGAGGGCACCGCGAACGCAATTTATCAGAATTTAAGCTTTATCGACAGATACGACCCCGAATACGTCGTCATCCTCTCGGGCGACCACATCTATAAGATGGACTACTCGAAAATGCTACAGTTCCACAAGGAAAAGGGCGCGGAGTGCACCATCGCCGTCATAGACGTGCCGCTGCACGAGGCTTCAAGATTCGGCATCATGTTCGCGCATGACGACGGCTCGGTCTACGACTTCGTTGAAAAGCCCAAGGAGCCCAAGTCCACCCTCGCTTCCATGGGTATATACATCTTCAGCTACAAGACCCTGAAAAAATATCTCATAGAAAACGAAAACGACAAGGAAGCCACCAAGGACTTCGGCAAGAACATCATACCGGCGCTTTTGCAGAACGGTGAAAAGGTCTATGCATACCGCTTCGACGGCTACTGGAAAGACGTGGGGACCATCGATTCCCTCTGGGACGCCAACATGGAGCTTTTGGCGGTAGACGTCGACCTCGACCTCTACGACACGAGCTGGAGGATATATTCAAATAACGACTCCGCCGCTCCCCACATCATCGGCGAAAAGGCGAAGATAAATTCTTCGATGGTCACTAACGGCTGCAACATCAACGGCACCGTCGATTTCTCGGTCATTTCGGCAGGCGTTACTATCGAGGAGGGCGCGCTGGTACAGTATTCGGTGCTCTTCCCGGGCGCTGTCGTCAAAAAGGGCGCGGTCGTTGAATACGCCATCGTCGGCGAGGACAGCGTCATCGGCGAGAACGCCCATGTCGGAGCCGCTCCCGAGACGATAGAAAACAAGGACGAATGGGGCGTGGCCGTCGTGGGTCACGAGCTCAACGTCTCGGACGGCGCTTCGGTAGCGCCCAAGCAGATTATTTCTGAAAGTATATAAGGGAGGAATATTACAATGAGTTATAACATGACAAATGTTCTGGGACTTCTTTTTGCAAACACCCACGAGGATTCCGTCCCCGAGCTTTCGGCAAACAGAACGATAGCTTCCATTCCTTTTGGCGGAAGATTCAGAATGGTGGACTTCCTGCTCTCGGGAATGTCCAACTCCGGCATGTCCAAGGTCGGGGTCATCACCCGCTCCAACTACCAGTCTCTTTTGGACCACATCGGCTCGGCACGTCCCTGGGACCTTGCGAGAAACGACGGCGGTCTTACTCTCCTTGCACCTTTTGGAAGAAACACACACACCGGCCTCTTCAAGGGGAAGCTTGACGCGCTTTCGAGCTGCCTAAGCTATATTAGGCACACCGGCTGCGAGTACGTCGTGCTGTCCGACTGCGACCTCGTCATCAATCCCGATTTTACGCATTTGATCGACGTTCACATCGAGTCGGGCGCCGATATTACCGCGGTATGCCACACCGACAACTATACCGAGGAGGAGACCCGCGACGCGGCATGCTTCAAGGTAGCCCCCGACGGCAGGGTCGAAGCGGTCTCCATCAACCGCGCCATGGCCGGAAAGAGAACGATGGACTTAAATATCTACGCCATGAAAACGTCGCTTCTCATAAGCCTTGTCGAGGATCTGGTGTCGCTCGGAAAATTCAGCTTCTCGACCGACGTTTTGCAGGGCATGGTGCATGAACTGAACATCCACGCCTACGAATTCAGCGGCTTCTACCGCAGGATATGCGATCTTGAGAGCTACTATAAAGCCAACATGGCGCTTCTTGACTATAAGAATCTTTCACAGCTCATGCTCAGAGAAAGACCCATCTACACCAAGGATAGGGCCGACGCTCCCGCCAAGTACGGCTTTGACAGCGCCGTTAAGAATTCGATGGTCGCGAACGGCTGCGTAATCGAGGGAGTAGTCGAAAACTCCATCCTGTTCAGAGGCGTCAGGGTCGAAAAGGGCGCTGTCGTCAAGAATTCAATTCTTATGCAGGACACCGTCGTCGGCAAGGACGCGAATGTCCAAAACATTATAACCGATAAAAACGTCACCGTCGGAGACGGCGTGAGCGTTGCCTCGGCCGAGAGCTGCCCGCTCTATATCGCCAAGGGCAGGACTGTAAAATAATTTCGGAAAGAAGGTATTTCTATGAAGATTCTATACGCCTCAAGCGAAGCGCTCCCTTATGTTGCCTCCGGCGGACTTGCGGACGTTGCCGGCTCCCTGCCGAGAGCGTTGGTGGAAGCCGACGTCGACTGCCGGGTCGTCATGCCCCTTTACGGCAGCATCCAGGGCGAGCTCAGGGACAGCCTCCGCTACATAACCAACTTCTTCGTGCCGGTTTCCTGGAGGAACCAGTACTGCGGAGTTTTCGAGGGCGTTCAGAACGGCGTGACCTACTATCTTTTGGATAACGAGTATTACTTCAGGCGCGGCGGCGGGATCTACGGCCACTACGACGACGCCGAGAGATTCGCTTTCTTCTCAAGGGCCATCCTTGAAATGCTCCGCCATATAGATTTCATGCCCGACGTCATAAACTGCAACGACTGGCAGACCGCCCTGACCCCTGTTTACTATGACATATTCTACCGCTACTACGAGGGCATGGGCAATATAAAGACCGTCTTTACCATCCACAATATCCAGTATCAGGGCAAATACGGCATGGAGCTCTGCGGAGACCTCTTGGGCATTCCCGATGATAAGAAGAATATTTTGGAGTATGAAAAGTGCTCGAACTTCATGAAAGGTGCTATAGTCGTGTCCGACAAGGTCACGACGGTGTCGCCGACCTATGCCCGGGAAATACTTAACCCGTGGTTCTCCCACGGCCTCGACCCGATACTTGCCGAAAGGCAGTATAAGCTCTGCGGGTTCTTAAACGGCATCGACCTCGACACCTACAACCCCGAGACCGACCCGGCCCTGCCCGCGCATTTCAATGCCGACGACAAATCCGGCAAGGCGATATGCAAAACGGAACTGCTTAAGGAAATGGGACTTCCCGACGGAAAAGAGCCGGTCATCGGCATCGTCACCAGACTTGTCGGGCACAAGGGCGTCGACCTTATCAAGAGAGTTTTCGAGGAGATGGTCGGCCTCGGCTACAAATTCGTGATCTTGGGCTCGGGCGAGAAGCAGTATGAGGACTTCTTCCGCGAAATGGCCTACCGCCACCCCGACAGGGTAGCCGTCAGGATAGGCTTTATCCCCGCCCTTGCGCATAGGATTTACGCAGGCGCGGATATGTTCTTGATGCCCTCGCAGTCCGAGCCGTGCGGCTTGGCGCAGATGGTTTCTCTAAGATACGGCACCATCCCGATAGTGCGCGAGACAGGCGGCCTCAAGGACTCCATCACCGACTGCGGCGGTCCCGGCGGCAACGGCTTCACGTTCAAGACGTACAACGCGCACGACATGCTCGACGCGACGGTCCGCGCCCGCGCGCTTTACGACCAGAGGATGAAGTGGGGCAGGCTCACGAGCCACGCGCTCCGCGAAGATTTCAGCTGGAAGCGCTCGGCGGAGCTGTATAAGGGCCTCTATAGGGAGCTGACGGGGGAGGGGTGAGAGAGGTTCCGGATGGGGCTTAAATAAAGCATAGTAAAGGATCTGCGCCTGCCGTTCAGCGGCTGACGCAGATCTTTCATATTGGCCCTGGCAGCAAAAATTGGCACGCGGCATTTTCGCATTTTTTGACATCTCCTCCCAACAAATTTTGCAAAAACTCTTGCAATATTGCCGCGGATATGTTATACTGATTGTAAAATCAGACAAAAGTTCCGACAAAGAAAGGAATGTTTTATATGCAGTGCCCATTCTGCGGATTTGAAAAAACCAAGGTCATAGACAGCCGTCAGAGCGAAGGAAAAAAGCGCCGCAGGCGCGAATGCCCGCAATGCGGAAAACGCTACACCACCTACGAGGTCGTCGAAAAGCCTATACTCATGGTATTAAAAAAGAGCGGCGGCTTCGAGCCCTTTGACCGCCAGAAGCTCACCGCGGGCATCATGTCGGCCTGCAAAAAGCGCGTGATAAGCCCCGACACCGTCGCGGGCATCGTCGACGGCATCGAAAACAAGCTCCAAAACGATATGCGCACCGAGGTCACGACCGCCGAGCTCGGCGACGACGTCTTGGCGGCGCTCAAGGATATCGACCTGGTCGCCTATGTGCGTTTCGCGTCGGTTTATAAGGACTTTAACGACCTCGACAGCTTTATTAAGATCATCCGCGAGCTCGGAAAATAAAACGTAAAAATGACTCTAAGACCGCTCTTTCCGGGCGGTTTTTTATTTTTGGCAGTTGTGCGCATGCGCCGAAAACCGGCGTAAATATAGCCCTCGTCGGCACCGCGTTGGTGCCTGCGAGGGCAATTCTTTAAATCTCATAAAATCGGCGTATTCATAGCTGCAACGGATTTCAGTAAATATAATTTATTGCAGCTCTGAATCTAATGCCATCCTGATACCCCCAAAAACCGGCAATATCATAGTTTGTATCAGGATTTTCGCTCATCTTTTGCATAAGGGAGTCATGATCTTTTTTTATCGTTTCAAAGTACAAATCCAAACTACTAACAGACATATTATTTTCAAACGGAAATTCACTATACTGAAAATTTGCCTCTTCAATATAAACTCCGTCATCAACCCTGCTGAATGTATTCCTTATGTTATCGGTATATTCTCCAAAACATACAACGCCGTCTTTGATTGGACATAAGTAATCTGTAGACCAATATTGAGGATATGTCATTCCCTTAATTTCTCTTCCGTCGTTGAGCAGTAAATCTCCAAAAGTTTTACGTTTTTCACTCATATACATCATTATTTCATCTGCGTCACTGACCCAATCTTCAAAAATTGCAGGAATCGCTATATCAATCGGCTGACCTTGTTCAACATCAAATCCATCAAGCTCATCCCAATATATTTTTTGGGGAGTGACGTTAAGTATAATAAATTCCTGCCCGTGTTCTTGGTCAGTGTATTTTGTTATTCCCTCGGGATTTGATTCGGCCGTTTCCTCGGGAGGTAAATCGGTCGTTTCGCTTTGCACTGTTTCAGGCGGAATTTCGCTTTCGGATATTTCTTCCGAGGTTGCTGCAGTCGTTTCATTGCTTGTTTGCTGCTCTTGCACGCTTGACGTAGTCGTTTCGGTTTGACTTTGCGAATACTGCTCAGAAGTCGTAGAAAAAGGCTGCAACATTTCAGGCGGAACAGAAGTCTGAATATCCGTATTATTCTCCTGTTGACTTGTAAGTACAGTTGCTGCCACATCGGTACTATCTCTTGCGTCTGAATTTTCATTTACGATGTTCTCGCTTTTGCATCCTGCCAGAATAACAAGTGAAAAAAAGCATGCAAGCAGTATTTTAATTTTCTTCATTGCGGATATTCCTTTCATATTACTATACTTTTTCAGTATACACAAATTTATGCCGAAAGTCAAGGCATTTACATATTTAGATGTGGCCGAAGCGGCCACATCAAGAAGACAGAGGTCAGAAATCAGATGACAGAATTTCAAGGTGTCGCCTGCGGCGACGATTTTAAAAATAGTGAATAATGCGGGCGGAATGGACACTCCCACATATTTTGAGGTGTAAAAATCTTACCTTAAAAATCTGACTTCTGAATTCTCAATTCTGCCCGCTGTTGTCAAGTAGTTAGTGCGAAAAAATGCGAAAAAATTTTTTTAAGCTGAAAAAACCTCGTTCAAACACGCTTCGAGCAAGTCGGCAGAACTGTAAAAATTAAACATTTCGCGCGGATAATTGTTTATCCACGATTCAAGCTTTTTGATGTCCTTTGCTGTTAGGTTGTCAAAATTTGTTCCTTTGGGATAGTGTCGGCGAATCATTTTATTTTGATTCTCATTGCTTCCGCGTTCGTATGCGCTGTACGGGTGGCAATAATAAACCTTTGTCCGATTTCCTACTTTAATGCAACTTTTTTCCATGCCGTCGCAATCTGAAAATTCCGGACCGTTATCAATAGTTATACTTTTGAAAATTTTTGAAAACTTTTCACTTCCGATTTTTCTTTCAATTCTATTCAATGCTTTGACGACGCTTTCGGCAGTGTGGTCTTTCAAGAGCCTTATTAACTCCGCGCGGGTACGTCTTTCGGTTAGAACGAGCAAAGTTTTTTTACCGCCCTTGCCCGGAAGGACTGAATCCATTTCCCAATGTCCGAACGATTCGCGGCTTTGTATTTCTTCGGGGCGCTTTTCGATACTCTCGCCGCGCTGCGGGCGAGCTTGCGTTACTTTTCTGTATTTTTTACTCTTTGACTTTCCTTTGTTCGGCAAATCCTTAATTGTAAGCGTGAGAAAAACGCCCTGCTCGATATAACGGTAAAGGGTTTGTTTTGAGATGTTTGTTTGAAATTCTATGCCTTTTCGCTCGATTTCTCCCAAAACCGCACCGGGCGAATATTTTTCCTGACATATTTTATATTCAACATAATCCGCAAAATCTCGGTCGTTGCCGATTTTCAACGGTGCTCCCTTTGCCTTAAGATTGTCACGATATTTTTTATCGGCAATGTCGGGGCTGTATCTCATTTCGGTTGTATAATCTGAATTTAAATGCTCGTACTGCCCACGCTTCAATTCTCTATAAATGGCGCTGACGTGTTTTCCGAGCTTTTCCGCCATTACTTTCGGCGGGACGTCCGCTTTTTGCCATGCTTCTATAAAAAGCCGCTCGTTAAACGTGATATGTTTGTAATGACGTTTTGACTTTTCCATTTTTTGAACTCTCCTTGACCTCGACAACAACGCCCGCCCCAAAGCGGAGCGGGCGGGATTTTAGCCGTTGTCTTTTTTTGACGCTGCAATGTCGGCTCTGATAAGCTGTTTTATATATCCTGCTTTGTTCGGCACGGATTCAAGTTTTTGTATAATATCCTGCTCCGTGTTAGTGAAACATTGAAGCGAGTATTGTTTTTTGTACTTTGCCGCGTATCGCTCTTGTGGTGTGATTTTATCTTTGCTCATTCCCTACCTCCGAAAATATCGTTTTCCAAAATATAGGCTTGCAATTCCTCAATTGTCGGGCAAATATCTTTTGAAATTTTAACCTCGACCGACACTTTCCCGATTTCCTTTTTTACCGTCCAAAACGACGGGCTTTCTTTAACGGTGTATTCGCTGCCGTCCTTTTTTATTACCATTTTGCGCCCTCCTATTGACTTTTAATAAATTTATGATATAATAGGGCATATCGGAGGGGCGAGCGGTTGCCCGCCCCTCTTGCCCCGAAAACTTAACCGTTTTCTTTGGGCTTTGCCTTGCGTGGCTTTGGCTTTTTAAGCGTTATTGTAATCTTTACGGTGTCAACGGTCGGATTACTTTCAATCGCTTTTGCCAATTCCCGCAAGGCTTTTTCAATGTCTTGCATTGTTCGCACCTCCTTTCTATGTTTCTATTATACCATAGTAATATTACTATGTCAAGCCCTTTTTGAAAATTTTTTTGCACTTTTTCGCACTTCTATTTACTTTTTAATAATTGTGTGCTATAATGCAATCACCACACAAAAACTTTATACTTTTGCATTATTCGAGAATATGTTTTTACTTTCGGTAAAAACGTAGGCTCTTTTTCAGCATTCTCGAATATGCAGAAAAGTGTTTTTGTGTGGTAGCAAAACGGGGCTGCGTTTTTCGGTGCGCGTGGCTTCGGCTGCGCGCACTTTTTATTTGGAGGTAAAAATATATGAAAGTACGGTTATTATGCTTACTGTTTGTGGCGGTGTTTGTAGCTTTGTCGTTGTGCGGTTGCGGGTCGCCCGCTCCCGATACCGCAAGGGCGGAGGAATTGCGCGGCAAATATTCTTTTTATGATGATTACGTTAAAGAGATAATCAAGGCAACGGGCGTAACCGCTGAACAAGCCGACGACATTTTTATAACGCTTGCGAACTGCGGCGTTTGCGGCGAACTTAATTACATAATCGGGAGCGGCGGGAAATATACGGTTGATGTTGGCACTATTGGCGAGGGTATAACAAACTACGATATGACAATAGACGATAGCGGAGTTATTGTTGAATTGAAAGAGGGTGCAACAACGCTATATCCTGCCGCCGATACTCCCGCCGATTCGGGAAGCGAGCAAAGCGGCGCGCCCGGTAACGTTTTGTTGGAGGACGCAATCGAGGACGCAATAAAGGGGGCGGGAGCCGAAAAAGAATCCGTAACGATTAACGATGATTTGGGGAGCGGGAGCGGGAAAATTGCTTTAATATACTTAAAGGCAAAAGACAATTTGACAAATTCGATGATTCGGACGGGCGCGTTGACGGAAGCCCGCGACATATTAAAGGCTTTGCAAGCTCGTGACGATGTTTCGGAAATAACTATTTTTTGGTCGTTCCCCTTTGTCGATGTGTACGGAAATACCCAAGACGAAACAATAATCAAGGTCAACGTCACAAAATCGACGCTTGATAAAATCAACTTTGACAATTTCGATTATTCTAACATCTCCGAAATTGCCGATGATTATTTTGAACATTCCGCATTATCAGAATAAAAAAAGCCCGTCGAGGAATAAACCTTGACGGGCTTTTCGTGTCCGATTCAGACACAATATTTATTCTGTTTTTTCTCCGGTGTCCTGCTCGGCAATGTAGTTTTGCAAAAGCGGGTTTGTTTCCCATTTCGTTTTTGCATATTCAAGCACGGATTCGATAAGGTTTTCAATTTCTTTCGGGGTGACAAGAAGTGTTATTATCTTCGGAAGCCGTTCATAAAGCCATTGAATAACGGCGGCTTTTTTTAATTCTCCCGTTCCTGCTCCAAACTCTTTTTCCGCTTGTGTGACAAGTGCAAAAAGAATCTTTTTGACGATTTCAAGACGCCCGCGGCGGTAAAGGATAATTAGCACGGCGGCAACAACCGCGACAACTATAACGCTGTCCCAATTTTCCGCAAGAAATTTAATAATGCTCATATTTTTTCCTCCTACTTGATTTTATCGGCGTCAACCCAACCGTAAACGCCTTTCCCGTCCTCGCTGATAAGGTGGTACGGGTGTTTCCCTTTGTA
>CANQNF010000042.1 GCA_947625125.1 uncultured Clostridia bacterium
TTACATTGCCGTTTAGTCCAAAGCTCAGATAAGCGCCCGGACAAGGTTTTCGATGTCAATGTTATCAATAACGGCGACCCGCTCGAAATATACACCAACAGCGAGGGCGAGGTCATCTTCAAAAAATATTCGCCGATATCCGAAATGTCCGAGAGCGCGGGCTCGGTGGCTGAGGTGATTCACAAACTCGGGTCTGCGCCCGTCGTGATTTTCGACCGCGATCACGTCGTTGCAGTGTCCGGCGTGCAGAAAAAAGAGTACGCAGAGCGAAGGCTCTCACAGGGGCTTGAGGAGCTTTTGGAGGCGAGAAAGAGCTGGCTTTATGAGGGCGACGGCAAGCCGCTTTTGCCGGTCGAGGGCGTGCAGAAGCCCGCAGTAGCGATCTCCCCGATAATTTCGGCAGGGGATATAGCGGGCGCGGTCTGCTTCCTGGCGCCTGATTCAAACTCGAAAGGCACACAGCTTTTGCTGACGCTGTCCCAGACCGCCGCAATGTTTTTGGGCAGGCAGCTTGAGGAATGATATAAAAATAAAATCAACGGCGAGGTTTTCCCCGCCGTTTTTCATCCCTTATCCACTCATGCCCGTTCGGGTAAAGCTTTTTCAAGGCGCTTTGCAGCCAGTCCCGCTGTTCCGTGTCCATCGCCTTATAAGCGAGCTCGAAGTCCTGCCGATAGCCGTTCCGTTCCACATCCGTCGACTTATAGAGCAGGCATATCTCCGGCGAAAGATACGGCACGCCGTCCGATAAAAGCACCGCTTTTTCAAGCTTGCGCTTAATCTCGCGGTTTCGCGCATACTCAAAATACCCGTCCGACCTGTCGTTGAACAAAAACTCGATAAAATCGAGCTCCGTCTGCCCGACATGGAAAAACTCGAGCCGACAGCAGTCGTTTTCGTCAAGCGGATATAGCTTTACGAGCGGGCAGCCCTCCCTGAAGCAGAAAATATTGCGCTTTTCCTGCATCTGCTTTGAAATATCGGTGATACGGTGCGCTCTGCCGCCGCTCAGCATTTCGTAGACGACAAACCCATGCGCCTGCATGAACAAAATAATTTTGTCGCGTTCGCTCCAATACGCGCAGACGTCGATATCGCCGTGCACGCGGCTTTCGTACCCAAGGAACAGGTCGACCGCATGCCCGCCGCAGAAAGCGTACTCAAAACCCCCGTTTTTTAGCAGCCCGTCCGCCTTTTTAATAAGTTCGTTCATTTTTTCACCTCCGAAATTCAGCGCCATATTATACCATTAAAATTAAAATAAGTCAACTGTTTTTATTTTTTATGTATTTTATGTCATTTTTTGCATCGGCAAAGTGCCTCGACCGGATTTTGAGATTTTTATTTCATGCCCGTAATTTTCCGGGAAAAAATCATCCGCCCATGCCAAAAAAGCAGGGGCGGACGGTTTTAAATTTACTTTTTCAAATCAAAGCTCGGGTTATAAGCATAGAAATTCTTCGCGTCCAATTTATCGGTCACGAGCCTGAGCGCTTCGCCGAACCTCTGGAAGTGCACGATCTCCCTTTCCCGCAGGAACTTGATTACATCCCGAACATCCGGGTCGTCGACGAGTCTTAGGATATTGTCATAGGTCAGGCGGGCTTTCTGCTCCGCCCCCATATCCTCGCTCAGGTCGGCTATCGGGTCGCCGGTCGACTGGAATATCTGCGCCGAGAACGGATACCCCGACGCCTGGGTCGGATAGAGGCCGTTGGTGTGGTCGACGAAGTACGCGTCGAAACCGCTCTCCTTTATCTCTTTGGGCGTGAGATTTCTGGTGAGCTGGTAAATAATGGAGCATATCATCTCCATGTGCGCCAGCTCCTCGGTGCCGATGTCGTTAAGAATAGCCTTGACCTCGGGCGTGGGCGCGGTGTATCTCTGTGAGAGGTATCTCATCGCTGCGCCAAGCTCTCCGTCAGGCCCGCCGAACTGGGTTATGATTATTTTTGCAGCGGCGGGGTCGGGCTTTTTTATTTTGACAGGATATTCAAGCTTTTTCTCATATTTCCACATACAAATATTCTCCTTTCATCATGAGTTGGCGGCAAGCTCCCAAGGGAACGGCCCGTCGACCCACGCCCACCGGGAGTTGTTTTTCTCTGAGCATACCTCAAGAGGCCCGTAAGCCGTCTCAAAAGCAGCCTTTGAATCCTCATAGAGCTTCTTATATTTGTTGTAGTAGGAAAGAGCCTGTGCGCAGTCGGGGTGGGTGTCTAAAAACAGGGCCGCGTCTGTGACGGCGAACTGGTACATCTGTACCTTTTTTAACAGTTTCTCACGGTCGGTCATACGGCTTTCTCCCCCAAAAAAGGCTTGTCAAGGTCCTCGAAAACGGTACCGCGGACAAGAGCCACGGACGGTTCGTACACGTTTTTCCACTTCTGATACGGCACATAAGCCATGCCCACAGGAGTCTCGGCAGGAAATGCGCTCATTGAGCTGTCGAGAGTGCAGCATATCTCGGCGCCCGCCTTTGCGGCAGGAACGGCAGCGAATGCCGAAGCCTCCGACAGCATATCGGTAAGATCCATAGTATCATCCTTTCAAGTTTTTAAGTGGGTCTCCCCTCGGGATATACTATGTCCAAACCTCTGCTTGTGTGCCGATAGGGGAGGGGGAATGCTAAAAACAACTTCATTTATTTTACGGCATTTTTTCGGCATGCCGTCGGACTTTTATACAAAAATGCTCAAAAAATCCCCCGTTCGGTACTATTTGGTATCGACCGGGGGAATTGAATTTTGTATAATAAATGTCAGAGACTATAACAGGAGGAGTTATTATGGAAATTTATGGTTACATTCGGGTCAGCACAAAGGAGCAGAACGAGGACAGGCAGATTATTGCGATGAAAGCCGTCAACGTTCCGCCGGAAAACATTTTTATGGACAAGCAGTCGGGCAAGGATTTCAACCGTCCGAACTACAAAAAGCTGTTGAGAAAGCTTCGCCGCGACGACGTGCTTTATATCAAAAGCATCGACCGCCTCGGTCGGAATTACGAGGAGATTCAGCAGCAGTGGCGCCTTATCACAAAGGAAAAGGGCGTTGATATTTGCATCATCGATATGCCGCTTTTAGACACGAGGCGAGGCAAAGACCTTGTCGGGACTTTTTTGAGCGATATTGTTTTGCAGGTTTTAAGCTTTGTGGCAGAAAACGAGCGTTCGAGCATCCGTCAGCGCCAGGCCGAGGGAATTGCGGCCGCAAAGGCAAGGGGAGTGAAATTCGGCAGGCCCTCCGATCCGCTTCCCGAGAGCTTTCTGAGCATTTATCAAGACTGGGCAGACGATAAGATCTCCGGCACGGTCGCCGCAAAGGCCTGCGGAATGCCGCTCTCTACGTTCAGGTATAAGGCGGAGATCTTTAAAAAACAAGCCGAAATATAGCGCTCCGCCACCTTCGCTCACGACTCCTGCCGGATTCGTTCGCTCGGGATTTCGTGCAAGGAACAGGATTTGAGCGTTGAACCGGTTGGGGCAACCTCTTGCGGGCTTTCTCCAGTTCTCACCCCTGCCCCTACCTTAAGGGAAAAGTGCAACACTCGCTTCAACGCTTCCACATATTTTTAGCGGGGCGTGGGGGAAATTATTCAATAGTATGAGCAAGGCAAATACCTTGTTCTCGTGGGTCACGACAGGCGGAGCAGGTATTTGTGCTTTAAAGTATTATAGTTGGTTAGATCGATACTAATAATAGGAGCGCTTTATAAATTTAAAGCGACGAGTTAGGCTTGTAATTTGCAATCCAACTCGTGGAAGCACTTTAATGCTTTAAATCGATGCATCCTCTCTTTTAATTGGCAACCGATATGATAGATCTAATTAAGTGATTTAAAGCGACGAGCTTAGCCTGCTTAATGCAATTATACTCACGAAAGTGCTTTATCACTTTAATTCGACACATTAAATTTTCTATATATTAGACTGTCAGTATATGCAACACTTTATCACTTTAAATCGATGGCCTCATTTTTTATTACCAAACTATTTTAAAACTCGGCTTTAGCAATTTAAAGCGACACGTGTCAATTATTATGATGTACTAATTATTAGTGAAATGCTTTATCGCTTTAAACCAGCTCAGTCTTACCTTGACCCTCAAAACAAAAGTTGATATTAGCACCTTAAATCGGTGCAGTCACCATTTTGAGTTGCAAACTATATTTTAACCCGGCTTTAGCGATTTAAAGTGAAGTGTTTCAATTGTTGAAGGACACTAATTTTTTAAGACATGCTTTAGTGCTTTAAATCGCTGCACTTAATTTATATTCGATAGTGTCAATTTAAATATCGCTTTAGTGCTTTAAATCAATGCGGATTTCTTCTCATATCTTTTTAATGCGATTTATCGCTTTAAATCCTGCTATTTATTATTAGCGCAACCCATTTATCAAAAACAAATTTATCGCTTTAAATTGATGCGTTCATCTTGTTAAATACAATCCATAATGCAGAAACTCTTTAGTGCTTTAAATTGTTGCTCTTTGCATTCTTAGCCTAACACATTCCAAAACATTTCAGTGCTTTAAATGGATATGCTCCGTTTTTGCGCAAACCAATTTAAAAAAAGACTTCATCCCTTTAAATCGCTGTATTCCACATTTGCGTACCTAATTCTATTTCAAAAATTCCCCTTTAAATCGCACCCCTACGCCATCGCCGTGAACACCCACGCGAGAATCAGCACCGCGCACCCCGCAAACAGCAACCCCTTTTTGTGCCCTTTCCACTCGCCGGTCCTGAGCCCCCAGCCGACCGAAATTATCAGCGCGAGCGCGTTGAACAATATCCACCCGGCGGTCGAGCCGAGCTCGCCGAGCATGCCCGAGCTTAACCCGTACAGGAGCAGCGCCGCGTACCACACTATCGCTACACCGAACAGCACGGCGACCCGCTTTCCTGCGCCCTTGTCCGTCACGGTTTTCCATTCTTTTTTGGCAGTTATTTCGCATATGCACCAAAGCGCGCCCGCAAGACATCCCCCGAAAAGAACCGGCGACCATCTCACTGCCGAAACGGCTGTCGCTCCGAATCCGTTTTCGAGCATGAACGTCCCGAAGTCCTCCGATTGCGTGAATCCGACGTTCATGGCCCCCGACCCGAGTCCCGAAAGTATGGACAGTATCACGCCCGCCTTTGATGATTTGGCGCCGCCGTCGCGCTTAACGCCTGCGGCAGTCACCAAAACTACTCCCAAAAGGGTCAGCACAAGGCCTACCGTAAAGAAAAATGCAGATCTTCCGGCAGGCAAAGTTTTTGACAGTATCATCGGCAGCACCGAGCCTACTATGGTAGATATTCCCATGGAGATGCCGTATACAAGGGACATCCCGATCATGGTGATACCCTTTGAAAATCCGATGGCGGAAAGCCCCCAGAGAGCCCCGCAGAAAAGGGGAGCGGCCCAGTAGGAAAGACCTTTGGAGAACATCTGCGGTATTGCTGCAGGTGCGCAGAGCGCTGCAAACCCGCAGGAAATGACAATGCCGAGCAGGCAGTATATCCCCCAAAAGGCCGCCCAGGAAAAAGGCGGATATTTTTTATAACCCAACCCGAACGACCCCTGCGCCAGCCCCGCAAGAAGCAAAAGAATAAATCCGTAAACCATATTATCACCTTTAGCAGTTTATTTCAGCAGATTTATTATAGTATGCCCGCGCAGAAAAGTCAAGGCGCTTCGCGCCAAGAAATCAGAGGTCAGAAGTCAGAAGACAGAATTTACGCCCAAAAATGCCGCCAATATACGGCGACGCCTTGAAATTCTGACCTCTGATTTCTGACTTATGTTTTCTTGACGCGTCCGTTAGGACACATCTCGCGTGCGGAGCCGCCTTGACATCCCCGGCTTCCCGTGCTACAATATTCACACTCGGAGGCGCTTATGAAAGAAAAAATAATTTACATACTTAACTTTATTTGGACCGGAATTTCAGCGTTTACGCTGCCGATATGCTTCGGGATAATCTACCTCGACCTGAGCGGCCATTCTAAGGGCTACGGCTACGACCTCGGCGCCGAAAAGGACGTTTCGGTGCTCGTCGGCTGCGTTTTGCTGATAATTTGGCTCTTGCTCGTCCTGCCGTCGGCGATTTACGTTTTTCGCAGGACTATGCGCCGTGGTCGGCGTTATCTTGCCGCAGTTCTACTGTTTTACACAGCCCTTGCGGCGGCCTGTATCGCTTTAACCGGCGGCCTCAAAAGCTACCTTCTTTGGACATTCGATTTTGGCGCATGACTCACCTGCCTCTTTCTCTGCCTTTTCTGTACTCCCTCGGGGAGCAGCCCGCGATCTCCGAAAATCTGACATTAAAATACCCGGGGCTCGAAAAGCCGCACCTTTCGGATATTTCGGTAACTGACATATCGCTCTGCTCCAAAAGCTCCATAGCACGGGAGATACGGTAGTGCGTGAGGTATTCAAAGGGCGTGCGGTGGGTCTCGGCTTTGAATATTCTGGAAAAATATTCCCGGCTCATGAATGTCTCGGCGGCGATCCTCTCAAGAGTCAACGGCTCGGCGTAGTGCCTGTGAATAAAATCTATCGTCTGCCGAACGCGCTCACGGTTTAATTTATCGGCAGACCGAAGCTGCGAAACCCGTTCCGAGTGCGTGACAAGCTGCTTCCATATCTCCAAAAGATCGGCCTTGACGGTGAGTTCTGCGCCGAATGAATCATCCTTTAAAAACAGCTCGGGGTGATTTCCGGCCAGCGGGTCGCGGTCGTAGGGAGTGTAGTCGTAAAGCGACATGATTTCAATAAGCCTGTCGATTATTTCCCCTTGCCATGGGACTTTGCGGGTCATGACGGTCTGAAATTTCAGCTCGCCCGACAGCGCCGGCGAAATGTATTTTTCGCTTATCACATCCGCCGGACCGCCAAGCATGAGCTTTGAAAAGACGGCGGCGTAAAAGACGGTCTCCCGGTCGTTTTTCGTGCGGTACGCCGAATGAAGCGCCCCCGACGGCACAAACACGGCCTCGCCCGCCATAAGCGGGTACTCCTCTCTGCCGATGACGAAAACGCAGTCCCCGCGAGAGAGGTAAAACAGCTCGAATTCGGGGTGCCAGTGTGAATATAAAATGTTAAATCCGGCATTTTCTCTCAGCGAATAATTCGGCGGCAGGACTGTTTTGTGCAGTCCGAGCGGGAAAAAGCTTGAGCCGTGGGGCAGATTTTCGTAATTTTCGTCCATGTCGGTCCCTCCTCAACATGATTTTATCCCATCCGCAGAAAAATGTCAATAAAAAATAAAAAATCATAGCCTGTAATTGCAAAAAAGTCAATATAGTAAAAATTCATGTCAATATAGTGAAAGTTTTTTGCGGGAGTCTGTGCTACAATATACCTATCAATCTCAGGAGGTTTTTTATGGGCATTATCGAGATAAGAAACGGCGGGCTCTTTTTCACGACCCGCGACGAGAATATTTTTGTTGAGCCGTACGGTGAGAACTGCGCAAGGGTCCGCGCTTCAAGAAATACCAAAATTTCCGACGAAAAATGGACTCTTCTTGAGCCCGAAAGCTGTTCCGCCGAGGTCTATATGGACGGCGATACCGGCATTATAAAAAATGGCAAGCTCACCGTTAGGCTGATGAAGTCGTGGGCGGGCAGCCGCATCGAATTCCAAAGAAACGGCTCAATCGTCCTCGCCACGCACGAGGAGGCCGACCCCATCACCCGCTACCGGCACATCGCCGGGGAAAATTACCGGATTCGCGTGAATTTCGACGCACGCGACGGCGAACACATCTACGGCCTCGGACAGGAACAACAGGGCTTTTTTGACCGCAAGGGCTGCACCTACGACGTCGCAAACTGGAACACAAAATCCACCCTGCCGGTCATATATTCTTCACTCGGCTACGGATTTTTATGGAACAATCCCTCGCCCGGGCGGGTCGAATTCGGCCTGAATCACACTGTCTGGACGGCGGAGAACTGCAAGCAGGCCGACTACCTCGTCTTTGTCGGAGACGCGCCCGCAGAGGTCATGAACAGGTATTGCAAGCTTACGGGCTTCGCACCGAAAATGCCCGAGTGGGCTGCGGGATTCTGGCAGTCGAAGTGCCGCTATGAATCTCAGGAGGAGCTTTTGGAGGTCGCCCGCGAATACAAAAAACGCGGCATTCCCCTTGACGCCATAGTTATAGACTACTTCCACTGGACCGAGCAGGGCAACTGCGACTTCGATTCAAAATACTGGCCCGACCCGTCGGGAATGGTCAAAGAGCTTAAAGAAATGGGGATTCGCCCCATCGTCTCCTACTGGCCGACGATAAACCCGAAAAGCCGGAATTGGCAGGAAATGAATGAAAAAAATCTGCTCATAAGGACCGAAAACGGCCAGTACCCGACCTTTGATTTCTGGGGCTCGAACACCTACGTCGACATGACGAATCCCGAAGCAAGGGAGTTTGTCTGGGAGCAGATAAAAAAGACCTACATTGCGGCCGGGATTCGCACGTTCTGGCTCGACGAGGCCGAACCCGAAGTCCATCCTCAGCAGTGGGACAATCTCAAGACCCACCTCGGGAGCATGGCCGAGACCGGGCTTACATATCCCTATTATTATTCAAAATGCTTCCACGACGGGCTTAAGTCCGAGGGGGAGGACGAGGTGGTTTTGCTCACGCGCGCCGCATACCCCGGCTCTCAAAAATTCGGCGCCTTGGTTTGGAACGGCGACATCGGCTCGGACTTCCGGCAGTTAAAAAACAGCGTAGTTTCGGGGCTTTCGATGGCGATGTGCGGGATTCCGTGGTGGAACAGCGACATCGGCGGGTTCTTTAACGGCGACACCGAGAGCGACTATTTCAGGGAACTTATCGTCAGGTGGTTCCAGTTCGGGCTGTTCTGCCCGGTCATGCGACTCCACGGAACACGCCTCAAGCAGTCGTACTATGAAAACCGTTACCCCGGCATTATCTGCGACGGCGGCGGATATAACGAGATCTGGCACTTCGGCGAGCGGGATTATGAAATAATTAAGGGCATTATCGATTTGCGATACCGCCTGAAGCCGTATATCCTCAGCTGCGCCGACCGCACCTCGCAGACCGGCGAGCCGATAATGCGGCCGATGTTCTTTGACTTCCCGGACGACGAAAAATGCTACGAGCTTTGGGATCAGTACATGTTCGGCCCGGACATACTGTTCGCCCCAATTCTCGATCAGGGCCAGACAGAGAGGGCGGTCTATCTGCCGGAGGGCAAGTGGGTCAGAACGAGCGATAAAACCGTGCATGACGGCAAAAGAACCGTAACCTGCAAAGCCGAAATCGGGGAGTTCGTGGCGTTCGTAAGAGAGGGGAAAGAGGTACTTAAGGTGTTTTAATATTTTGAGCAGCTGCCTCGGCCGAAAGGTCGGGCAGTTTTTTATGGCAGAAAAAAGTGCGGTCGGTAGGCTTCGAGCGCTTATGAAATAATGCGAAAACCGTTTTTGAAAAATCTTAACATTCGTCGCTCTCCGCCCCTATTTAAATAGTACATCAATTTTTACCGATTTGTCATATGTGCAGCCTGCACAATAAACCCGCAAAAATTTGTCAAGTATCACAATTAACCGTCCGCGTCACTGCCGCTAAAAATCCGGTTTTAAGCTAAAAATCATCAGTTTATGGATAATCTTTCGTATATTTTTGCTGAATTTTTAGAAATTTCACTAAAACTCTTGCATTTATTTTGTGGATGTGATATAATACATCTATGATTTTACCTTGAGTTATTCCGCTATATGCGGCAGGGGAGTCTTTGGAATGAGAGAAAAAATTGCAAAAAAGCCCCAAAAAAGGGCATTTTTAGGCACGCTCTCAGTTATGAACGCGGGGCTTTTGTCCAAGAGGACGAGTGTCCGAACCTTATGGACACGAAGTCCGATCGGCACAAAGCCGGCTTTCACCGGGGGCGCTGTTTCTATAACAAAAATTTCCAAATCAAAACAAAAACTCCCGACCAAATTGTGACAATTGAAAAATTATCTTTATAATTTTTGACCATATCCCTCGCTTTGGAGCAAAAATATGGGGCAAACGCCCCGCTTTCTCATTCATATCAAAAAACAATTTCGGAAAATTCCTAAGAATTTTAAAAATCCGAACCCGCCGCAGATTCCGAAGTTTTTTCAGGGGAGTATATGTAAACAAATCATTTGCAAACATTTTAGAAATATTTTCATAATAATTTTTTAACATTTAAGCTGGTGAGGAAATGAGCGAAGAATTAAACGGAACATTGCTATTAGAGCGCGATCACGATGTTGCGAGCTCTCCGAACATCGTGATGACTGAGACGGCCGTCAAGGAGCCTGAAACGCAGTCTGAAGTCTACACCGGCGCTGCGCCGGAGGTCAAAAACCGACCTGTTTATGCTTTCTTCAAGCGCCTTGCGGACTTCGTGCTATCATTTGCAGCAAGCATTGTGCTGATAATTCCAATGGCAGTAGTTGCGCTTGCAATTATGATTAAGGACCCCGGGAACCCGTTCTACATACAGACCCGCGTGGGCAAAAACGGCAAAGATTTAAGAATTCTTAAATTCAGAACGATGCGAAAAGGCGCGGACAAACTTGAAAACATGCTGACCCCCGAACTGCTTGAAGAGTACAAGCGCGAATACAAGCTTGACGACGACCCGAGGCTTATCGGCTATAAGAAACTCGGCGACGGCAGAACATGTTTTGGTGCGAGGCTAAGGCAGCTGTCAATCGACGAGCTTCCGCAAATCGTTTGGAATATCTGTTTAAAAGGGGAAAGAGATATAATAGAGACAACCGGGAGAAACGTAGGTTTTTCAAGGGTTGTCGCGGCTTGATCAATTTCGTTATGAGGTTTTGTACGGGGTTGAAAGTAGGCGAAAGAGCCTTTGAAAAATCGAAACGGCTTCTTGATTGCTTATTTTGACCCAATCTGATAAGCGTACAAAACTTGATAAGGAGGTTGAATCAGCCGAGGACAGTCCTGTTCTCGGCTGAGAGTCGTGCTTAGAAAATTTATTGACTGAAAAAAGATTCTGAAAAACTGAAAAGGGGGAGAGGTCACAGATGACGATCAAGTTTATGCTGAATTCGCCAAGCGATGCGATCTCGCCGTATGCTTCCGAAGAACGAATCGCGGAATCCCCTTTCGATGAAACGAAGAACTTAGTCTCAACAAGGCTGCGGTCGAGGGAATACAGTGAAGCCGTAGCAGCCGACGTTTCATCAAGCGTGGCGGGTGTTACCGACTGCCAGTATCTCGGCAGTATGGAGCGCATCGCCCGCGAGGTCTATCAGATACAAATTTTCGATAACAGCTACGAAGTCGCGTTCATCTTTGATACGCATACCTCCCAAGACATTCAGCTTCATGTCGAGATCACATCTTCTACCCTCCCAACCTCTGACTTTGAAATGCGATACGATAAACCGCTTGAAGCGCTGAAACTTGCGCTCAAGAATCGGCTTATCCGGGACTGTAAAGGCTGCACCTGGCTCATCGACGACCAGTCGGAAATGCTTTGCGCCGATCTCTATCCTCGATTTTTCCGTATCGAAAACCAGTGCCGCGCGTTTTCAAACGAAGTCCTCATTCATCATTTGGGGCAGAATTGGCTCGATCACCCCGGTCTTGAAAAATTCAAAACCAGCGTTTGCAGCATGGAAAGCGCTTTCAAGCAAACCGTGCCTGCGTTCGCAAACATCAATTCCTCGCTCTTGTCCATGACGCTCGAAACGCTTGCGGAAGTGATAAACAAAGCCGCAGTATATGAAAGCACAACGCCATTGACTGCACCGGATATTGAAAAACTGTATGAGCATTTGCATCATCACAATGTCCAAGCTGCGCGGGAATTGATTGAGAAAAAACGCGAAACAAAAATCAGCCTTTGGGATGACATATTCTCGCGGTATTTCGACAGTCCCCCACAGTTTCAGAGGCAGCTTACGCAGTTTATCAAAGGGCGCAATCATATCGCGCACAATAAGCTTCTCACCTTTGCGGCGTTTCAGCAAATGCACAAAGAACTGTCGGCGTTTGAAAACACCGTAGAATACGCCGCCGAACGGTTTGAAGCAGTGAATCTTTCGGTCGAACAGCTTGATACCCTGATGATTGAAAGAGAACGGCGTGACAATGATTTGCAGTATTGGAAAGAACGCCTCTACGCCGAAACGGGCGTGATCATTCGGGACGAATGGCAAATCTTCAAGCTGTTCCGCGACACCGTTTCGGATATATGCGACGATCTGTCGGACAAATATCATTATGACCCCTGCTTTGATGTAAACGTGTCAGAGATTGTTTCTTCAGTTGACATAACACAGGTTTGTATCATTACAAGCAGCGCTTCATCGGACAAGCTCAGAATCTACGTTTCTATGACGCTCGACGGCGAGATGGATGCGGCAAGCTTCCTTGAAATCGAAGCCAAGCACAAGGATGAAATCGTTGCGTCGGCAGAGTGCATCTACCATAACGGAGAAGGGTATGAAAAAGACGACGGCTCCTGCGACATAAAAAGCGGTTCCGATTACGACGATCACGAGATTCGAGATTTTATGGATATCGTGACCGCATATATAGAGGAAGAATTAAATCCGAATATAAAGCGGCTGTCCGATTTGGAGTATGAATGTGAAAGATACGGCGGCCATTATCCGGTAGCTGACTTCGCTTGTGCGGAGTGCGGCAAAAACGGCGTGTCCGTCCGCGATGATTTCCTTCCGATTGGAAAGTGCTGCTATTGCGGATACGAAAACGAAGTTTACGTATGTGAACGATGCGGAACAGTCTATGACGACACAGGTGGGAACAAACATTTCTGTAACGGCTGCTTACCGCAGGATGAATAAATAACAATGCAAAAATAATGTAAAAACAAAATCAGCTTCTCTTTTTGCGGGGGGTAAAACCTACTTCCCTCAATGAAAGCAGAAAGCGTTTCACAGGAGAGAAGAAACAGATATGAATATCAAAGAACAGACCGCCCGGTTAGACGAGAGAGATGAATCGGTTGATATGATGGCGGATTTGAATGAAGGGAATATTGCAACGGCTGTAAAAGAAACAATCGACGTGCCGCTTGAAACGAGCGGCGATGAGACACATCACAGCAGCGTGGTTATTCCGTTCAGGCAGCGGAGAAAACGTGTTGCCGAGCCCGAGATCAGTAGAGCTGAGACCGTGGAGAAAGTCGAGGAAACAGCACAAAGCGAAAAGGAAACAACCGAAAAAGACGGACAGGTTGCCGTAGCTGCTCCACCGAAAGAGTGGATAAAGGTTAAACGAAAGCCGCTGTATGACTTTGTAAAAAGAACTTTTGATATAGTGGTGTCGCTAATTTGCCTGACGGTAGGGTTGCCCGTGTACCTGATTATGATCCTTGCCATCGTGATAGATGATCCGGGAAATCCTTTCTTTGTGCAGGAGCGCGTTGGGCTTAACGGGCGTACCTTCCGCATGGTTAAGCTCCGGACGATGTACAAAGATGCCGAAAAGCACAAATGTGAGCTGAAAAATGAGTGCGCGAGCGACGTTCACTTCAAAATGAAGAACGATCCGCGCGTCACGAGGGTCGGTCGATTCCTCCGTGCCACATCTTTAGATGAGACTACCCAGGCAATCAATGTGCTGTTCAATTCGATGTCCGTGGTGGGTCCCAGAAGTTATATTAGTAGCGAGCAGGCATGCCTGCCTGACGACCGGCTGCAAGTAAAGCCGGGACTGACGTGTTATTGGCAGATCACGGACACGACACAGATGAGCTATGAAGATCAGTTGGAACTTGACTATAAGTACATACGAGAACGCGGGATTCGGACGGATTTGAAGCTGATTTGGATGACGATCAAGGTGATTTTTAAAGGCGGGAATTATTGATGATAATTACTAAAACCCCTTTCCGCATGTCATTCTTCGGCGGCGGGACGGATATGAAAGAATTCTTTGAGAAACACGGCGGGGCGGTGCTGTCGACGACGTTCGACAAGTACTGCTACGTCAACGTGCGCCATCTGCCGCGCTTTTTTGACTACTCGACCGAGCTTTGCTACTCGCAGACCGAGCGAGTGACCGACGTTGAGCAGATACGTCACCCCGCAATTCGCAACGCGATGAAGATGTTGGATATGCACGAAATTAGGCTCACTTATGAGTCGGATTTGCCCGCTCGCTCCGGTCTCGGAACGTCGTCATCTTTTGCAGTCGGAATGCTCAATGCCTTTCACGCTTTAAAGGGCAAATACGCGGACAAGGGCAGGCTTGCAGACGAGGCGATTTATCTTGAAAGAACGCTTTGCAACGAGGCAGGCGGCTGGCAAGACCAAATCGCGGCGTCATTCGGAGGACTTAATCGCATCACATTCAGCGCAGACGGGTACGAAGTCCGTCCGGTCATAATATCTCCCGACCGCAAACGCAGGCTGAATGAAAATTTAGTTATGTTCTTTACAGGCTTCACCCGTTTTTCGTCGGAGGTTCAGGAAGCAAATGCCAAGGACCGGGGCGACAAGACCGCCCAGCTCAAGGAAATGCTCGCTTTGGTCGACGACGCGGAAAACGTTCTGACGGACAAGCATGCCAACCTTGACGACTTCGGCAGATTGCTTGACTATACATGGAAGCTCAAACGCCAGACCGGCTCGGCGATTTCCACAGACGGCATCGACGCGCTTTATGCAAAAGGCATAGCGGCCGGAGCCTTGGGCGGCAAGCTTTTGGGCGCGGGCGGCGGAGGATTCCTGATTTTCTACGTTCAGCCTGAGCGCCGCGCAAGCGTGATGGAAGCGATGAAAGACCTGCTCTATGTCCCGTTTGAGTTTGAAAACGGAGGAACAAGGGTCATATATTATTCGCCCGAAAGCTATACCCCCGCGGAGGAGAAAAAGTGAAAGTCGTCATCATGTCAGGCGGGCGTGGTACGCGTATCTCTGAGCTATTTCCCGACATTCCTAAGCCTCTTATCCCTATATGTGGCAAGCCTGTTTTGGAGCACGAAATAGAGTGCCTGCGCGAACAAGGCTTCGCCGACATAATTTTGACCGTCAGCCATATGGCGGAGAAGATAATAGAGTATTTCGGCGACGGAGAACGTCTCGGCGTACATATAGATTATTTCGTTGAGGACAAGCCCCTCGGCAATGCGGGAGCACTGTTCAGGATAAAAGATAAGTTGACGGAAGACTTCCTGCTTCTGAATGCAGACTCGGTTTTCAATATAGACTTTAACCGCTTTGTAGCGTTTCATAAGGAGCACAACGCTCTCGCGACGCTGTTCACCCACCCGAACGACCACCCCTACGACAGCGGACTGATTATTGCAGATGAGGACAAGTCGGTGCAAAAGTGGCTTGCCAAAGAGGACGAGCGACCCGAGTTTTATAAGAATCGGGTCAACGCTGGGCTGCACATCATCTCCCCAAAACTTTTAAACAATGAAATTAACTTACCTAAGATAGATTTGGACAGGCACCTCTTGAAGCCCCTTGCCGGAATGGGCAAAATGTTTTGCTATGACAGTCCCGAGTATGTCAAGGATATGGGTACTCCGGAGAGGTTTGAAGCAGTTACACGCGACTTTGAGAGCGGCAAGGTGTTTGCAAGAAACCTGCGGAACAAGCAGAAAGCTATTTTTCTTGATCGCGACGGGACGATAAATAAATATGTAGGTTTCTTAAGAAATATTGACGACTTTGAGCTTCTCCCGACCGCCGCCGAGGCGATTAAGCAGATAAACCGTTCAGGTTATCTTGCAATAGTTGTGACGAATCAGCCGGTTATTGCGCGTGGCGAGGTGAAGTTTGCTGAGCTTGACGAGATACATAACAAAATGGAAACCCTGCTCGGCAAGGACGGCGCATATTTGGACGGCATTTATTTCTGCCCGCACCACCCAGACAGCGGGTTTAAGGGAGAAGTCAAAGAGCTGAAATTCGACTGCGACTGCCGCAAGCCGAAGCCGGGAATGCTGCTTCAAGCCGCTAAGGACTTCAATATCGACCTTGAGCAGTCGTATATGATAGGCGACGGCGAGCTCGACAGAGGCGCGGGCGAAGCGGCAGGTTGTCGCACAAAAATTATCCCGACCGACGGCGATTTGCTAAAGGCGATTAATGAAATTTTGGAGGATACATATGACCGAAAAAGTTAAGGCGCAGCTCGATCTGCTGATTGAGAGATACCCGAAATTGGCTGTCTGCAAGGACGATATTGCCAAAGCTTATGAAATCATTGAGACCTGCTACGCGCACGGCGGCAAGCTCCTTATTGCGGGTAACGGCGGCAGCGCTGCCGACGCCGAGCATATCGTCGGCGAGCTGATGAAAGGCTTTAAGAACCCACGCAAGCTTCCAAAGGAATATGCGGACAGGCTTATTGCCGTGAATCCCGAGTTCGGTAAAACCATTGCCGAGAATTTGCAAGGGGCGCTTCCGGCGATTGCTTTGGACGGTCACCCTGCACTCTCAACTGCATACCAGAACGACTGCGAGCCGCTTCTCTGCTTTGCGCAACAGGTCAACGGATACGGAAACACAGGCGATGTGCTCCTCGGAATCTCGACCTCTGGAAACAGCAAAAACGTGCTCTACGCAGCTGTCACGGCAAAGGCTAAGGGAATGAAGGTCATAGGACTTACGGGGCAAAAGGAAAGCAAGCTCAGTGAGATGGCAGATGTGTGCATTCGTGTTCCCGAGACCGAGACGTATATGGTTCAGGAACTGCACCTGCCGGTGTATCACGCGCTGTGCTTGATGATTGAGAAGAACAACTTTTAAGGGTGAGAGAATGGACAAGCAGCCGTTGTTAAATACATATGTCAACAATATCAGTATGAATGAAGCTGTTGACGAGATATGTCGATTGGTTGACGAAAAGAAAAAATCATATGTGGTTGCGGTAAACACCGATGTCATAATTAAAATAGAGAATGACGAATATCTCAAAAAGATTTCGGACGAGGCGGCTCTTACGCTTGTCGACGGAAAGCCGCTTATCTGGATTTCAAAATGGCTTAAATACCCTGTAAAAGAGAAAATAAGCGGTTCCGATCTTGTGCCGAAGCTTTGCCGGACCGCCGCCGAAAAAGGATACTCGATTTTTATAATCGGCGGAAAAGAAGGAGTGGCGGTCAACGCAAAGGAGAACCTTGAAAGAGATTATAAGAATATCAGAATTGTGGGGACATATTCTCCGCCGCTTGGATTTGAAAACGATGCAAATGAAATAAACATAATAAATCAAAAAATCAGCGCCGCAAGTCCCGACATTGTAATTGCTTGTTTCGGCTGCCCAAAGCAGGAAAAATGGGTTTACGAGAATTATAAAAAGTACAACGCGGCTGTTTCGATTTGCGCCGGCGCAACGGTCGATTTTTTGGCGGGAAGCGTTAAGCGCGCTCCAAAATGGATGAGTGAATATGGTTTAGAATGGTTTTATAGGTTTTTGAAAGAGCCTAAAAGATTGTTTAAAAGATATTTTATTGATGATATAAAAATATTCAGATTAACATTGAAATACAGGTGATTCGATGGATTTATCAAAGCAGAACCTGTTGTTTTATACAAGGGCAATGGGATATGGCGGAGCAGAAAAAATAGTTCTACAAATGTGCATGTCTTTAAAACCATTTGTGCGTTCTATTATTGTAGTATCCGGCGTTGGGGCAAAGGTACAGGTTCTTGATGAAATGGGAATTCGATTTTATGCAATTCAGGATTTTGAAAGTAAATCTCCAAAGGTTATTTTGAAAATTGCCAAGACGCTTCTGAAAATAATAAAAGAAGAAAACATAACAATCATTCATACCCATCAGCGCATGGCTGCATTTTATGTCGCAGTGCTGAGGTTGTATAAAAAATGCGTTTTCATAAACACAAGTCACAACACTTTTTATGATAAAAAACGGCTTACAGCTTTTGCATATAAACAAGCGAGACTTGTTGCATGCGGGGAAATGGTGAAGAAAAATCTTGTTGATTATTTTGGTATACCTGACGAAAAAGTGACGGTTATACGAAACTCAGTAGCGCCTTTTGACGGACAAATTGTCAAAGATGAAACGATAGAAAAACTTCGCAGAGAGGGTAGCTTTATTGTCGGAAATATCGGCAGACTTTCGGAACAAAAGGGAATGGAATATTACATAAAAGCTCTGCCGGAGGTTCTTGTAAAACATCCGAAAACTCATTTTCTTATTATCGGAACAGGTGAATTGGAAAAGAGTCTTAAAGAGCAGGCAAGACAACTGAACATTGAAGACAACTTGCATTTTCTCGGGTATCGCAGTGATATTCAGAACATTATTGCGCAACTTGATCTTGTGGTTCTGAGTTCACTTTGGGAGGGCTTGCCGTTGACGCCGATTGAAGCCTTTTCCGTAAAGAAAACAATCGTGGCAACGTCGGTGGACGGAACGGTGGAGATTATCCGAGATGGCGAAAATGGGTTTTTGATTCCTCCAAGAGATCCGAAGGCTATTGCAAAGGATGTGATTTATCTTATAGAACACCCAAAACGCAGATGTGCTATGGAAGAAAACGGATATCAAACATTTATGACGAAGTTTAGCTTTGATGTTTTTTCACAGAAGGTGCTTGATTATTACCATTCCCTGTAAACAACTGCTTAAGTGGAATGAGAAAAATAACTCCGTATCTGAAAATTAACTTTTGCTATTCATTGCATCTAAATTCAAATATGGGAGAGTGGCAGAACGCATGATAGAGAAGAATAGACAGTTCATTTTTGTCAATGAAATATATAATCTAAAGATCATTTTTAATGATTTAACGAAAGACGACCGTGTGACGGTGTTGAATGGTCCATGTAAAGAGATTAGCAATCCGTTTTTGATTTTTCTTCGAAAAGTGCATTGTCATCCGGCAGTAAATCGTTATATTGAACTTCCCTTTAAAGGTATATGGTCTGATTCGTTGCGTAATATTCCATGGGATATTGAAAAAGAGTACATCATTATTTTTACAAATTCTTCAATTTATCCATTAAAAGCTGAGTACCTTTTGGAGCTTCAAAAAAAGTATCACATTAAATATGTACTTCACATGAACGATCATTGGGAGTCTCCTTATAGCAGTAAAGCACGGGAATATGCAAAAAAAATCCATTTTGATTATATTTTCACTATTGACAACGGAGATGCGGAGAAATATGGTTTTTTGCTCTCAAAAGCTCATTATTCAATGTTGGTAGATATGAAGGGGACACTGCCCAAGTATGATTTGTATTTTACTGGGCAAAACAAAGGACGTTTGGAACTTCTACATAAAATATACAATAAATTGCAGGAAGAAAAGGTTTCATCATTATTCCGTATTGCTCGAGTAAAGAAAAAAGATCAGAAATATGCCGGAATTACTTACAACAAAATGGTTCCTTACCAAGCCGTTTTAGATGAGATGAAAGACTGTAACTGTATTTTGGAGATACTGACTCCCGGCATGACGGGGGCAAGCCTTCGATATTGTGAAGCTGTATGCTATAACAAGAAATTACTTTCTAATAACAGAAATATTACGAATCTTCCATTTTACTGCTCTGAATATATGAGGTACTTTGAAAGGATTGAGGATATTGATTGCGAATGGGTAAAAGAACGTATTTCAGTTAATTATAATTATGACGGTAGCTTTTCTCCGATTCGATTAGTGGATCAAATTATCACTATGGAAGAAAGAAAAGCTGCACAATAATGCATATGGAAAACTGATTTGGAAAGAAATTAGGGAATATTGTGAAAAAATAATCTCAGTCTTAATAAAAATCTCATGCTAACGCTTTTATAAAATTAATTCGCGCAATAAAAATCAAACTTTTTTGGTATTAGGTACATACTTTAAATGCATAATCAGAATTGAATTTATTACAAGACATGTCATCATTACTCATCCGGACATCGGCTCATCGGGATGCTCATTTATGTAATTTGTTATATCATATATCTTATCATCAAGCGCAAAGACATTCTTGAATCTCTGAACTTTATCAAATCAATGAGGTAACTTATGCCCCTCCAAGACACTAAAACACTGCTCGACTGGATAACCTCCCGCAACTCCGCTATCCACGTCTACATTTCGAAGATCCCCTTATCGAGCTGCAGCCCATGGCACTATTCCGAGTCCGCCGGCACCATCCGCACTCCCAACGGCAGCTTTTTCGAGATCTCGGGACTTCGGTGCCCGGGGGTCTCCCAACCCATCATTCTCCAAAACGAAATAGGCTATTTGGGCATCATCTGCCGGCGCTTTTCGGGCGAGATGCATTACCTTATGCAGGCAAAAATCGAGCCGGGGAATATCAACAAAATCCAGCTCTCCCCGACGATTCAAGCGACAAAGTCGAACTTCACCCAAAAGCACGGCGGGGCGAGGCCCGCGTACCTCGACTACTTCATCAACGCTTCAAAGTATCACATAATCGTCGACCAGATCCAATCTGAGCAATCGTCAAGATTTTTGGGCAAGCGCAACCGAAATATCATAATCGAAGTCGACGAGGACGTCGAAGTCCTGCCGTCGCATATGTGGATGACCCTTAAGCAGATTAAAGAACTCATGCGAGAAGAAAATTTAGTCAACATGGACACCCGCACGGTCCTGTCCTGCCTGCCGCTTGAAAAATACGAGTCCGATTTTTCGGACATAACGATGCTTCGCTCGGTTCAGGGCGGCGGAGATTATCTTCCGGAAATATATCAGTACATAAACAATTTCAAGATGTTTGAAGAACGAAAGCGCGAGCTCGTACCCCTGTTTTCACTCGAAAATTGGGAGATGCGGGGCGGCGAATTCGTCTGCAAAGAGCCTTACAGCTTCAAGGTAGTTTTCTGCGACATTGAGATAGAAGGTCGCGAGGTCAGGCACTGGCGCCAGCCGCTTTTCGAGGCTGCAGGTATAGCAACGTTCGGCCTTATGACCCGCATACATAACGGAGTTAAGGAATTTTTGGTTCGCGCAACGCCGGAAATAGGCTGTTTTGACGGAATAGAACTCGGTCCTACTGTTCAGCGCGAATACATACATAAAGGCGAACTCACCGACGTGGACAAGCTCTTTGATAAGAAATTAAAGAATAAGGACGGAGTCATCTTTGACAATCTCCTTTCCGAAGAGGGCGGGCGGTTCTATCACGAGCAGAACAGAAATGTTATTATGGAAATAAGCGACAACGAGATCGACCAACTGCCGCCAGGGTATTTCTGGTCGGATTACAATACGTTAAACATGTTGGTCAAGGTCAACAACTGCCTTAACATTCAACTGCGAAATCTGCTATCGGTATTGGAGTGGTGATATGAGTAAAGTAAGAATAGGCATTATATGCCCATCGGAAATAGCTTTTAGGCGATTTATGCCCGCAATTAAAAAGCTTGACTGCGCGGAGTATATAGGCGTTGCACACGCAAATGCAAAGGAATGGTTCGGAGATAACGAGCCAAACGAAGCACTGCTTTTATCCGAAAAGGAGAAAGCCGAGAACTTCCGAAAAGAATACGGCGGAAAGGTCTACGACAGCTATGAATCACTGCTTACTTCGCCTGAAGTAGACGCGATTTATCTTCCTTTACCTCCAGCGCTACATTACAGATGGGCGAAAGAGGCGCTTAGAAACGGCAAGCATATCTTCTTGGAAAAGCCCTCGACTACAAGCTTTGCAGATACAAGTAATTTAGTAAGCATCGCAGAAGAAAAGAATCTCGCCGTTCACGAGAATTATATGTTCGCGTTTCATAAGCAAATCGCAGAGATACAAGACATCATAAACAGCGGCAAGCTTGGCGACGTGCGTCTCTACCGCATCGCGTTCGGCTTTCCTCAGCGGGCGAAAAACGACTTCCGCTACAACAAAGCTCTCGGCGGGGGTGCGCTCCTCGACTGCGGCGGATATACGCTGAAATTAGCGAACATGCTGCTTGGCGAGACGGCGAAGGTGGTCTACTCGCAGCTCAACTACATTCCCGATTTTGACGTGGACATATACGGCAGTGCGGCGCTCGTCAATGATGCAGGCGTCACGGCGCAGGTTGCGTTCGGCATGGACAACAGCTACAAATGTGAACTGGAAGTCTGGGGTAGTAAGGGCAGCCTCACTACAGGCCGCATCCTGACCGCACCGGACGGATTTGTCCCCACGGCAGAGATCAAAGTCGGGAACGAGACGGAAACCGTGACGCTTTCGGCGGATGACACGTTCGGGAAGTCGATCCTGAAGTTTTGCGAATGTGTCAATAACGATGAAGTCAGAAAAGAAAACTACAAGACGATACTTAAACAAGCACAGCTTGTGGACGAGGTGAAAAAATAATGGAAGTAAAGGAACTTGGCATGGGCGTGCTGCTCCTGACGCCGTGCGTGTTTTACGATGACAGGGGCTACTACATGGAGTCGTATTCAAAGCGCACGCTTCACGAGATCGGCATCGACGCGGTTTTCGTGCAGGATAATCACCTGCTGTGCCTTAAAAAGCACACGATCCGCGGCATCCATTTTCAGAACGAGCCGCACGCGCAGGCAAAACTGCTCCGATGCACCAAGGGAAAGATACTCGACATCGCGGTCGACCTGCGCCGAGGTTCGCCTACATACAAGCAGTACGTTTCCGTTGAGCTTGATGCGGAAACAAAACAGCAGATTTTCATTCCGCACGGCTTCGGACACGTATGTGTGTCGCTCGTCGACGATACGGAGGTGCAGTACAAGGTGGACGAGCTCTACTATCCCGAATACGACCGCGCGATCGCCTACAACGACTCGGACATCGGCATCGACTGGGGCGATATTGACCCGATAGTGTCGGTTAAAGATAGAAATGCGCCGCGCCTTTGCGACAGCGACGTGAATTTTGAATGGAGCGGACGATGAACACAGCAGTAGTTACCGGCGCGGGCGGATTTATCGGCGGCGCGCTGACGCAGAGACTGCTTGATGGCGGATATAAAGTTTACGGCGTTGACGTAAATGGCGAGTACATGCGCAGATTCGCGAGCGAACGCTTTATTCCAATTGAAGCAAACTTGCCAAAGACGAAGCTGTCCGACTATATCACAGACAGTGTGGACGTGCTATTTTATCTTTCGTGGGGCGGCTCTCTCGGAGGGAAAGACCTCTACGACGTGAATTTGCAGATGAACAACGTCGCGGTTGCGGCCACCGTATGCGAGGACGCCGCACGTTTCGTGAAAAGATTTATCTTTGCAAGTTCAAGCTATGAAGCCATGAAAAACGAGCGCCGCCCGCAGCACCCGTTCAATATCTACGGTATTGCAAAACGCGCGGCGGCCGATATCTGCGCGTCTGTGTGCGTGCGAACGGGCATGGAGTACAACAAGGTCATTCTGACAAACACCTACGGCGTAGGCGACCGCTCGAAGAAAGCCGTCAACACGATCATCACGGCGATGCTCAACGAAAGTTCGTTGAAGCTCGTTAAAGGCGACAAACCAAACGACTGGATGTATATTGACGACACGGTTTCGGGGCTTGCGGCTGCTGCCGAACGCGGAGTATCGTTTGAGACATATTACATCGGTCACAAAGAGATCAGCACATTCAAGGAGAAAATACTATCCATGGGTGAAACGCTTTGCCCCAAACGTACATTTACATTCGGCGAGATGTCTGAGGAGACATATATCGATTACAACGAGATCAGGCGGGGTTCAAACGATGATTTTACATTCGAGTGTACCGCTGATTTCAAGGAGAGCATTATCAAAACCGCAAATTGGCTTAAATCAGAAATGATCCCCGAAAAGTTCGGGGGGGGGGTAAAGCATAATCTTTATGCTTCCGTCCGCCGAAAGGCGGTGGCGGCATGAAAACAGCCATCGTTACAGGCGCGGGCGGATTTATCGGCGGTGCGCTGACTGAGCTTCTTTTAAGCAAAGGCATAACCGTCTACGGTGTAGATATCTCCGAAAAGTCTCTTGAGAGGCATGCAGGAAAAGCGAACTTTATTCCCGTGATTGCGGACTTTACTAAGTATGAACATCTACACGAGCTGATTCAAGACGACATAGATGTTTTCTATCATTTCGCTTGGCAAGGAGTTTTCGGCGAGCCGTTTAAAGACTACCGTTTGCAGCTCTCAAATGCCGCAAGCGCAGGAGACGCAATAACCGAGGCTGTCAAAATAGGCTGCAAAAAGTTTGTGTTCGCGGGAACGTATAACGAAATAGAGGTCGCGGATTTCATTGACATGAGCGGTCAAACCCCGCGTTATACCTGCATTTATTCCGGGGCAAAGACCGCCGCCGAGATAATCTGCAAAACAATCGCCGCAAATTCGG
>CANQNF010000043.1 GCA_947625125.1 uncultured Clostridia bacterium
CAGCTGACTTTGGACGACACCGACCCGTTCAACGGGTAAGCAGTAACAGGACGCAAGAGAACGCAGCCGCGAAGCGTCCTGTGTCAGAACGCCTTTCAAGGCGTGGCTTGTAAAAGGATTACCTTACCCTATTTTTTATGCTTTCTTTTACCCCTGCCGTGCTTTCCTAATTTCCCAAAAATTTTTGACTTTGATATTGCACTCAAAAGCGCAGCTTTCTCATCTGGCTTCAGAGTATGATAATATCACAAATTGATTGCATATCATTCTTATGCCGAGAGGCTACAATAATCAATTTTCATCGTCACGGAGATTCCACAACAGAACATGCAACCTTTGCAGAGTTCTTTTCAACAAGTACAGCATTTTGAGACATATGTCGCTGTTGCAGGCGGTCAGTGCGGGCGGGAGGAACATTTAAAAAGCGAGATTAAGACGAATTAAAACTTTCGACTAATGCAATATCAGCAAACATGAAGGACAGTCTCGGAAGGCAAACGAAATCGCGACCACGTGGAAAAATCCATGAGGTCGCTGTTTTTTTATGCCACAAACGCGGCGAAACAGATCCTTTTTGAAGAAAGCGGAAAAAGTTACTTGATACCCTTGTTTTTTTACAAAAAATATGTTAAAATGTAAACGGACATACTTACCGAAAGGTGGAATGCGGATGGCCAGAGAACGCAAAAAGAAATCCGAATTCGGTGAATACCTTGCACAGCTGATCAAAGACGCAGGAATGACGCAATTCGATTTCTACAATGAAGCAGAGATCGCAAGGCCGCATTTTTACGACATGCTCAGCGGTCGGACGAATCCGCCGCCGAGAGAAACCCTTAATCGTATGATGGACGTGCTGGAGAAACGACTCCCGTCGGACGAAAAACGCCGTACTGAGTTCATAAACCGCGCGGCGATCAGCAGAGGAGAAATTCCCTGCGATATCAGCGAAATGATTATTGAACACCCGGAGTGCTGGGACAACCTGCGTACGACGCTGCAGACAATGCTCGATCAGGCAAATAAGGAGAACAGGCCATGAATGACAGATTAGATCGTTTCACGAAATTATTAAAGGAAATCTTTGAGCTCGACAAATCCGACCTCGATTTCGGCATTTATCGCGTGATGAATCTCCGTAAGACGCAGATCGAGCATTTTCTGACAGAGCGTCTGCCGCAGATGGTGCAGGAGACCCTTGCCCCCTTTGCGCAAGGCAGCAAGGAAGAAATCCGCGCAAAAATAAAGCAGATTGAGGATAGCGTGGCGGAAATGGGGATGACCGTGGATGCTCTTCCAGACACGGCCCAGAAGAAGCAAGAGTACTTGCAGCTCCATAAGCTGCTTGCGGAAGGCGCCGATCTGGCTGCGTTGGAAACAGACGTGTATTCCGCGCTGTATTCCTTCTTCAACCGGTACTACGAGGACGGAGATTTCATTTCTAAGCGCCGGTATAAGGAAGGAGTATATGCTATCCCCTATGAGGGCGAGGAAGTCAAGCTCTACTGGGCGAATCAGGATCAGTACTACATCAAGACCAGCGAGAATTTTAAGGATTATACCTTTGTTTTCGACGGGATAACCGTTCATTTCCGTTTGGTAGATGCTACTACGGAGCAGAACAACAACAAGGAGAGCAAGGACAGCAAGCGCACCTTTATGCTCTTCACGGAGGATGAGGAAAACCATCCCGGCGTCAAGACCTTTGAGTACAACCCCGATGCCGCGGAGATCGTGATCCGCTTTGTGTATGACGTTCAGACGAAATATACCGGGAAAGCCGACACGATCGAAAAGAAATGGCGAGAAGACAACTGCACCGCCATTACCGCATGGCTGATTTCCCGGCGTCGGGCGGAGCTGAATACGCTGATCGCACCGATCCCCACCGGCAATGGCAGGGATACCACCACTCTGCTGGAAAAACATCTGAAGGGCTATGTGGCGAAAAACACCTTCGATTATTTCATTCACAAAGATCTGCACGGTTTCCTGACGCGTGAGCTGGATTTCTTTATCAAGAGCGAGGTCATGCATCTGGAGGATCTGGACACCGGCAGCGAAGCCCGTGTGGAGACCTACCTTGCCAAGGTAAAGGCCATCAAGCGCGTCGGCAAGATCATCATCGATTTTCTTGCGCAGATCGAAGATTTCCAGAAAAAGCTGTGGCTGAAAAAGAAATTCGTGGTGGAGACCAACTGGTGCATCTCGCTGGATAAGATCGACGAATCCTTCTGGCCGGAGCTCATAGGCAACAAAGCGCAGATCGAAGAATGGATCGCCATGTACGCCATTGATGAAGCGGAAGGCTGGGCAAATCCGCCGACCGTTGATTTTCTGAGGCAAAATCAGAATCTGATCATAGACACCAAGCACTTTCCCAACGCGTTCAAATATGCGCTGTTGGAGAGCATACCGGATCTGGATGTGCAGACGGACGGCGTAATGATCAATTCGGAGAATTATCAGGCGCTCAGCTTGATTCGGCGTAAATGCGAAAAGAAATTTGACCATATCCATATCGACCCTCCCTACAATACCGATACAAGCGGCTTCTTATATAAAAACAACTATCGTCATTCCAGTTGGGCGAGTATGATGATTGAAAGACTGTATGCGGCAGACAAATTACTTGAGGATGAAGAAGGCGTATTTCAATGTCATATTGACGAAAACGAATATGAACTTCTCTTCAATGTTTTCAATTTACTTCCGAGGCAAAATGCCGGAACGATAATATGGAATAAGCTCAATCCTATGCTGGGGCGCAAAGGAGTTGCAACACAGCATGAATATGTGATCTTCAGAACAAATTCTGATAGGTCTGTTTATGCACGGAATGATAATATAGGCAAAATTTTTGCATATGCAGAGGAAGAAATACAAAAGCACGGCGGTATAAACGATGCAAGCAGGAAGGCTTTTGCCGCAAGATTATATGCAGATGAAAAACTTTCCGGAGGCGACAGGGCGTATCACTTTATTGACGATGAGGGTAATGTTTACCGTCTTGTCGCAATGGGGGCGCCGGAACGCCGTACTGACGAAAAATACTTTATCCCTTTATTGCATCCGATAACTGGCAAGCCTTGTCCCGTACCTTCTAACGGATGGGCGAGAAAACCTGAAACCATGGCAAAAATGATAGAAGAAGGTACTATTATTTTCGGAAAGGACGAGACAACACAACCCCAGAAGAAGGTGCTTTTGTCAATTGTGGGGGAACGGCAAATCTCCTCTGTGATTGAGGACGGAAAAAGCGGGAAAGCAGACTTGGATAAACTGGGATTGGATTTTCCGTATGCTCACCCCGTGTCCCTGTACGAAACTCTTATTTCTGCAAATCACAGGAATACTGTTTTGGACTTTTTTGCCGGATCGGGTACTACGGGACACGCTGTGATCAATTTAAACAGAGCGGATGGCGGAAAACGAAAGTATTGCCTTGTTGAAATGGGGCCTCAATTTAACACAGCGGCAATGCCCCGAATGAAGAAGGTTGTTTACGCTGATGATTGGCGAGACGGTAAGCCGCAAAATCGCAACTCCGGCATCTCCCAAATCATCAAATACATGCGCCTGGAGAGCTACGAAGACGCCCTTTCCAACATTGACCTTTCGGATAGCAGCGGGCAGCTCAAAGCGCTGCTGGGCGAGGATTACATGATCCATTACATGGTGGATTTGGAGAGCCGCGGCAGCCTGCTGAACGTAGAGGCGTTCGCCAACCCGTTCGCTTACACCATGAAGATCACCGAGAAGAACGAGTGTAAAGAGCGCCCGGTGGATCTGGTGGAAACATTTAATTACCTCATTGGCCTGAAGGTTGCCCGCCAAAGCGCGATCGAGTATTATCTTGGCAAGCCGGCCGAACATCCCGCCTATGAAGGCGCAGTGGATCTGGTCAAAGATATCAGCGGTCAGTACGCATTCCGACAGATCGAGGGCACACTGCCCGACGGCCGTCGCGCGCTGGTTATCTGGCGCACGGTGACTGAGAATCTCGTTGCTTCCAATGCGGCGCTGGACGCCTACTTCATCACATACCGCAAGAATGCCGACGATCGCAAATACGACGTGATCTTTGTCAACGGCGACAGCAATCTGGAAAATCTGCGCAGCATCAGCGAAGACTGGACGGTACAGATGACGGAGATCGAATTCAAAAACCGCATGTTCGAGGAGACATGACTGTGAGCAGCCTGACATACGCGGAAAGAGAGCAAATCGCCGGATTCTTCGGATTCAACCGCGGGTTTGTTTTCTGATACTCGCGACATGATATACGAGGCCAAATATTTTTGATAAATTCAATGCGAACTGTAATTATCAAAGCACCGCTCATCCCAATGACGTGCCGAACAAAACAGAAGCAATGCGCGTTGTCCGTATTGTTGCGGAGACATTGACTTTTATTGACAAAATCGAAGGTATCAAAGATTCTAAGGCTGTAACGCCCCGCTTGACTTGGGATGATCCTGATACTGATATTGAATTACCGTTTTAAAAGGTGATTATTATGGCAAAAAGACAAACAAATCAAGTACCGTCTTTCGACGACCAGCTCGTGCTGTTCCGATATTTTCTGCATGAGCTGAAGCTGGATTCCCTCAGCACGCTCAGCGAAAAACTGAACAGCAGTGAGTACGAGGGCGTCAACGAAAGCGGCAATACATACTTTTACACCTACATCGCCCGCGTTTGCCAGATGCGAGGCGCTGCCATCACACCGGAAAAGCTGCGCCTTTATGATGAAAACATCTGCCGTCATACCCGACAGATCGGTGAAAAGCGCGGCGGCCTGCAATGGAAATATTTTCAGTACGTCGCCCTGCTTTTCACGGAGATGTATCTGGATCGGTACTTTTCCGATGCGGACGCCTTCTGCAGTGAACTGAACGCATGGCTGCGACATGTATGCAGTCAATCTCGTGGCTTGATCGATTTTCAACCGTATACTCCGGATAAGCTGAATAAGCTGGCGTTCATGTGCGCCACCGGCAGCGGCAAGACGCTTATCATGCACATGAACATCCTGCAGTTCCTGCATTATTTCAAGCGCGCCAAACGAATCAACAGCAGGCTTTCTGTCAACAAGGTCATCGTGTTGGCTCCTAACGAAACCATGAGCCGTCAGCATCTGGACGAGCTTGCAATGTCGTCCATTCCGGCGGCCATGTTTGAAAAAGACCGGGGTTTCGTCAGGCAGCAGGATGACATCGTTGTGATCGACATGAACAAGCTGAAAGAAGAAGGCAAGGTCAAGACCGTCTCCGTCGACAGCTTTGAGCAGAACAATCTGGTGCTGGTGGACGAAGGTCATCGCGGGTTGTCCGGCGACGTGTGGTACGATTACCGAACGCGTCTCTCCGAGGAAGGCTTTGCATTTGAGTATTCCGCCACGTTCAAGCAGGCTCTGAATGTCAATGCCACCGGCAATACGCAACAGGCAAAAGACGCAAGAGCGTTGATGGAAGAATACGGAAAATCCATCATTATGGATTATTCCTACAAGTATTTCTACGGCGACGGATACGGCAAGGATTACCGCATTTACAATTTACAGAGCACTGTAGATCCTGAGCAGAAGCACCTGTATCTGGTGGGCTGCCTTCTCTCCTTCTATCAGCAGATAAAGCTGTTTGAGGTGAAAGCGGACGCACTGCGGGAATTCCGAATTGAAAAGCCTCTTCTGGTTTTCGTAGGAAACCGCGTCACAGCGCCGGTCAAGAGCAGCAATCTTACGCAGGCGGAAAAGGATCTGCTCACAGACGTGGAAGAAGTGCTCGTCTTCATCAATAAAATCCTGAATAATCGCGCACAGACAATCGAACATATTCGCGCCGTCCTGAACGAAGATACCGGTTTAATCGACGCCGGCGGCAAAGAACTGTTCTATCAGGATTTCCGTGCATTGCAGGAAATCTTCGGCGTGAACGCTGATCCTGCGGAGATCTTTGCGGACATCCTACGCATTGTTTTCAATGCCGACGGAAACGCGGACGAGCCGCGTCTGCGGATGGAAAATATCCGGCAGGTAGCCGGAGAAATCGGTCTGAAAGTTGGCGAGTACGGTGATTATTTCGGCGTGATCAATATCGGCGATACATCCGGCCTGTTGAAAAACTGCGAGCAAAAAGGCATCATCGTCAGCAACGAGGAATTCGTTTCCGAGTCCCTGTTCCAGAATATAAACACACCGAATTCCAAAATCAAAATGCTGATAGGATCGCGCAAATTTACGGAGGGCTGGAACAGCTGGCGTGTGTCCACTATGGGATTGATCAATTTCGCAAAGGGCGAAGGATCGCAGGCCATTCAGCTTTTTGGACGCGGGGTCCGATTAAAAGGCTATGACGGATGTCTTAAGCGCTCCCGCAAACTGGACGCCAATGTCACGCCTCCGGAGCATATCGAGCTGCTGGAAACACTGACCATATTCGGCGTAAAGGCGCAGTATATGGAGGATTTTAAGAGCTATCTGGCACAGGAAGGAACTCCCACCAATGAGACGATACACGAATACCGTTTACCGGTGATCAGCCGCTTTGATGAGGTTAAGGATAAAAAGCTGTACGTCATCAAGGTAAAAAACGGCGCTAATTTCAAGCAACAGGCCGCGCGGTTGATCCTGGACAAGCCGAATCAGGAATTCTTGCGCTACCTACTCAAGAGCAAAACGATTATCGACTGTCGCAGTAAAATCCAGACAATCGATTCTACCTACAGCTTCAAAATCGAATCCGTGCCGGAGCCGCGGACGCTCCCGGCAGATATTCTGGCACTATTGGACGTCCGGCGTATCTTTGAGGAACTTCAGGAGTATAAAAGCGAAAAGCGGTATTTCAATATCAGCATCGTCAAAGATAAGCTGCCGGATATTCTGCGTGAAGACGGCTGGTACGGGCTGCTGATTCCGCAGAATCATCTGGAAATCAATTCGATAGCAAAGTTGGAGGCGGCGACGGACTATGCAATCATGGCGCTAAAATCCTATATGGATAAGTTTTTCAAGTATGAAAAGGGGCGCTGGGAGTCCTCAAGACTGGAGTACGCCCTTTTGGACGCGGATGACAGCAATTTTGTTAGCGAGTATACATTGACATACGCGCAGCAGAACGCCATGGACACCACTGGGGATGAGCTGGCGGCGCTCGTTGCCAAGACGTCTGCTGAGCTGCGGGCGAACAAAGGTCTTGACGTTTATAAAATACCTTCCTTCCACGACCGGTTGGTACTATTCGATTTCCGCGCTCATCTATATGCCCCGCTTATCTGTCTTGAAAAAAGCAACCTGGACATACAGGTTACTCCCGTTGCTCTTAATACTGGCGAAATGAAATTCGTAGATTATCTCAAGACATATATGGATGATCATGCAGCAGAGCTGGAGAACAAATCCATTTACCTGCTCCGCAACAAGAGCAAGGCCGGCATGGGTTTCTTCGAGGCAGACAATTTCTATCCCGATTTCATTTTGTGGATCGATACACCGGAGACGCAGTACATCTCATTCATCGATCCGAAGGGCTTGATGCATATCAAACCGGACGATCACAAGATAGAGTTTTACAGGAAAATCAAGGAATTGGAAGCGCGACTGTCCCCCACGGCAGACGGCAAACGGATCGTGCTCAATTCGTTCATCATGTCGAGCACACGTTCGTCAGATCTGCGAATGTGGTGGTCGACGTCGACGGTCGACGCAGACCGATCATACCGGGAAGCCAGAAACGTATATACGCTTGATAATGATGAATGCGTGGAATCAATGATGAAAAAGATACTTCAGCAATAACAGTATTACGCCCTGCGTCGGGAACGGCTGCAGGGCATTTTACAAAATTGTCAGTAAAAGTCAGTAAAATTGATGGATTCTACTATGAATTAAGATGGCACATCCTCTTTGTGCTTTTGGAATCCCGATGAAGAATCAGAATCCCGTTATCAGCAATCAGATAAACAAAACGGCGCAATATATTACTTCACCTTGACAATAAATTCGCGTTATAAGGTCAGATAAAAAGACATCTCTTTTGACAACGTCTGTGTTGTTTGTAAGCGCGAATCGTCGGTAGGGTATCATTAAATATGTAAAATAATCTCTTTCAAAGGAGGGGTGTCCCCCCACTTAAAAACCCACATCCCTTTCCCACGCTTACAATATACGTAAAACTATCTCCCACCCCGCTTCAACTCTTACACTCTAAAATAATCCAATTGTCAATTTCTATGCTTGAACAATAAATCAAGAGCGCTGTCAGCGAATCAAAATCTATCATTCTTATGTCAGCAATGTCGGCTCCGGCCGATGCCGACAACTCCGGAGGAAAATGGCAAATTTTTTCACTTCTTTTGCTTTTTTCATCTCACATAAGCTAAGCGCATGGCATGATACACCTGACGGCTAAATAAGTGAATTATAACGATAATCACCCGAAAGCGGGTCTTGCTCTCGAGTGATTTTTTTGTGAATATGTGAAATTCTTGCGCGAAAAAGTTAGTATAGTCAGTATAAATTATTCCGCAACCAAATCTTTTATCCCGACCCTATACATCACCTTATTCTGCCCATCCTCTTCCTCGCCGATCAGGACTACCTCTCCCTCCTCGTTGGATACAATATTATAGCTCTCGAATCGCAGATCATCCGGCACATCAAGCTCTATCGGCGTCAGTACTCCCTCTACGGTATCGAAAATCAGAAGATCTATATCATCTCTCCCAGAGCCCATGATAATGAATCGGTCGTCCGAAGCGGCCTGATGCTGAATGAACGTCGGCTTGTATTCGCTGATATCTATATCTTTAAACGAATGGCCCGACCTCTTGCAGAGCCGCCACTGCCACGGAGCGTCGTCGCCCAAACTCAGCGAATACCAAACGTCATACACCAGCAGATAATCGTTGATACAGCTAAAATCACGGACGCTCATCGATTCAATATCCGGACAGGAATGTTTAATTGTATTAAGAAACTTCAAATCGCAGTCGCTGAGTATATTCCCGTCTGAATCGTAAGTTTCAAGAGAATAGATAAGCTCGTTATCTATAGACTGATATTTCAAAAGATAAACCGTGTTGTTTCGCGCGCTCATTCCCGCCACGTTTTCAGAGGTCAACCTAAGATCGTCCCAGTCGTCGGTATAGTCCTCATAGAACGTCGAAAGCTCCTTTGTTTCGGTGTTATAGCGATAAATCAAGTCTACAGAACTGCCCTCAAAGCTTTTGTAAGCAAAGAACAGAACCTCTTTTTCGTTGAGCCGGCAGATGTCGACCAACGGTGTTTTGGCCTCAAATGTGACAAGCTTTTCCGGCGAATGCGTGTTTTCGTTTAAGTCGTAGCAATAAAGGCTCATTTCAAGCCCGCCGTCGTCGGTCATCACACAGGGAGCGGTGAAGAAGCAGCCGTTTACTATTTCATATGCTGAATCTGCCATATTCCAACCGATTTCAAACAAGAGCTCCGACTTGTCTTCGACGAGCCTGTGCCGAAAGAATTTTATCACATCGGATTCGACTTCGGAATCGGTGTAATACAGGCTGTCGCCGACAAAAAGATAGGGCTGATATATGTCGTTTTCACAGACTAAAGTTCCCCTGACGGTGTAGGAGGAATACTCCATCTGATGAGCGTCCATCTTTTCGGCAGGCACCTTGCGAGCTTCGGATATGCCGACGCTTAAGCCCTCTGTTTTCTCGTCTGCGGCAGGAGTAGTAGGCTCTGTATCGTTTGTAATAGGCTCAGTTTCAATTGCGGTTGTGATTTCGCTTACCGAAGCTTCGCCGACCGTATCGGAAACCCGAGCACCGCTTTCATCATCCCCGACACTCACCTTGACCGAACAGGATGTAAGGAGCATTATGGAGGTTAATAGTATTAAACACTTCTTTTTCAATCGCATTGGGAATTCGTCCTTTGAATGTTAATATTACTATATTATTATATCATATAACCTGCTTTTGTCAACTGAATTTATGAACTACGTTTTGGGCAGATAGCCGAATCGGTTTTGCAGAAAAATAAATTTCTTAACACAACGAAAAGCGATATAGCGGAGCATGGCTTGGGGCATAAGATCGTTGCAAGTATTGCGGAAAGGTATGGCGGAATGGTTAATTACTTTGAGGAACGGGATATGTTCGGGGTACAGATCATTCTGCCGAGGGGCGAGAAATAATTGAATGCTGATTAAGGCTCAGAGAAATCAGCGTGCTTTTTTTGGGTTTCAGAAAACTGAACTTCGTCAGCAAAACAGGGTTTTTATCAGGGAAAAAGTTTTACCCATCGCGGATTAAGAAAACTATGTTCAGTCAGCATCGTCGAAAAAATCCGCAAGTATAAACCCATCGAAGATGAGTTTGAACGGTCCGCTAATGAAGTAAATGAAGAATGAGGGGTGAAAAGGGGAGAGTAAGTCTATCCCGAAATCTTGTCATTCCGTGCCCCGGATAATAAAACCCCCGCGCTCTATCGCAATTGACAGAGGGCGGGGGCATTATAGCTATAAGCCGAAAGGCAAATAATAATTGCATGAATTCACTTAATATCCGTTAAAAACTTTACCGTTTCTTCGCTGATTTTTTCGTACTCGTAATCATGAACATAATGCGGACAATCCAACTCTATATATTTTCCGCCTTTGACCTGTGAAACATAGTCGATTGCTGTTTTTCTCCAAGTTTCTTCATCAAATCCCGTTCCTCCCGAAGCGTTTGAAATGAATAACAACATCGGAATCTGCGGGACGCCCATACCGTCAACGGTTTCGGCGTTTTTCTTCACCGATTTTGCTTCATTTATCATTGTCTTTGTCGCGGTGCGGCTGTAAAAAACAGCTCTGTAGATTTCCTTTTCATTGTCGGACAGCGTGCCGTGACGTATCGCTTCGCTCTCTGAAATACCGGGTATCAGACGGGAAATGCCTATATTTGCCGCTAAACTCGCAATCTTCATAAACGGAATATTGATTTTCATTTTGTCATAATACTGCGGGACAGCCATGTCAAGCCCGATAATTGCCTTGACTTCTTCGGGATATTTCTGCGCCCAGTACAGCGCTTCAAGCCCCGACATTGAGTGAGGGCACAAGACATAAGGAGCATGCAGCCCTGCCTTATTCAGCGCAGCCCGCGTGTCCTCAAGAACAGAATCAATATATCTGTTTTTATCAACAACATCGCTGAAACCATACCCGAATTTCTCAACCACTGCAACTTTATACTTATCGCTCAAAAGAGAATATAATGATTTGAAATCCAGTATCGGCGAACAAGTGCCGCTTCCGGACATAAAAACAAGCGTCGCCGCCCCATTTCCCTCGGTGTAAACGCTCATATTATGACCGTCGACCTCAACGATTTGCCCGAGGGGAATAAGAAACTCCGACTCTTTCTTTAAGCGGATTTTATGATTTGCATATATCGCCAACAGCAGCAGAATTATAATCGCAAAAATAATTAAAATGGTTTTCAAGATTTTTCCATGTTTTATTGTTTTCATATCCCGACTCCGGTATGTTTTGTAATAATATTATATCAAACGCATGAGAAAAAGTCAACTATGAGGGGGTGCACTATTGGTTCTATCCTATGCCAAGATTTTGAGGAGTTTGCAGGGCTGCTATCAGAGCAGAGTGTGACCGTCAAACAAAGCAGAGGACGGTTATTTTATCAGATATCTGACCGTGCTAAGCCTATAACCGCCCGCCGTTTGGGCGATGACTTTGACCTCGCTGCATGATGCCACTTAAGAGTATAAATCTCAACAGGGGGGGAGTGAAAAGGAGGGCAGGGTTTATCTTCTCGGTTAAGTAAAGCTTGGGATTGTCCTGCGTTTGTGATACAATACTCTTGTATTGCAAGCGTGGGTGCAATGCAAGCTGGTTTTGCAGCTGCTCGACCGCCCTCGACAAACAAAGCGTTAAAACTTTCTTTTCGCCTGCCCTCGGCAAAAACGACTGCCTCGGTTGGCTCAAAGAGTTTTAATCGCGTTGTTTTACGACCGTCTCGGTTGTCTCTCAGGCAAAACCCCGCGTGCATAACGAAACGGAGGTAAATATGGCAACCAACAAAATTACTGCACTTTATTGCAGGTTATCGCAGGAGGACGCACTTGAGGGTGAGCGCGGATCGATAGCCAATCAAGATGTAATATGTAAAGGGGAGATTCTCCCAAAAATATTACATCATAGCTGACGGCCCATTTGCGGAAATAGCGAGTTATGACGTGGAGTTGAAAAATGGCGAAAGGAGGGGCTATGACTATAGGTTATACCACTATCGGCGATTATCTCCTGCCAAATATTGCGTATTGTGATGAAACCTTGCATTTTGGCTGTTATTCTCGGCTGCGGCAGAAATTTTTGAAAGAAAATCACGTCGGTGTGTATAACGAAATGTTGCTTAGCGGTTCTCTTTGGGAACATCTCGCGGAGATTGAGGCTTCTTGCCAAGCACGTCTGGAGCGAATAGTTTCGACACTTGCCAAAAGCGAGGGCGTGACAGAAGCGATGAAAGAAACGAATCAACTTGAATGGGTTCGCATTCGCAGCCGATCGAAGAAATCGTTTTGGCAGAGCTTATTTACACACTTTAATAAATATCTCCCGGCTGTCTCCCGGGGGTGGTTTTATTTTTGGGAAGCGCAGATGACGTCTCCGACACCTCGCGGCCGGACCGCACCTCCTGCTCCGGCGGAGCCCCGCCCGGCCAAAGGCCGGGCCCGACGGCTTCGCCGTCGGGCTCGCGTACGCGAGCCGGGGCTCCGCCCACGCACTCCCCCGATTTCCGGCCGATTTGCGTAAGACGATATTGCCGCCCCTCGGCAAAGGAGGGGTATCCATAAAGAAGTTTTCAATTAAAAAATCAATTCACGGCACCTGTCGAACGGAATTTGACGGTGTTACATTTCTATCGGATGACGCCGCAGTCAGATTTGTTTTAAGTTTTTTATGGGCAGCATCTGCTGTAATGAATTTAGGTTATGAAAGCCGTAGTTTGTACAAAAGCATGCTGCTTTAAAGTGTTAAACATCTCATTTATATGGGCATCCTCAAAAAAATTTCCCGAAAGATAACAAATGTTAAAAAAACACTTGCATTTTCGGAAAAAGTGTGGTACAATACATTTTGTCTTTAAAACACGGAGCAGTATCGAAGTGGTCATAACGGGCTCGACTCGAAATCGAGTAATCCCTTAACCGGGACCGAGAGTTCGAATCTCTCCTGCTCCGCCACGGCGTCGCAAGCTATGTATCGCTTGTGACGTCCTTTTTATGTCTACACATAAACGGAGTCCCAAACTCACGTCGCTGCTCCGCCTTTTACACCACAAAATCCACGGATTTTGTGGAACCCCCTACGTGGACTCGGTATTGTTCGCATTGCATTTTATAACATATTGATGCTGCTTCCTTATGTCTCACACAATATCTTCCACAACCGGATTATCACACAAGAACGCCCATTGTGGCATAATAACCCCCGCCCAACGTTTGGTTGAGCGGGGGAGTTTTATGCAGATGAATTATCAGTCCGCGTCGGTTACGGTTTCGGTGACCTCGTACGCATATGCGCACTGCTGAGGAATATCGATATCAACGGTGTCGTTGACGTCCTCGCTTTCCTCGAAGCTTAAGGCGCCGCCGTCGTAGACCAGCGTGAGCTCTATCGTGCTTCCGATGGGAGCGGTGATAGTGGTGCCGTTGATTTCAAACGCGCTTCCGCTGACGACGTTGAACTTAAAGGACGTGGTGCCGAGGTTCAATGTGCAGTTGCCGAATCTTACGCTTCCGAACAGTGCCCTGCCGTTCAAGTCGGTGATTCCGACATTGGCAAGCGAATTGAGCGACATGCTAAGTCCGGGTATCACGTTGCCCTCGCCGTCAACGATGGTGAACTGAATGTTAAGGGTATCGGCGGAGACGCTCGGATGCGGAACGGGGCGTGCGTAGGGGAGCATATATCCGCAGACTGTGCAGACGCTGCCGATGAAGCTGTGCGCAGTCATCTCGCCGGTGTAGTCTCCGTCAACGCAGGCCTGCCAGTGTCCGGCGTCGCTGTGCTTCCAGAAGAGATCGTGAGTGTGCGGCGGGATCGGGCTCTCGTTTACCTGGATGACATAGTGAGCGTTGACCTCGCTGTTAGAGGCGGATCTGACCGATACTGTCGCAATGCCGGGGCCGATTACGGTGACAACGCCGTTTTCATCGACCGTGACAACGCTCTCGTTGCTCGACTCCCAAATAAGGTCGCCGGGCAGGCTTATCGGGTTGCCGTTTCCGTCGTATGCCACAAGCTTGAGCTTCTCGGGATTATCGCCGACCTCTAAGACGAGGCTGTAGTTTACGCCGTCGATGCTTTCATTGCCGGTTGTATCGGGCACGAGTTGGATAGAGCCGTCGGTAGCGGGCTTGGAAACGATTACCGTCCAAGTTACGCTGAGCTTGCCGTTCTCTGCGATGGCCATGATACCTAAGTCGTTAAGGGCCATTATGCTTGCGGCGGCGGGCGCAGACTTCGCGGTCGCGGTCACGCGGTAAATGCCGGGAACCGATGTCACGAACGTTACGCTGTTTTTCTCGTCGTTATTTTCGATCAGCTGGTACTCGGTAGTGACAGGCGCGCCGTTTACGTCGGTGACGCTCCAGTCGAACGGGCCGTAGAGTCCGTCGACGGTCTGTTCCGAGCCACCCTGGGACGGGTCGACAAATCCCTCGGGAGGATTCGTGCCCTTGGATTCTGCGTTGGGAACGCCGTCGGCGAAGATGAGAACCTCCGCGCCCTCATAAGGCACGTTGCCCAAGGTGAACTCGCCGGTAGCAGGGTCGTACTCCCACTGATGGTAATATTCGCTGTTGACAAGCGGCGAATAGGAATCATACTCGGGACGGTATACGCCTACGGCAGTAAGCGTTTCGGGCAGATCGTAGCCGGGCATAGCGCAGATATATCCGGTATAGTTGTAGGTGCCTGCGTCTACTGTTGAGGGAACGATATAAAGTCCCTCGGAGTCTGCTATAGTGATCGAGGCGGTCCAAGAGGTTTCGTCAAACTCGTAGCCCGAGCTTGCGCAGATCTTGAACGGGATCTTTGCAGCCGGCGGTTGATGGAGCGAACCGTCGGAATAACGGGCGGTAAGCGTTACGCTCTTATCGACGTCGGTATACTCAGTCATTTCCTTTAATAAATCGTCGGAAACGAGGTAATCCGTCTCGGCGGGAACCTCATAGTAAATCTGTGTCGTCTTGGTGCAGCCGTTGAGAGTTACCGTGAGAGTAGCGACGCCGGTAGTGCCGGGAGCATAGCCCTGAACGGCGTTATAGTTGAATGTGATTTCCGCTTCCTTATGGAGATATTCGTCATAAGGCACGTCGTTGACGATAACGGTGAACGGGTCTGCGCCCTGGTCGTAATACTGCCAGTTGGGGTCAAAGACATCCCAGCTGTAGTCGGTTATCTCGACGGCGTTTGCGCCGTTGAATTCGGCGGGGACGATATCCTCGGCTCTGATGACAATAGACTCGTCCGGGCGGAGGGTCCTGAAATCTTCAACGGTGAATCTGAAATCGGTTATCTCGTCGGCCATGGCCTTGACGGTGATAACGACCTTGTCGGACTTGCCGGCCTTTTCGACGACGATGACAGCGGTGCCCTCGCCGACTGCGGTAACAACGCCGTTTTCATCGACGGTGGCTACGCTTTCGTCGCTCGAGGTGTAGCTGATGCCGCCCTCGGCTCCGGTGTTATCGACAACTATGATGGCGGCAGAATCCCCGACATAGAGGTCGCCGTATTCCCAAAGGGCGTTGATCTCGCCCTCGGCGGTAAGCCTGTCGTCGACCTGGAAGACATAAGAGGAATCGTTTCCTGCATAGTCTCCGCAGAATACATAGAACACGCCGTCCTCCCAGCTTCCGTCATACATGCCGTAAGGGCCCTCTTCGGTGTAGGTTGCGGGGTCGGGAAGCACGCAGCTGTACTTGTAGGTGTTTGCGTCCTCGTCAAATACAAGAACCTCGTCAAAGGGAGTAGAACTCATTTCCTGATTGGTTTCGGGAAGACCCGACTGCGCGGCATAGTCCTTATACTCTTCCTTGACGGTGTAGGAGAGGTACGGGTACACTGCGATATCGGCGATAGAGCCGACGCCGTCGTCGAATTCGCATTCAAAGAGGTATGTGCCGTCCTCCTGCTTGGTGATGGAACCCGCGTTGTTCACAAGGCCCGGGTCGTCGGTGTCGATGAGGAGGTCGAAGCTTATGATATCCCCGGTCATATCCATCGGGTGGCCGTTGAACGTCGGCCAGGTCTCGGGCTTGCTGATATAGACCTCGCTCGCATCGATAAACGGCACGCCGGTCTCATCCTCGATGTAATCGTAGTCGCCCTCGCCGAACATGGCCATCTTGAATTCGAGCTGAGTGCCGCTGGGCAGAGGCTCGATCTCGCCCGTCTCATAATCTGTGACCTTGAATCCGTTATATCCGAATCCCATATCGGTCAGATAGAGAGAATAGGGAGAGGGATAGAGCAGGCCGGTGTAGGGGTCTGAAGCGAACGGCGTTCTCGGACAGTCGTAAGTATAGTAGTGATAGTAGATCTCGCCGGTCTCCTTGTCGGTGACTTCAAAGAGCATGAGTCTTGCGTCGCGAAGCTGGTAAGCTTCTATGTAGTTGATGCCCTCAAGAGTCGGGTCTCCGTCGGGAGAAATAGCGAAGTTGCCGCTGTAGTAGGGGCCGTAGTTAAAGTACTGAGAATTTTCTTCATCGTAGAACTGGTCCACAAACGGGTTGGAGCCGAGGTAGAGGGGATATCCGTAGCCGGTCGGGTCAATATAGCCGGCCGCTCCGAAGAATACGCCGTAGTCGCCGATGAAAGCGGTCTTGGCGATCTGCTCAGCTAAAGCTTCGTTCTCGTCGTAGAGATCGTACCAGTTGAGCGCGTCGAGTATCGGAGGAGCGGTCCAGTCGCCTGCAAATCCCAAGAACGGGACGGTAAGCTCGGGGATGTCCTCTCCCACAGGCGTGAGAATGATATAGCCCTCGATATAGGTGCCGTTGGGGGATTCCGCCTTGATCTCGGCAGGGTCGTAAGTCACCTTGCCGGTCATGGTCGCAACGCCGTGGCCCTCTACGGTAACGTTTCCGAGGTCGACGGGTTCGCCCACCATGCGGTCAAATTCCATGTAGAACGTTCTCTCGCCGTCGGTGTCTATGGCGGGAGTCATGGTATACATGGTGGCCTGATATGTATGAGGAGCATTGTCGATATTTACGAGATTAAACGCATAGTCGAGGCTGCCGGTCCAGTCGGGATCGTCCATCAGCTCGAGCTTGCCGACGTTGGCTTCAACGCCGTTTTTGGCCTGCTCGGCAGTGACCTCGGCATACACTCTCGTCTTTATGGCGGCGCCGGCGTTTATCATGCCTGCGCCCTGAATGCGGGGAGAAATAAAGGTGGTATCGTCGGTCAGGTAATCGGTTATAGGATTAGCCGTAGATACAAGGAGATGATTTACAAGCACGGCCCTATCGTACTGAGTGAGGTTCTGATAGGCGCTGTTCTCCTTGAGGGATTCGGCGACGAGCGCCGCAATGCCGGAGACGTGAGGAGCCGCCATAGAGGTGCCGCTCATGTACTCATAGGAGCCGACGTAGTCGTCATGGCTGCCGGGGACGTTCATGTTATAGCTTGCGTCGGGAACGGTGGAGAATATCTGTCCGCCGGGGGCGGCTATATCGGGTTTGAATTCAAGGCCCGGGCCCGCGCCCCAAGAGGTGAAGCTGGACGGCTGACCAGGCTGGTCGGGGTCTTCGGGTGTGGAGTTCCATTCGCCCACCTCGTCTTCGGTGCTGACCAAGGAAAGGGTCACTTCCTTGCCCGCCTTGATAGCGGCAAGGATCTCCTCGCCGTCTGTCATGCTAATAGAGATAGCCGGGCAGTAGTCGGTGGTGGAGCAGTCGGAAAGGTCCATGTTGATGGTGCCGGGCTCGTTATTATAGATGATAACGCCCTTGATACCCTTGGTGACGACGGGTTTGCCGATAGAGGGGTCGTAGTCTACCTTGGATTTTCCGGCGGCATTAGAGGCTTTCTCGGAGAACGAAAGAGTGCCGCGCTGTACGAGCGCAAAGCCCGTCTCGGTGCCCTTGTCCTCGGGAAGATAATCGGGAGGATTGTTCTCGGTGCGCTCCCAATCTATCTTGTCATAGTCCTCGGGATAGCCGAGACCGCAGTCATAGATGCCGTTTTTCTCGGTCATCTGACCCTCCCAGATCTCGCCGAAGAGATAGCCGGACGTGGAGCCGGGGTCGCTGTAGGGGATCTTATGGGTCGTGGTCCCGTCGCTCCAGTAGAGGTACTTGATACCCATGACCTCGGTGTTTATCGAAGCGACGGCGAGCGCGTTGTCATAGACGGCGGGGGAGGCCGTCATGGTGACGTCGGGGTTATCGGTGAGAGCGTAGCCGTAGGTGCCGGTGTTGTTCTGGGCGTAGTTACCGCTGTTGCCGTTAGAAACGGAGGCTACAACGCCGAATTCTCTGAGCATATCAAAGAATATGGGCTCGGCGGTATCGTCGTACTCAAAGCCGTTGTCGGAGCCCAAGGAAAGGTTTACGACGTCTGCGCCGAGATAGGCGACGTCGTTAAGGGCGGCGAGCAGCGGGGTGGAAGAGGTCATAAGACCGTCGTCGCCGAACACCTTAAAGAATAAGAGCTGAGCGTCGGGAGCAATGCCGGAGAATTTGACCTCTCCGTCGGCGGTCTCAACATATCCCGCGATGGTGCCGGAGACGTGTGTGCCGTGTTCGTCGGGGGAGGCGACGTTGTCGTCGATTCTGCCGTCGTCGTCCATATGAGAATAGTCGGCGGCGAAAGGAACCTTGAGGTTTTTATACCAGTTTCCGCCGGGAGCAAAATACTCCGCAACTACGGCGTCGCCGAGAACGTTTAACATTTTCTGCATGGAGGTCTTGGTGTATGCGACATATTCGGAGGAATTGTCGGACATGAACGAATCCTCGCGGAACGCTTCGTGGCAGGCGCGCACGCCGGTCACATTCTCACCGATGGAGCTGTCATACCAGCTGTCATAGGTGATATCCAAAGCGGAATCGAGCACGGCCACGACCATGCCCTTGCCAGTAAAGCCCTCTTCCCAGGCCTCTCTTACGCCGGCCTGAGCGTAGCTGTACTTCTCAAGGCCGCCGGTGAGGGGGTCGAGCTCCTCGTCATCGGGGATGGAGTAGGTCTTTTCAACATAGGCTTTCTTAACGCCGTCCATCTTCTGGACCTGCTCCAAAAGACCGTAGGGCATTTTTACGGACATGGCGTTGATAATGCCGGTGAACTGAGCGATAAGCTTGACCTGAGCGGGCAGGTTCGCTACGGTGGCAATGCCGTTTTCGGCGTTTGCGTTATCGAGCGAGAGCGAGCTTATGCGGGACACGAGCTCGGCCTGCTGGGCTCTGTTCTGGTTGCTTATCATGACTGCCTCGTCGCTTGCCAAATATGCGGCAAGCTTTTTACCGGGAGTCATCGCCTCTTCGTCGAGACCGATCGCAAGAGGCATGTTTTGATCGTAGTAGTCGGCCGCGGCCGGTTCGTCGAGCATGACGATAACGGTCACGATCTCGTCGGGCGAGTATGTTTTCACCGCGTTGAGCCGAGGGTCGGTTACGGCCTGAGAAGGCTTTTCGCCATCCTCGGGGCGGGAAACATCGACCTTTTGACCGGTTATGACCCTTGAAGCGCCGGTTAAATCGGCGTCTGCGGCGAATGCCGTCGCAGGGATCATGGTCGCGATCAAACACACTGCCATCAAAGACGCAAGCGCCTTTTTAAGGAATGAATGTTTCATCTGCTTTTCTCCTAACTTCATAGTTTTGTCTGATTCCTGAATTTTTGGAGGATTATGTAATTAAATCCAACAATGCTCTAAAATAGACAAAAATATTATATCACAGCGAAAAATCCCGGTCAATGAGCATAATCCCCAGATATTTTTTCACCGGGGGGGGGTAATGATAGCCATATTATACGAAAGTTCAAAAAATGACGGAGATATTGCAAAATCCGACGTAAACGACCGGGGAAAATGAAAGATTTGGAGTAGGACGGACTATCAATAACGGACCGTTTTGCGACGGCACTGTGCAGAAAAAATCCCACCGTGATAAAAAATCACGATGGGATATATTATTGTCTGCCTAAGCTTCCGAACTGTTATTTTATTTTAGCCCTCATCACCAAAAACTCCGGGTTCCAGCCCGCACGCCGCACCTCTTCAAACCCGCACCGCCGATAAATTTTCAGCGCGGGCTCGTTCTTTTCGTGCACCTGTATCTCGACCTCGTCCCTCAGCCCGTCGGCCCGAAGCTTTGCCAAAATCGCCTCTACGGCCGCCTGACCGAGACCCTTTTTCTGGTGACCGTCGGCGATAAAAAGCCCGGTGAACGAATAGGGATACCCGTCCTCGGGGCGGTCGCGAATCACCGCCAGCCCGACCGGCTCATCGCCGCTGTATATGCCGTACGCGGTGCTGTCGCTGCGGTAGATATACGCCTCGGCAAGGACGTATTCCGGGCTGCCGACGAACCGAACGCTTTCTCTTTTCAGGCCGACTATCTCCTCAAAATTATCCGCGCCGACCTCTTTTAAAACGACCGTAGTATCACCCCCGAAGCTGTCATAATATTTCTTGTTCATTTTTTTGTTCATCATTTCTCTGCGCCGTCTTTTAATTCCATCACCCAAAAATCCTCGATACGACCCGAATATGCAATTTCATCCCGAATCGTTTCCGCATATTTAAACCCCGCTTTTTGATAAGCTCTGACGGCCCTTTGATTTTGGGCCGACACCCGAAGCATGATCCGGCCGTCATGCCCGGTAACACGGCGCAATTCCGAAACGCACCTTTTTACAAACTCAGCCCCGTGGCCTTTTCCGCAGAGCTCGGGCGCCATCGCCCAGCCGACCCATAAATCCTCGCCGTCCTTTTGGCATGCAACCTGACCGATTACCCGGCCGCCGCATGCAAGACAAAACTGTTCTTTGCCCCACGTCGACCTGTCCATGAGCCAGCCGTCCGCTTCGCCCCTGAAGCTGTAAACGTCATACGGACTTTCATATTTCCAACCGCCAATTTCCTCGGTAGTCTTTTCGGTAAGCGGCATGAGCTTTATTTTGCCCCAATCAAGAGACGAAGTTTTTTCATATATCTCCATCTTATTTTCAGGGGAGCGCTCGCCCGTGGCCGAAAATCCCATCGCTTCCCAGAACGGCTTGCCCGTGACAGGGTCCGCCGTCAGATACATTTTATCCGCGCCGTCGTCTTTAAAAAGTTTTTCCAGCCGCTTATACATCTCCCGGCCGCAGCCTTTTCGGCGACGAGAGGGTATGACGTAAAACTCCATGATATACCCCCACCCCGGCCGTATGTAGCCGTTGTGGCCGTCGCGGTCGACCTTTCCGTATAAAAATCCTATCGGCTCGCCGCCTAAGTAGCAAAGCTCCAGATGGCGGTCTTTCGGCCCCTGCATGGAGATGATGCTGCCGACCCATTTTTTTAAAAACCCCTCCGGCATAGGCTCGTGCCCGTGCTCGTCCAGTTCCTTAACATAGTCCGTCATCAGGCTTTCAAAGACGGCGCACCTTTTCAAATCATCCGAATAAAGCTGCACATAATCGATTTTTTCCGTCATTTTCTATCCTCCGAAAATTTTTTAGGAGGGTCAGAAAGCGTGGACCCTCCGCGCACGTTTAATTTTCATATGACATCATCCTTTCTTTTTTTATATTTGTATTCATACATCAAAAATGATGCTAATACCTGTTTGCTAAAGTCCATTGCCTCAATATTTTGCGCGCTCATCCGGTTTTCTCTATAATTTTCTTGCCTTGAATAAAACCGAAATCGGAAGCATTTTTGCTTTTTGGGCTTTGGCGCTGATATCGCCTTCTGCTTGCATCGTTGCATCATCGGTCTGCTCAACCATTTGCTCGATGACAAATCCCGCCTTTGCCAAAGCGTTGACATAGGTGGATATTTTTCGGTTGCACAGAAGGATTTCGCTGCCGTCTAC
>CANQNF010000044.1 GCA_947625125.1 uncultured Clostridia bacterium
ACCTATATGGATTTCCCGTCGCAGCATTGGCTTAAGATACGCACGAACAATGTAATTGAGCGGCTAAATCGCGAGATCCGACGCAGAACGAGAGTGGTAGGAGCGTTTCCCGACGGGAACTCGGCTTTAATGCTCGTTTGTGCGAGGCTGCGCTATGTTGCCGGCAAGGACTGGGGGTGCAAGAGATATTTGTGTATGAAATATCTTGAAGAGGCCGCGGAATAATTCCAAGGTGGCGCTTTAAGTCGCTAAACCGCCCCTTGGCATGCCGAGGGATATAACACAAAAATTTTACTTCATTCTATATGAATTTGCGAAAAATACTTGACATTACCTTTTCTGCTCTGTAAGCACCTGAAAAAACGCGGGCGGTATGATTTCCTTTCACACACCATTAACTCGCCGTAGAAGGAAAAAACTGAAAAATCCGCCCCGTCAAGTGTTGCTGTGCAGCACGGTGCGACCGTTTTCCAAAAACGGGAGCCGTCACACAGTGTGAAAAATACGAGGGAATGGGGAGCGTAATCCCCATCAAGTTGCCTCGGCTGCCATAGCGAGAAATTCGGAATTTCGAGTTATGAGTAACCGCAGGCGAAACTTGCTCTCCCAAGAAATCCTCCCGCTCTTTAGCCGTTTTTCGGGGCTTATGGCTACCGTATTTGCAAAAATCGGACGAAAGACGCAGAAAAAGCGTCAGGGCAAGAGCGGAGGAAACAGGCAGGGGGAAAGGAGGCGCAGACGGATTACACCCTGCCAATGAGAGAAAATCAAAAAATTCAAAAGAATTTTTTGTACCTGCCTTGCAAAAGGAATCCTCACGGTGAGTTAGGTGAAAACCTAAGTAAAGTGAGGAACCGAAAATGACAAACGAAAACAATGCCCCGAAATTCCAAATCACAAGAGAGGAACTTGACAAAATGAAGGAAGTAGATATCCGAACCGTAGACCGCTCAAAGCTGGTCGATATCAAAGACGTAAAAATCAATACCGACCTTCCCGATGAGGAACGTATGGCAGACTTTATACGTCAGATAGGAAATCCGTACTGTTATTTATGCAACGGCATGGTCGTAAAGACAAAATTTGCAGGAAAGCAAAGTTTGGAGGACTGCATCAAATCGGCGATGTTCTCAAACATAGAAAACTGAATAATTTGTAAAAAAGAAAATTTTTTTTGAAAACCTATGGCATTTTCCGAGAGAACATGATATAATAGCGGTGGGTCAAAATAAATAGCAATCAAGAAGCCAATGTTTCTCTTGGATTACAACTGCCATAGGCAGAGTGAACAGGAGGCATTGGCTTTTTATGTTTTCTTACAGTGGAAACGCAATTAAGGCGGCAAGTTACAGCCGTCTGTCCCGTGAAGACGGAGACAAAATCGAAAGTTACAGTATTCGCAATCAGAAAGATTTGATTGCGGACTACGCATCGCAAAAGGGTATTCGTATAGTGGAGGAATATACGGACGACGGTTACAGCGGTGTGAATTTTGAACGTCCGAGCTTTCAGAGAATGATTGAAGATGTAAAGAAGAAGAAAATCAACTGCATCATCGTAAAGGATCTTTCGCGCCTCGGTCGTAATTACATTGAAACAGGAAGATACATCGAAAGGATTTTTCCTTTTCTCGGCGTTCGCTTTATTGCGATAACCGACCACTATGACAGCGCGGATGAATCCGGCGATGCGGATCAAATCATTATACCGTTCAAAAATCTGATCAACGATGCGTATTGCAGAGACATCTCCATTAAAATCAGAAGCCAGCTCGATGTAAAACGGAAGAACGGCAAATTCATCGGCAGCTTCGCAGCATACGGATATCTCAAAGACCCGAACGATAAGAATCATCTTATCATTGACGAGTATGCGGCGGAGATCGTCAGAACGATATTCGGATTAAAACTGAACGGATTGTCCTCTCAGAGAATAAGCGAAAAACTTGATGAGATGAACATTGCTCCGCCGCTTGAATATAAGCGCAAATGCGGACTCAATTTTAACAGCGGATTCCGTTCCGGAAGAAACCCGAAATGGACTGTTGTCACGGTCAACCGAATTCTGCATAACGAACTGTATGTCGGAACAATGGTACAGGGCAAAAACAGAAAAATCAATTACAAGGTCAAGGAATCAAGACCCATTGAAGAAACGGATTGGATTCGCGTCCCCGAGACGCATGAAGCGATTATTCAAAAGCCGATTTTCGATACCGTCCAAAGACTTACCGAACTTGACACAAGAACAGCCCCGACATCCGAGGGCGTATATATTCTTTCGGGATTCCTGCGGTGCGGCGACTCCGGACAAAATATGATTCACCGAAGTGTGGTCAAAAACGGTAAAACATACGGATACTATTATTGCTCGACTTACAAGCGCGGCGATGGGTGCTCGCCTCACAATATCAGCGAAGCAAAACTGAAAGATAACGTGCTTCTGCTCATAAAAAGGGAGATCGGGCTTGTCCTGAGAGCCGAGAAAATATTAAGTCTTGCAAAGAATGTTACGAACAAAAAATCGGTGTAAAGAGCATAGACACGCGGCTTTCCGGATTGACTGCGGAGATCGAGCGGTATAAGGAATTGAAAGCCAAACTGTATAGAGATTTCACGGACGGAATCGTCGGGCGGGAAGATTTTAAGGAGATCAACACGGGATTTACCGAAAAGCTCAATTCCGCCGTTGCCGCTCAAGAACAGATGCTTGAAAAAAGAGAAAAGCTGATTTCGCGTGAGACAGAAGGGCAACAGTGGATCGAGACATTCAAAAAGTACAGAGATGTGACCGAGCTTGACCGAAGCATGGTGGCGTCTTTGATTGAATGTATCGTTGTATATGATTCCGACACTGTGGAGGTTCATTTCCGCTGCGAGGACGAAATTGAAGAAATGCTCGAAGCTGCGGCTTCTGTCAGCGGCGAATTTGCCGAGAGAATGGAGTGTGCCGTATGAGGTGTGTGAGCTATACAAGATTTACGTCATGTGTGCCGGAAAAGGTTACGCCGTCTGATATAGTCAGTATCCAAAACGAGAGGATTCAAAAATATATCAGACAGAACGGATGGGAACTTGTCGGAAAATACACGGACAGAAAAAAGGACGCGACAGCGGACGAGGCTTTCCGAGCGATGCAGCGGGACGGAGTAAACCGAAAGTTTGATATGGTTGTGGTTGATTCTTTGATGCGCTGCGGGGCAAATGTTTCCTATGCGGAGGACATTCTTCTGAAAAGCTTTCTCCCTGCCGGAATCCACTTTGCGGTGGTAGAGGACAATGTTTGCAGCCTTACGTTGACTTATGACGAAGCCGCCGCATATTTCAAAAAGAAACGCAACACATATATCGGCGCTGTGCTGCACGGCAGAACAAGAGCGAAACAAGCTGAAGGCTATCTTTCCGTTCACGATGAAAAGTACGGATATCTTTTGAATGAGGAAAGAAAGGGCTTTGTCGTAGACGAAGAAGTAGTCCCTATCATCCGAGAGATATTTCATATGATAGCCGACGAAGGACTGACCTACAAGGAAACGGCGGAGCGCTTGAATGAGCGCGGATATGAATCGCCTATGAAACATCTTGTGCGTGTGAGCCAAAAGCACAGACAGGACGTTGAATCACATTGGGTAACGGGAGCCGTCAAACGTGTCGTGAGCAATACCGCGTATATCGGTTATTGGTATAAGATAGTGGACGGCGAGCGCACAAGACTTGAAACCGAGCCGATCATTGATAAGGAATTGTTCGACAGAGCTTCCGCTGTTGCTGCAAAAAGGTATAATGGGATAACAAATAACAGCCCGAGGCAAAAATCTGACAACGCTTTTATCAAGCAGATATTCGACAAGCAATCGGGAGAAGCGTTGATCTGCCGTTTGAACCGTGGCGCAAATCCGTCTCAATCGTTTGGACTGGATCACTGGAAAAAAGAAACGATTGACTATGACATTGTGATGGAAAAAGCGGTCACGGCTCTCAATGAGGAAAAGGAGAGGGCTGTTAGAGCGGACGTATGGGTGAATTCCGAACAGGGACGCCTTGAAAAGCAAAGACGCAGAGCGATATACGCTGAACAGGCAAGAAAACTTTTTGACGATATTTCTTTGCTTGAAAGAGAACGCCTTTCCGAGTACGTTCGATTTGAGGCGGGTACGGTTTCCGCAGATGAGTATCAAAGACAACGCGAAAGATTCGATGCGGCTCTTGCCATAACGGAATCACAATTTAAGCGCCTTATGGATCAGGTCGATGAACTTGAAACGGCGTTCAGCAGCAGAAATCCGTGGATTGCTCTTTATGCCGATATCAGGGTTCCGGATGTACTTACAAAGGAAGAAGTACGAAAATGGATAGGCAGAGTTGTGGTCGATAACCTGCAATTCGTTGAAGTGTATCTACCGGAAAAATATAAAAGATGGCGCGATATGCTTGCGGTCAAAGAAACGGAGGAATAGAAATGGCACGAAAAAGCAGACGAGCGCGAAACGACGCTGCAACAAATGTTGCTGCCGTGGACGTACAAATAAAGAAAAAAGAAAATTTGCTTCGTACCGCCGCATACGGAAGACTTTCGGTAGAGGGTGAGACAGATGAATCTCTTCATACACAGATGGCTATGTTATATCAGTTTATAGACAGTCACGAAGATTTGAAGCTCGAGGACAGCTATTCCGATAACGGTTACTCAGGCACCGATTTTGACAGACCCGAGTTTGCCCGATTGATGGATGACGTAAAAAGCGGCAGAATTGAGTGCATAGTCGTGAAAGACCTCAGTCGTTTCGGGCGTGATTACCTTGAAACGGGTTACTATATCGAAACGCTGTTTCCGCATCTGAACGTGCGTTTTATCGCTGTGACCGATGAGTTTGACAGCAGCAGGGATGAGGACAGAAACAGTCTTACCGTACCTATAAAAAATATGGTAAACGCAATGTACGCCAAAGACATCTCACGAAAAATCTGCGCTTCACGGGAAAATATAAAGCGCCGTCCCGATTCAATGCCGATGGGAACTGCACCGTTCGGATATGTCTTTTCGGACGACAAGAAGAAATATCTTGTCGATAACGAGGACGCGCCGACGGTAAGAGCGATTTTCGCGTGGGCGAGGCTCGGTGTCAGAACAAAGGAAATATGCAGACGGCTTGATTTGATTGGCGTTTCAACGCCCGGTCAAAGCCGTGCTAAAAAAGCGGGCAAGGAGATAACTACCCCCGGATGGCGAAACGATATGGTGTATAAGGTTTTGATTCACCCCGGCTATACGGGAGACGTGTGCGTCGGAAGATTGAAACAGGCGCTGTATAAGTCGGAACCGGCACACTGGACTTCGCCGGAAGAATGGACTGTTCATACAAATGCACACGAACCGTATATTACCAGGGAAGACCGAGAAAAGATTCTTCAACTGCTGAAGGAGAGAAATACGACTAAATACGGTAAAACGGATTATCACAAAGAGCAGCGTGAAAAAGTGAAAGACAGTCTTTCGGGAATGGTTTGGTGCGCCGACTGCGGTCACAGAATGTACTATACGCGATATATACACGACTATGTGACTTTGAAAAAGACGGGCGGCAGCTATATTTGTCCGCAAAACGGCGGAAAGGCTGCCTGCGGCGGTCGAGTAGTATACGAAGATTTTCTGAAAATTTTCGTTATGGATCAGATCAATCTGCTTATCCGCAGTATGTGCGACAGAAAGAAAATGCTTGATAAGATAAATACATCAGGCGGCGGGAAAAACGCGCTCTTATCCGCTCAAAAGAAAATGATGGCGTTACAAGTCAAAATATCCGAAACGGAAGCGCGAAAAACAAAACTGTATGAGGATTACGCCGATGGAATATTGAACGCAGACGATTATCAAAGCATCAGAGAACAGTATATAGCTGAATCTCAGCGTATGCAGAATGATCTCGAAGCTCTTGAAAGTAAGCGGCGCAGACTTGAAAAGACAATCAACGACTATACCCAAATCGTCAAGCACTTGGAACAGTACCTCGATAACCGTGACTTCAATGAAGAACTTGTCCATGAGCTTGTCGAACGTATCTCTATCAGCAATACAGACGGAATTGAGATTACTTTCAAATGTGCGGACGTGTACAAGCAAATCGAAGAAATGACAGAGGGAGGCGAAGAAGAATGAGCGCGCGACCGGCATTTTATCTGCGTTTGTCAATGGCAGACGGCGATCTCGGTAAGGACGGTAAGGACGAAAGCAACAGCATTGAGAATCAACGTGAACTACTTCGGTGCTTTGTTGAGACAAGAGAAGAACTTGCCGGAGAGGAAATAATTGAGTACGTCGACGACGGCTATTCCGGGGTCGATTTCAAACGACCAGCATTTCGCCGAATGATAGACGACGCCAAAAAGGGAGTGATCGACACGATCCTCGTAAAAGACCTTTCCAGGCTCGGCAGAGACTATATCGGAGTAGGCGATTATCTTGAACAGATTTTTCCCGTACTCGGCATACGGTTTATCGCGGTCAATTCAAATTATGACAGCAGTAAATATATCGGCAGAACGATGGGGCTTGACATGGCTGTCAGTAATCTTGTCAACGCACTATACAGCCGCGATATATCAAAAAAAGTAAAAGCAGGGATTCATACTCGTTGGAATCAGGGAATCAGCACAACGGGCAGACCGCCATATGGGTATATCAAAGACAACTTTGCCGTTGGAGGGTGGCGAGTGGACGACGAAGCCGCAGAGGTGGTCAAAACAATTTTTGAAAAAGCCGCGAATGGTTGGACTTCTCTGATGATAGCGGGACATTTGAACGAGAACAACATAGATACTCCGAGTTTGCACCGCGAAAAGCTGAATCAATTCGGAGGCAAGCGGAAAGTCGCCGATTCGGAATGCTTGTGGGATGCTTCAAAAATAAACAAGATCATTCACAGATATGAGTATACAGGAGCATTTGTTCAGAATCAGCGTGAGAGTATGAGAGTAGGATCGCACATAACGAGAGCTGTCCCAAAGCACAAACAGGTCGTGATCGAGAACGGACACGAAGCAATCATAAGTGCGGAGCTATACGAGAAGGCACAGTTGAGCATAAAGTTCATGTCCACACCTAAATTCAAAACGGAAAACAATTATCCCCTGCGCGGAAAGATGCGCTGCGGAACTTGCAGACTTGCGCTGAACCGAGTGGAACACGCTTATGACGCCGTTTATTTTTGCTCGCATAAATCACGAAGCGGAAAAAAATCAAAATGTTGCGACAGACATATGCCCGCAAGTGAGATTGATGCCGCTGTCTATCGGGCTTTGAAATCACAGCTTAGAATTGTGCGGGAAATCGGACTTCGCTTGAAAGATTCGCAGAAGAAAACGTCTGCCGATAATGCCGACATCATAAGACGTCTTGAAAAAGAAACCGAAATACTCAAAGCCGAACGCATAAGACAGTATGAAGCATATGCCGACGGCGTAATAAGCCGAGACAACTATCTTGCCAAGAGTGAGAAACTGACCGTAGAAATAGATGACATACAGAAGAAGCTTGACAGTCTGCATTTCTTAACGGACGATTGCGTCGGCTTGACGGACGAGATCGAAGAAATCGACGAGAAAGCCGAGCAGTTCGAGTCGGAAAACGCTCTTTCCAAAGAGGCAGCGCAAGCGTTTATTCAAACCGTATATGTGTACGACGAGAAAACCATAGAGGTTGAATTTACATTTGACGATCTGATACGCAGAGCGAATGAGAAGTTAGCCGAGGTGTAAGGACACGGCATAAAGCAAACAAATATTTTAAGTCCCTCGATTGATACTTACGATTTAGCGTGAGTCTCTGTCGGGGGATTTTTTTATTTGCCGTTCTCGTCAAAAAAATTTACTTTTTTCTTTTGTCTCTATCTTGACAACAGGAGGAAGCATGACAATAGTCGGTCCGAGACCATTTATTCCGAGCGAGCAAGCACAATTACCTGATGACAGATTGCAAGTCAAGCCGGGATTGAGCTGTTATTGGCAGCTTGAGGATACGACGAAAATGAGCGATGAGGAGCAACTGGAGCTGGATTATAGGTACATAAGAGAGCGTGGGATTGGAACGGATTTGAAGATAATTTGGAAAACCGTATGCTCCGTTTTCGGGGCGAAAAATTGTTGATTTGAGGTGAAAGCTTGGAACCAATTCGCATAGCCCAAGTGGTCGGGAAGATGATGAACGGCGGGGTGGAAGCGGTCGTGATGAACTACTACCGTCACATCGACCGAAGCAAAGTGCAGTTTGATTTTATAGTCGACGAGGACTCGACTTACATTCCGCGCGAGGAGATCGAGAGCCTCGGCGGACGGATCTTCATCATTCCGCCGTACCAAAAAATCAACAAATACATACCTGCGCTAATAAAATTGTTTAAAGAAAATAGCTATAAGATTGTCCATTCGCACATCAACACACTCAGCGTTTTCCCACTTTATGCCGCGAAAAAGGCGGGCGTACCGGTGAGAATCGCGCACAATCATTCGACCGCGGCGCCGGGGGAATGGAAGAAAAATATCCTGAAATACACGCTTCGCCCGTTCGCGAAGGTCTATGCTACGCACTATGCGGCATGTTCTAAATATGCCGGTGAATGGCTATTCGGCAAAAAATCAATGGGGCGCGGAGAGGTCACAATATTTAATAACGCTATTGATTTGGACAAGTTCAAGTATGACGAAAACGTGCGGAACGAGGTCAGGAAAGAACTCGGGCTCGAGGGAAAATTCGTGATCGGGCACGTCGGACGGTTCTGTTATCAGAAAAATCAGGAGTTTCTAATTGATGTGTTCGAGGAGGTTTACAAGCAGAATCCGAACGCGGTACTGATGCTCGTCGGCGACGGACCGGATAGAGAGAAAATTGAAGAAAAAGTCAAAAAATTAGGCGGGGGGGGGTAATGCTTCTTGGCAACAGAAATGATGTTTACAGGCTTTACCTCGCTATGGACGTGTTCATATTCCCATCCCGATATGAAGGTCTTGGCATGGTCGCTGTTGAAGCGCAGTTTTGCGGGGCCAGGACGGTAATGTCCGATAGAGTGCCTGAGGACGCTAAGATTTTGGATAGCACTTTGAGCATGGCGCTTAGCGCATCCGCTAAAAACTGGGCAGATAAAATTTTAGAGCAACGAGATGCTGGGAAAATAATCACCGATAAATATGACGATTATGATATTTCCAAGCAATCAATTAAATTAGTGAGTTATTATGAAGAGGCAGTTTATGGAAAAGAAAGAGCAGCGAATTCAGGACAATATTTTGTTCTTGGGGAACAGGGATGACGTGTATCGGCTGTATCAGGCGATGGACGTGTTTGTGCTTCCGTCGAGATATGAGGGCTTGCCGGTCGTGGGGGTGGAGGCACAGGCAGCGGGACTTCTGTGCGTGCTGTCGGATAAGATGACCGAGGAGACGAAGATGACGGGGAACGCAGATTTTTTGAGAATTGAACACAGTGTAAATGAATGGGCTGAAAAAATAGAATCTAATATGTTTTCAAAAAGAACAGCTAACCATTTGGACAAATATGATATTTCTGTTCAAGCATGTGAATTAGAAAACTATTACATATCTTTATTTAAATAACTAACAAGAATGCTTAATAATGTAATGTTGTCGTTTGATGTAAAAGGAATTATATCAATATTTGTTTCTAAAAAAACAAAGAGATTCGACATAACGGCAAATATGTACTGAAAAAAGCGCTTAAAACTTTAAGGAGCGATAAAAATGTATCTGAAACAATTGTCACCAGATGATAAAGAAGATATATACAATATGTTGCAGCGAATAGGCAAAGAAGAAAATGAATTTACCAATGCTGTTAATGGCATGACGTTTGAGGAATATAAACACTGGCTTATTAAGATGGATAAATGGTCCAGAGGTCAGGAACTTGAACCGGATTACGTTCCTCAAACTACATATTGGCTTTATGATGGCGACAGTCCTGTCGGATATGGAAAGATTAGAAATGGCTTAAATGATGTTTCACGCATACGCGGCGGAAATATTGGATATGCAATTGATCCAACAAAACGAGGGCGAGGATATGGCACTGTGCTCATGCAAAAACTTATAGAAATTGCAAAAAAAGAGGGTATTAAAGAGCGCCTTGCAACTGTGCAGAAATATAATTACGCATCTAAACACGTGATTGAAAAGTGCGGTGGTAAGTTGCTATATGAAACTGACCTAAGATGGTATTTTGAATTATAAAGGTGATAACTATGCTTAATTTCACAGTCTGACCCGTAATGTCCAGCGACGAAGTCCGCGCAATAGGCGGGGAACAGGTTCCGTATTTCCGTACGCCGGAATTTTCGGCTGTAATGCTCGAAAACGAAAAGCTGATACTCAAATTTGCAAAAGCTCCGTCCGGCTCAAAGGCGGTTTTCATGACAAACTCATCGACCGGTTCGATGGAAGCGGTCGTTATGAACTGCTTTACGAGTACGGACAAGGTTCTCGTCATCGACGGCGGCAGCTTCGGGCATCGATTTGTAGAACTGTGCGAGATACACGAAATCCCGCACGAAATAATCAAGCTGAACCACGGTCAGAAGCTTACAAAAGAGCGGCTTTACGAATATGACGGACAAGATTTCACCGGCCTTTTGGTCAACATCGACGAGACCTCTACAGGCGTGCTTTACGACTCGGAAATGATAGGCGAGTTCTGCAAAAAGAACGGGATTTTCTATGTCTGCGATTGCGTTTCGGCATTTTTGGCTGACCCTTTTGACATGGCACATTGCGGTGCGGACGTGATGATAACCGGCTCCCAAAAGGTTCTTGCCTGCCCGCCAGGTGTGTCGATAATCGTTCTGGCACCGAGGGCGGTCGAGCGTGTCAAAAATGCAAAAGTTAAGTCAATGTATTTTAATCTTGCAGACGCGCTTAAGAATATGGAGCGCGGACAAACGCCGTTTACTCCAGCCGTCGGAATTTTAAGACAGATAAACGCACGGCTAAAAGAAATCAAGAAAGAAGGAGGCGCCGACGCTGAAATCGCAAGAGTAGCGGCACAGGCAGCGGATTTTCGGAACAAAATAAAGGATTTGCCTTTTGAATTTGTCTCGGAATCGCCTGCAAACGGAGTTACTCCGCTGCATCCGATTAACGTCGACGCATACCGGATTTTTGAAATTCTTAAAGATGAATACGGCATTTGGATTTGCCCGAACGGTGGAGATATGAAGAACACGGTTTTCCGCGTCGGGCATATCGGAAACCTGACGCATGAGGATAATACGACGCTTGTTAATGCGATTAAAGATATGCTGAAACGCGGACTTATTCTGAGGTGACAAAGTGATTAAAGTAATAACCTACGGCACCTACGACCTCCTACATCGAGGTCACATCCGCCTTTTGGAGCGTGCCAAAGCCCTCGGGGATTATCTGATTGTCGGCGTGACAGCTGACGACTACGATAAATCTCGTGGCAAGATAAATGTTCAGCAGTCGCTTATGGAGCGCATCGAGGCGGTTCGCGCGACCGGTCTTGCCGACGAAATAATCGTCGAGGAATACGAGGGTCAGAAGATAGACGACATCCGCCGCTACGACATCGACATCTTCACTGTCGGCACCGACTGGGAGGGGCAGTTTGACTATCTCAACGAATACTGCAGGGTCATTTATCTGCCGAGGACAGAGGGCGTTTCAAGCTCGGAAATAAGGGCGGAAAAGAAAAAACTTCGGCTCGGAATCGTCGGCGAATCGCCCATGATCAAGAAATTCGTCCGAGAGCATGAATTTGTAAACGGTCTCGAAATCAGCGGGATATATACAAAAAGCGACGCGGTCAAGGCAGACGTGCCAAAAGAACTGTTAAAAGACAGCTTCGAGGGCATTCTGTCAATGTCCGACGCGGTTTACATAATCTCCCGACCGGAGTTTCACTATGAACAGGTCAAAACGGCGCTGATGAACGATAAACACGTTCTATGTGAGTCGCCGATAACGATTTCGGTCAAGCAAAGCAAGGAGCTTTTCGAGCTTGCAAAGGAGCGCGGATTGGTGCTGATGGATTCGCTTAAAACGGCATTTTCGACGGCATATGCGCGACTGCTGCTCCTTGTAAAAGCCGGGAAAATAGGCGATGTTTATTCGGTGGACGCGACCTGCACGAGCCTTCAGAAAACAGATGAGTATTCCTGGAACAGCATTTGTGCATGGGGCCCGACGGCGATGCTTCCGGTCTTTGACATCTTGGGAACTAATTATATTGATAAAATAATTTATACGCATTTTGACGAAAACGGAAACGATCTTTTCACGAAGATTGATTTTCATTATGAGCACGCTGTCGCTTCGATCAAGGTTGGCAACGGCGTAAAATCCGAGGGCGAACTGATCATATCCGGTACAAAGGGGTATATCTATGTCCCCGCCCCATGGTGGAAGACAGATTATTTTGAGGTGAGATACGAAAATCCTGCGGAAAATAAGAGGTATTTTTATCAGCTTGATGGAGAGGGAATACGGTATGAGTTAGCCTCATTTATACAAACGGTAAATAGCGAGAAACATAAGTCTTTGTATATAGAAAATGATATAACAGAGAAAATTGTACATGTGATCGAAGGGATTTATTCAAAAAAAATAATAATGATATAAAGGAGAAAAACATTATGAAATATACGGTCAAATATTTCAAGGACAATCTTCCGGAATGGAAGCGGAAGAAAGATTCTACACTTACAAGGTTATTTTATAGGCCAATTTCATTTGTATTAGCAAGTATTTCGGCTAACCTCGGAATATCTGCTAATACAGTTTCCTACTTTTCAGCGTTTATAGCGATTGCTGCCGGAATTATGTTTTTATTCAGGCCACGGGTATGCCATATAATCGGAGCTATCTTGATGATATTTTGGGTTATATTAGATTGCGTGGACGGTAATCTCGCAAGGTGTGTAAAAAAACAACCGTTTGGTGAGTTTGCCGACAGTATGAGCAGTTATTTTTTAGTCGGCTTCATGGGCGCCGCTATGGGTATAGCAGCGTATTTTGAGGGCGGGATTCTATTCAAAGCAGGAAACCCTTGGATAATCCTTATTGGGGCTTTAGCGTCAAGTTCGGACACTATGATGAGGCTTGTTTATCAAAAGTATAATAACACCGCCCGTAAATTGGCTGATCAGGGTATAATTGAACGAGAAAGCGATTTTCGCATTGATGGAGAGCAGAAAGATACATTAATGACGGTTATAGACCGTGAATTTGGGCTTGGTATAATTCCTGAAATAGTGTTAATTGCGGCAATTTTCAAGGCTTTAGATATTGCGGTAATATATTGTTTCTTATATTTCGGCGCATCATTCGTTTTAAGTACATTGATTTATGTGAGAAAATCAATTAAGGCAGCTAAAGAATACGAGGAGAAGCAATAAATGGAACCTTTAATCAGCGTCATTATACCGATTTACAACGTAGAAAAATATCTGAAAAAATGCATAGACAGTGTAATTTCTCAGACATATAAAAATCTGGAGATCATTCTTGTCGACGACGGTTCTCCAGACAACTGCGGAATAATATGTGACGAATATGCTCAGAAAGATGACAGAATAATTGTCATACATAAGAAAGACGGAGGTTTATCCGATGCGCGGAATGCCGGAATTGAAATCTGCAAAGGTGAGTATATCTCTTTTATAGACAGCGATGATTTTGTTTCACCTTATTTTATAGAGATGCTGTACCGCGGTGTGCATGATTATAATTGCGAAATAGCAACCGTAGAGCACGGCGTCAGATTTATGGACGTTGAAGATGAAGCTGTGGTTTTCACGACGGAAAAATCTCAATGTTCATATGAAGAGATTAAACCAAGAGAGGCAATTCGTTTAATGATGTACCAACGTTTGCCAAATGGTGCGCCTTGGAGACTCTATAAACGTGAGATATGGAACGAGCTTCGTTTTCCGGTAGGTTGGCTCTACGAGGACGCTGCCATATACATAATGCATTTATGAAAGCGACGCGGATGGTGGTTGTTCATGCTGATATATATGCATACCGTTTACGTCAGAGCAGCATAATCAGAATGAAGTTTTCGCCCGCAAAGCTTGTGTGCATAGATGTGGGAGAAAAGATCGTAAAAGATGTTACGGATTATGATAAAACATTATATGCAGCGGCTTGTTCAAGGGCTTTTGCCGTTAATTATACGGTTTTTCTCCAGATACCGCCGGACGATAAAGAATCTCAATTAAAAGTGTGGAAAGCTATGTTGCTGTATCGTAGTGTTGTGGCACGGGATTGCACGAAAGAAATTCGTTTTAAAAACAAAGTTGGAGCATGGTGTACATATCTTGGAAGAAGCTTTTCATATCACATCGGCAGAGTGTATAAGAGTGTGGGCTGAGAGCATTTTGCTCGTTGTATGAAAATAATACTTTAAAGGAAAGTAAATAAAAGCGATATGGTAGTTTATGTTGTTTGTTATACTCTGATTGGAGTATTACTGTTTAACGTAGAAAAAAGCAAGTATTCCAAGATTATTATATTTATTTGCATATTGTTGCTGTCATTGCTTGCAGGATTTAGAGATGTAAATGTTGGAACAGATGTTCAGACATATGCAAATGGTACAAGTATTGAAGCAGACAGAGTGACGAACTTTAAGGAATTATTCGATTTTATTTTTCTTTCTAAAGCCCACCTCATTTCCGGAATAGAATCCGGATATCTGTTTATTTCTTTTGTTGGCACAAAAATCTTTGGCGGGTTATTTGGAACGTTGTTTTTAACGGCTTTGATTATCAATGCATGTATGATTAGCGGACTGTATCGCATAAGGGATCGGGTCCCGTTTAACATTTGCGTAATGATCTACTGTCTTATGCACTATCAAAATACTTATAATGCGATGAGGCAATGGATGGCTATGGCAATAATTGTTTTTGGAATCAAATATATATACGATCGAAAATTAATTAGGTATGTAGTTGTAGTTGCTGTAGCCATGCTTTTTCACACGTCTGCATTTATAGGAATTAGCTTATATTTCATTGCAAGATATTTAGATTGCCCTCAAAACAAGAGACGGCAATTTATAGTAATTATCGTTGCTTTCATTGGCGTTATTTTTTTCAGGGAGATAGTCAACGCCCTTGTATTCAACGGAATATTGACAGCTAAGTACTTGCACTATGCTGCTGGCGATAGTGTTTCGTTTTCCTGGCAGGAATTTGTTGTAAGATTGCCGCCTGTTTTATTGAGTGCTTTTTATATGGAGCTATGAAAAAACACGATCGATATCATGATTTTTGGTTCACAATAATGATCATAGAAGTGATTATATCACAACTTCATAGCGTTACAGATTATGCGACGCGAATTGGAGCATATTTTTACATCGGACATATTTATGAAATGGCTCTGGCATGTAAAATCGGTAACATAAAGCAAAGAGCACTTCTAAAATCATTTGTTCAGATAAGGAATCCATTACAAAAGACATGTACTATTTTGGCGTGGATAAAGGAAGATTTAGAACAATATATAAAATTGCCGAATTGTCAGAAAAAACGAGGTTAGATCTCTTATTAGAGTAATGGGGGTCGATGCCGACACTTGTAATAATCATAATACAAATAATATTATATTTAATCAATGGATTTCATATAATGAAAGTTTAAAAGAAGCACTTGCAAGTAATTGCATTTTAGAACTTTTAAGTGCTGGCCAATCCGGCGCCACCCTCCGCTATTACGAAGCCGTCTGCTACAACAAAAAGCTCCTCACAAACAATAAAAACGTAGTGAACTTACCGTTTTACAACCCCGACTACATCCACGTTTTTGAAAAGCCTGAAGATATAGACTGGAACTGGGTCAAGGAGCGCATCCCTGTAGATTATCACTACGACGGCCGTTTCTCGCCCACGCATCTCATAGACAAAATAATCGAGCTTGAAGAAGAAAAGGAGCGCAACGAGCTTGGCAAAGTCGAAGCTGATTGATTTCATAAAAAATCTGTCCTATACATTCGTTTCAAATATTCTGTCCCTAATAATATCCGCCGTACTGGTTCTCGTGATCCCGAAGCTTGTCGGAGTCGAGACCTACGGATATTATCAGCTGTATATTTTTTATACAAGCTATGTCGGCGTACTCTATTTCGGTTGGTGTGATGGAATTTACCTGCGATTAGGCGGAAAGTATTACAAAGATTTAGACAAGCCGCTGTATTCGACGCAGTTTCGCATGCTTGGTCTGATGGAGATAATAATTTATCTCTGCATTTTCCTCGGTTCGCTCGTGTTTGTCAAAGATATTAACAAGCACTTTGTAATCGGCGCAGTATGTATAGCGGCGGTCGGAATGTGCCTGCGCTGGTTTATCACATTTATTTTACAGCCCACTGCACGAATCAAAGAATACGCAATCGTCACAATTTCCGAAAAAATCCTTTTTGTCGTACTTTCCATGTCGCTTATGGCGGCGGGATACAGGGATTATAAGCTGCTACTCGCTGCCGATGTTTTTTCAAAATATGTCTCGCTCGGGATCGGAATATGGTTTTGCCGGGATATTGTATTTTCAAAGACAGCGCCTGTCAAATCGGCAATTCCCGAGATAAAAGAGAACATGTCCGCCGGAATAAAGCTTATGCTGGCCTCTTTGAGCAGTATGCTTATCATCGGCGTCGTCCGTTTCGGCGTTGAGAATCACTGGGACATAGCGACGTTCGGCAAAGTTTCGCTGACCCTTAGTCTGTCAAATATGGTTATGTCAGCTATTGGTGCTGTTTCTGTAGTTATGTACCCCATGCTCCGAAGGACGGGCGAGGGATCGCTGCCGAAAATTTACAGTATTATGCGCGTTCTGCTTATGGGCTTGATCTTCGGAGGCATTGTATTTTACTATCCTGCGTACAGGATTTTGTCGCTTTGGCTCCCACAGTATGCCGAGAGCCTGAGATATGCGGCAATACTGCTGCCTATGTGCGCTTACGAGTCGAAAATGTCAATGCTCGTCAATACATATTTCAAAACCCTCCGCCTTGAAAATCTTCTGATGAAATGCAATATGGCGGCGCTTGCGTTGAGCGTAATGCTGACTCTCGTTTCAACACTTCTTTTAAACAGCGTAACGGCTGCAATCATCTCGATCTTAATCGTCCTCATCTTCCGCTGCATTTTAAGCGAGATAATTTTATCAACTAAATTACCTATTAAAGTGATTAAAGATATATTTATCGAGATTGTAATGACACTTGCATTCATCGTCTGCAACTGGTATTTCGGTCTTTTAGGAATGTTCATGTACGCCGGCTGCTATGTTATGTATCTCATCATCAAGCGCAAAGATATCCTCGAATCGCTTAACTTTATCAAATCAATGAGGTAGAAAAATGCCCCTCCACGACACTAAAACACTGCTGAACTGGATAATCTCTCGCAACACCACTATCCACGTTTCCATTTCCAAAATTCCCCTAGAGAACTGCTCTCCCTGGCACTACGACCCCACCCTCGGCACCATCCGCACCCCCATCGGCAGCTTTTTCGAGATATCGGGACTAAGGTGCTCAGGCGGCGCTTCGCAGCCCATCATTCTCCAAAACGAAATAGGCTATCTCGGTATCATCTGCCGCCGCATGTCGGGCGAGATGCACTACCTCATGCAGGCGAAAATCGAGCCGGGGAACATCAATAAAATCCAACTTTCGCCGACGATTCAAGCCACCAAATCCAACTTCACCCAAAAGCATGGCGGCGCTAAGCCCGCATACTTAGACTACTTCATCAACGCCTCAAAATACCACATAATCGTCGACCAGATCCAATCTGAGCAATCGTCAAGATTTTTGGGCAAGCGCAACCGAAATATCATAATCGAAGTCGACGAGGACGTCGAAGTCCTGCCGTCGCACATGTGGATGACCCTTAAGCAGATTAAAGAACTCATGCGGGAAGAAAATTTGGTAAATATGGACACCCGCACGGTCCTGTCCTGCCTGCCGCTTGAAAAATACGAGTCCGAATTTTCGGACATAACGATGCTTCGCTCGGTTCAGGGCGGCGGAGATTATCTCCCGGAAATCTATCAATACATCAATAATTATAAAATGTTTGAGCAGCAAAAGCGCGAGCTCGTACCCCTGTTTTCCCTCGAAAACTGGGAGATGCGGGGCGGCGAATACGTATGTAAAGAGCCCTACAGCTTCAAGGTCGTCTTCTGTGACATCGAGATCGAGGGGCGCGAGGTCAGGCATTGGTGTCAGCCGCTGTTTGAAGCGGCAGGTATCGCAACGTTCGGTCTTATGACCCGTGTGCATAACGGTGTTAAGGAATTTTTGGTGCGTGCAACGCCCGAAATAGGCTGCTTCGACGGAATTGAGCTCGGTCCAACGGTTCAGCGCGAGTTTATACATAAGGGCGAGCTTACCGACGTGGACAAGCTCTTCGATGAGAAGCTGAAGAACAAGGACGGCGTTATCTTCGACGTTCTTCTTTCCGAGGAGGGCGGACGGTTCTATCACGAGCAAAACCGCAACGTTATTATGGAGATAGCAGATGATGAAATAGACCGCCTCCCTCCCGGCTACTTCTGGTCGGATTATAAAACGTTAAACACGCTTGTGCAGGTCAACAACTGCCTTAACATTCAACTGCGAAATCTTTTGTCGGTATTGGAGTGGTAAAATGAGCAAGGTAAGAATCGGAATAATTTGTCCGTCGGAAATTGCATTCAGAAGGTTTATGCCCGCAATTCAGAAATGCCAAAGCGCCGAATATGTAGGCGTAGCCCACGCAAATGCGGCAGAATGGTTCGGGGACGAAACACCTGACGAAACGTTAATTTTATCCGAAAAATCCAAGGCGGAAAACTTTCGGCATGAGTATGGCGGAAAGGTCTTTGACAGCTATGCGGATTTATTGTCGTCGGATGATGTTGACGCAGTCTATCTTCCGCTACCTCCTGCTTTGCATTACAGATGGGCGAAAGAGGCTCTTAGGCATAACAAACATATCTTCTTGGAAAAGCCCTCGACCACAAGCCTTGATGATACAAGTGATTTAGTAAACATCGCGAAAGAAAAGAATCTCGCCGTTCACGAGAATTATATGTTTGCATTTCACAAGCAAATCTCGGAGATTCAGGACATCATCGCAAGCGGCAAACTTGGCGAAGTCCGGCTTTACCGCATAGCATTCGGCTTCCCACAGCGTGCAAAAAACGACTTTCGCTATAACAAAGCTTTGGGCGGGGGAGCGCTTTTGGACTGCGGTGGGTATACCGTCAAACTTGCGACAATGCTCTTAGGCGAGACTGCGAAAATTGCTTATTCAAAGCTCAACTACACTGACGGTTTCGACGTAGACATCTACGGCAGCGCGGCTTTAATAAACGATTCCGGCACGACCGCGCAGCTATCGTTCGGCATGGACAACAGCTACAAATGCGAGCTTGAGGTCTGGGGAAGCAAAGGCTTTCTGCGAACCGGGAGGATCCTGACCGCTCCCGACGGTTTTGAGCCGACTGCGGAGATAACTATAGGCAATGAGACCGAAACAGTCAAGCTCAGCCCCGACGACACTTTCGGTAAGTCAATTGAACATTTTTGCAGGTGCGTGGGCGACGGCAGAACAAGAGAAGATAACTATAAAAAGATTCTTAAACAGGCGGAGCTTGTTGATGAGGTGAAAGGATAATGGAAGTAAAAAGGCTTGAAATCCCAGAGGTTTTGCTGCTGACTCCGAGAGTTTTCGAGGACTACCGCGGGTATTATATGGAGTCCTACTCGAAGCGCACAATGGCGGAAATAGGCATAGATACGGTGTTTGTGCAGGATAATCACCTGTTATCCACCAAAAAATACACGATTCGGGGCATACATTTTCAGAACGCGCCTTATGCTCAGGCAAAACTTTTGAGATGCACAAGGGGCAAAATTTTAGATATAGCGGTCGACCTGCGGAAAAGCTCGCCCACATATAAAAAATATGTTTCTGTAGAACTTGATTCGGAAACAAAGCAGCAGATTTTTATTCCCAAGGGATTTGGTCACGTCTGTATGTCTCTTGTTGACGACACCGAGGTGCAGTACAAGGTTGACGAGCTTTATTATCCCGAGTATGACCGCGCTATTGCATGGAACGACCCGGATATTGCAATCGATTGGGGAGGCATAACGCCTATCGTTTCCGAAAAGGACAGAAACGCCCCGACCCTTAAAGAAAGCGATGTGAATTTCTGATGAATACTGCAATAGTCACCGGCGCGGGAGGATTTATTGGCGGGGCACTTTCAAGAGAACTCCTTAATTTGGAATATAAGGTTTACGGTGCGGATTTAAAAGCGGAGTATCTTGAACCGCTATGTCAATTTGAAAATTTTATACCTGTTGCAATAGATTTAACTTGCAAAGCACTCTCGAATATATTCCCCGAAACAGTTGACATTATGTTTTATCTTTCATGGGGCGGCTCACTCGGCGGAAAGGATTTATACGACGTTGAATTGCAGACCAATAACATAAAAACCGCCGCGAAAGTCTGCGAGGATTCGGCTAAGATATGCAAAAAATTTATCTTTGCGAGTTCAAGCTATGAGCATATGAAAAGTAACGATACAAAGGATTTTCCGGTCAATACATATGGCATAGCCAAGCGCGCGGCAGGGGATATCTGCGCGCAAATATGCTCAAAAAACGGGACCGAGTATGTAAAGGCGGTCCTGACGAATACTTACGGAGTAGGCGACCGCTCCAAAAAGGCGGTAAATACAATCATAAACGCCATGCAAAACGACTTGCCTCTTAAGCTTGTAGAGGGAAACAACCCTAACGACTGGGTTTATATTGACGACACGGTTAATGGACTAATACATATTGCCGAGCAAGGCGAAGCGTACAGAGAGTATTATATTGGGCATAAAAATATCTCAACATTTAAAGATAAAATTTTGAGCATGGGCAAAGCTATTTGTCCGGAAAGACAGTTTACTTTCGGCGAAATGCCGGAGAACACATACATAGATTACACCGAGCTGACGGAAAGGACTCCGGCAGATTTCGAGTGCCAAACCGACTTCAAGGAGAGCATAATGAAGACTGCAAACTGGCTTAAATCCGCATATCCCGCAAAATTCGGCGGGGGGGGGTATAACTACCAAGTAGTTATCATGCCTGCCGCGAGAAAGGCGGCGGCGTGATGAAAAAAGTAATCGTCACCGGAGCCGGCGGCTTTATAGGCGGAGCGCTGACTGAACTTCTTTTGAGCAGAGGTATAACCGTCTACGGCGTTGACATATCCGAAAAACCTCTCGAACGCCATAAGGGAAAAGCAAACTTCATCCCCGTAATTGCGGACTTTACGAAGTACGAACATCTGCACGAAATGATTCAAGACGGCATAGATGTTTTCTATCATTTCGCGTGGGCGGGAGTATTTGGCGAGCCGTTCAAGGACTACCGCTTGCAGCTTTCAAACGCCGCAAGCGCGGGAGACGCCATTACCGAAGCAGTTAAAATAGGCTGCAAGAAATTTGTGTTCGCGGGAACATATAACGAAATAGAAGTTGCGGATTTTATTGACATGAGCGGTCAAAACCCGCGTTATACCTGCATTTATTCCGGGGCAAAGACCGCCGCCGAGATAATCTGCAAAACAATCGCCGCAAATTCGG
>CANQNF010000045.1 GCA_947625125.1 uncultured Clostridia bacterium
TCAAACTCTTAATTATAGTTGTATCCTATGGCATTTCTGCCAATAAAATCTCAGATAAATCTGACTTTTTGTTTTATTACTTGGTTACTCAAAGTAATTTTCCTAAAGGGTCATTTTCAGTTCTATATTGTTCAATTTTCAAGGTGCTAATATGAGTGAGATAAAATCTCTCAGAGATCAAGCGATCAATAATTCACGATCGCGAAGATCGATGAGCAAGATTTTACGACACTCCATTCCCCTTTCGCAGGGGTGCCCGACTATTGTAGCACATTCTTTCGCCTTTGTCAAGAGTTTTTTCAAAAAAATTTTCATTTTTTTGAGCAAGACCTGCCTAAACTCTCCCAAAGCTCTGTCAAGTGCCCGGGCTTTACCGCCCCTCGCGGGACAGCTTTTGTATTTTACCACTTATCAGGGCGTTTGTCAAGCGTTTTTTCAAAATTTTTTGTCTTTGTGAGTCTTGACAATTGCCGTCAAAAAGCGTTCGGGATTTTATTGCATAATTACATTAAATATTCCCTTTTTCTTCCGAAAACGTCTTTGCTGCCGAAAATTCCGAAAAATTCCTCGTATTATTTCGGGAGCGCGCGGCACAATAAGGAAAACCCTTAAAAAGGAGATTTCACCATGTCTGAGAAAAAATCCATCGGCGGCCGCCGGGTTATTTATTATTTACTGGCGGCGTTTTGTTTATGTATGTCATTAGTCAGTCTGATCTGTCAGAATTTCGACCGTCAGGAAACGCTTTCCAAGATCGGTTCGTCGGGCAAGGAAGTCACCGCCATCCAGGAGGCTCTTAAGGACCGCGGCCTCTTCACCGCCGACGTCACCGGCTATTACGGCACGCAGACCCAGGCAGCCGTCAGAAAGTTCCAGCAGCAAAAGGGACTTTCCGTTGACGGCATTGCCGGGCCGGCCACGCTCTCTGCCCTCGGGATAACCGTCGGCAGCGTTCCGAAAGCGACTGACGCAAATGTGAATCTGCTTGCAAGGATCATCTCCGCCGAGTCACGGGGAGAGCCCTATACCGGGCAGGTAGCTGTCGGCGCGGTTGTTCTGAACCGCGTGCAGCATCCGTCTTTCCCCGACACCATCGCGGGAGTGATCTACCAAAAAGGAGCGTTTACGGCAGTTGACGACGGCCAGTTCTGGGAACCGGTGTCGGATTCCGCCTACAACGCTGCGCGAGACGCTTTAAACGGCTGGGACCCCACCGGCGGAGCTATCTACTATTACAATCCGAAAAAAACGTCGAACAAGTGGATACGCTCCCGCCCGGTCATAACGACCATCGGGGACCATCTGTTCTGCTCATAACCGAAAAAAGTCCTCTCTATCTAAGGGAGGGCTTTTTGCACACGAGCTGCCGCACAGCTTACGGGGTGGGGATGGGGGCGAAGCCCCCGCCGACCTGCGGTCGGCGGCCCCGGCGCCCCTTTGGGGCGCCGGGGGCTGCGCGCGAAGCGCGCAGCCGGGCTTCGCCCGGAAAGTTACAGCGATGACTAAAGTTTTGGGGTCACTCGTCCACGTCGATATAGCTGTGCGAGCAGCTCCCCATGACCTCTGCGGCAAGCTTGACGAGCACTGCGGCCCCGAAAAGGCTGACGAGCGCAGTCAGTATCTTAAGAAACGTTTTCATATATATTACCTCCTGTAATTTTCGTCTTTATAATAGTATAGCACATGGCGCGGGAATTTGCAAGGTTTTGGGGGATATTTTGGGGAGGTGCGGTTCTCGGATTTCCTGCTCCCCCTTTTCTCCCCCGGGGCGTCTGAATCCCCGCATTATTCATTATTATTAAAATCATCGCCAAATGCGACGCCTTGTAGTTCTGACTTCTGACCTCTGACTTCTGTATTCTTAGGGTACATCTTTCTTCCCCCTACACCTTGATTTTTTTCTCCTACCTTGCTATAATATATCTTGACTACTTTCAAAGGAGGCGGGAAGCGTGGCGGTCGACCGGCAGAGCTACCTTAAGCTTATAACCAACACTATTATCTTCGCCATAGGTTCATTCGGCTCGAAACTTCTCGTTCTTATCCTCGTGCCGCTTTATACGTCGGCGCTTCTGCCGGAGGAGTACGGCACCGTCGACCTCGTGGCCCAGACCGCGAATATCCTGCTCCCGATTTTTACCCTCTCGGTGTCTGAGGCGGCGCTTCGGTTCGGGCTTGATTCATCCTCCCCCGAAAGGCGCAGGACTGTCTACACCAACTGCCTGATGACGGTATTTTTCGGACTTTTTGCCATGGCGGCGATATTCCCCCTGCTGTCTCGGCTTGAATATCTCGACGGCTTCTCGCTTATACTCTATATATACGTCTGGACTGCGGCGTTAAAGCAACTCAACGCCACATACACCCGTGCGCTCGAAAAAGTAAAGCTCTTTGCGTTCGACGGCATACTTACGACGTTTCTGATGATACTTTTAAACATCCTTTTCCTCTTAAAGCTGAAATGGGGAATGACGGGGTATCTCCTTGCGATAATTCTGTCGGATTTTTGTTCGAGCATATTTTTGTTCATCGCTGCCGGGCTCTATAAATATGTAAATCCCAAATGCTTCGACGTTTCGGCTCTTAAGGATATGCTGAGGTACTGCGTGCCGCTTGTGCCCACGACCCTGTTATGGCTCGTGACGTCGATTTCGGACAGGTTCATCATCGCTTACTTCCACGGAGAAGCCATGAACGGCATAAACACCGTGGCATACAAGATACCGACGATAATAAACACCATCTTCACGATGTTCTCTCAGGCGTGGAACATGTCCGCCATCCAGGAAAACGGCTCGGAGGGCAGAGAGGGCTTTTACACCTCCGTATTTAAGCTGAATCAGGCGGTCATGTACGTCATGGCGGCGGGAATACTTCTTATAAACAGGCCGCTGACCTACATCTGGGTAAACCCCGGCTATCACGAGGCGATGCTCTATTCGCCCATTCTGACGATGGCGACGGTGTTCACATGCTTCAACGTCTTTCTCGGCTCGGTCTACATAGCAGAAAAGAGGACCAAGCGCTCCTTTGCCACTTCTTTGGCGGCGGGCCTGATAAACATAGTCCTAAACTTCGCCCTTATACCCCGTTTCGGGATCTACGGGGCCGCCGGCGCCACCTTTGCCGCATATTTCGCAGTATTCTTCTTCCGCCTCTTTGATACCTCAAAAATAATCCGCTTTAAATTCAGCCTCGGCGGCATAATCCTGAATACGATTATTTTAGGCGTCATGGCGATAATCAACCAATTCGGCGGCGCATGGGTCTACATAGCCCTCGGCGTTTTGTTCATCGTCTGCTTCGCGGTGAATCTTAAGGAGCTTCTTAACGCTTCGGCATACATTCTTCCGGCAAAAATTCGGGAAAAGCTTCCGATTTTGAAAAATATAAAAGTAAATAAGGAGTAGATTTTTATGGCAGAATTAAAATTTGAAATTTCGGAGAGCCTCGGCGTTCTCTCGGAAAACGCAAAGGGCTGGACCAAGGAGCTGAACCGGGTCAGCTGGAACGGCTATCCCCCGAAATACGACATACGCGAGTGGTCTCCCGACCATTCGAGGATGGGCAAGGGCGTTACCCTGACGGACGAGGAATTCGAGAATCTTAAAAAGCTCATGAACGGCGAGGCGGTCGACCTCGGCGGCGACGACGTAGACGAGGCGGAGATACTGTAAGGGGGAGGGGACGCACGACCCACGAGAACAAGGTATTCGCTTCGCTCATACTATCTTAAGATCTCCCTCCCCCGGCTCCTCCCCCAATGGAGGGGGATGTGCTCCTACTGCACCTCGCTGAAATCCCCATCGAATCTGCGTAGATTCTGATGGGGATTTTCTAGACCCGACTGCGCCTACCGGATAAAAGGTGTTTGCCCGTGGCGTAAAAAAGAAGCCTAGCCCGCCACGACCCTATCAAAAGGTATTCGCGCTTCGCGCTCATGCTGTTTTTAGTCACCTCCCCCTACCCCTCCTCAAGGAGGGGGAACTGCGGCCGAACGTAGGTTGGGAAAGCCCGCATTAGTTTCCGGATGGAAACTGATGCGGGCTTTAATGTACCCTCCGTGCTCGACCCATGAGGATAAGGTATTCGCTTCGCTCATACTATCGTAAATTCCTCCTCCCCCGACCCCTCCCCCAAGGGAGGGGAGATGTGCTTCTGCGCGCACCTTGCGTGAAATCCCCATCGAATCCGCGTGGATTCTGATGGGGATTTTCTATACCCACCTGCGCCTACCGGGTAAAAGGTATTCACCCGTGACGTAAAAAAGAAGCCCGGCCCGCCACGACCCTATCAAAAGGTATTCGCCACTTCGTGGCTCATACTATTTTAAGTCACCACCCCCTGCCCCCTCCTCAAGGAGGGGGGACGCACGCCCGCACCTTGGCGGAAAAATCCGTATCACTTCCTTGCGGAAATTGATACGGATTTTAATATACCCTCCGGCCCGACCCATGAGGACAAGGTATTCGCTTCGCTCATACTATTTGAAATACCCCACCCCCTCCCCTTGGGGGAGGGGGTTGTACTCGCCGTAGGTTTTCTGCAAGCCCTGTTGGGGGAGGGGGAATTTTAAATAGTATGAGCGCGTAGCGCGAATACCTTTTCCCCGGTCAGTGGCAGGAGGTTCGTAAAAAATCCATCTCAAAAACTTTAATTTTGAGATGGTTTTTTCTTCGCAATATTGGAGGCGCCTATCCCCCCTCCTTGAGGAGGGGGTCAGGGGGAGATGGCTTAAAATAGTATGAGCGAAGCGAATACCTTTTTAGCTTAGGTGGCGCAGGAGGGTATAGAAAATCCCACCGAATCTTTTCGGATTCCGATGGGGGTTTTCTATCTCATTAGTTCCCGAGCCCGCAAAAATTATGCCGAAAAACAGGTGCAACCATGTCATTTTCTGTACTATGCGTATAATCATACCGAAAAATTACTATTCGTAATCTATTTCGTCCCTCGTGATGACGTTATCCGCCGAATAGAAGATGTCCCAATCGGTGCGGGTCATGTTTTTCTGCGACAGCTCGCCGCCGTCGACGGCGTACTCGCCCGAAAAGACCCCGCAGAAAAGCCACCCGCAGTTGTCCTTTTTCATCTCCTCCGGGCTCGGCAGCACCGAACACTCGCTTATCGCCGCAGGCTTCGGCGAGATCTCCTGTGCTCGTATCATGAAATTCACGCCGCTTTGCGCGCCGTTCTCGCCCTCGGGATAGTACAGGTCCGCCGAGGTAATGTCGACGTACTTGTCGCCGGGGTAGAATTCCTCGCTCTGGCCGTTCCATATCCAGATGATGTTCCGAAGCCCATGATAATAGGTCAGCCTGTCGTAAATCAGCCTGTAGAGCCAGAGATACCCGTCGGCGTCTTTGCCCCACCAGAACACCCCGTTCGAGGCTTCCGGCAGCGGCCGCAGCATTACGGGTATGCCCTCGTCGCGAAGTTTTTTCAGCTCTGCCGCCACAAGGTCTATCCCGTCGACGACCATCAGGGTCTCGGTCGAGATGTCCCCGTCGGAATATTTTTCGGTCAGTCTCCCGCCGTCCATCGAAGCTATGTCAAGCCCCGTGACTGCAGCGTCAAGGTCGAAGCCGTTTTCCAGATACATCGACCCGCCTATCTCCCAGTACCAGTTGTAGGCGACAAGCCCTCCGTCCTCCCACCATTTTATAGCAAGGTCAATGTCGCCCGAATCCTCGCCCGAGGCATATCCCCCGAGCTCCCCTATCCTTATGGCCGGGTACTTTCCGAGGGCTTCATATATCGCGTCGATTTCATCGTTTGTCCCGGGCGTGCATGTCTGTGCCGAGAGCGTGTAGTCGCCGTAAATTTTTGCAAGATAGCGGTATAAATGCCGAGTGGCGCGGGTCACGTCCGAAGTCACGGCCTTATTGCCGACCCCGTATTCAAGCCCGTTTACCGCGTCGGTGCTCTCTATCAGGACGCAGTCGAGGTCGGCCGGGTAGTCGAATCCGCCGAGGGTAATTTCATGCTCCCCCTCTGTAAAATATATGCAGCTCAGCATCCTGCTCTCGTACTCATCAGAGCCGCCGACCGCAATGCCGTAGGAAAATTTCAGATCTTCGCAGCTGAGTCTTCCCTCGGATTCCTCGTCGGCATGCGCTCTCAAGGTGATGTTATAGTGCCCGCTGCTTGGGATATTAACCGTCAGGGTCACGGCCGGGCCGTCGCCGTCTGCTCTTACTACCCCTGCGCCCGAAAAGCCGTCACTGCCCCCGGAAATTCTGCCGGAGGCTCCTATAACGCCGTTTTCAAGCTCGATAAGCTCGCTGTGGGCCTTGTATTTATAGCTGTAGTCCCCCGTCTCGTAGACGTCGGGCACCTCGGTGGCCTCGGCCGTTTCGGACGTAGTTTCAACGGTCGTCGCCTCGGTCGTGACGGTCGTTTCCTCGGTCGTCGTTTCGGGCAGGGTCGTCTCCGCGATGGTAGTGCTTGCGGTTTCGGTCACAGGGTCTGAACCCGTCATTATGTATACCCCGTCCGGGGGAAGCGTCGCCGTATCGGGGGCCTTCTGAGGCTCTCCGCAGGAGCAGAGCGCCGCCGTAAGGACCAGTATCGGCAGCAGTTTTTTCATGCTTTATTCCTCAGTTCATCGTTGATTTAAGCGGGTCTTAGAAAGTCTCCGCCGACGGTTTTCCCGCCGTTCCGACTTTTTTCTCATTTACCGGCAAACCCTGCCGCTTTTTGGGACGGCAGGGCTTTGTTTTGCGGTTGAGCCTTATTACATACCGGTAAGACCGGATCTTGCAAGACCCTCGGTGAAGTGCTTTTGCAGGAAGATGTACATTACAAGTATCGGGGCGATAGATAGCAGACACCCGGATTCGAGCCATACTATCTTCTTTCTCGTTCCGACCTGCGCGCCGTTAAACAGGAGCTGGTCGAGGTCGTTCGAGAGCTTTTGCAGCTGAAGCGCGACGGTGTGATAGCTGTTGAAGTAGGTGGAGGAGATGTAGTAGTCGTTCCAGTACCATACTATCGCGAAGAGGAAGACCGTCAGGAACGCCGAAGAAGCGTTCGGTATCATGATCTTGACAAATGTCTTGAACGGGCCGCAGCCGTCTAAGTAGGCGGCGTCCTCAAGCTCTATCGGCAGTCCTCTGAAGAACTGGCGGAAGATGAAGATGAACAGACCCGACTTGATGCCGTTTGCAAAGATGGCCGGCGCGTACATGACTATCGGCACGTCGATCATCGAGCAGTAGAGCGAGCCGTCAAACTCGGAGACCTGGATAGCCTTGCCGAAGATGGACTTGACTCCCATCGACGCGAGCAGCTTCACAAGGCCGAAGCCCTTGAAGAACGCCCACTGTAAGTAAAGCGGGATGACCGTAATCTGCGGAGGGACTATTATCTGCATGATGACGACGGCGAAGCAGATGCCCTTGCCCTTGAAGTTGAATCTCGCGAGGCCGTAGCCGGTGACTGCGCAGGTGACGACCGAGAGGAGCGAGCAGACAAGGTTTAACTTGACCGTGTTCCAAAGGGTCATTCCGAAGTCCATGACCTCCCAGGTGTCTATCATGTTAGAAAGCGTTAAGGACTTCGGCAGCCAGATTACCGACGGGTCGGTCATCTGGATGTTCGGCCTGAATGCCGTCGAGAACATGTAGATGAGCGGATAGAGGATTACGAAGCAGAGTCCGAACAGTATAAGGAACCTGAAGAACGGCCAGACCTTTGTGACGACGGCCTTTCTTCTTAAGTACGCAGTGTGCTCGGGGGATACTATGCGCTCGTCGAGTGTGCCGGCTTTCTTGGCGGCCTTATAGGCCTTGTGGCGCTCCTTTAAAGCCTTAGCACGTTCCTTTTCAAATAATTTTTCTTCTTTTGCTGTTGCCATAGTTATCCCTCCTTTATACCTCGTAGTAAACGAACTTGTTCAGTATCGGCAGCACTATGCAGAGGGCGATGATGACTATTGCGAAGTACGCCCATGCCATTGCGGCCGAATAACCGTGGTTCCAGCCCGAAGCCTCTTGTAAAACTATCGTCATAACGCCGTTCGACGGGTCGATGAAGGAGTCGACTATAGTGTAGATGAGGTTCGTTACTATCATCGGGCTGATGTAGGGGATAGTTATCTTCCAGAAGAATTCCCAGGCGGTGGCGCCCTCGATGGACGCGGCCTCACGCGCAGATACCGGGATATTCTGCAAAGCCGAGAGGAAGATGATTATCTGGATACCGGAGTCCCAGACGAGGTTGAAGACGTTCGACGTTACCGTCGAGATGAGGTCCGTCACCTTGTCGGAGATGTTATACACTCCGAGGAAGTTTAAGAGCGCTCCCGTCATATCCGTCTCGAACATCGTGGAGAACGCCTCCGCGCCTCCCGAATAACCGGAAGTATCCATATCGCCGTTGATTATCGAGATGACCGGGCCGGTGGCGATGATGACCGGCAGGAAGAATACCGCTCTTGCAAATGTTCTTCCCTTGAATTTCTGGTTCAGGATGACCGCTATAAAGATGGAGAAGATGATGATAAGCGGGGTCTGCCAGAGGGTGTTGCTTAAGACTGCGAGAAGTGCTTCGGTGTACTCGGTGTCCTTTCTGAACGCGTCGATGTAGTTCTGGATACCTATGAACGTGGTGCCCATGTGTCCCAAAGTTACCTCGGTCTTGTTGAACGAGTACCAGAGCGATACAAAGAGAGGTCTGATGAAGAAGTAGAGAGAACCGACGATCCAGATCGCCAAAAATCCGTATGCGTAGAGGGCTTTTCTGCGCTCGTAGGCTATTCTCATGCCCTTGACCTTGGGCGCCTTTTCGGGCTTCGGAGCCTTGGGCGGTTTCTCAGCCTTGACCTTAACCTCTTTTACGGCCTTTACGGCCTCGTTTTGGGTGTCAGCCATTATTTCAAACCTCCTTTAACATATTCCGAATAGTTGTAGGTCTTTCCGCCGGCGGTGATATCGCCGGTCGAAAGATCGACTACAGTCTCATAACCGTTTGAATAGGTGGTCGTGATCTTCTTGCCGTCGACCTTGTAGTCGGCGATGGTCTCGCCCTTTGCTCCCGAGAGCACCTCGTTTGTGAGCTCATACGCTTTCGCAGCTTCCTCGAGCCAGCCGTCGTAGCATGCGTAGTAGAGATTCACATAGTCGGTGTTGACAAGCTCTGACGCTTCGTCGTGGATGAAGTCGAAGTGGATGTTAGAGCCCGCCGCAATGGCCTTGAGGACTGCGACCGTGGTGTCCGGAGTGCCGTTTACGGCCTCGGATGCGTAGTCTACATATCCGTGGAGGACCATCTGGTAGAACGGGACGTCGTAGTCGGTGAGCTTGAACTGACTCGACTGGAGGGTGAGATTGTCGATTCTGTTGACATAGGGCAGCAGGTAGGCGTTCGGCGAATTTGCGATTACCTTGCCGTTTGATTCCTGAGCAGCCTTATAGTAGTCGACGACGTACTCGGCGGTGGTATAGCGGTTGGTGCGGTTCTTGTTGGAGAAGTCGCTCCAAAGGGTGTTGGCTATAATTCCGAGGCCGGCGCCCTGTTCATACTTGCCTAAGGACTTAGTGACCTTTTTGGAGAGCTTTTCTATCGAGCGCGGGCTCATCAGGGCGGGCGCTACGCCGGTGTCGGGAGTACCGTAGGCGATGTTATAGGAATACTGTCTTGAGTAAGACTTGGAGACTCTGTAAGCGGTGTTAAAGAGCGTCCAGAAGCCGTTGCCGTTGGACTTGAACGTGACGCCCGAAACGGAGGCGTAATAGTCGACTCCGAGATCCTTAAAGGAGTTGAGCATCTTCTTGTATCCGCTCTTGCCGCCAAGGCAGCCCGCGATGGAATCGCCGGTGTCTATTTTATTCGACATCGAATCGTTCGACCAGTCGTTGTAGTTTACGACGAGCTTGTCGACGCCGTATTCGCTGAGCTGGGAGACTATCTCGGCCGCTTCGCTGAAGCGGGTGTAGGCGGTCTTTAATTTTATCGGGAATCCGAGGATGGATTTCGACTTGAGAGTTCCGCCGTAGAAGTCTACATAGAGTGCCGGGTCGGACGCGTCGGCGTTCTTCTTAAGGCCCTTTTCCTCTATAAGATAGTTTCTGTATACGTCCGCTATCTGGCCTATCGAGACCTCTTCCTCGTCTGTGTAGACGGGATAATACTTGACGCCTATCCTCGGGACCTGGATGGTTCCGTCGCCCTTTTCAAAGACGATGATGGCGGAGGAGTCGCCGGTCATGTAGTAGTCGTCGGTGGAGCGGAGCGTGAACGAGAAGTAGCAGTCGTTATACATCGAGTTCTCCTGCTTGGAGAAGCTGACGTTGGCGTTTGCCTTTGCAAAGGTGTCGCCGTCGGACGCTATCATTACCCAGCCGGTGTTGCCGGTGACCATCGCCATGACCGGAAGATATGCCTGCTCGGTCTGGTCGGGTTCGATTTCCTTGACCTGGGTGATGTCGCGGCCGTAGATGTCCTGGCTGTAGTCGGCGTACGCGCCCTTGCCGTTATTGAGTCTTACAACCGCGCCGGAGCCGTCCGGGATGAACATATATCCCTCTTCGTCCTCGGTCGCCGCCCCGAAGTAAGGAGCAAGCGCGACTTCGGTGAGGATAACGGTGTCGCTCTCGGCCTCGGTGTCGTCCTTGACGTCCTCTTTATAGCCGTTGCGCTCTTTTATCTCGCTTGTGTTGACGTAGACGTATACGTCCTCGTCCTCAAGCATCACATAGACGGGGCAGTTGACGCCCGCGGTCCTTAAGTTGTAGGTTATCTTAAGGCCGCCGTCGACGGGCTCCATCTTGCTGTTGCCCTTTTCGGTGGATTCTCTGTAGGAGTACAGGTAAGCCGAAGAGGTGATGAGGTCGGTGGCGTTGCCGTACTTGTAGGCGAACGTGCTCATGCGGTTCTTTCTCAGGCTCGACTTGTTGGTGGATGTATCCGCCATGGCGTTTATCGGGTTGAGCCAGGTGACCTTTTCGGTCTGCTTGTCATAGACGCCGACTCTTTCCATGGTGGGCTCGGGATCGTCTCCCTCCTCCTCTGCGACAAGACCCTCGTCGTAGTAGAGGATGAACCTGTCGTTTTCGGCGGCGACGGAGCAGCCGGCAAGAGCTTCCTCGTCGGTTATCATCGCGGCTGCCGCGTCCTCATCCTCGTCGGATGAGCCGGTATCGGCGGGAGTCTCCTCGGCAGGAGCTTCCTCGCCCTCAGCAGGAGCCTCTTCGCCCTCGGCGGGAGCTTCTTCCTCGCCGTCCTCGGGAGCAGCCTCCTCGCCGTCGGCGGGTGCGGCCTCTTCGCCCTCTGCGGGCTCTGCGGTCTCGGCCTCGGTCGGCTCTGCCGCGTCGGCCTCGGAATCATCGGCGAATATCGACGCCGTAAGCGTTGTCATGAGCATTGCCGCCGCGAGCAGGCAAGCCAGTAATTTAAGAAATTTATTTTTCATAACTTTACTCACTTTCTGCTTTGTCAGCTTCGTACTCTGTAGAGTATCTCGGTGTAGATGGTTGCGAAGAATACATAGACCTGCTGGAACAGCGACATGATAAGCGCCAAGAGTATCAGGATTATCAGCATGCCGACGACCGTGAATATCATCGTCACGATGGTCACGGTGAAGTTGTACTGGTGGCAGGCTTTCATTCCGAAGATCATTAAGATCACGCTCCACCAAAGACCTATCTGGTAGATGGCGGTGTACCAAATCGACTCGTCAAGGGTGAGGAAATAGGAGATGGCGGTCGAGAGGAAGTTGCCTATGATGAACGGAACGAGCGCGTAGGCGGAGTAGATGGCCACTCTGCGCATATTTCCCTCGCCGTCAAAGAGCGTGCATAAGCTCCAGTTTGCGACTACCCATGTGGCATAGTAGGCGACGGACTGAACGAGGATAGGAACGATGTTGAATACGTCCGAATAGCCTCTCGGGTTGAAGGCAAATCCGCCGTAACGGGAGCTGAATACCTGCGAGGCAAACAGCAGGAAAACGATGAAGAATGCGATCTTTAAGGAGCCGGCCTTTTTCCACCTCATATCCTCGAATCCCTCAGTGGGATGGAATATGACGTGCTTGACCCATGCCCAGGGTTTCATATCATAAATCATTTGCCTTTGCCCCCTTTCTTGACCTTATCGACCACGCTTACCGCAAGGTTCTTGCAGCCGTCGGCTATCTTTCCGACTCCGGTGGCGATTAGTCTGCGCGGGATCTTGCCCTTTTTCTGAAGTATCTTGATGACGAAGTAGATAACCACAAGAATAATGATGACCACGACGTAGAGGGTGAAGTTGTTTCTCAAGCCCTCCTGACGGTTGGCCTCGAACGCCTTGTCGTATTCATCGCTGTAGAAAGCGAGTTTTGAATATTTCATCGCGCCCTTGTAGTCGTCCTGGTTGTAGAGCGCCTTGCTGACGCCGACAAGTCCCATGTAGAACGACCCGTCGCGCTTTAAGACCTCTTTCCAGAGATCGTAGGCTTCCTCGTAGAGTCCCTGATTGTGGAGCGCTATAGCGCGGTGCACATATGAGCCGAATTCGGTCATTCCGAAAACGGTTATATCGGCGTTGCGCCCGTCAAGGACGTAGATGTTGTCGCCCCATGTCTCGATCGCGTTCGGGTTGGAGAACCCGCCGCGCTGTTCTTCCTGGTCGAAACCGAAGATAAGGAGCTGGTTGCATCTCTCGTCGTACTGGAATACGCGGCCCGAGGTGTAGTCGAGGATGTTGATGAAATGATCGTCAGAAACCGCGATGTCGGTAAGACGTGTGGCGTATGTGGTTCCGTTATATGTAACGGAGATCTGGTCGCCGAACTGGTTGTTGTCGGCGGTCCTCTCCAAGATGTTGTAGCCCGCCGGATTCATCTTCTTTACCGCGTCGGTGGATGCGTTTGCGACTTCCGTGACGGTGTAGATGAAGCCCTCGTCGTCGATGTCGAAGTTGGCGTACTCGACAGGGGTGGACTTGGTAAGAGAAGCTATCTGCTCCTCGGAGGCTATCTTTCTCCAGAGCTTGTTTCTTATGACCTCGGCAGTGACCTCGACTCGGTTGGCTCCGTAGAAGCCCACGAACGAGCCGGAATCGCTGAACATTATGGCTCCCTTGTTTACTGCCGGGCAGATGACGTAGACGTTTTTGGCGGAGTCTACGAGGACCTTGGTGCAGTAGAACGACTGAGACTCATAAAGCGGGGTCTCGGGCTTGTAGTACTCCTGCAGAATTCTTGCGGAGGTCGCGGTCTCGCCGACGCACTTGACTATTCTCTGGTTGTCTCTGTCGGCGATGTACATGACGTCGTCCTCGTCGACGAAGATGCCGTAGGGTGCCTTTAAGTTGTCGGCGTCGACCTCCATCTCGTTGCCCTGGTCGTCGACTACGATGTGCTTCGAGGTAGAGCCGGGGAAGTTCTTATAGACCGCAAGGAGGTTGAAGTCCATATCGGTCTTGACGATTCGGTTGTTGCCGGTGTCGACGATATACATTTCTCCCTTGGGGGATATGAAGAAGTCCTTCATATCCGAGAAGTTGACGTTCTCGGTTTCGGAAATAAAGAATTCCGAGGATGGGTCGCGTACCCGCTCAAGTCCGATATCGCGGTATGTAACCGTTTGGATTACCTCATATCCGGCCTGTGAAGGAATTGCGTTCCACCAAGCGTCGTAGTTATAGGTAGTGTAGGGATCGACTGCGCTGACTGTCGCGCACATGAATGTCAGCGAGAGCGCAGCAGCGATCAGTACAGCTATGATTCTTTTAAGTTTCATACTTTTCACCGCTTATCACCTTTCAATAGATTTTTTATAGTCCAAAGTATTGAATTAGTCCTTCATACCGGAGTTTGCCATGGTTTCCATAACGTTACTCTGCGCAATCAGGAATATGACAAGCGGAGGGATCATGAGCACTACTGCGGAGGCGTAGATAATGCCCTGTCTCGCAATACCGGAAGCGGCTATCTGGGACATGATGGTCGGCAGGGTCTTTAAGCTTTCCTTGTAGACCAAAGCGCCGCCCTGAACGTTCCATGCTCCCTGGAAAACGAAGATTATAAGCGTGGCTATAGCGGGCTTCTGGTTCGGGATGACGACCTGCCAGCAGGTCCTGAACGCTCCCGCGCCGTCGACTCTTGCGGCGTCGATTATGGCGTCGTTTATCGTCGACATGTTCTGTCTCATCAGGTAAAGTCCCATCGACGTGGCCACGTTCGGGAGTATCATCGCCCAGTAGGTGTTTATCATGCCCATCTTCGCCATGATGACGAACTGCATGATCCAGGTGGCGGTCGAGGTGAAGAGCATCGAGGTTACGATCAGCTGGTTGGCGAATCTGTAGCCGGGTATCTTCGGGCACTTAGCCAGGACGTAAGCGCAGCAGCATACCACGAAGACGTGCATGATCGTAATGGCGATGGTGATGAATACGGAGTTAAAGACGTAACGGGAGAACGGGACCCAGAGGTTGCCGGCGACCTTGAAGAGGTTCGAGAAGTTTTCGCCGGTGGGCTGTTGAACATAAAGCTTAGGCGGGAATACGAAGAGCTCGCTTATAGGCTTTAAGGACTGTACTATCGAGTAGTAGAGAGGGAAGACCATGAAAATACCGAGCAGGCAGAGAAGTATGAATATCGCTATATCTCCGCCGAGGGAGCCGTTTATATGCTTGCCCTTGGATTTCTTGACTCTTGCCTTTTCGATGTCGCCTCTTTTTTTCTGGCGCTTCTTTAATTTTTTAAGCGCTTTGGCGTTCGCTGCTTCCAGCGATTCCGGAATCATTTCCTTTGTGATTTCAGCCAAGATATTCCCCTCCTTTTTAATCCGTGTATTTGCTCAGCACGCTTCTGATGACCTGGTTACAGATAAGCATCACCGCGAAGAGTACGAAGCATATTGCCGAGGCGTAGCCCATCTCGTAACGGATGGAGCCGTAGTCGTTGGCGTGGTTCATTATCGTATGCACCGCGTATCCCGTGGAGGGCAGTCCGCAGAGCGCCTGACCTACCGAGCCGACGGTGAACGCGCCGGATATCGCAAGTACCGCGGCGAACAGAAGCGACGGACCCATCGCCGGGATGGTGATGGTGAAGAGCTCCTGGAAGCGGTTCTGGATGCCCTCGATGGCGCCCGCCTCGTAAAGGGCGGTGTCTATGCCCTGGAAGCCTGCGCGAAGCGCCAAGAAGCCCGCGCCCATCGACATCCAGAGCTGGACGATGATGACGACGACCATCATGTAGGTGACGTCGGTCAGCCACTGCTTTGCCGAGTTTATTATTCCGAGGTCCAAAAGCACGGAGTTTAAGTATCCGTAGGAGTCGCCCGAGAATACCAGCTGCCAGATGACGAATGCCGACGGGGTCATAGACGGCGCGTAGAATACGAATGTGAAGAATACCTTAAGGAACGGGTTCATCTCGTTGATGAGCCATGCCAGCAAAAAGCTCAGAACGTAGGAGAACGGTCCCGTGAACACCGCGAAGATAAGGGTGTTCTTGATGGCGATGAGGAATACATCGTCGTTTACAAACAGCGAATAGAAGTTTTGCAGACCGATGTAGCGCGGGAACTGAACGAGGTTAAAGGAGGTCAGTCCCAGAGGAAGCGACATAACGACCGGCACGACCGTGAAGATCGTAAACAGGAGGAAGAACGGTAGCATCATCCAGTAGCAGGCCTGATTCATCTTCATCAGGTGAAGAGTATAGGCGGTCTTGCTCTCGGTGTTGATCGGCTTCGGCTTCTTTTGCTCGGTGGTTTTCTCTTTTGCCATTTCTATCCCTCCTTTAAGATTCCTCGGGGATCTCTATCCCGAGCTCGTCGTATTTTCTGAGGATCTCATCGTTTATATCCTTGTTGTACCAAAGCAGCGTATCGCGCGGGTTGGTGGAAAGGTTGATGGTCTCTCTGAAAGCGTTTGTGATGTTACGGGTGACGATGTAGGTAGCGGGGATGATGTCGATATCGACGGTGGCGTCCATCTGCTGCCTTATCATCTCAAGCTCGGACTGGCTCCATGCGAGCTGGCTGAGGGCCTCGCGGTTCGCGGTGTCGAAACGTCCCATCGGGCCTAAGAGGGCTTCGATAGAGCGTCCGTACTCGGACTGTATCTCGGTGGAGGTGAACCACTTGATGAGCTCCCAAGCGACCTCTCTCTGCTCCTGATTGAGCTTCGAGAAGATTATAGCGCCGGAGGATGAAGAAGTGGTAGAGTGGTTTACAGTTCCGTCGGCCTGTACCGTGCCGGGCATGAGGTCGAAGCTCCAGAGTCCTCTTATTTCGGGAGCGGCCATGTAGAGCTGGTTATAGAACGTATAACCCGTAATGACTATCGGATATTCGCCCGTACGGAAACGAGTGAACTGGTCGAAGGTCTGCTCAAAGGAATATGTGGAGTAGAATTTCGTCCACATCTCGAACGCCTCGACGGCGGGCTGAGTATCGAAGATGGTCTTGGTCTTGTTTTCATTGTAGTAGCCGAGGCCTCTCTGAACCATGAACGTCGCGTACGCGTCGAAGTTGAAGCCCACGCCCATGTAGCTTCTCTGAAGCGTCGGGAGCATGTCGATAAGCTCAGTCCATGTCTCGGGTCCGCGGTCGAAGCCGAAGCCCGCTAAAACGTCGTCTCTTACGAACATCATCGAGTAGTTCTGGGAGATCGGGAGTCCGTAAACGCCGTCCTGATATGTGTAAAGGGTCATGACGTTGGGCGCGAATCTCTTGATGACTTCCTGATAATCCGGGAACTGAGAAATATCGACGAGGCAGTCACGGGCAGCCAGCTGGATAGGCAGGTCGCCGCCGACGAACAGGACCACGTCCGGGCCCTTTCCGGCGAGGGTGGACTCAAGTATACCGCCCTGAACGAGGTTGATGTTTATGGGTCTTGTTTCATTTGCAAAGTAGGAGTCGACGAGCTCCTTTACTATCTGAGCCTGATCGCGGCCGAGAGATACCCAAACGTTAAGGGCCTTGGCATTGTCGTCCGAGAGAACGTCGTAGTCCTCGAAGAACGAACCCAAGAACGACTTGAACGAGAACGTCATCTGCTTGAAGAAGTTCTCCTTTATCGGGCTGAATTCCTTTTCGGCGGAGGCTATCTCGATTATATCGACTTCAAGAGCCTGGCTTCTGTAGTCGGCCATCCACTGAGACAGCGAGGAGATGTTGTCCTTTATCTGACCGAGGCAGCCCGGGATGTCGTCCGGCTTGTCGATAAGTCTGTCAAGAAGTTTCGCCATCGTATCAAGGGACACGGCTTCGGTGCCCTTGGTTCCGGCAAGCGTCTCGACCTCATTCTTGATTTCTCTTAAGCTGTCGGCATAGGTCTGGAAGTCGTCAAGAATTCCCTCGATCTGGTTCTGGATCATGTAGGTGTTGTATTCGTCGGGGGAGGGGCCGGTGATCTGTAAGATCTGGCGGTAGTAGCTGTTTAAGTAGTAGACGACGTCGTCGAGCTTACGCATTATTCCGCCTATCTCGCCCGGCATCGCTTCGAGCATTATATTGTGCTTGCCGGCCTCAAGATAGAAGTAGAGGGTATTGCCGTCAGCGTCCTGCGGAACGACTAAATCCCAGACGGTCGAATAGTAGAATTTGACCTGTTCAGCTTCTTCGCAGGGGACCTTGCCGTCGATGTAAATCGTACGGTTGGAGTAAAGACCTCTCATCTGGTCCTGCTTGGCGCGAATGCCGATCTTGACCCATCCGGCCTTGGGCATCTCGAAGTCCCAGCTGATGTACTGGTTCGAGGTCTTCCAGTTCTCCTTGCCGATGGTGTTATAGGTCATCTTGGTCGGGTCGGAGGGGGATGTCAGATAAGTCGAACGGTCGTATGTAGGATAGAGGGTGATGTCCGAAGCGGTAGCAGGGGTCTCGCCCTCGATGGTGACAAAGATATCGGTGGTGGAGGAAGCTTTGGACTCATCGGTGGTGACGTTTTCCTGCTGTGCAGCCGGTACCGGGGTATCGTCCTGAGCGAGGGTTATCGACTTGATAGCGAATCTCGCCTTTTCGGAGATGAGGGAGAGGGTATGGCTGCCGGCCGAGAAGTAGAATCCTAAAGGACCCGCGAACAGTCCGTCGCCGTCCTTGAACCACGCGGTCTGCCAGCCTAACTGCTCCTCAAGAGTAGGTCTTATCTGGTTGTCGTGGACGTCCTTTCTGAAGCCGAGGCGGTTGCCCTGCTCATCGTGCTCAAAGGATTCCTCAGCGCCGACCCATATCTTGGACAGCGCGATTCTTTCCGCCGAGTCAAACGGTATCTCGCCGTCGACCGCAACGGAAAATTCAATGTTGTTGGCGGAGCTTGCAAAGGCGTAGTATTCGATCTTGATGCCGTATACGCCTGCCGTCGGGACGTCGAGGGTAAAATCGACCTGTCCGGACGGATTCTCCCACATAAGGACGTCGCCGGCTCCGTCGGGGCCTGCTCCGACGTAGGCGCCGGATTCCTCCGAAACGCTGACAACGTCCGAGCCGTTTATAACGATCTCGCCCGCGGGCCTTGGGTCGCTTGCGTGCTTGTCATAGTATGTGCCGTAGGTGCGCGCCCTGTTTTCCTCGTCGATGGACTGCGCCGAAGTCTCTCTCTGCGCTGTCTGTTCCGTCGCGGTGTTATCCGCGGCAAATACGGCGGGGATCATGGGAAGTACCATTGCCAAAGCTATGAGCAAAGCTGCAATGCGCCGAAACATTTTGTCTTTCACTTTGAATCCACCTTTCAATAGATTTTGGAGCTCAGTATATATTCTCCGTGAGGTAAATAAAGATAGTTATTTGGGCGTTACGCCGAGTCGGCCTTGTGGATAAGTATCCTCTGGCCCTCCGCGTCAAGATCCGCCTTGACCTTAGCGCCGCCCTTTATTCCGAGCGCTTCGAGATATTCTTTAGGTATCTGCATCCTGCCGGTCCTGTCGAGAACGACAAGCTCCTCGGAGACCTCCTCGGGCGCTTCGTCCGATTCGTTCCAGCCCTGGGATTCCTTTAATATCTCGGCGTGAGATTTCTTGATGATTTCGGAGGACGTCCGCCCGTCCCTTATCGACACGACGCGGTCTATCTGCTTCGCAAGCCTCAGGTCGTGCGTGACGATTACGACGGTGACTCCCCTTGTGCGGTTTATGTCCTTAAAAACTTCGAGCAGCTGGTCGGAGGTCTTGGTGTCGACCGAACCGGTAGGCTCGTCGGCTAAAAGTATAGCCGGGTCGTTTGCCAAAGAAATCGCGATGGCGACTCTTTGCTGCTCGCCTCCCGACATCTGGTCCAGCCGGGAATTCAGCCGGTGCGAAAGCCCGACAGCGTCCAAAAGCTCAATCGCCTTTTCACGCCTCTGCTTCCTGCCCTGTAAGAGCATCGGCAGCTCGACGTTCTGCACGGCCGTGAGATAGGGCACTAAGTTTCGGGCGTTATTCTGCCAGACGAATCCGACGGTGTTCCGCTTATAGATCATGTAGTCTTCTTCGGTGAATTTTAAAAGATTCCTGCCGTTGACATACAGCGTTCCGGCGGAGGGCTTGTCAAGCCCGCCGAGCATATTCAAAAGCGTGGATTTGCCGGAGCCGGACGTTCCTACGATGGCGACGAGCTCGCCCTTTTTGACCTGTAGGTCAAGCCCCTGGAGCGCCACGACCTCGATCTGGTCGGTCTTGTAAATTTTTACAAGGTTTTCACACTCTATCGCGTACTCGCTCTCGGCCATCAGCTCCTGTTCGTGCAAAAGCTTTGCTTTTTTCTTTTTACTCAACGATCTCACCGTCCTCCAAAGTATACACGCGGTCGGCGATCTCAAGAAGGCTTACGTCGTGGGTAGTCATTACTATCGTCATGTGCTCATCCAGAACAAGAGTTTTGAACAGTTCGACTATGTGATGGGATGTGCCGGAGTCGAGCTCGGCAGTCGGCTCATCCGCAAAAATTATCTTCGGTTCATGCGCCAAAGCCCTCGCTATGGCGACTCTCTGCTGCTCGCCGCCGGAGAGCTCTCCCGGGCGGTGGTGCATTCTCTTGGCAAGCCCGACTTCTTCAAGGCACCTCGTCACCCTCTCCTGCCTTTTTTCGAGAGGGAACCCCGCCAGCCTCAGCCCGAAATCGACGTTTTCGTACGCTGTCATCGAGCTCATCAGCGCCACCGACTGGAACACGAACGCCATCTGATAACGCCGGAGCTGGTCGCGCTTTAAATCGCTGAGCTTCGTGATGTCCTGCCCGTCGAAGATGACTTCTCCGGTGGTCGGGCGGTCGAGCGCTCCCAGGATGTTTATAAGAGTCGTCTTGCCGGAGCCGGAACGCCCCTTTAAAATAGTCAGCTTTCCCTCGGCGACCTGTATGTTCACGCCCTTGAGCGCCTTGACAACGCTGCCGTCGCCGATGGTGAAGTCGCGGGTTATATTTGTTGCAGTCAATAGCTCGGCCATGGCAGAAATCTCCAATCAAGGGTCATACTTGTGCAGATTGCACAAAAACATATGTTAATTCTCTAAAACGACTTTAAGCAAATACTTTTTTCGGCAGGTTGCCCACCGAAAAAAGATATTTGCTTTGGTTAGGAAATTATTCATCGTCGTAAATTTACGGATATATTATACCAAAGTGAAAGGATTATGTCAAGGGTATTCACGCAATTTCCACAAAAAAATTTTCGGGACACAATATCTTGTGCAAAAAAATCTCCCCCTGTCTGCATCAGGGGGAGAGTTTGTTTTTTTAATCCTTCTTTTTATAGGAGGAATCAGTGCTTCTTGGAGATGACGGCTGCAGCGGCAGAAACGATCATCGGAAGAACTGCGAGAGCAATACCGGTAGTCGGGTTGTTCTCTTCGGCAGCGGGAGCCTGAGCCTCGGGCTCAGTAGTCTCGGTCTCTTCCTCAGCGTCAACTTCGGGAGCTTCGCCATCGTCGACGTTCTCGGACTCTTCTTCGTTCTCGGTGCCCTGCTGCGGGTTGTCAACGTCGGTAGCTTCGCCCTGAGGAACGAGGAGGTAGATAGAGGTGGCCTTTGCAGGGATCA
>CANQNF010000046.1 GCA_947625125.1 uncultured Clostridia bacterium
GTTATTTTCATCTCTTGCTGAAGCTTTTTTATTCACCCCCGGTAGAACCGGGGGTTTTGTTACGCTAAAGCAGGCAAGAAAACCCCCATCGAAATCCGTGGGGATTTGATGGGGATTTTAAACGAGGTGTAGTAGGAGCACATCTCCCCTCCCTTTGGGAGGGGTAGGGGAGGGGGAAGATAGTATGAGTGAAGCGCATCCCTTTTACCAGTGTTGCAGCGGGTCGGACTTCTTTTTATAGTTCTGTGCTGCAAGCTACTCCCCCCATAAGCCCCTTCTTACCCCGTATACGCCACCGCGAGCAGCTGCAGATCGCTCTTTTCGCTTCCGGCTTCTGCGTGGAATTCGAGCCGATAACTTCCGGAGTTGAAACTGCGGTGCAAAACCCCGGTGTAGGGGCAGCCCCAGCCGTCGGCGACGTGCTCGTCAAAGGTCTTGGTGCCGACAAGCTCGCCGTTGAAATAAACGTCGCAGACAAGCTTTGTAAAGGTCGTCTCGCCCTTTGCCGGATATACCACATAGGCGCTCTTGCCCTCAAACTCAAAGACGAGCGGGTCGTTTTCTTCGGAATACTGCTTGGTCCAGCCGTCCTCGTAGTGGAAGCCGTTGCTCCCCTTTCGCCAAGAGCCTGTTTCTTTTGGCTCTGCATTTGTTTTTTCGAGCATGTGCGCGCCTCTGAAATAAGACGCCGTATACATATTTTCGGCAGGTATCTCTGTCTCGGCTTCGGGCGCGGCAGTCCGGTCGGCCTCGTCGAAGAAGTAGGCTATCATCTCTGCCACAATGGCATTTCCGTCGGCATGGGGATGCGTGTAGTCGTTTGAGAAGTCCTCCCACTTCATTGCTCCCTCGTCCAAAAGATATGTTATACCGTCGGCATAGCTTATCATCGGCAGGTCATAGTATGCCCCTATCTCTTTTTTCCAACCCTGAGAAGTCCAGCCCTCGCGCATTCTTGCAAATAACAGGATCACGGCGGGCTTTGGCTCATAATTGAGAGCGTCAAGTATCATTGATTCATATGCGGCCCTCGTGTCGTCGTCGTCGCCGTCGTTTACCGCAAACTCGATGAATACGATGTCGGGCTGATTGTTCAGAACGTCCTTTTCAAATCTGAGGGCGCCGAGGTTCGACGGGGTACCGGAAATGCCGGCGTTAAAATAGTGGACGTTGTCGCCCTTGCCCTTGCCAAATGTATCCTTAAAATAATTAAAAGAACGGTTCGCGTAGCAGGTGTCGAGGTGATCGCCCTCGGTGATGGATCCGCCGATATAGCAGACGTTCACGTCCTTGCCGGAGCGCGCTTTATCTATGGCGTTTTTCAGGCGCAGCGTGTTGCCGAGGGACGTTAAGGATTTTATTTTGGCATTGTTCATGTACTCCTCCCAGGAGGACGGGTCGTCTATCCACTCGAGCCCGTCGGAGGCCGAAGAACCGGGCCCTCCGCAGCCTGATAAAAGACCCATCGAGAGGGTAAAGGTCAAAAGACATGCAAAAATTTTTCTGATGTTCATAATGCGCTCCTTTCATTTTGCAGGGCTTGGCGCGAATCGTCCGCGCCGCCCGGGTTTGGTCCCCGCAGGGGGTTATAGTGATCCTTGAGGATATTATAGCATAAAGCGACAGCTTTGTGCTATGATCAGCCATCTTTTGCGGTTTCCGGCGAAGCCGGGGAGCAAAAGGGCGACTTAAATAAAACATAATAATCGCTTGCGATTATTATAGCATAAATCCGCAGGATTTGTGCTATAATCAGCCGTCTTTTGCGGTTCCCGGCGAAGTCGGGGAGCAAAAGGGCGACTTAAATAAAAAATAATAATCGCTTGCGATTATTATAGCACAAAATGCAGGGGATGGCAAGGGGGTTCGTAGGGAGTGTCCATTCCGCCCGCATTATTCACTATTTTTAAAATCGTCGCCACAGGCGACACATTGAAATTCTGTCATCTGACTTCTGACCTCTGTCTTCTTGATGTGGCCGTTTCGGCCACATCTGGGTTCGTAGAGAGCGGCCATTTCGACCACATAATATAAAAGTTTAGGATCAAGCCCTTTTCAAAGGGCTTGCAGGGTCAAGGGCAAATGACGATTGCGTTAAAACTTGCTTTTCAAGGCTTCGCTGAAGCCTTTCAAAGAGTTTTAATCGCAAGTCAGCCCCTTGTCGCAGCCCGCAGGCTGCGAAATTCTTTACACGAAGGCGCTCCGCGAGGGGTGAATTGAAAAAAATAGCCCGGTGGTTTTACTTTTGTGAGATTTAGATTTTTGGGTTTTATCTGTTGGTTGCAGGGGCTTTCACTTTCTGCGTAACCACCCCTCGCTCGCGACTCCTGCCGGATTCGCTCGCTCGGGGTTTTGTGCAAGGCTGAGGCTTTTTGCCTTGAATCCTCTCCGAAAGAAGAAAAACAGTCCGGGAATTTTAATTCCCGCCCGAACCTCCCGTGAGGGACGAGGTATTCGCTACTTCGTGGCTCATACTATTTGAAGTACCCACACCCCCGTGCCCCCTCCCCTCAGGGGAGGGGGCTTTACTCGCCTCGGGCTTTTAGCAAGCCCCTGTCGGGGGAGGGGGACTTTTCAATAGTATGAGCGCAACGAATACCTTTTTCCCATGGGCAGAGGCAGGGGGCATATTAAAATCCGTATCAATTTCCGCAAGGAAATGATACGGATTTTTCCGGCAAAGTTCGTGCGACAGTTTCCCCTCCTCGAGGAGGGGGTCAGGGGGTGGTGTCTCAAAATAGCATGAGCGCGAAGCGCGAATACCTTATACGGAAAGGGGTACGGGGGAAACCGTTAGGGTGTCCCCCCCGCTATGATAACGGCAGCTATGCTTTCGACACACAAAATTTTTGCAACATCCCAATCCGGTCTTAAAAATAGCATTCGCGCAGCGAATACCTTTTTAACTTGTGCGGCGCAGTAGCCCCAGCAAAAATCCATCTCAAAGCTTCAGTCTTTGAGATGGATTTTTCGCACCAAGCCCGAGCGCTCGGGCTCCCCTCCCTTGGGGATGGGTCGGGGGTGGGGGAATCTAAAAATAGTATGAGCGCGAAGCGCGAATACCTTGTCCCCATGGGTCGGGCCGGAGGGTATTATAAAATCCGTATCAATTTCCGCAAGGAAATGATACGGATTTTTCCGGCAAGGTTTGTGCGGCGATCCCCCTGAGGAGGGGGTCAGGGGGTGGTGACTTAAAATAGCATTCGCCACGCAGTGGCGAATACCTTTTACCAAGGGCAGCAGCGAGTTGGGCTTTTTTATTTTCACGTCACAGGCGAATACTTTATCCCCGGTCAGCGGCAGTATCCCCATCAAAAATCCGTCTCAAAGCTTCAGCCTTTGAGACGGATTTTCCGCGCAATCTCACTGCAACTCTCTTCTGACTTCCGACAGTCTGTCCTCTGTCCTCTACGAGCCCCTTCCCCCGCACTTTCTTCCGCAGTGCGCGCAGTCGCCCCCGCAGGCCGGCTTCCCCGACTTTTTGTCCCTGACGACCGAATATATCACCAGCGCGACTATCGCTATCACCGCCGCCAAAACGGCGGCCGTTCCCCAGATCGACGTCATGAAAATCCCTCCTTACTTCGCGGTTACCCGCACTTTTTTGTCGAGCTTTACCGCTTCTTTATAGGGCCTGAAAAGTCCGACGGCGAGTATTATTATTATGGCAGCAGAAACTATAAGCCCTAAAATGCTCGGGCTGCCGGCAATAAGTCTGCCCACCTGATTTACTATTAAAGCTATCGCATAGGCAAATCCGCACTGATACGCTATAGCGAACCATGTCCATTTGGCGCTGTTCATCTCACGCCTTATCGCGCCTATTGCAGCAAAACACGGCGCGCAGAGAAGATTAAATATCAGAAATGCAAGTCCCGAGGCGTGTGTAAAAGCGGCGCTCATCGCGGCATATGTCGAGGCTTCTCCCCCGCCGTACAAAATGCCCATCGTTCCGACTATGTTCTCTTTCGCGACAAGCCCGGTTATCGAAGCCACCGCCGCCTGCCAGTTGCCCCAGCCCAAAGGAATGAATATCCACGCGACCGCAGAACCGATAGTCGCTAAAATAGAATGGGAAATTTCGTCCTCGGCGAGCATCCTGAAACTGCCGTCCACGAAGCCGAAATACGTCGTGAACCAGACTAAGATCGTCGAAAGAAGTATGATGGTGCCGGCCTTTTTGATGAAGCTCCAGCCGCGCTCCCACATCGAGCGCATAACGTTTGTGAACGTCGGCATGTGATACGGCGGCAGCTCCATGACAAACGGTGCGGGGTCGCCGGCGAATATTTTTGTCTTTTTCAGGATTATGCCGGAGACGATTATGGCGCAAACGCCTAAGAGATATGCAAAGGGCGCTATCCACCATGCTCCCCCGAAAATGGCGCCCGCCACCATCGCGATAAACGGCAGCTTGGCTCCGCAGGGGATAAACGTGGTCGTCATTATGGTCATTCTTCTGTCGCGCTCGTTTTCAATGGTTCGCGAGGCCATGATACCCGGAACGCCGCAGCCCGAGCCTATGAGCATGGGTATGAACGACTTGCCGGAAAGGCCGAATTTTCTGAATATCCTGTCCATCACAAAGGCAATTCTCGCCATGTAGCCGCACGCTTCCAAAAACGCCAGGAATATAAAGAGTATCAGCATCTGCGGCACGAAACCGAGGACCGCGCCCACGCCGGCGACTATTCCGTCCAGAATAAGCCCTTTGAGCCATTCAGCGCAGCCTACTTTATCCAAAAGATTTTCAAGAAGCGCCGGGATTCCCGGAATCCATGCGCCGTAATCTGCGGGGTCGGGCTCGGTAAAGCCGTATTTTTCAAGCACCGCCCCCGAAAGAGCCAAATCTTCGCCGGTGTAGACGGTCTCCACCTGTTCGAGGGTCTCCTCGTCCTCGGAAATAAGGACCGCCTTGTCGTTCACCGAGAAATTATTGGCATATGTATCCAAGTCCGCCCTTGTTAATGCTTCAATATCGGGGGCTTCTATTTCGGGGTACTGCGCCGAGAATGCCTCCACTGCGCCGAGCGCTCCCGAGTATTCTTCCGCAGCTTCTTCATAAGCGCCCGAACCTATGCCCAAAAAGTGCCAGCCGTCGCCGAAAACGCCGTCGTTCGCCCAGTCTGTGGCAATGGTGCCGACCGTCGTGACCGAAATGTAATAGACGATTATCATGACGATGGCAAAAATAGGAAGCGCGAGCCAGCGGTTCGTGACTATCGAGTCGATTTTGTCCGACGTCGTCATTTTCGCCGCGTTCTTTTTCTTTATGCAGCCCTTTATAAGCTCTGCGATATAGACATAGCGCTCGTTTGTGATGATGGACTCCGCGTCGTCGTCGAGCTCCTTTTCGGCGGACAGGATGTCCTCCTCGATATGCTTCTTTACGTCGGCGGGAATTTCAAGCGATTCTATGACCTTTTCGTCGCGCTCGAATATTTTTATGGCATACCATCTCTGCTGTTCCTGGGGCATGCCGTGAACGCAGGCTTCCTCGATATGCGCAAGGGCGTGCTCGACGACCCCCGAGAACGTGTGCAGCGGGACAGGTTTTTTCTCGTTTGCGGCCTCGATCGCAGCCTCCGCCGCCTCCATGACTCCGTCGCCTTTAAGGGCGGAGATCTCGACTATTTTACAGCCGAGCCTCTGGGAAAGCGAGCGCGTGTCAAGCTTGTCGCCGTTTTTCTCGATGACGTCCATCATGTTGACGGCGGCTACGACCGGGATACCAAGTTCTATAAGCTGAGTTGTCAGGTAAAGGTTTCTCTCAAGGTTTGTGCCGTCGATGATGTTTAAAATCGCGTCGGGGCGCTCGCCTATGAGGTAATTTCTCGCGACTACCTCCTCGAGGGTATAGGGCGAGAGAGAGTATATTCCCGGCAGGTCCGTTACCGTCACGTCGGGATGTTTTTTTAATTTTCCCTCTTTTTTCTCAACGGTGACTCCCGGCCAGTTTCCGACAAACTGGTTGGAGCCGGTGAGGGCGTTGAAAAGCGTTGTCTTGCCGGAGTTCGGGTTGCCGGCAAGGGCGATGGTGATTGCCATAGTTGTTGTCTCCTTTTTTATTCATTTGCCATTGGCGAAAGGCGCAAAATAGTTGTCAGAGAATAGTTGTTAGTTATTAGTTTCAAGGGGTCGCCTGTCGGCGACGTTTTTTATTATTCTATCTCTATCATTTCCGCGTCGGCTTTGCGCAGGCTCAGCTCGTACCCCCTGACCGTTATCTCGAACGGGTCCCCGAGAGGCGCCACTTTCCTGACGTAGATCTCCACGCCCTTGGTGATGCCCATGTCCATGATTCGGCGCTTTATCGCACCCTCGCCGTGTATCTTCACGACTTTTACCCTGCTCCCCACCGGGACGGCGTTAAGCGTTTGCATAGTATCTTCCTCCTCTGACGGCGAGTTAGCAGCCGCTAACGCCGCCTCTTATTTTTGTCCCACATATATATGCGGGACTTTTGAACTTTATTTATCGCGGTCTGCTGCCCAAAAAAATTAAAGCGGGGCGTTCAGACCATTATTTTTGCGGCGAGCTCTCCCGAGAGGGCGATTCGCGATTCCTTGACCTTGATTATGATGTTTCCGTCGGTCTGGGATATTACGCTCACTTCGCCGCCTGCGACGAAACCGAGGTCTTCAAGGTGCTTTCTCACGTCCGGGCTGCCGCCGACCTTTCTTATTATAAGCTCGGCACCGGGGTCCGCAAATGAAAGAGGTATCAAGGCTTTCACTCCTGTCTGTTTCGGATGGTTAGCGCCTGCTAACTGATATTATTTTATTACACCCGCAGGGATTTGTCAACCGGTTTTTGCGGGCGGGCGTGCAATTTCGGCGGGATTCACAAAATAAAGTTAGCTTCTGCTAACCGAAGTTGGGCACTTTTTAGGGGATAGAGGATAGATGAACAGAGGGTAGACCGCTTTCAGAGGGCATGGTGCGGGCTTCTCGCTTGCGGCTTTTCGCGGGTCTGTTCGTTGATTGGTTGACCCGCAGCCCGTCCCGGCTCCATCCTCTGCCCGGTTTCCCGCCTCTATCCTCTAATCATCTAACGCTCTAACCCTATTTTCTCTCAAATTTTTTCTATCCGCGCCCCGAAAAAGGTCTTGACAAGCCCGGTCTATTATGGTAGACTAATAGTAGGTCTATGGGCATAGACCAACTTCTGCACCAAATCCTGCACAAAAAAGGAGTGATTTTACATGGCTATGAAAATTTCCGACGGCGAGCTTAAACTTCTTGAAATCATCTGGGAGAACCCCGGCATACGTTCGGGCGAGCTCGTGTCGCAGGCGCACGAGCGACTGTCCTGGAAAAAATCGACGGTATACACCGTGCTCAAAAAGCTCGAAGATAAGGGCGTTTTGGTGAATGAGCAGAGCGTTATAAGACCCCTTGCGACAAGGGATGAGATACTTTCTCAGCGTTCGGGGGAGATGCTTCGGTCGGGCTACAGCGGGTCGCTGCCGATGTTTTTGGCGGCGTTTCTGACAAAGGAAAAGCTGACCCCGAAAGAGGCCGAGGAGCTTAAGCGGCTTATTGATAGGCACACCGAAAAGGGGGATGGCGAATGAGGGAAATTTTTTACGGCGTTTTAAACATGAGTCTCACCGGGGGCATGATAATTTTAGGGCTGATACTTCTTCGGCCGCTCCTTAAAAAGCTGCCGAAAAGGCTCTGCTACGGGCTTTGGCTGATTCCGGCGGTGCGGCTTCTCTGTCCGTTTTCGGTGCGTTCCGCCGTGAGTTTATTCAACCTTTTCAGGCCCGAGCAGTCCCCTGCCGGCAGGCTCGAATACATCCCTCCCCCGGCCGAGTTTGTCCCCGCGACGGCTCCGACGACGGTTTCGGGGGTATACATGGGCGGGCTTGAGACGCCTGCCATAAAAAATTTAACATTCAAAGAAATCCTCCCCTACGTCTGGGCGGCGGTTGCGGTCGGCGTGATAATTTTTAACATAATCAGCTTTATTCGCATTTATTTTAGGGTCAGGGGTTCGCGGGAAGCGGGCGGGTACTTTATATGCGAAAAAATCGGAACGCCCTTTGTTTTCGGGGTATTGCGGCCGAAAATCTATCTGCCGGCGGGCGTGCCGGAGGATGATCTAAAATATATACTTGCGCACGAAAACGCCCATATAAGGCGGTTTGACCACATTGTAAAGCTCCTTGCCACGCTCGTTCTGGCGCTTCACTGGTTCAACCCGGCCGTCTGGGCGGGGATAAAGCTGATGGGGCTCGACATGGAGCTGTCCTGCGACGAAAAGGCGATTTTAAGCCTTTCCGACGGCTCGGAAAAGGGCTATGCAAAGGCGCTTTTACACATGTCGATGAGGCAGAACGGCCTCGGCGGAACGGTCCTCGGGTTCGGAGAATCGGGGGTCGGTTCGCGGGTGAAAAACGCCCTGAACATGAAAAAGCCGACCGTTTTGGTCGGGATAGCCGCGGTTTTGGCGGCGGGTGTTTTGGCGCTTATCATGCTCACAAATCCCCTGCCCAAGGGCGAGAAGCTGCCGAACAGGGTCGTCGGCGAGGACGGGGCCGAGTTTGTCTCCTATAAAAAGGCAAAAATTTCCGAAACTGCCAAAGATAACATAATTTTTGACTGTGAGAGCGAGGGCGATGTCAGATTCTGCCTCATAGGGTCGGGCGCTACACTTGAGGCCGACGGGAAATACCGCGTTTCGGGCTTGGGCGTGGGGTTTATCGGTGCTGACGGGGCGATGAGGGCGCTGCCGGCCGAGAACTTCGAGGCGGTCGGCGGGACTGTTATCGATGAAAAATCCGCGTCGGAGTTTTTAAGATGTTATATGTTCGGCGGCAGCCCGGTCGTCGAGATAGGCGTTTCCGGGAGCGACGGAAGAAGCCGTCAGGCGAGGTTTTACCTTTTTGACGGCGAAAACTTAGTCGGGATAAAATTCGGCCGAAACGCCGAAGAAAGGGCCTTTGCAGTCCTCGGCGAAGGCTACATAGTCGACGAAAAGAGCATGACCGTCACCGACATGCCTGGGGGTACCGTCTATAAATTCGTCGACGATTTAACTTCCCCGATGTTTTTGGCGGAGGGCATGGCGGAAAGCGAACCGAGCGAGCGCGAGGCCGAAAATAAGTACAGGGCGATTTTCAGAAATCTGATGAAATCCGACGGGACGGGCTATCCCGAATACTTCGGCGGCGCCGACGTCGCGGGCAGTGAGCTCACGGTTTATCTCACCGACGACGGCGACGAGGTCATGGATGTGATTTCATCAATAATCGACATTACGGGCGTGCGGTTCGTGCGCGTTAAATATTCCTATAACAGGCTTACCGAGGAGCGGGAGAAGATCTGCGAAAAACTAAAGAAAACCACCGATGAAGCGGCCTTGCGATGCGTAGGCGCGGATATAGAACCCGCGACAAGCTCGGTAAGACTGTATGTAAAAGAGGCGCCTGAAGACGTCAATGACAAAGAAAAATATTATGAGGAAACGTTAAAGGCGCTCACCGATTTTGAAAACGCAACAGCCCTGCCCACGCCATGCTCCGACGGCGGAGGGTATTCGGACGACGAGCTTAAAATTCTCGCGGTAAGGTACTATAACCTCACTCAGCCCCAATACGACGCGTTCAGCGCCCGAGTATCGCCGACCGAGTCGGGAGAGCGAAAAATCGAGGTGCTCGATCATGCCGGGGCGTTTCTTCAATCATACACCGTCGACCGGCTTACGTCCAAGGGCGTGACCGGCTCGGGCAAGGAAATTCGGCTCGACTTTCTGAAACCGTCCCCGCCCTACAGCTATCCCGAACTTTCGGCGCTCGCCCTCGATTATTACCTCGCAAACGGCGGCGAGGACAGGGCCGTTACGGTTTGCTGCCATGTAAATGACAAAAAAATAGAGATCGTCGACGTTCTCAAGGGAGAGGTTTTGCAGCGCTATGCCGTAAACCCGAGCACCGGAAAAGGCCTGGATTTAAACGGCATGCCGGTGGACTTTACATTGCGTGCAGGTGCGGTAGACCTTAGTGAAAAGGGTGTGGGCTATACCCCGGAACAGCTGAGAATTCTGGCCGAAAACTACTATAAGACGAATATTTCGGGGGATGAAAATATTTATTCCGAGGAGCAAACCCCCGGCGAGAGCGGCTTCGGGACGGCGGTCTTTGTCAAAAACGAGACGGGCGAGGAGCTTTGGCGGTGCATTGTCTCGGGCATGACAGGCGCGGGCTACGACGGCAGCGGGAATGAAATAACGCTTGAGGAGCCGGAGTCATGGCGCGAGCAGCCGTCTGCCGAGATCTTGGACGCGCTCGTCAACCGCTATATGGACTGGGAGAGGTTCACGGTCGGCAGCGGCATGAAGACTGACAGGGGCGACTGCGTGGTTCTGGGCGGGACTGCGTACTACCGGGTCGTCGAGCCGGGGTTTTACAATTTGAAAGATTTAAGGGGATTTTTGTTCGGCGTATTTGATTCGGTCACGGCGGAGGAAATGTTTAAAAAATACACCGAAAATCTCAGGAAGTGGATAATCATAGATAAGAAGCTGTACGTCTGCGACAGCGAATACGCCGTAGAATGGGGCATTTCACGCGAGTACCGGGCCGAGGTGACGAAGTTCGGGGAGGGCTGCGTCGCCGCCGAGCTTATAAGGAGCAGAGATGACGGGACGGAGGCCAGAGTCGAGCTGGATGTAGTCAAGAGGGAGTACGGCTGGAGGGTGAGGGGGAGTTCTTGAAAAAATTTTTCTTTCCCTGCAATATTTCGGCCCCGAAAAGCGTATTACAGGTAAAGGAGTGATAAAAATGAAAAAGATTCTTGCGATTTTAATGGCGGCGGCGCTTACGGCATGCGGGACCGAGCCGGCCCCGATTTCCGTTGAGACGGGACTGCCCGCAGACCCGCCGATGATAGCTGTTCCGAACGAAACGGCAGCAGAACCGACAGCGGAAAACAATGCCGAGCCCGAGGCCCAAGAGCCGGAAGCTGTCGCGGAGCAGGATGAGCCCGAAACGCCGTCATATACCGTCGGAGAGGCGCTTGAGGCCGACGACTATCCTGCGGGAATCGACGCAGGTCTTGAAATATGCGAAAAATACCGGGAGGCGCTCCTGCTGAAAATGACAAATAATACCAAAGAAAACGTCGACCGAGGCTCGAAATTCCGAATCGATATTCGGCAGGACGACGGCTGGCACCGCCTTGTTTCGGGCTCGGACATCATGTTTCCCGCCTCGAACGTCTGGATGGAGCCGGGCGAAACGGCGTACGACGTCATCGCGCTCGACAAATTTTTCGGGGACATGCCGAACGGCGAGTACCGCGTTGTCAAGGAATTCAGCCCCGAGAGCGATTTTGATAACCCGACGGTTTTATGTGCGGAATTTACGTTTGATGATGGGGACATGCCCAAGCAGCCCGGAATTCCGGACGTTTTGGCGGCGCTCGACAGGCCTGCGGACGGGCTGACGTTATATCAAAAAAGCCCCGAAAACGAGGCTTTAGGCGGCGGGGTCACGCTGACGCTGAAAAACGACGGAGACGAGGACGCCGAGTTCGGGGAGAGTTACCGGCTCATCCGAAAGCTTGGGGATCGGTGGTACTACGTCCGCATGGTGACGGATTATCCGATCATGACCGGGGTGCTTCTGACGGCGCCCGCGGGCTCGGAAGTCGAGATAGACTGGGTCCGTCCGGAGACCGATTACGGCGCGCTGCCGGCGGGGGAGTACGGCGTGGTGATACCGGTCAACGTCGCAGGCGAGCAGAAAGAGGTAGTTTGCGAGGGGGTAAGCCTGCCGGCGCTTGCGGGGTAAAGAGAGAGGGGGAGTGAGGGGTATCACTTCCGCAAAATTGTGAAATACCGCTCTCTATGCCTTGAAAATAAGGGATTCGCCCGGGACGCAAAAATAAAAAAGCCTAACCCGCCGCTGCCCTGATAAAAGGTATTCGCCACTTCGTGACTCATGCTATTTTAAATCACCATCCCCTGACCCCTCCCCTCAGGGGAGGGGGTTCCCACACTTAAAGACCCGCAACCAATTCCCACGCTTACAAAACAAATATGCGAGGTATCGGATATTATCCTTACCTCGCACTTTTTATATGCAGCCGGGTTCTGGAAAAAATCGCCAAACAGCTAAATTGCAACTTTTCAAAAGATATACAACGCTATATATGCCGGTTCATGCTCAACCTATTTAAACACGATTCTTTTCGGATAATCAAGCATAGTAATCTCAAAGCCCTCAGCGTTGATATTTTCCCACATTTCCAAAGCAAATTGAGTTTTCGTCATGACATAGCCAAGGCGAACCGTCTTTTTCTCGTCGGCTAAATTATCAAGCTTATCTCGGTCGTGGCAGGCGATAATGACGGTCGCACCTTTTCTTTAAATTTTTTAATGATTTCTGAAGTCATTTCCACGCCGCTCGGTCGTGGGCATTGAACGGCTCGTCCACCACGGGCTGCGGTATGCCGCCTCATAGCCTGAGGCGTATTCTTTATCTGCTTTCACATCTTTGCCGCAGGCTGTCAATATAAAAAATGGCTATTTTACTTCGCCAATCAAATTATCTTCCGTAAGCCTTTCATACCTATACCCCGTAATAAAACCGTTCTCGTCTTGCTGAAAATCCCTGACAACATACTCGCCGTCGAGGTAATAAATTACCTCGGCGTCGGTTTTCATCTCGTGTCTTTCACTGCTTGCAGAGTCGATTACAACCTTATCCGTCGGGTCAAACAGCTTGCCGTTCACAAGGGTATATACCGAGCGGATATCCGAGATATCCGTCCTTTTCCCACCTTCGGAAACTAACATTGTAACGTCTCCGCTGACCTCGACATAGCAACCGTCGCCGGTGCTGAAAATATAGCTGTCGATTTTTTCGGCTTCACTGCTCTCGATATCATATCTGTAATAATCGTTTATATAGTCCGGAACAAAATCAGGATCAAGAAAAGATTGCCACGGGATATCTTCCTCAACATAGGAGGTCGTATAATATATTCCGCCATCGTGAACGCCGAAAGCATACATATTTGCATTTCTGCCTTCGATTGTCTTCAAAATCTCACGGTATTCCCCGCTGTCAAGGTCATAAGAGCAAAGATATAAGCCTGCTAAAGAGGTCTCTTTGCCGTCCTCATCATAGTTGGTCTCTTGGGTGCCGAAATAAAGGGTGCTTCCCACGACAAAGCGCCTGTCATAGTCCGGCGAGGTGCGGTCTTTTATCTCAAGCACCACTGTTCTGCCAGTTCCGTCTACATTTGCTTTCATCAGCTTTGTGACATACTTCGCCTTGTTGCCGTTCATTGTCACTTCTCTGTCAAAATAATAGATATTGCTGCCGTAGATAAAAGCGCCGTTCGACATACCGTATGATGAGCATTCATCGGGGCTTTGATGGGTACAGTTCGGCTTTGAGCAGATAAGCGTCGACTGCATTGTGGTAAAGTCGATAAAATTCAGCCTTTGAGAACTGTCAAGATAAAGCTCGCCCGTATTGCAAATGCAGGTTCTGTCGGCGACTTTCAACACTTCGCCGTTCCCCGAGACGGGAGCTTTCCCGCAGGAGCAGAGCATTACCACTGCCGAAACGATGACCAAAAATATCCTTTTCATTGTTTACCGCTCCATTCCGCATACTGTCTGTTCACGTCGTCAATTATTTCCTGCAAGCCTGCGTCAAAGAGCTTTTCTCGGTATTTCTGCACGGTTTCGTCAAAGTTATCACCCGTGACCTCATCCGAAAAATCACTCACATAATTCGCAATCTCCAATAGCTTATCATGAAAGCCGCGCTTGTCAATCCTGAACGCCAAAGCGTCATCAGGCTCGGCATTCTCAATGCCGTTTCTCAGTCTTTCGGGCAGATCCTTCGGCTGCGAAGTGCTCGGCAGACAAATCAGGCTGTTTGCAAAGGCCGGTTCACCCCAGATATTATAGGTGTTGTCAGCCCTGCCGTCAACGATGTTATAGTCCTCGCCCTCGATTCCGTATGTAAGAAGATTGTTGAGATATGGGTCGGTAAACACCGTTGCCAAAAGATCGAACGCCTTGTCCGGCGTCTGCGATATAGGCGTTATGCCGCTGCAATACCATAGTCCCTTCAAAGTGACGCCGTCTGTCTGAATATCCCTTATATACCCTTCAATATCCTCATCGGGCAGCACTTCTCTTGACACTTTTGCAAAGATGTTCTCGCCGGTCGTTTCAAATCCTCCTGCTCTGAGCTCGCATACCGTTCTTATTCGGTCTAAATATTCCCGATTATCGAATATACATTTAATCTCATTTGCTTCGCTGTCCCAATAAAGAGGAAGCTCCAGATTTCTTACGTTTGTAAAGTTTACGATGCTCTCAAAATGCTGCGGAAGCACAAAGGCAAGATTTTCATTTGATTTAATCTCCTCAAGTATATCAAGTTGCTCAAGAGGCGATTTCTCGGTGTCGTAATTATATTTTAGAGCAATCTCCTCGTTATAGTCAAATATATAATCCATGCCAACTATGTCAAGCGGGTTTCCAACCGCAAATACTCTGTCGCCGTCGCCGCAGGCTTTCCAGTAGTTTTCGGGCATAAGCGAGTAAAGTTCCTGCCCGATATCCGTGTCCAGAATATAGTCGCTGATGTCTGAAAAGAATCCGTAAAACATCATATTGTCAAGACTTGCGCCGGAAATCAGGTCAATGTTCTCTCCCCATTCCTTAAGCGATGTTCTCCAATATTGAACGCTGTCGGCGAGAGCCGGAGTGAAAAACACTGCGTAGTCCTTACCAAGGCTGTCGAGATAGGCGTTGACCTCAGTGACCCTCACCGATTCGGCAAGTCCGAAGAACGGATACACCGCCCATGTCAGCACGGTTTTTTCGGGATACGCTGCCTGAACGTCGTCATAGGTAAGAGCGGTAGTTTCTGAAGTGGTAACAGCCGCATCGCTGACCGGCGGCGATGTCGTTTCCGAAGTTTCGGAGTCGGAAGAGCCCGAAGTCGTGAACAGTCCCGCCATTACATTTTCGGTCTGTTCGGGTTCAGGCTCAGACTGAGCCCTTGCGCAGGAAGAGAGCAAAAGCAGGGCAGACATGATAATGGCAAGCAGTCTTTTCATGATAATCACCTCAAATCATAATATATTTATTTTTTATTATAACATATCCGCGGCGGGAAGTATATATCATTTCGTGAAAATTTTATCAAAAAGCACGCCTTTTTAAGCGCGCCTTTGTAAAGTATTAAATTTCCGGTAACTCTTCTCCAAAATTATCCATGCTAAATTTTCTTAATCTTTCCAAAAAATCCGGTCGGTTTTCAAGACTTTTCGGTTATTCGGAAGTTAAAGTAAGTTGACCGAAACCAGTTTAAGATAAGCAACCCGCAAAACCGCTTGTATAAGCGCTTTGCAAGGTATGATTATCCGAAAAGCCTTTAAAATCGGGCGTTTGCAAGGTCGGCTCGAAAACGGCATTTTGGGGGGAGAAAAATGCACGTTGGAGAGAAAAAGGAGAGAAAACAGGAGTGAAAAGTGATAACCTTACCATGCTGATTTTAACGATAGGAGTTATCACTTATGAGAGAAAATAAAAGGCTTTTCAATCAGCTCCGTTCTGAATATCCCGACGGACTGTCAAAGGAGCAATTTTACAAAATCGCGCATATCAGCAAGGCTACCGCCCGCTATCTTCTTCAAAGCGGCAAGGTGCCGTGCAAGGACACCGGCAAGAAAACGCGCTGCTATCTAATCCAAATCGAAGATGTGATTTTTTATCTGCAAGACCGCGAGGCACACCCGGACAAGTATTTGGCGATTGACGGTTGGTATTCCGAAAAATCAAAAATTCGGAAAGACTTTATATCATGCCGTCAAGAGCTTCGCGGACTCAGCAAGAAACAGGTCAAGAAGCTCAAAGAGCATATCGAAACGCAGATAGACGAAGTCGGCGACCTGCTGAACATCAAAATGATCAGCAAGGTCACCGGATACAGTTGCTCTTCAATTTGCAGATGGTGCGAAAGCGGAAAACTCCGCTCTTTCAGAATCTCCGGGGCATATAATGTCCCCAAAGAATGGCTCGTTGAATTTCTTACCTCGGAATACGCAAACGAGATCGTGCGGAAGTCAAAGCGGCATATTGAAATGATAAGGGAGTTTTTGGAGAAAGAAAACAGCTGAAAATTAAACTGTTATTGACGTTATAACGCTGTCAGCCGTTTTTCTCCTGCTCCAGAATATTTTTCAGCTTCACATTCAGCTCCGGCAAATCAAACTTTGCCGTATTATAGACGTCCTCCATACGAAGCGTCTGGTATTTATGAGCCGCAATATCCCGAAGTCCGGCGATTGCTTTCCACGGCACCTCGCGGTATTTCATACGCGTTTCCTCAGAGATATTTTTTACAAGCTCGCCGATATTTATGACAGTCATTCCGACTGCCCGCTTCAGTTTTTCATCATCAAGAAATGCGGGAAGGTCGGTATTGCCAAGCATTTCAAGTGCTATTCCAATTTCGGACAGGATTTTGTCAATTATGATAATGTCTCTACGCTGCATAAAGTTCAATCTCCCTGTCGATTTCAAGAAGGTCAGTGCTTTGGATAGGACCGTGGATAACGTCTACACTTGTATGAAGAATATCTTCAAGAGCCTGCGAAAGCTTGGAAAGGGTGATAAGCGTCACAGGCGAACTGAATTCGACTATCAGATCAACGTCGCTTGAGGACGTAGCCGTTCCGTTTGCGCGTGAGCCGAAAAGCACAACCCGGCTGATTTGGTATTCATCAACCACTTTCAGAACCGCGTCTTTTATCTCGTCAATGCTCATAATATCACTCTCCGTTCGTTGTATTATTTGCTGTATTTATTATACCATACTGTCAGCGGAATTTCAAGTGTAATTTATTCTATTCAGTCGCTTACAAGATTTTATGCTCATAATGCTTGACATTGTAAACCAAAAAGCATATAATAAATGCAAAGGGAGATGTTACTATGTCCACAACACCTACACAGGTTCGGATCGATTCCGACATCAAGAAACAGGCGACGGCGCTTTTTAACAACTTGGGGCTGGATATGTCTTCGGCGGTTAATCTGTTTTTGCACCAGTGCGTTCTGCGCGGAGGCTTGCCGTTTGCGGTGGAGATGCCGCAGCAGTATAACGAGGAAACCGTTGCCGCGATGAACGAGTTTTATGCGATGAAAGCCCACCCGGAACAGTATAAGCGTTATTCATCTTTCAGCGACGCGATAAACGAGGTCTTAGAAGATGACGCTTAATATCGTTCTTTCAAACCAGTTCAAGAAAGATTTAAAGACTGCTGTCAAGCGCGGATATGACATCGGTTTGCTTGAAACAGTAGTCAACACGCTTGCTGCACAGAAGCCTCTCCCGGAAAAGCACCGTGACCACGCTCTGACAGGAGATTATATCGGGTTCCGCGAGTGCCATATCCTGCCCGATTGGCTGCTCATATACAGAATAGACGGCGATGATCTGATTCTTTTCCTTTCAAGAACCGGCACTCATTCGGATTTGTTCAAAAAATAATTTAATAATTCACAATCCCCGCTCCCCTGCATTATGCAGAACCCGAGCGGGGATTTTTTGTTTCAAGATGACAGGAGGAAATTATGGCAGTATTTCGTGTTGAAAAAACAAAAAACTATGCCGTGATGTCAAAGCACCACTTTCAAGACAAACGAATCTCCCTTAAAGCCAAGGGACTTTTGTCCGAAATGCTCTCGCTGCCCGAAAGTTGGGACTACACCCTCGCGGGACTTGCGAGCATAAACAAGGAAAGCGTGGACGCCATTCGGACGGCTGTCTGGGAGCTTGAAAAGGCAGGCTACATAGTCAGACGGCAAGGCAGAGATGAAAAGGGCAAGATGTCGGCTATCGAGTATATCATCTATGAACACCCGCAGTTGCCGACTCCGATGTCGGAAAACCCGATATTGGAAAATCCAACATCGGATAACCCGACAACGGCAAATCCGTCAGCGGCTTATCCGACAGCGGAAAAACCCACGCAATTAAATAATAAACAATCAAATACAAAAGAATTAAGTATTGATTCAATCAATCACCCATCTAAGGGCGATGGGGCAGATGAGATGAAAAATCGCAGCGAGTTGGAAGATGAAATAAAATCCAACATTGACTACGACATAATCATTGAAAACAAACAGAACGACAAGCGGCAGATTGATGAGATAGTAACTCTCATGCTCGACGCTATCTGCTCACCCTCTCCGACCGTTCGTATTAACGGCACGGACATTTCCAAGTCGGCAGTCAGGGAGCGGTTCTTGCAGCTTGACAGCGAGCATATCGAATATGTACTGTTCGCTATGGAGCGGTCAAAACCCGAAATCAGAAACATTCGGGCGTATCTGCTGACCGCGCTGTATAACGCTCCTGCGACAATGGACAGCTACTATGCAGCACTCGTCAGCCATGATTTGAATCTGTAAAGGAGGCTTATGAACCCATACAAATACCCCGACGGTGTTCCGCCTTAGCGCGAACACCATTATTTTTTACCCGAAACGGAGGAGGTAAAATGCAAGATGAAGTAAACAACAAGACAATCGCTCTCGCCATAAAAGGCGGCAAGGTCACGGCTGAAACGCTTGAAAAGGCTTTGAAAAAGCTGTTACAGGAGATCGAAAAGTCCAAACAGACCCATTCGCAGCCGAAAATCTACCGCGGAAAGCAGTCGGTCAAGCACCTTGTGCAGCAGAATACCGCGATCAACAACATCGAGATAACCGACGGAAATATCAAGGCTTTTCAGCGCACCGCCAACAAGTACGGCATCGACTATGCGCTGAAAAAGGATACCTCGGAGCAGCCGCCGAAGTACCTCGTTTTCTTCAAAGGCAAGGACATCGACATCCTCACGCAAGCCTTTAAGGAGTTCACCGCAAACCGCGTACAGCGCGACAAGAAGCCGTCTATCAGAAAGACGCTTGCCAAACACATTGAAGCGGTCAAGACCCAACACCGAGAAAAAACGCGGGACAAGGACAAGAGCCGAGGTGCCGAGCGATGAAAAAGGTTGACGTCAAAAAGCTGATTCTTTTGAATATGCCGTATTTGTTCGCATTCTATTTTGCGAATAAAATATCATCGGCTTTCAGACTGGCGAGCGGAGATTCTTTCGCAAACAAGCTCGGCGCGGGATTTCTTAACATCGGTACAGCGTTTCAAAGTCCGCTGCCGAGTTTTCACCCTATTGATTTGCTCATCGGTGTGGTGGGAGCGGCAGGCTTGCGGTTATTGCTTTACATCAAGAGCAAAAACAAGAAAAACTACCGCCATGGCGAGGAATACGGCTCGGCAAGGTGGGGTAAACCCGAGGATATTAAGCCTTACGTTGACCCCGAGTTTTCAAACAACGTCATTCTCACGCAGACCGAAAGCCTGACGATGAACAGCCGACCGTCGCAGCCGAAATACGCGAGGAACAAGAATATTCTTGTAATCGGCGGCTCGGGAAGCGGCAAGACAAGATTCTTTGTAAAGCCGAATTTAATGCAGATGCACAGCTCATATGTTGTCACCGACCCGAAAGGAACAGTCCTCGTCGAGTGCGGCAAAATGCTTGCCAAGAACGGATATGTCATAAAATCTCTCAACACAATCAATTTCAAAAAGTCTATGCACTACAATCCGTTCGCGTATATCCGCTCGGAAAAGGACATTTTGAAGTTGGTCAACACAATCATCGTCAACACCAAGGGCGACGGAGATAAAAGCGGCGAAGATTTCTGGGTAAAAGCCGAGAAGCTGCTATATACCGCATATATCGGCTACATCTGGTACGAGGGCATGGAGCATGAAAAGAACTTCACGACCCTTTTGGAGATGATAAACGCTTCGGAGGCTCGCGAGGACGACGAAAGTTTCAAGAATCCCGTTGACCTGATGTTTGAGGAACTGGAGCAGAAAGACTCGGAGCATTTCGCGGTCAAGCAATATAAAAAATACAAATTAGCCGCGGGCAAGACAGCTAAAAGTATCCTTATTTCCTGCGGTGCGCGGCTTGCTCCCTTTGACATCGCCGAGCTGCGTGAACTTATGAGCTACGACGAAATGGAGCTTGACACCCTCGGCGAGAGGAAAACTGCGCTGTTCGTCATTATCTCGGATACCGACGATACATTCAACTTTGTCGTGGCGATTATGTACTCGCAGCTATTCAATCTCTTATGCGACAAAGCAGACGATGAACACGGAGGGCGGCTGCCTGTTCACGTCAGATGTCTTTTAGATGAGTTCGCGAATATCGGTCAAATTCCAAAATTTGACAAGCTCATCGCAACAATACGAAGCAGAGAAATCTCGGCTTCAATTATATTACAGTCGCAGTCGCAGCTTAAGACTATCTACAAGGACAATGCGGACACCATCATCGGCAACATGGACGCGAGGCTTTTCCTCGGCGGCTCGGAGCCTACAACCTTAAAGGAACTGAGCGCAGCGCTTGGCAAGGAAACGATTGATATGGTGCGCCCAGATAGGGCTTTGAGCAAAGTAGCGTAAGGCACTACCCCGTAAGATAACGCGGGAAACAACCTGCCTAA
>CANQNF010000047.1 GCA_947625125.1 uncultured Clostridia bacterium
TCCGTTTTCTGTTTTTATGCAAAAAAGATAGAGCTGTTGCTCCATAGGTGATTACTCATCTATTTTGCAACAGCCCCAGTTTTAAGAGAAAGATTAAAAAAAAAGGGGAAAAACCATGAAAAACAACATTGTGGAACTGACATGGAACCATTATGCCGGGGACGGTCTGAATCCTACGCGACAGGTTCGATTTTCGGTGAATCGAACGTTCTTGGAAGAATATCTAGGCGGTGCCCTTGAGGACGAAGGGGAAGACCTGGATTCTTTCCTGGAGGATTACAACTCCGATGATGCCGAAGAGATCTATCATGCGGCGACGTTTTCTAATGAAATCCGTTCCGAAAATATCTGGTATTGTGAAGCGTTCCTGGCAGACTATCAGGAGTCTGGTGGAAACGCGGACAAGGAAGATTTTTATTGGAACGTCTGGACAAAGGACTGATATCAGTAAGACAAGGAGGAAAAAAAATGCTTGTAAAAAGGGTTGTAGAAAGAAAAAAGGTGAATTCTTTTATTGTTGGGGATCAGATTACAAATTCCGGCGCGGGAAAGCCCACGGTTTTAACCGTGGGATGGGGGCGCCGCTTTTCAAAAATATTATCAGAACAGCAAGAAAGATTGCTTAGAGAGGCTACAAATGAAAGGACGGGAAATAGGAGGTGAGAACATGCAGCTATCAGAAACAGTAAGACTGTATCTGACAAAAAAGCAGTATATGCTGGTATCTGATATGATGACCACATATATCGCGACAGTCAACAGGCTGGTTGCCGATGCAGTCGATGGCAGAGCCATCGCAAAGCTTACGAGCAAAGATGTCGATGCATATCTGCCGTCCGCACTTCGTAACCAATGCATCCGGGATGCCAATTCAGTATTCACGCGATACCAAAAGGCATGCCGTGATGCGGACTACAGGAATGCCAGAGGCTCCAGTCATGGCAAGGGCATCAAACAAGCCGCTGTCCCCGTACTGAGAAGACCGTGCTGTTACGTCAACAACCAGAACTTCAAGGTGAACGGTACGGATATCGAGTTCCCTGTCATGATGGACGGAAAAACGAAAAGGATCTCTGTCCACACCAAGATGACGGTGAGACAGAAAGCCATTTTCACCGGAGCCAGGCTGGGGACCATGCGTATCGTCTATAAAGGACGCAGGATCGTGGTTCAGATCGTGTATGAAAAACCAGAGCAGGATGCGCCTGCAGGGGAAGGCTGTGTCATGGGGATCGACCTTGGCATCAAATGTCCAGCCGTGAGCAGGTGTTCTGACGGCAGCGTGATGTTCCATGGGAATGGGAGACGAAACAAAGCTATGCGAAGGCATTTCGCCGCGAAGCGAAAAGCCCTGCAGAAGGCTAAGCATCCAGAGGCGGTCGCTCGGATCAACAACAAAGAGCAGCGCATTATGAAAGATATCGATCATAAAATAAGCCGTGGGATCATAAACACGGCAAAAAAGCACAATGTAAAGGTGATCAAAATGGAGCAACTGGCCAACATCCGCTCCACGACAAGAAAAAGTCGTAAAAACAACCACAGCTTGCACACCTGGTCATTCTATAGGCTCGCGCAGTATATAGAATACAAAGCCAGGCTGGCAGGGATGACCGTTGAGTATGTGAACCCCGCGTATACGAGCCAGACATGTCCGGTCTGCGGACATGTCCATCATGCCAATGACCGGGACTATGTTTGCAGATGCGGATTCCACATCCACAGGGATCTGCTCGGGGCGATAAACATTTGCAACTCAACTGAGTATGTTGGCGGCAGAGATGCCAGACATGCTGCATAGGGAGCTATATGCTCTGCCCTATGAAGGGTGATGGCACACCCATATCTTGCACTGAGGCCTACCTGAAATGGTCTGGCCAGCCACGATAAGTGGCAGGTAGCAAGAATCCCTCGACTTTTGTCGTGGGGAGTGTCAAGGCGGGAATTTGTGTTGGTATTGGCTTGAAAACGCCATTAAACGGGAAGCGTCTTCTGCAGCTTTCTGCTATGTCAGCGACAGTTGTGGTGCGAATGGCATCAGTGCTTTTAGCTCTAAAGGTGTGCGCCCTGTTTTCTTGATTAAGTGAAACAATGAGGAAGTAGACTTGGATCTGCCTATCAGGGAAGAGGTCTACGGGTAAATAAAATTTAAGGCTGCCGTGATGCTATACGACAGCCTTTTTTTATTAGATGGATTCCAGCTTCTTTCCAGTGCCGTAAAGCAGTTCCTTTTCAATCTCATCCCTTCCTTGGATGAGAAAGGCATTTGTGAGGACGCGCGGGTTATCCGTGGCCATGCCGACCGCTTTTCCAACACACTTCAGGATGCTATAGTAACTTTCGAGGATATCTGCAGCATCCGAAAAGGATGTTTCATAGTCTATGCTGCCGTCTGCGTATTCCTTGCGGATGATTGCATGGTAGCGTCCGATTTGGTATTTTCCTATCTTCATGAGAAGTCCTTTCTGTTTTCAATGGCAAGACCACGCTTCCTTTGGGCGGTGGGTTGGTTTGATGTCCCTACCTATGATTGTACCGGATTTGTGTGTGCTGCGCAAGGAGAAACATGGGCGGTTGAATGGCAGGATGTTTTCCATTTTGCAACAGGAAGGGCTTGCAAAAACTTTACATTTTTTGTATAATATCCACATAGACAATTTACCCGTGTATAATTTTTTTTAGGAGTAGTTACCGCGTTTGGTATCTGCTCTTTTTTTATTTCACGAAAGGAGGCCCAAAGGGGAGAAAAAGGCACGGATTGTCTGTGTAACTCGAAAATGCGTATTCAAAGAAAGGAAACGGTATGATTTTCAACAAAGAAGAATTTTACCCGACGCCTGTGCCCCTGCTTGACAGGATCACGGAAGGCGTCAACTGGAAGATGCTCAAGACTGTTCTTGAGCCAGAAGCAGGAAAGGGCGATATTGCACTTTATATCAAAGAAAAATGTCGCCAGAGTAACTACAGAAGGGACGAGGAACTGGATCTCGACTGCGTGGAGATCGATCCCGAATTGCGCAGCGTTCTGAAGGGGAAGGGACTCCGGGTTGTCCATGATGACTTCCTGACCATGCACACGTTCAAGCGCTACGATCTGATCATCATGAACCCGCCGTTTTCCAATGGGGAAGCCCATCTGGAAAGAGCGATTCAGATGCAAAAGGATGGAGGAAACATCATCTGTATTCTGAATGCAGAGACGATCCGTAATCCGTACACGAATCAGCGCAAGGCGTTGGTCAATACGCTTGACAAGCTCGAAGCCGATATCGAATTTCTCAGCGATCAGTTTGTGACAGCGGAAAGACCTACCGGGGTTGAAATCGCAGTCATCAAGGTTAGTATCCCGGAAAAAGAACGGGAGAGCTTCATTTACGAGGATATGCGTAAAAAGGTCTATAACGAAAACCAGACGGAGCCGACAGATGTGGCGCCGGATGATTTCGTGGACGCAATCATCGCAAATTACAACCTGGAAGTTTCCAGCGGGATCCGGCTGATCCAGGAGTATAAGGCGATGCAACCTTACCTGAGAAGCAGAATCAAGGATTCGCAATATAATCCCTCCATTCTGGAACTGAAAATGGGAAAAAATGATCTTTCGATCAACGGCTATGTCCGCCTGGTAAGAAGAAAATACTGGGAGGCGCTATTTAATAGCCCGAAGATCACTGGAAAAATGACGTCGAATCTGCTCAAAGACTATCTTGAGCAGGTAAATGAATTGGCAGCATATGATTTCAGCCATTTCAACATCTATACCGTCATGGAACAGATGAACAGGAGCTTTCTCAAAGGGATTGAGGATTGTATCATAAAAATTTTTGATGAGTTGTCCTACCAGTATTCCTACAGCGACGAACTATCCGGAAATATCCATTATTATAACGGATGGTGTACGAATAAGGCATGGTACATCAATAAGAAAGTTATCCTCCCGTTTTTTGATGCTTATGATTGGTGCGGAAACTTTCGTGTGAGCTGGGAAGGAAGGAAAAAGCTGGAGGATATCGAAAAAGCGCTGGAATATCTGAACGGAGGGGAAACGGATAGCAGCTATTTGAACAGGCTTCTTGATAATGCATCTAAAGAGGGCAGGAGTAAAAACATTCAGTTGAAGTATTTTACTGTAACGTTTTACAAGAAACGTACCTGCCACCTTGTCTTTACAAATGAGGATCTGCTCAAGAAGCTGAATATCTTTGGCGGCCAGCAGAAAAAGTGGCTTCCCCCCGGTTATGGGAAGCGGAAGTACCGCGATTTTTCTCCCCAGGAGAAGCAAGTAGTAGATTCGTTCGATGGTAGCGAACAGGCTTATGGGCGGGTATTTGCCAGGGCGGATTACTTTGTCTACAACCCTCAAAATCTGCTCACGGTGCTGAACCCGGACGAAGTGGCTTAACAGTAAGGCAGCAAACGCTGCCGGAAAGGAGTTTGAGGTTTTTTGCTCATACCTTGAAAAATGAAAGGAGAAGAAATGAAGGAAGTCATTCTTTATAAAGGCAGCTATAACAGCTACGGCAACTGGATCCATTTCTGGAGCGTTGACAAGCCGGAGCCGGATATCAACGACGGGCCATACAGGGTTAGGATCCCAGACGGTTTTTCTGTTGGGGTTTCAAATGGACTGTCGAAGATGTTCTTTAAGGATAATGATCCTATGGGTTATGAATTGATCACAAACAATGCCCGGCCTTTCCTGGTCGGCGGATCAAACCCGGAATCCATAGAACTGAAGGTCATCGGCCCTCTTGAGGAAGGCGGCGCCCAGAAGAATCTGGATGTAACGATCAAACTGACGTCCGAAGAAACGTTTTCCGTAAACTTCAAAGAGCCTGAATCTGGAAGTTATCTTGAAATACTTTGTCACGACAAGGCCACGGAAGAGGAAAACAGGCGTATAACCGATGAGATCAGATCATGGGTGTCTCTAATGCGCGATCACATCTAATAAGGAAGAAAAGGAGAAAAACAATGAAAAATTATGAAGAATTCAAAGAAGCATTAAAAGCTGCCATGGAAGAATCCTTTGGAGAAGGCTATGAAGTTAGGATCTCTGATGTTAAAAAGGCAGATGGCGCCTATGAAGGAATCTCCGTTCAAAAAGATTGTGAGGATGTCTCCCTTGAGTCTGAGGATGTTGCGGTTACATTGAATCTCCAGAAGCTTTACAATGCGTATGAGCGGGATGGAGAGGCCAATTGTTTCATGTCGGCGATCCAGGCTATGAAAAAGGGTTTAGCCAGCCTTTCGGACGTCACACGTTCACTGGATAGGGAATATATCCTGGAGAACGTCATCCTGGCGCTTGATAATGCGGAAAAGAAAGCCTCTCTAATGAAGGAAGTTCCCTACAGGATGCTTGTGGATCTGGTTGTCTATTACCGGGTTTATCTGGACAAGCAGGGCGATTCGGTTGCAACGATTTTGTTAACCAATACGATAGCCAACAAAGCAGGGCTTTCGGAAGAGGATCTTTACCAGGCTGCCCTGAAGAACACAAGGCGGATCACCCCGATACACTATTCATCGATTGAAGAGGAATTGTATCACCAGGAAGGGAAGGAATTGTCAGGAAACATCGAGGATCTGCCGGATGGTGAGATGATATATATCATCTCAAACTGCTTTTTTACAAAAGGAGCAGTATATATGGCGGATGAGCAAGCCCTAAAGGACATGGCGGATAAGATCGGGACTGGGTTTTACATTATCCCAAGTTCAATCCACGAAATTCTGGCAGTCAGGCCGGCTGCTATCAGTTCTGTTTCTGAACTGAATCATATGATCTGGTACACAAACAACGATATGCTCAAAAAAGGCGATGAACTGTCCGATCACGCGTACTATTATGATCCGGAGAAGAGAACCGTGTGCCTGGCGGACGCAATAGCGGACTGAAAGAGAGGATAATTAAATGAACAGAGAAGATGAAATGCAGTTCATTCTGAACTTTGTCAAGGACCATTCTCAGGACCAGGGGTTTGAGGAACAGTTGCGTTGTCTCTGGACGGCATATTGCTTTCATCACGACCTGGAAGTGGATACGTCGGAGTATGACAAAGATTTTTCCAAATTGTGGAAAGAAATGAAAGGAATAGTTCTTTCCACAGAATACGGATACTTTGAAAATTTTATGTGCGAGTATCTCGTTTAAAGAAGATCGAAAAAGGTGCAGCCCGTTGTTTTTGTAACGGGCTGCGCTGGATAATGCAAAATGAAAGGAGGGGCATTTTCTCCACCAAACATAAAGGTGGGAAACCTTGCCGGAATCAAATGGAAAAAATAAAATATCATGACAATACCGTATATCCTCAGTATGGCGAGGATCATAGGCTGCTTGACAACTGGGATCCGGATGCAGATTACGGGAACGAATTTGCAAACGTCCATTTCAGAATCGAAACGCCTACTTACTGTTTCCCGGCGTTTACTTTCACGCCCGAACAGAGGGAAGCGTTCTATAAAGAGACAGGACGTATCTTTACGGCTCTGGGCTGGGAGGTGAAAGAAAATCCTCACAGCGGATCGGCTATGACAGTCACCAAAGGCCATGCAAATTTGTATCTGCACCCGCAGGACTTTTCGGGCGTGGTAATGAAAAAGGATGTCCGCAGCATCGCGGAAGCCCTGTCTGAAGCTTCGTTATTCTCCTTGCGCTGGGTCGATGTGTATGAGACATTGTATGACTGGACGGATGACCAATATGTTGCATTTCTGAACCGCCATGTACGGGAAATACGCCGGAGGATCTTAAAGGATGCCGTGACAAAAAGGCGTTCTCTGTTCTATGACAAGAACAGCTTTCTACGCGTTTTCAATGAGAATATCTCTTTAAAGCTCTCTTGCAAGCGGGTACAGGCACGGGTTTCGGGCGTGGATCAGATCGCAAGACGGTTTTTGACCGAAATAGTCAACGACATGATCGAGAAAGGGTATCTGGTTTCTGAGAATAACGGCGAGTATATCCGTACTCCAAATAAGACGGAACAGCGGAAGCTTAAAAACCTTCCTTATGGAGACCTCTTTCCGGGGACTGAGGTAATCTTATAAAAACGATGGTCTTTCGGTTCCCCAGCGGATTTTGGTGAAACTTTCGGATAGTTGGAGCCTTTGGGCTGTATCCTGTCCCATAAAAGAGACAGCGATCCACCAGTCCAGGATGGCTTCAACAGTATTGCAATCTGGCAGGCTTTATCAGGAAGGAAAAAAGATGGCGGCCGGCTGACTAACCAACACACCTGTGTCCACGCAGGTGTGTTTTTTTTTTGCCTTAACGGCACGAAAAAAATCGTGGCGTATATGGAGAAATATCCACGCCGTATTGCTTGACATTCTACAAAATTTGAATCATAATGTAGATAAAATGTAGAGTAAATGTAGAGTTCTGAGTAGTTTCTACTGGAAAGGAGGGGTGGTTGCACGGTGAAGATCAGAATATGGGATAACGAGCAGAAGAGAATGCTTGAGTGGAATGAGCTTCGCACAAAACCGTTATGGAGAATTGTATCCATGTGCCGCAATAAGCAGCGTTATGTCCTGATGTATGCGACTGACCGCATCCTGCAGGGGCGTACCGTCTACCAGGGGGATATCCTGCTAACCAAAGACGGATACAACGTTTTGGTCCGCTATGGTTCCTATCTGGCTTACGTCCCAGATAAAGACCGTTATGAAACAGAATATGGATTTTATCTGGTTTCCCTTACGGATGAATCAGCACCGCTGCCTGTTGAGGTCATTGACAACTGCATTGCATTGGCAGGGAACGAACACTATGGGGAAATGACAACGGCGGGGTTGCTTTTATGAGCAGGGGAAGATCATGGAAGAATAAAAAAGGACGTTTTTCCGTATTTGCAGAGGCTTTTTTATGGGTCTGTATGCTGGCCGCCCTGTTAAGCGTTTCCGGTTTTATTCTGAAACTGTACGGGGACAGCAGGAGCGAGAAGGAATATAACGATCTCAGCGTTTCCTATTCCTATGAGATCCCTATCGCACAGGCGCCTCAGAAGGATGAAAACCCGTTGCCGGATGATTCCAGGATCCCGCCTCTCAAATATGTAAATGTAGCAGAGTTGAGGGCGGTAAATCCGGATTACGTTGCATGGATCACCTTTGGGACGGATATCAATTATCCTGTGGTTCAAAGCAATAACGATTATTACCTGACCCACAATTTTTTTAACCAACGCAATTCCAATGGCTGCCTTCTGATCGATTCCGAGAACAGGGCGGATTTTTCTGATCTCAATACCGTTGTCTGGGGCCACAACATGAAGTCGAAGGCGATGTTTGGACGCCTCCAGGAGTACAGGAATGAAGAGTATTATAAAGAACATCCGTTTTTTTGGATACTCACTCCAAAAGAAAGCCTGTTATACAAGATCGTGTCCGTACATGATGTGAAGGTGGACAGCGCAGCTTTCTATATCGACTTGACAGAACCGGTATTTAAAGAGGCGTTCCAGAAAGCAGTTTATGAGAACAGGATGTATGAGACGGAAGATGTTTCATCGAAGTATCAGAATATCGTCACCCTTTGTACCTGCGACGGGAACCACAAAACCCGGCTTATGGTACATGGAAGGTTGATTTGGAAAGAAAGTATCGCTGCCCCTACGAAGAACGAGGCAACGACTAAAAACGCCAGGGAGTAAAACCGCTTTCTATAAGGCGTCATTTGTGGAGGATCGAGATGTTGTATTTGAAAAAGTGGGTGGATATACCGCCCTAGATCATTTCTCGTTGCGGTAGAAACAGATTAAACGTCCCTGTCCGATATGACAGGGGGAAAGGTTGCAAACATGAAAAGAAAAGTTACGATCCTGTCGGCGGTACTCGCACTGGCGGCGATCATCACAACTGGCCTGACTTACGCAACCTCCGCTACATTATGTGGGGGGGGGTATTTTAGGCAGTAAGAATTTTACGGTCACACAGGAACAGATGCAGGAACTCCTATCTTCCGGGGATCCGAATTATTCCTTCACGCTGATCGACAGTTCCGGAAACACGAAACCGCTGAATTTCGTGGACGGTATTGCCGTGGCGCCATCCGAAGAAGGAGAGTACACGCTTTACGCTTCTTATACAGAGTATGGGACAACGTACTACTCCAACGGGATTCCATTTACAGTGAAAAAGCAGGATCCGTATTGGTTCTACTTCGGGAATACCAAAACACTGGTATTAAAATCCGGGCCGGATGTGCCGGCAGGGTACGGCGCTACTGTTACGGAAAGTGGGAAGATCAGTTATACTACTCCCGGTTGGCAGAGCTATAGGAAGGAGATACTGGCGGTTGTTATAACTGATGAAATTACTGCTCCATTTTCCATGGAAGGTTGGTTTGCTGGCTGTAGTCAATTAACTTCACTGGTGGGATTTGAAAAATTGGATACCAGTAAAGTGACTGACATGAATAGCTTGTTTTACAATTGTCCATCATTAAGCGACATCTCAGGACTTTCTAACTGGAATACAAGTAAAGTTACATCATTAAGTGGGATTTTTTATGATTGTGAATCCTTGGAAGACATTTCAGCTTTGGAAAATTGGGATATCGGCAGCGTAACAGGAATGAATGGTGTATTCCATGGATGTATACTTTTGTCGAACATTAAACCACTTACAAAATGGAATACAAAAAAAGTGCTATACATGCAATACATGTTCCAGAATTGTGAATCCTTGGAGGATATTTCTCCTATATCAAGCTGGGAGACTGGCAACGTATGGGATATGAGTTTTATGTTCGATGGTTGCACTTCTCTGGAGGATGTTTCAGATCTGGCAAACTGGGATACCAGTAAGGTGACGAATATGATTAGTATGTTTTTTAATTGTAAAGGTATCACTAACTGGACATCCCTCGATAGTTGGGATATTTCTAAAGTATCAGATCATTCAGGAATGTTTAGAAACTGCACACCGCCTCTTCCTTCTTGGGCAGATGCCTCATGGCAGTAAAAATTGATTCCGTCCCTGTCCGGTTTGACAGGGGGAAAGGTTGCAAACATGAAAAGAAAAGTTACGATCCTGTCGGCGGTACTCGCGCTGGCGGCGATCCTCACGACCGGCCTGACCTATGCAACCTCCGCTACATTATGTGGGGGGGGGTATTTTAGGCAGTAAAAATTTTACAATCACCCAAACAGAAATGCAGGAACTCCTATCTTCCGGAGATCCGAATTATTCCTTCACGCTGATCGACAGTTCCGGAAACTCGAAACCTTTGAATTTTGTTGATGGTATCGCCGTGGCCCCGACAGAAGAGGGAGAATACACGCTTTATGCTTCTTATACAGAGTATGGGACAACGTACTACTCCAACGGGATCTCCTTCATAGCGAAGAAGCCTGATCCGTACTGGTTTTACTTCGGGGATACCAAAACTCTGGTTTTGAAATCTGGGCCGGACGTTCCGGCAGGGTATGGTGCTACTGTTACGGGAAGCGGGAAAATACCGGCTTCAATAAGCTACAGTTCTACTCCCGGTTCCGGATGGGAAGCATATCGCCCCGAAATGGTGAAGGCCGTTGTGGCGGATGAAATCACAGCGCCGAAGGATATGAAGTTTTGGTTTTACGAATCCAGTAATCTAACCTCTCTTGAAGGGTTTGAAAAACTGGACGTCAGCAACGTAACGGAAATGATCCGATTGTTCGAGGGCTGTTCATCTCTAAATGATATCTCAGGATTGGCAGACTGGGACACCAGTAATGTGGAAAGTTTTACTGATTTGTTCTGTGGCTGTTCCGCTTTGGATAGTATATCTGCCCTTTCAAAATGGAACACAGGAAATGTAACTGTTATGAATGACTTATTTCATGACTGTGTTAATTTGACTTCCCTTACTGGCCTTGAGAATTGGGATGTAAGGAAAGTTACCAGTTTAGGGAGTGTGTTTGAGGGAGATTATAACCTGCAAGACATATCTGCCCTAGCTAACTGGGATACAGAAAATCTCAAATCCATTCCTGATATGTTCCATTCCTGCAGTTCGCTGGAAGATATTTCGGCTCTTGCTGACTGGGATACCGGTAAAATAAACAGTTTTAGATGCTTATTTCAGCAATGTTCTTCCTTACATGATATCTCAGTCCTGTCTAACTGGGATACAGATAGCTTGAAAGATTTAGAAGGCATTTTCGGTGGCTGTTCCTCTTTGGAAGATATTTCTCCATTGGCAGGCTGGAAAACCGATAAAGTTACGTCATTGGAAGGTATCTTTCGTGATTGTAGTTCCTTAAGAGATATCGCAGCCCTTTCAAATTGGGACATCGGTAACGTGACGTATATGTACAACACGTTTTCCAATTGTTCTTTACTGGAAGATATTTCGGCTCTGGCTGACTGGGACACCAGTAACGTAGCGACTATGGGATATGTGTTTTATAATTGCTCTAATGTCACCAACTGGTCGGCTCTCAATGGATGGAATGTATCAAATGTATCATCCCATTGGAATACATTTTATGGATGTACGAAACCGCTTCCTTCGTGGGCTGCCGAATGGTAAATTATTGATTCCGTCCCTGTCCGGTATGACAGGGGGAAAGGTTGCAAATATGAAAAGAAAGGTAACGATCCTGTCGGCGGTACTCGCACTGGCGGCGATCATCACGACCGGACTGGCCTATGCAACCTCCGCTACATTATGTGGGGGGGGGTATTTTAGGCAGTAAGAATTTTACAGTCACCCAAACAGAAATGCAGGAATTGATGGCATCCGGGGATCCGAATTATTCCTTTACGCTGATCGATAGTGCAGGGAACGAGAAACCTCTCAATTTTGTTGACGGTATTGCCGTTGCTCCATCCGAAGAGGGAGAGTACACGCTCTACGCTTCCTATACGGAATATGGGACGACCTATTATTCCAATGGCGTGGACTTTACCGTCAAGAAGCCGGATCCGTACTGGTTTTACTTCGGGGATACCAAAACGCTGGTGTTAAAATCCGGGCCGGACGTTCCGGCAGGATATGGAGCTTCCGTTACAGGGAGTGGGAAGATACCTAGTTATATAAACTACGGTTCTACCGGTTCCGGGTGGGAAGCGTATCGCGCCGAAATGGTAAAAACAGTCGTGACAGATGAAATCACGACGCCGAAGGAAATGAACAATTGGTTCCATAATGCTGAAAATCTCGTTTCGTTGGAAGGATTTGAAAAGCTGGATATCAGCAATGTAACGAGTATGAGTAATATGTTTTCTTACTGCGACTCACTGAATGACATTTCATCATTGGCGGAATGGGATACTGGCAATGTAACAGATATCTTTTATATGTTTTCCGACTGTTCCTCTCTGGAAGATATTTCAGCCTTGGCAGACTGGGATACCAGTCATGTGACAGATATGCACGGCATGTTCTCTTACTGTTCCTCTTTGGAGAATATTTCTGGTTTGGCAGCATGGGACACTGGCAGCGCTAAGAATATGGGTTCTATGTTCATCAGATGTTCGGCTTTAGAAGATATCTCAGCCCTAGCAAACTGGGACACTGGCAGCGTGACGAATATGGAAACGATGTTCTCTAGCTGTTCCAAAGTCACCAACTGGATCGCTTTAAATGGATGGGATGTATCAAAAGTCACGTCTCATACAGCGGCGTTCAACTCCTGCAAAGATCCCCTTCCTTCCTGGGCTGCCGAATGGTAAAAAACATAACCTATTCCTGCGCCGCTTCGCTTGAGCGCACTGCTTTTTTTCCGGGCCCGTCTGCTAATGCAGGCGGGCCATGTTGCCGCTTTTGCCATATCACATCACATTATTGCGTATCAAAGAACTTTACATTTTTTGTGTAGTGTGGTAAACTTATGATGTAAAATTTAATCAGGTGCATAATTATTTTTGAAAAGAGCAGAAGCCTTATGGTTCCTGCTTTTTTTATTTTAACGAAAGGAGGGTCTGAAAGAGGACGCAAACTAAGTTATGCACCTTTTCGCCGAAAAGGCAGAAAGGAAACGTATGAGAGTAACAAAATATGGGACACGGATGGATGAAAGGAAACGTCCGGTACTGGTTAAGGAGAAAGCTGTGAATTACCCGGAAGCAGTAAATACTCCTGCGAAGATATGCCAGATGATTAACGAGATGTTTCAACTGTCTTCAATGACCGATGAATACGCCTACATGATCGCGGTGGATCCGAAATGCCACATTAAAGGGGTTTTTGAGATCTCCCATGGGACTCAGAGTATGACATTACTGTCGAGCCAGACGATCTTTAGAAATGCCTTGCTGGTAGGTGCGAGCAGTATCTTCATCGTGCATAATCATCCGTCAGGAGATGTTACACCTTCTGAAATGGACAAAAAATCCACAGAGAAGATCAAAAAGGCTGGGGAGCTGCTGGAAGTGCAGTTGTTAGATCATCTGATCATCGGCGCAGAGGGCAGATATTTCAGCTTCCATGATCATGGGCTTTTGGGGAGGTGAGCGCATGCCAGCAATGATTGATATGACAGGCATGAAATTTGATCATTTCTCTGTCATCGAACTGGTTCCGGAACGCAGCAAGCATGGCCAGGCCATGTGGCTTTGCCAGTGTGAGTGCGGCAAGAAGTTTACGGCGCGTGGTCGCGACCTGCGTAGTAAGCGCACGATCTCCTGTGGATGCAGGAATCTCGCAATGGCCACAGAGCGGATCAGGAAGAACACAGTCGATCACAGCAATCCTTCCTCGATCCAATCAAAGAAGATATCAAAGGCCAACACCAGCGGGATCAGAGGTGTTTGCCCTACAAAAAACGGAAGGTGGAATGCGTATATCGGCTACAAAGGGCAGCATATCTATCTGGGAAATTATGCTTCCAAAGAGGAAGCTGCTGCAGCAAGGAAAAAGGGCGAGGAAAGGTATTTTTTGCCTGTCCTTGAAGAAATTGAAAAGAATCGAAAGGAGAAAAAAAGATGAGCAATAGTTTAAAAAATGTTTGCGAGGTCGCCGAAAAGTATGGTTTTGAAGCCAGGATGGACGGACAGGTAGCGAAGGTCTATGCAAAAAATACGGACGGCAGGAAGGTATTGTGGTTCTTATATAATAAGAAATCTGATTCCTTCCATGGTTCAGACACGGATTGTCTGAATATCTGGCTGCATGAAACACGGCCTGATCTGAAGGCGGAAGACCTGCTGGATATGTTCGCAGAAATGGGTGCAAGCCTGCAGTTCCTTGTGGATCCGGAAGACTGGCAGGAGATTGCCGGCGTTACTGATGCGGGAAAGGACCTTCGGTATACACAGATGCAGCGTTATGCTGTGGTGCCTCCGGATGTTCTTCGCCATGTCTGTATCCAAAAAGGGTGGTTTTCTGCAGGCAGTAATGAGCAGTACGAAAAGATGTTTAAACTGAATGCAGGCGGGAAGACGCTGCATGATGTCGCCCTGACTATCTGGATCTGCTCTGAGGGAGTTTCCCTGGATGAAATCGAGGATACGTTGGAAGCAATGCGGAGGGCTTTCCTGCCCAAAATTATATGTAAAGGTTCTGATGATTCCAGTATTGACTGTTTTTTAAATCAGATTTGATTGAGGTGAAGAAATGATAAAAGCAACCAATCTGCATCCCAAAGCGAAGAAGCTTCATAAGTGTGAACTTTGTGAGGGTTATATCGGTATTGGGACAGTGTACTCAAAGGAATATAAGTGGAAACTGTGTATCACATGTGAAATGATCATAAGGCAATATCTTCATGGTATGGTAGTACCCGGCAGAGTGGACCTCGAACAGGTTCGCGACAATTTTATTATTCCAACGTTTTGCAGAAAATGCAAAAAAATGGCGGAATGCAGAAAAAGGGGAAGTGCAGGGTATCCTTGTCATATCATCAGAAGCCATTATTATCATCTTCTTGAAGCAGTAGAAAAGGAGGCAACATGAATTACCACAACATTACCAAAGACGATATGTTAAACGGGGACGGCATCCGTGTCGTCCTCTGGGTGGCAGGCTGCGGGCATCATTGCCCCGGCTGCCAGAACCCCGAAACCTGGGATCCGAATGGGGGCATCCCTTTTGACGATGCGGCTATGGCTGAGATCATGGAAGAACTGTCAAAGGATTATGTCACCGGCTTAACACTGTCTGGCGGGGATCCTCTGTATCCTGGAAACCGTGAGACTGTACGGAATATCCTGCAGGCGGTAAAAAAAAGGTTCCCGAAAAAGAATGTCTGGGTCTATACAGGTTATACCTGGGATCAGCTCATGCAGATTGTGGGCAGCAACCGCGATTTTCCCTGGGATATTCCCGATATTCTGTCATATACGGATGTCCTTGTGGATGGGCGTTATGAACAGGATAAGCGGGATGTTTCCCTTCCCTGGCGCGGAAGCAGCAACCAGCGGCTCATTGATGTAAGCGGGCTTTTGGAAAAGGAAAGGAGAAGTGAAATAAAATGATGGAATTTTATAATCGCATGTATCTGAAGGCAAGGAAGCCGCACAAGTGCGAGTTCTGTGGCCGCACGATTGAGCGTGGAGAGAAGTATTCCAGAGAAACCGGAAAATATGACGGTGATTTTTTCTGTCGTAAATTGTGTATTCCGTGTGAAAGAATGCTGAGCAAGTTTTGTCTTGATACGAATGAAGACGAATTTTGTTGGTGGCAAGTCAATGACTGGCTCTCAGATACACACTGCGAAGAATGCGAACATTTCAATGATTGCAATTACGGTCATGGGAATCCTTCGTGCGAGATCATAAGGAAAATCTATGGAGAGGGAAAGGAAAATAATGCAGAGAAAAACGAATAATGTCAACTGGCTGACAAGTGTTCCTTCTAAAGACATAAACTTTCTGACTTCCCTGAAGAACGCAAGCGAGGAAGAGATCTGTAAAGCGATTTCTCTCGTTGAAATGAAAGGCGGCAAGAACAAAACTAAATTGGCTGCTCTTTGCCGTGAGCTGAAAAGGCGGCAGAAAGTTCGCAACATGTCCGTTCATAATGAACGGGACATGTTTGTGTAATACGAATTGCGTAAAATAAAGTGTCTCCGGTGTGCTACGCGCCGCCGGAGGCATTTTTTTCGCAGAGAACTTTACATTTTTTGTGTAGTATGGTATACTTCACATATAAGATTTTTTTGTTTTGTATAATTTTTCAGCCATTTACGTTTCGTAAGTGGCTGTTTTTTTGCCCTTTTTGGGCAATGAACCCTTGCATCTATAGCAAGGAAAAAATTGAATATGGTTTCCCGCTACTTTCTGAGAAGCGGGAAAATATCCTGGAATGAAAACCAGGAAATTTTTTTAGCGGTGCAAGGGGTGCCGCAGAAAGGAGTAGTCATGATGACTGCTTTTGTAAATGAAGTTTCTTCATACGCCCGCCGTTTCGAGCGTATGAAAATTGGTTATTCTGGTGCAGGCCGTGCCAGGATAACTTTGGAACGCCTTCTTTGGGGTCTTCCCCTGGAAGGTAAGATTGCAGCTCTGGCCGTGTTCAACGTTTCTGAGAAGGAAACTTGGCGCGGTTGGAGGACATCCGTTCAGATGAATAAAAACTGGACGGAAGAAAACATCCTTAAAGTGATCCAGAACTTTAGGGATGTACATGACGGGGTAAACGTGAGATTGTGTCCTGCCCTGTCAAGCTATTCCACGACTGAGCGGACGAATCATTATCCGGCCCTGTCTGGGATCTGGATGACCGCAGAAGGCGAACTACGTTTCTAAGGTTATCCGTGGGTGGCTGCCGGGAGGCGTCACCCGAAATATTTTTGAAACTTGCTGTAATTTTTACCCGTTTCAAAAGGCGGGAGAAAGGGGGTGTATCATGAGATACACAAAAAAAGAAGCCAGACAAAAACTGGCCACTATAGCGGCCAGCACTGAGCGTCGGCCGATGCCCCGCCCGGCGGTATTCGCGGATAAAACGAAATACAGCAGGGCCAGGGCAAAACGCCAGTTACGGCAGAACTGGTAAGGAAAAAAGCCATCCGTTCAGGGTGGTTTTTTTAATTGAAAAGAAAGGACTTGCAAAAAATCTACATTTTTTGTATAATAGTCCCATAGACAAATTCCAGTGCATAATTTTTTAGGAGTAGTTACCGCGTTTGGTATCTGCTCTTTTTTTATTTCACGAAAGGAGGCCCTAAAAGAGGGAAAAACAGCATGGAGTGTCTATGCAACTAAAAATGCTGAAAATTCAGCAGATTTTATGAAAGGAGGTTTTATGAGAGTCAAGATTGAAAAGAAGAAGTTTCTTGACGACCCCAACTGTGACATCTTTGAGTTGAAATTTACCTCATTGGATAAGTTGGGAGATTGGATCTTTCAGCAGGTAATGGAGCATCCAGATTTAAAGGATCCATATATAGGACATCGAATCTTGTCGTTCCCTATTGAGGGAGTTCCTTTACCCATCATGTTTAGAACATGCGGTTTTTCGTATATGATTCATTTGATCAGGGACGCCCAGGGGGTTATCTTTTCCGATGGTAAGTATACGGGGGAACGGAAGTATTGGACGCCCGAAGTAAAGGCATGGATGAAATATTGCCATGAGCGGCAGTACCATCATGGCGTCTATTGCGTCCGGAATGAAGCTGAACAGTCGGGAGAAAGTGGTGAACCTGCTGGGAAAAGATTGCTGTTTCATTTGGCCGTGGATGTTGATGGTGACGGTAACGAGGTCATCATTCACAGTTTTGAATCAGAACATAAGACTGACTATGAAAGTTTGAAAGCATTCGCTGATGCCGTAAAAGAGTATCTGGGTAAATCTGAAACATTTCACTATGTAGATTACAGTGAAATCAGTAATATAATTCCAGAAGAATTTTTCCAACGGCACGGGCTGTATTATTGCAGCAGTAATCGCGATCAGATCGCGGTCGTTAACGGACATGACAGATTATAAAACGCCCAAGAAAGGAGAGGTGGAAATTATGGAACTTTTTAAGTTTTTCCAGGAAATTGATCTGAATCTGCTTTTAAAGCAGAAGGAGTACCTGGTCGAACTGCAGGGAAGGAAGGATGTGGACAGCGAAATGCTCGAAGGCATCCTTACCATGCTCGACAAGGCGCAGGATATCAGTGAAATACTGAAAAAAAATCCTGCATGGCACGAAGAACTATGGTTACAGTCTGATCTTGCAGATGCTATTGACGCTGTGATCCGTGAAGAGAACGAAGATGAGGACGTTGAAATCACGGTTGATCAGATCGAAAGGCTTCGTGACTATGTGGTCAGAGAAGAAATCTTTAGTGATCTTAGCGACCGGGTTATCGCCATGGAGAACGCGGCAGCGGCCCTGCTGAAAGAAGGTGTGTTATGACAAACCATGCAAAGGCTGTTACGGCGTCCTTGGACGCGATTTGGACTTTTGAAGATACGCTGCCCCAGCGGGAAAGGGATGCTGCCAAAGAGGCAGCGTCCCTTCTTTGTATCGGGGATACGGCGCTTACCATCGCCGCGGAGATGCTTCAAAAGAATAGGATTTGCAGAAAAAAAGTGTGCCGGGAATCAGGTGGTTCCCAGTGTGTTGCATGTATCAAAAAAACCCTTCTTGCGCAGGCGAGAAGGGAGATTGAGTAGAAAGGAGACCATATTATGAAGTCTGTAGAGAATCTGTGCCTTGCAAGTAGCAAAGCGGAGAGAGTCACATGATCCTGATGCAGCTAAATCTTGCATAGATATTTCTGAAAGTTTCTGAGAGTGATGGAGCAGAAAGGAGAATAAACACATGAACAGAAAAGAACTTTTTTTAAACTGGCTCAAGGAAGAATTTCCCAACTGCTTGGACGCGCAATTCAATTGGGATCTGATCGAAAACCTGATCGATTACGCGTACAAAACGCACGGTCATTCCAAGGGCGGCGCCAAAGGGATCCTGGCTCAGATCATACCGGAGATCACGGAAGAGGAACTGGATCGGTTTCTTCCGGACTTTTCAGATGAAGACCTGGAATCGGAAAAGGTCACCAGCCAGGTTTCAAGGAGCCTGGAAGTTGAGACACCGGAGGGACGCTTGAGCGCATATCCGTCTACCGACCCCAATCATCAGGGTTTGTATATCGACCTGATCATTAAAGGCGGTTCTGCCACATTGCCGGTTGCGATGGTGGAGTATGCCGAGGATGAAGCAGATGCCGAAGGGCCACATATCATCACCCGTGTATGGGAAGATATGCAGAAGGAGGATTATTCCGCCAGGCATATCCACAAACTTCCGGATGTGGACGTGAAGATGTACTTCACATTCGGTTCTGACCCCCTTTTCCCGTATCAGAACGGGTATGTGATCGTACACGGCACCAGTAAAACGGCGGCAATCAATAAGTTCCGGAAAAGGTTCCCCGACCGCCATGAAAACACTGTCAACTGTGCGTTTATTTATACGCAGAAACAGTGGGAAAAGACAGGCATGGATAAAACGTATCCGTGTCTTGAGGTAATCAAATAATACAATTACATCCCGCCCCCTTTTTTGGGGGCGGGGATCGCGCAGAATGGCGCAGAAGGGAAAAATTATGAAAAAAAGAGTTTATGCAGCTCTGATGGCAGTCGTACTGTCTGCCTCTATGTTTATGGGAATGCCTGTCACGGCGCATGCAGAACACATGCCGTATTTCCTGTTTTATCAGGAATACCTGCCCAACTTCGGCTATGAGGATAACCTGTTCATGGTCATGTATTCTCCTGGCGAGTTCAATGCGGAGGATGTTCTCTGGATGGCGCAGCATGATTGCTTCGACGAAGAGGGACTGGCATGGTGTGTCGGCGCGGGGCTGATGGATGCGGAAACGTACCAGAAAATGCTGCCCCTGGTTTCCCATAAGAAACCCAAAACGGTGTTCTGAACGCGATAAAGCTGAAGAAGGCTTGCAAATAGCGATTCGGATACCGGAGGATAAGGATGGATAAAAAAACGTAACAGGCTCTCAATTAAGGGAGCCTGTTTTTTTTCTGTTTTTCTTGTTTTGTATCAAGGAAAACTTTACTTTTTTTGTAGAATATGCTATACTTTGCTCATAGTTAAATTTTTTGGTGTATAATTTTTTTGTAGCAGTTACGGTTTTTCCGTGGCTGCTATTTTTTTGTCCGCAGAAAGCAATTTGGTGATATGTCAAGAGTAAATTAAAAAAGAAATAACCCAAAAACCAGTAAAAAAGGGTACAAG
>CANQNF010000048.1 GCA_947625125.1 uncultured Clostridia bacterium
ATGCGCTATGCAATCGACCCGACGAAGATTCATAACGAACTTGGCTGGCTCCCAGAAACCAAGTTCGAGGACGGGATTAAGAAGACGATTAAATGGTATCTCGACAACCGCGTGTGGTGGGAGACTATCATAAGCGGTGAGTACCAGAACTACTATGAGAAGATGTACGGGAATAGAAATTAGAATCAATGGGACCGGAAGCAAGAAAGCGCTATGAACAGGAATTTTTAATCGAAAGACTGTCAAAGGCATACATAGATTATTATGAGAGGGTATGCAATGAAAGAGCATAACAAAAGCCTCGGAAACTCAATGCCGAAGCCGATAAAAGCTGTATATTACTCCGTAGTTCTTTTCGGAAATACTGTGATAAACAAAATTCCGAGCAGACACATAAGAAAATGGTTTTTGCAGATGATGGGAGCAGAAATCGGCAAGAACACTTTCCCATGCAGACGTGTTGAGGTGCTACTGCCGAAAGGCTTGCATCTTGCGGAAAATGTTGCCGTGGGATGGTTTGCGGAGCTTGATGCGCGAGGTGGAATATATGTGGATCACGACACGAATATTTCGAGCCATGTGATAATGATAACCGGCAGTCACGACATTGATGACCCTAATTTCACGGCAGATTTCAAGCCGATAAAAATCGGTCATCACTGCTGGCTTGGGACAGGCGCGATGGTTCTTCAGGGTGTAACAATAGGCGACGGCGCTGTTTTAGCAGCCGGCGCAGTCGCGACAAAGGACATACCCCCATTTGAAGTGTGGGGGGGGGGTACCGGCTCATTTTATTCGCAAGAGAAATGAAGGTGTGGAGTATCAAAGTGGTTCTGCTCCATTTTTACATTAGAATTGAGGGGCTGTATGGGATTGTTAAAATTTTTTAAACGTTCGATGATGTGTGTATACACATATATAAAACTGAAAACCACTAATTTTAACAAGATAAATCTGAGTCTAATAAATTCCATACAGGGAAAGTTTTCAGTTGAAATCAAAAAAGACGGCCATTGCAGCATTGGAAAATTTATAATGACCCGTGGACCAATGTATATTCATTGTTCCGAAAATTCTGATTTAAAAATAGGTTCTCATTGTTTTTTCAACCATAATTGCAGTTTGACTTGTATGAACAGCATCAGCATCGGAGACAATTGTATCTTTGCAAATAACTTCGTTCTTGTAGATCATGATCATAAAATCGGAGAACATGGTGTAGAAGATGGCTATGAGTGCGCCCCGGTTCGTATTGGCAATAAAGTATGGTTTGGCGCAAATGTCACGGTTACCAAAGGGGTCACAATAGGAGACGGAGCAGTAATTGCGGCAGGAGCAGTCGTAACAAAAGACATACCCCCATTTGAAGTGTGGGGGGGTACCGGCTCATTTTATTCGCAAGTTAATCGAAGATACGGAGAGCCACAATGATTCTGGTCTATTAAATAATAAGGAGTATTGTTAGTGAAAGACTTGCTTGCGGCAGGATTTATCATTTTTTTGATATTTCAAGATATTATTTTAAATATAATAAATATACCATATATAAATTATTGGGACGAAGCTGTTTTCATTTTGATATTATTGTTATTTGTATTAACAGCAATACAAAATGCGCTTAAAATGACCAGCGGGCATATTAAAGTTATATGCTGCTTGGCTGTTACTATTTTTATTGGGGTTTTGGGAAATTTATTTTTTTCATATCAGGGATCGGGGCTTGCGATTATAATGGATATCGTCGGTTATTCAAAATTTCCGCTGACGTATATTACTTTTAGAGAATTGAATTACGATAAAAAGTTCATAAGAGCAACAAATAAATATGTAGTTCCATTTATCAAATTATCTGTAATTATAATGTTTGTTCTTGGTCTTATAACAATTTTTTGGGATACAGGCTTATCAAATTATGGGGAAGTAAGATACGGTTTTTATACATACAGGTTTTTGTTTACACATCCGACAAGTCTTGTTATTGCAGGGGTATTTATCTTCTGTATTTTAAATATTAATGAGAAAAAACGGGAAAATCTGTTTTTTGAGATTTTAATAACTTGTGTAATTATTTTTACGTTTAGGGCAAAAGGTATCGCAATAATAGGTTGTGCATGGTTTATAAAATATTATAAATCCTATATATCAAAACACAAGATTATTACTGTAGCATTTGTAGTACTTATTGCTTTTTTGTTAGGACTGGATCAACTTCAGCTTTATGCAAGTTATTCTGGGTCAGCTCGTGCATCTTTATATTCGGGTTCATTTCAGCTTGCAAGGGATTGTTTTCCTTTTGGAAGCGGGTTCGCAACATTTGCATCTCATATATCCGCAAAGCGAGAAATGAGGTCTTTAGTATATAGCTTTATTACAATTCCAGGTGGTTTTATAAACGGCGAAGCTACGCCGTGGATTGGCGACACAGGGTATCCGTATTATTTGGGGCAGTTAGGCATTATTGGTTTTATATTCTTCGGATTAGTCTTGTATAATATATTTAAAGAAATTATGAAAAGCTCTAATAATATGCCAGCATATTGCTTGTTTCTTTATATTTTAATAGCAATGACAACAGAAACGACACTACTCAATTATGGCGTGGAAATAGGTATCATTCTATCTGTATTGCTTTCTATGGGAGAAGAAAAACGAATTATTCAGAAGAAACACATAATGCTTCAGAATCACCCCTAACTAAAAATTCAGGAGGAAATTTCATATGATCCCCAAAATAATCCATTACTGCTGGTTTGGAGGAAATCCGCTGCCATTGGTGGCGAAACGCAGTATAGCTACTTGGAAGAAATTCTGTCCGGATTATGATATCAAACGTTGGGACGAATCGAATTTCGATATAAATTGCCATCCGTTTGTCAAGGCGGCGTATGAGGCCAAAGCATGGGCTTTTGTATCGGATTACGCAAGGTTGAAAATAATTTATGATAACGGCGGAATATATCTTGACACTGATATAAAAATGCTAAAATCTTTTGATTCGCTGCTTGAAAATCAATGCTTTCTTGGAGTTCAGCAGCACGATATTTGCATAGCTACTGGTCTTGGGTTTGGTGCAGAACAGCATAGTGAAGCAGTTCACAGTATGATGGAACAATACGATGGGGTTATATATAGTGAGGAGAACAAACGAGAATTGACTTGCCCTATTTTTAATACGGCTGCCTTGGCAAATTCAGGCTATAAATATACAGGCGAGATAGTCAGTCTGTCTAACGCTACCGTGTACCCACCTGAATATTTTGACCCAATATCAGCTGGAAATTACGAAAATCTTCTTTCTGAAAAGTCCTTTTCAATTCATCAGGGAAGTATGTCATGGATGTCTAAAAAGGATAGACTTAGACGTGAATTGATAGGTCTTATCGGGGTTGAAAAGATCGAACGGATAAAGAGTTTATTTCGTTAGGATTCTAAGAAAAATGAATCGAATTATTAAATGAGAATTTTGACTTGCATAAGTTTTTAAGGCACTGGCTAAAGAATTGTGAAAGGTTTTCTCCGAGTTTCAGATTGCTTCGAACGAGGTGAGTTATGAATTTCTTTTTATTCACTATCTTGACAGTAGACTCAATTTGGAGTATCAGATATTTGAAAACAATAAACGTCATAATGTCAGTATGACAATCAAACATTATATGAAATATGTGATTTTTCGTGTGTTGCTTTGGAAAAAAGTATTTGATATAAGAAGGCACTTATTTGATAATTTTGTGCTTTGTAACACAGTGGAAAAGAGCTGAAAGGAATAGTTATAAAAATGAGTAATACAGCATTTATTTGCCCGTTATATGACATGAAAAATCATTTTGATTTGGCGATAAATCTTTACAGGAGCAAAATAGAATACGAAATTCAGTCTGATTTGATTTTTATTTTTTCAAATGAAGAGCAAAAAGATAAATTTGCACTGCGAGTTAAAAATGAACTAGGTGTAGATGATCTTCTTTATAATATTATGCCAGAAGGACTTAGTGAATATAAATCAAAAGCCGTAACAAAAAAGATATATGGCTTAAAAGAATATATGAATCAATACGATTATATTATACTTACGGATTGCGAAGCGCTTTTTGTTAGGAGTTTTAATGTCGATGAAGTGGCCAAAGAAATATGGGATTCTCGCAATATGTTTGCATCAAATATTTCTCTAAATGGCTTTACTCTTAGGAGAATATGTTATAAAAAAATGGGGCTTTATTACAATAAAAAGCTAAGAAAAGCTCTGGGAGGATTTATATATGGCTTTTGGTTTAATGAACTTCAAGTGTATAAATGCTCGTATCTTCCCGGCTTTTTTGATTGGCTAAAAAGCTTTGATCAAGACATCATATTCAATACATGGGAGTGTTTTGAGTATTATATGTTTTATGCATATATGTGTTTAATGCATGATGTGAAAATTAAAAAATATCATTATTTTAGTGTGAGTGGCGGAATAAATGAGGATTTATATTTGTTCAATAAAAAAACACAGGAAAAAATTATTAAGAGTATGCAATTTCATTGGACAACCTCCAGAGAAATTAAATCTGATAACATATATATGTTATTCCATCTGGATCGAGTACAAAATTATTATGTGCACTTAGATGCGCACGGGGGCAAATATTTTAAGTACGCAGATGGTTCTAACCATATTATCTGCACACAAATTGTTATGCATTTAATGAAAATGCGGCGCGTTATAACCTATATAAAAGCTTTTGCAAAAAGATGTTTCATTTTAGTAAAAGAATTTCCTGAGTATATGCAGGAAACTAAGAAACAGTAAATCAGCATATTTAGCGAGGAATAGTTTAAAATGATGATTAAAAATAGGTCACATATAGTCATCCCCTCCGCCAAGCTCGTCCTCGAAGAACTCTGGACCCTCGGCAAGCTTCCCGGCATTATCTACCCCATAAACCAAAGAATAGTCTTTGACTACTTGTATGAGCAGTATAAGGGGTTTGACATCGACATTATATGTTATGAAAAAGCCGAAAAAGTACAGCGGCGGCTTGAGAAGTACATAAACAACGGCGTAAGGATTCGCGTTCTTGATACATTGAGCGATCTTGGTCACACGGTGTACTTTGCTCTGCAAAACGTTTCCGAGCCTGTCATCATCAATTTCGCGGATACGATCGTAATGGACGATATATCCACGATTGCCGGCGCGGACGCGTTTTACTGCCATGAGGACTATATGTCCGAAACTTGGACGTATTTCGACGAGGACAACGGCAGGATAACCAATATTTACGACAAGGAATCCCTCAATTCGGACAAAAAGAAAAAGCTCTTCGTCGGCGTGTTCAGCATCGTGGACAGCGAATATTTCCGCAGGTGCCTCGAAGAAGCCTTTGCTCAACAAGAGCTTTCGATGAGTACCTTCTATTTCGCGCTGCGGCGGTACAGTGAAAAATACCCGATGAAGGCAGTCACGACGGAGAATTGGTTTGATATCGGGCATCAGGATAAATATTATAACTCAAAACTGGAAGTGCGGGCGCGGGAATTCAATCACATCACCATCGATAAAAACAGGGGGATCCTGCGGAAATCCAGTGACGACAAGGACAAGTTTATCGGCGAGATCAAATGGTATCTGAAATTGCCGAGGGATATCGAATACGTCAGTCCGAGGATCTTCGACTATTCTACTTCATATGACGACCCATATGTGTCGATGGAATACTATTCCTATCACACCCTGCATGAACTGTTTTTGTACGGTGATTTGGCACGCCAGCAGTGGGTCGATATCTTTAACCGTATCCGATTCGTCTGCGACGATTTCAAACGGTATACGGTAAAGGACGAAAATATACGGCCTTCGTTGGAAGAAATGTATTTGACAAAGACGATCCAGCGGCTGGATAAGTTGAAAAAGGACGAACGGTTCCGCTGCTTCTTTGAACGCAGTATTACCGTCAACGGCAAGGAATATATAAACCTCAACGAAATAATCAAGCTACTAAAGAAAATTATTCCGCAGTATCTTTATGACGTTGATAGATTTACGATAATCCACGGTGACCTGTGTTTTGCAAATATTATGGTCGATAGCAATCTCTCGTTTATTAAAGTCATAGACCCTCGCGGAAAATTCGGCGCATTTGACATCTACGGAGATCCGAGATATGAGCTCGCAAAGCTTTTCCACAGTGTCGACGGAAAATATGATTACATAATTAAAGACTTGTTTGATGTTAAATATAACCCGGATTACGCAAGCATTGACTACAGCATTAAAGAGCGAAAGACGGACTTCAATTTATATAAAGTCTTTACAGAAACTTTCAGCGATGAAATAGGTAATGACCTTAAAAAGATAGAGCTTATAGAGTCACTGCTGTTTTTGAGCATGATTCCTCTTCACAGCGAGAGCTTTGAGCATCAGCTTGTCATGTTAGGAACGGGGCTTGATATCCTCAACAGGGTAGTCGATATTACTGCAAACGGAGGTAACAAAGGTGCTTGAGGAATATTCTTTTGTATTTGATATTGACGGAACGCTCTGCCCGATAAAGAAAAAAGAGGAGAAATACGAAGACCTTGTTCCGTATAAGAACATGGTGGACAAGCTCAGATATTATAAGGAAAACGGCGCGAAGATAGTGTTGTTTACATCGCGGAACATGAATTCCTATAACGGCAACATTGGGATTATAAATAAGAACACTGCAAAAATCCTCTTGGAATGGCTTGATAAGTGGGACATTCCTTATGACGAGATAATATACGGCAAGCCTTGGCCGGGGCATAAAGGTTTTTATGTTGACGACAGGACTGTCAGACCTGACGAATTTCTGAATTGCACCGTGGACGAACTTGACGATATCTGCAATAAATCGAAAGAAAAATCCGAGTAGGGGGATAATTATGACAGTAATCATAACAATGGCGGGCCTCGGTTCGCGATTCAGAAAAGCCGGATATAACTGCCCGAAATATATGATTGAGGCAAAAGGCAAAACGCTTTTCGACTGGTCGATGGACAGCCTTGTGGGATATAACAAAAATGTTTCTAAATATATTTTTGTAGTTCGCAAGGAAGATAACAGTGAAATGTTTATCCGCGAGCATATGGCAAACTACGGCATTTCAAATATTGAAATAATAGGCATTGACTACCTGACCGACGGACAGGCGACCACCTGCATGCTGGCAATTCCGTACTGCAATCCCGATGAGGAGATAATGGTTTACAACATTGATACATATGTTGAGCCGAACGAGATGAAGTATGAGGATATCTCGGGCGACGGGCATATCCCGTGCTTTCATGCCGACGGAGACCACTGGAGTTTTGCAAAGCTTGATGAGAACGGAAACGTTATCGAGGTCAGGGAGAAACAGCGCATTTCGGATAACTGTACTCTCGGAGCGTATTATTTCAAGTCGGCAAAGCTGTATAAAAGACTGTATGAGGAATATTACGCCGACGGCAGTAAGATGGAAAAGAATGAGAAGTATATTGCGCCGCTGTATAATTACATGATCGAAAAGGGTATGAAGGTGACGATCAGCATTGTGGACACCGAAAAAGTGCATGTGCTGGGGACACCGGAGGAATTAGTAGCTTTTTTGGAAGCAAAGTGATCTATGACGAGATGGTTGCATATAAGCTGAGATAAAGGAGAGACATATAATATGAGTCAAGCAAAAAAAATAGGTGTATTTACACTCTACCACAAAAATGTTAATTATGGAGCAACACTCCAAGCATATTCGTTGCAAAAAAAGCTAAATGAGCACAAATGCAATGCGTATGTTGTTGACTTTATTCCAGTGGAACAGACCTTTTTATGGCGACTTTCTTGGCTTTTATGCCACCCCCAAAAATTTTTTCATGCTTTAAATAAACGCCTACATTTTATTCAGACAAGTGCAGATATTATTGAGGGCGAATACAATCGGCTTTGGAAAGGAAAAATAAACAAAAGAGAATTATTCTGTAACAAATACATTAAAACTTCTCAACCGATATCTGAAAAAAAGCTATATAAATCAAAAATTACAGATTATTATGATATTTTGCTTGTTGGAAGTGATCAGGTATGGAATCCCAACTTTTGTTCAAAAGCGCATTTTCTTCCGTTTGCCAAGAAAGGTAGAAAAAAGCTTGCCTACGCTGCCAGTATTTCCGTGCCGTATCTCACTGAACGTGAAAAGAAACTATTTATAAAATGGCTTCCGGACTTTGATTATATAACTGTTCGCGAAAATGAAGGAAAGCAATTATTGGAGTCTTTTCTCAATGTGAAAGTTGAAACGGTTTTGGATCCCACGTTGTTGCTTACTTCGGATGACTGGAGTAAATTAGCTGAGCCCATTTCTCTTCAAAATCAAGTTTCATACAGAAACAATGATAAAAACAGCAGTAATGAAGGTTCTGAATATATTCTTTTTGCAGCTCTTGGAACCGATCCATCTCATCGCCAATTTGCAAAGCGCGTTGCGGAACGCTTGAATTTGAGGCTTAAAATTCTTTCAACAACGCTTGATGAAATGAGAGCTAACCGCGATATGCCCGGAGACGAGTTAGTGGATGTTTCGCCGAACCAATATCTTTACTTGGTGAAAAATGCTGCCCTTGTAATAACGGATTCTTTTCATTGCACGGCTTTTTCAATTAATTTTCATCGTAATTTCTTTGTACTGCGGAGGAATTCTGATAATGATGCCGCCAATATGAATTCACGTATATACACAATATTAAGTGAACTTGGTCTGGAAAGTCAGCTTGTCGACCCAAGTGATGCGGATACGGTGCAAATTAAGCAAGACTTATATTGCGGCGTAGATGAAAAACTGAATTTGTTGAGAGAAAGATCTGAAAGCATCTTAGTTAAAATGTTAAATGATTGAGTTTGAATTATGGGTGTAAAAAAGACTCAATTTGTATATCTACCTTCAACAGACAAATTATTGCAGCAGCATGCGGAAAGTTGAATTCGCCTCATAGGCACATAATAAGATATTTCAAAATGTAGTGGAGCTTTATAAAAAAAGTTTTCATGAAAGTATGGCGTAAAAAATATTAAAAGATTGCGAGGATAAGAAATGGATACATATTATTCCAAAGAAGTAAATGTGCAGATACTTGTTTCACTTATGAAATCGCACGGCATAAGAAAGGTAATTGCCAGTCCGGGGACGACAAACATAAACTTTGTTGCGAGCGTTCAGCAGGATTCGTATTTTGAGCTGTATTCTTCAGTAGATGAGCGCTCGGCTGCATATATAGCTTGTGGCTTGGCAGCAGAAAGCGGTGAGCCTGTCGCGCTTAGCTGCACAGGTGCTACTGCATCACGCAACTATATTCCAGGACTGACCGAGGCTTATTACAGAAAATTGCCCGTTCTTGCTATCACCGCAACTCAACATCCCGGCAGAATTGGTCAGAATATGGCACAGGTCATAGACCGCAGGGCAGTTCTAAATGATATGGTAAATCTGAGCGTTCAGGCGCCGTTGGTACATACCGACGAGGACAAATGGGCGCTGAATGTTCAAATCAACAGAGCTTTGTCAGAACTTTTCAGACACGGCGGAGGCCCTGTTCATATCAACCTTGAAACTTCGTACAACAAAGACTTTACATTAAAAGAGCTTCCTCGGGCAAGAGTTATAAAAAGAGTGTGCTATGGCGATGAATTGCCAAAGTTGCCCGACGGTAAGATAGCTATATTTGTCGGAGACCACAGAAAGTGGTCAGACCGGTTGACAAAAGCCGTAGACGAATTCTGCGGGAAATTTAACGGCGTAGTTTTATGCGACCAGACAAGCAATTATCGCGGAAAATACCGTGTTCTCGCAAATTTGATTTCAGAACAGACACAATATTCATCCCCGTATCTTTCACCCGATTTGTTGATTGATATTGGAAATGTTTCGGGGGCATATATGTCCTGCAAACCAAATCAGGTTTGGAGAGTAAATCTAGATGGCGAAATTCGCGACACCTTCAGAAAACTTACAAGAGTTTTTGAAATGGAAGAAATTGCATTCTTTGAGGCCTATAATTCTTTAAACTCGACTAAAGAGATCCATAGCGAATATTATGATGACTTTGTTGCAGAGCATGCAAGGATCGCGGCAAAAATTCCCGAGTTACCGTTTTCAAATCCATGGATAGCTCATCAGACTGCGCATCGCTTGCCTGCAAATTCTGTTTTATATCTTGGGATACTTAATACTTTACGTTCATGGAATTTCTTTGAAACGCCGGAAAGCGTGACTTGTTACTCCAATACAGGTGGTTTCGGCATTGATGGCGGGGTATCAGCACTTGTCGGAATGTCGCTCGCAAATAAGGACAGGCTATGCTTTGGAGTGGTCGGCGATTTAGGCTTCTTCTATGATATGAATGCCCTTGGAAACCGTCACGCAGGAAACAATATTCGTCTCATGTTGATCAATAACGGTCGCGGAACGGAATTCCGCAATTACAATCATCCTGCTGCAAGATTTGGCGATGACGCGGACGCTTATATGGCAGCTGCAGGACATTACGGTGCTCAATCGCATGAACTTGTAAAGCACTATGCGCAAGACTTGGGTTATGAATATCTAAGCGCATCAAATAAGGAAGAATATCTGGCAGCAGTTGAAAGATTTCTTACTCCTACTCTGACGGACAAGCTGATGGTGTTCGAGGTGTTTACTGATCACCAATGCGAAAGCGACGCGATTAAAATAATGAATAATCTTGAAGTTTCGGCAGCAGGCACGGCGAAGCAGCTTGCAAAAAATATTCTCGGCGAAAAGGGTGTGCAAGCTGTCAAAAAAATCCTTAACAAGTGATAGAACAATGTTAGAGAAGATAAAAAGTAAGTACAATTCAATCCCTGCTCAGGTCAAAGCTTCCTTTTGGTTTCTGATTTGTGCCTTTATGCAGCGCGGAATCTCATTCATAACGACCCCCATTTTTACGCGCTTGCTGAACACGACCGAATACGGTCAATTCAACATCTTCAATTCCTGGCTCGGCATTTTAACAGTCATTGTATCATTGAACTTATGCGCCGGAGTGTATTCAAGAGGTGTGGTCAAATTCAGTGATGACCGAAAGGCTTTCACCTCCTCGATGCAGGGATTGTCCTTGACTTTGACTCTTGTTTGGACGGTAATATATTTTACGACTCACACCTTTTGGAACGGCGTTTTTTCTCTGACAACATTCCAAATGCTCTGTATGTTTGTGATGATCTTATCCGCAAACATTTTTGGCTTCTGGTCGATGAGCCAGAGGGTGGATTTCAAATATCGCAGTCTTGTTATTGTCACGCTCTTGATGTCCTTGGCAAAGCCTGTTTTGGGAATCATTTTGGTCAAATCAGCGACGGACAAAGTAACCGCAAGAATATTCGGGCTTGCTGTTATAGAAGCATTGGCATGCAGTGTTCTTTTTATCTTGCAAGCGGTTCGAGGCAAAAAGTTTTTCTCGGCATTTTATTGGAAACACGCCCTGAAATTCAATATCCCGCTTATACCTCATTATCTTTCCATGACCGTTCTGAATAGCGCTGACAGGATAATGATCGGTAAGATGGTGAACGAATCATCGGCAGGAATTTACGGCTTGGCATACTCAATTTCACAGGTAATGACTCTGTTTAATTCCGCACTACTTCAAACAATAGAACCATGGTTGTATAAAAGAATAAACGAAAAGAAAATCAAGGATATATCAAAAGTTGCGTATCCTGCTTTTATTGGGATAGCTGCTGTAAATTTGCTGCTAATTTCTCTTGCTCCCGAAGCAGTAAGAATTTTTGCTCCACCGGAATACTATGACGCCATTTGGGTTATACCGCCAGTAGCAATGAGCGTGTATTTTATGTTCTCCTACACATTCTTTGCAGTCTTTGAATTTTACTACGAAAAGACGAAACTCATAGCGGCGGCTACAAGCGCGGGAGCAGTTTTGAATATTATTTTGAATTATATCTTTATCAGAATATTCGGATACTATGCCGCAGGTTATACAACGCTTGTCTGCTATATGGTTTATGCAGCGTTTCATATGTATTTTATGCGTAAAATCTGCCGCGAGCAGTTAAACAATGAGCAGCCATACAGTTTGAGAATATACGGCGGGATTACGGCGGCGTTTCTGCTGCTCGGTTTTGTTTTTATGGCAAGCTACAACTATATCATAATAAGATATTCCCTGCTCGGAATCATGCTCATTGTAATGGTTGTATTTCACAAGAGAATTATAAGTGTAATTAAAAATATTTTGAATCTCAAAAAGAGCTGACGAAAGGAAAAGTTATGTTTAAGACAGCAAAGAAAATTATCAGAAAAATGATAATGCTCCTCAAAGAAGAAAAGAAAATCCCCATTCCCAACCCCATCAACGCCCCGGAACTTTTAAAGGACAAAGTCGCCCTCATCACCGGCGGCAGCGGCGGGATAGGTCTCGCTATGGCGGAAAGCTTCATTAAAAGCGGTGCTAAAGTGATCATCGCGGGAACAAACGAAGAAAAACTTCGCTCTTGCTGCGAAAAAATCGGCGGGGGGGGGTAAACCTTTCATACATAGTCATTAACGTTAAAAACGTTGAATCTATGCCTGAGAAGGTTAAAACCGCCGCCGCGATGTTCCCCGAAAACAGAATAGATATTCTTGTGAATTCCGCGGGAGTTGTCAGTCATTCGGACTTTTTGGATATGTCCGAGCAGGAATATGACAGTATTATGGACATCAACGCAAAAGGCACATTTTTCATGTCTCAGGCGACAGCTAAATACATGATTGAAAACCGAATCAAAGGTCATATTCTGAACGTGACCTCGTCCTCGGCGCTTCGCCCTGCTTGGACGCCCTATCAGATGTCAAAGTGGGCCGTCAGAGGTCTCACCCTCGGCACTGCGGACAAACTGTTGCCTTATGGAATTGTAGTCAATGCCATTGCACCCGGTCCGACCGCTACTCCTATGCTCGGCAAGAATGAGGGCGACAGTATCTACAACGCTACCTGCCCCGCCGGACGCTTTGCTATGCCTTCCGAAATTGCCGCACTTGCGACGTTTATGGTCAGCGATATGGGTGATATGATCGTCGGAGACACGTTCTATATGACCGGAGGCAGCGGAACGATTACGCTTCACGGATAAACGCAGTCGGTTTTCTTTCATAGAAAAGAAAGGAAACCGACATGAAAATACTCGTTTTAGGCGGAACCGGCGCGATGGGCGTCGATTTGGTAAAAATTTTGGACGAACGCGGTGAGAATGTCACCGTTACAAGCCGTTCGGAAAGAAAATCCGAATTTAATAACGTTCGTTACGTCAAAGGCGACGCTCATGACACTACATTTCTGCAATCACTTCTGGTCGAGAAATATGACGCGATTGTTGACTTTATGGTTTATAATACCGAAGAATTCAAATCAAGGCGTGATTTTCTCCTTGACGCGACAAATCAGTATCTTTTCCTGAGTTCAAGCCGTGTCTATGCCGATTCTAAAACACCAATTACTGAGGATTCTCCGCGGCTTTTGGATGTGACGACCGACAGCGAATATTTAAAAACCGATGAGTACGCTCTCACAAAGGCACGTCAAGAAAACCTGCTCCGCGAATCCGGCAAAACTAACTGGACGATAATCCGTCCGTACATAACCTACAGCAACCAGCGGTTGCAGCTTGGCGTATACGAAAAGGAGCTCTGGCTATACCGTGCTATGCATGACAAAACCACTGTTTTTCCGAAAGCAATCGCGGAAAAGTATACAACTATGACCCTTGGCGCGGATGTTGCGATGGGAATCTCAAAGCTGATCGGCAATAAGAAAGCGATAGGCGAGACGTTTCACGTCACGACAAATAAGGCAATTAAGTGGGGCGACGTACTGGCTGTGTATCAGAGAGTTTTCAAGAACGAGACAGGAAAAGAAATAAGGATAAAGTATATCGATGATCCGAAACCGATTTACGAAACAATGGGGAACAAGTATCAGGTAATCTTTGATAGGATGTTCGACCGGAGGTTCGATAACACGAAATTCCTGCAAGCGACAGGCGAGTATGAATTTGTATTGCCGGAAATAGGGCTTGAGAGGTGCTTGAGGGAGTTTCTTGAAAAACCTATGTTCAGAACGACATCATCGTTTGCGTATATGGACAAACTTGCGGGCGAAAGGACGAGGCTGTCTGATATTTCTGGTGTAAAGCAAAAGTGCAAATATCTTGCGGCGAGGTATTTGCCAAAACAAATTGTATTGCCTATCAAAGCATTAAATTGGAAGATTATTAAATTAGGAGAGAAAATGAATGGCAAAAAACCGTGAATCCAACTTTGACTTATTAAGAATACTTTCTGCTTTTGCAGTTATAATGCTTCACGTTTCAGACGTATTTTTGCAAACCGACGATATGAAAGTGCCGACAAACTGCCATTTCCTGATAATGCTGTTACATCACTTTGCGCGCTTTTCCGTTCCTTGCTTTTTCATGCTCTCCGGCGCGTTCGTTCTTGCTGACGAACGCAACGCTGACTACAAGTATTTCTACAAAAAATCGTTTAAGAATATCGGCATTACAAGTGTTATCTTCTGTGTGCTTTATGTGATTTATAGCATTGCAAAGCTTATGGCAGGAGTATTTATACTCAAAATGCACGGAACCGATCATGTCCTGCCGGGACTGATCTCTGTTTTCAAAAATATAGTGGCGGGCAGTCCATATTATCATCTTTGGTATTTATTTACTCTATTGGGATTGTATCTTGCCGTACCCTTTGTGATACGTCTCGCGGCAGATTTACGCGGGGGGGGGTAAACCTATACGGCAATATAACCGTAGTATTTCTTGGCCTTGCAAGTGTGAGCTACATAACCAGTGAGCACATTCTGAAGTGGGATATAGGTTGGCAATTATGCTTCTTAAGCTATTTCCTGATGGGCTATAAGCTTCGGCAATGGGGTAAAGAAAGGAAAAACAACAGAACTGCATTCATGCTAATTTTAGTTGGTTTTGCAGTCAATGCCGGACTTGCATATATAAACTGGCTTCGAGGATTGAAAGGCTTGCCGGTTGTTGACATACAGTATTATAAGAATCCGTTTTCGTACGCGCCGCTTGCGCCCATTGAGGTCATAGCTTCTATCCTAGTTTTTTCTGGATTTTCGGTCATGGATATCAAAAAGGACTTTTCCAAACTTGCGGGATATACTTTCCTGATATATCTTATTCATGCAGGAGTGTGGGATGTTATTTCAACAGTTCTTGGCGATATACTGATTGGAAACTGGATAGTAGAGACGTTGTCTGTTATCATGATTACAATGGCAGTTTTTTTACTCTCATTTCTTGGAGCGATGCTTTATAGAAAACTTCCTCCATTTGAAAGAATGATGCAGAAGCGAAGCAAATTGGAATGAATGCTGGGGCAGAGTGGTTGATAAATGTAACCTAGTATAGTTGTGCGAGAGATTATCATAAGCAGTATGCTGCGAACGAACGTTCGTTCACAGTCACCTACTATATCACAAAAATCGAGAATGTCAAGAAAAATTTCAAGCTGTCAAAAAAATTTTTGCCGTAAAGCAGAATCTCTCGTCTGCGGTTAAACATCGACAAAGAGTTATTGAAATAATCTACGCCAAAGGAGGGCTAACAATGGTTTTATCCACACCAGACAGCGATTTCATCACATTTCAACGGAATATTCTCGACAAATCGCCGCAGGACGTCCGCGCGTACTGGACACCGGAACGCAAGAAGGCAGCGATTCCCGCGCACAGAGCCGATACGGGAGCAAACGCGGCAGATGCACCTGACGCGCCACTGTTGGATGGTGTGAACTCCGTTCCCACAACCGACCCCAAGCAGGCGGATTTGAGCAAAATGCCCTTTATAACAGGCGGCAAGCTGTTCTTCACTCTTGATGGGGTGGATTACGTCGCCAGTGGAAATATTTTCATGAAAAACAACCTCCTTCTGACGGCGGCGCATTGTGTGCAGGACGACAACACAGGTCACCTTGCCGAGAACTTCGTGTTCGAGCGTTGCTACACGGGCGAGCTTTCCACAGAGGATTTCACGTTCCGAACCGTCGCGCTCAGGGAAAATTGGTACACAGAGAAAGATAACAAATGGGACTACGCCATCGCCATTCTAAACCGCGATTCTACGGTTGAAAAGTCGTTGCAATATAAAATCGAAAACCTTGTCGGAAGAACTGTGACCGCATCGGGCTACCCCACGGACATTTTCGACGGAGCACAGATGATGTACATAACCGGTACGGTCGATGAGCGACCCGATTCGTGGATGATCCGCGGCGGCAAGCTGTCAAACGGCGCTTCGGGCGGCGCGTGGGTGCTGGAGGACGGCGAAACGGTCGTCGGACTGAATTCTTTTAATGGCACTACCGCCAAAGGCGTCGCTTACATCGGTTCACCGAAATTCGACGCTGAATTTGACAAGTTATATAACTACGTTTTAACGCTACTGTGAAGAAGAAGGAAGGTAGATGAACAACCCAAACGGCGGGCGGTTTATGCCGATGCAGCTCGGCAACATTGACAATTCGCCCCATGACATTCGAGAATACTGGACGCCGGAACGCAAGAAGTCGGCAATTCCCGTTATAGGCGGAGCACCTATTTCAAAGGGAATGCCGAGCGCGGACAATGCTCCGCCACCTCCGCCACCTCCGCCACCTCCGCCGCCGACAGACCCGGCACAGGCGAATCTCGCCGAAATGCCGTTCACCACGGGCGGCAAGCTGTTCTATTCCATGAACGGCAAAGATTTCGTAGCAAGCGGCAACATCTTTATGAAAAACAATATGCTTTTGACGGCGGCGCACTGCATTCAGGACAAGGATTCCGGCAGTATCGGAGAATTACGTTTTTGAACTCGACTACACAGGGGAACTCTCGTCCGAGGATTTCACCTTCAAGACCGTGGCGCTCCGCGAAAATTGGTATCAGACAAAGAACGAAAAGTACGACTATGCGCTTGCCATTCTTGACAAGCCGTCAAAGGTCGCAACGCCGCTCAGATACACCACCGACACTCAAATTCGAGACAAACAGATCACCTCGATAGGCTACCCGACCGCCTACTTTGACGGTGCGCAGATGATGTTTGTGAAAGGACTTGTTGTCCCGATATACGGGCATTGGGCGATGTTTGGGAGCAAAATGGGTGCAGGCGCGTCCGGCGGCGCGTGGGTACTCGACGACAACGTGACGGCAGTCGGACTGAATGCTTATGTTTCCGTATCCGGCAAGGAAATTCTTTATTCCGGCTCGCCGCTGTTCGACAAGGAATTCGACAGCCTGTATCAGTACGCGCTGACTTTAATTTGACAGGAGGCAAAACATGAACACTTTACGTTACTTGAAGCTTCAAAACGACGGCGCGTTCGTCGCGCAGATCGTCATGGAATACCGCGAACGCCATACCGACGGACAGGGGAACGTCAGCTTCGCCGGCGAGTGGAAAAGCTGGTACACCGCAGGATACCGCGATATTTTGCAGTATGCCGAGCGTTCGGTCGATCTCGCAAAGGACTCCAATATCCCGAACGGCTCGCAGGTGCGTCTGCACGTCTACGTCGCGGCGGGATACAGTAACCCGTCTGTCCAGCAGTACATATTCGACAAGGACAGCGGCGCGCAGGCGGTGTACGAGATCAGCGGCACGACGCTTAACAACTATTTGAAGCTTGTTTCCTACGGTTGATGTATAAAAATACGCCCACAACATCTTGAAATAATCCTCACAATCTGCTACAATATATGGTGTAAGGCAGAGCGGCGCTCTGCCTTAGTTTTTCTTCGAAGAATTGAATTGAAACGATATAACGCATAAATCTGCAATTTAGCGTTCTGTGAAAAAACACGTTTTCCTCAAATATAACCGACCTCCGAAAGGACAATTTATGTCAGCTTTCAGAGGTCGGTTGAAACACTTTTTCTTAATTTTCAGTTTGCCATTTTCGCTTTTATCGCATTAATTTCGCGAATTGAAAGGTTGAGCGCACGTGCTATTAGTTCTACTGGTAATCCTTCTTTAAGAAGATTTTTTGCAGTTTCGATTGCTTTATTTTGCTCTCCTTTGGATATTCCCTCAATCAACGCAGCTTTTTCTCTTTCTCTTGTATACCCTTTCAAAATAGTCTCATTATCAAACAGCGTAATCATAGTATTATTCTCAGTTTACCATTTTTGCCCTAATTGCTTTAACCTCAGAGTCAGAAAGACCGCTGACGCGAACAATTAAGTCAATTGGCAGTGATTCTTGAAGCATTTTTTTAACTATCTCAATCTTATTTTTCTTTTCACCTTTGCTTATGCCCTCGTTCAACGCAGCATTAACTTTCTCTCTCGTATATCCTTTCAAAATAGTCTCATTATCAAACAGTGTAATCATAATATCCTGCACCTCCTGTTCGTGCTCAGTAAGATACTGTTTCAGCAAATCTCTGTCCTTGCAAATCCGAATCGTTTCAATAATCGCTTCTCTCGTTCTTCCGTGAAGTTTGACCTGATCGTCAAGAACTTTTGTGAGCGCGACATATTGATAAATGATATCGTGTTCTTTGCCGTCCGTGAGAACGTGAACGGTGACCTCAAGGTCGGTCTTTCTTCCGCCGAAGAATTCTTCGGACAGTGTGATCGCTTCTTTTTCGATTTTCTTGTTTCCCGTGTAGATTACATACATCTCTGGCTCGGGCAAATCCAAAGTTTTGCTGCCGTAGACATTCAATTCTTCCTTGGCAATGTAGTCGTGATAAGTCTGCGCTAAATACATAAGCGCACGGAGGATGATGTTTGCCGTCCAAGTGGACTGCGCCTCAACAAGCACGATCAGCCTCTTGTCAATCATAAAGCCGAGGTCGTTGTAGATGTTGTCCGTAAGGACATTTTCGAGGGTGATGATCTCAATCATGTCCTCGGTCGCGTCAACGTCTTCGGGGTGGAGCGCTTTGTAAAGCTGCAAGACATATTTCTTGTCCTGGAACAGATGAACAAACACACTGTCCTTCGCCCCACGCTTTACGATGACATCACTCTTGCTGTTCATCGGTATCACTCCTTACCTTCAACGTTAATTCGATAGCATCAAATTTAATCGGATGCTTCTTTCCCACCTATATTATACTCAAAAATCGTTGAAAAGTCAATAGGTCAAGGGGCAGTCGCGCAGTGTTTTCTTAACTGTTGAGATAAATATTTACAATTTAGAAAAGAATATCCATATGTTTGATGTTTCTACGAATACAAATCAAAGGTTCTTTATCGGTTAAACACTCGCCGGCTCATTTCTTCAAGCCAAAAGGGCTTGGGACTTCCCAAAAACTTAAAATGCTTCTTCACGGCATGACCCGTGACAAACATTTTCGCTGTGTGTGGCAACTCCGGCTGTGCTTGCTATTCTCAATACAATAAAAATCTTGCTCCCGAAATTTCGTGTCGGGAGCAGATTTTTTCTCTCGGTACTTAAAAAACGGCGAAAAAATGTCCGTTGTAAGGTGAAGGGAGATACGCCGTACCGCTGAAACAGGTGTGAACTGTACTCGACCGAAAACCGTCGGAATAAAGGTCGAAAAACGGCAGTTTTCTGCGATAAGGTACAATATCTTTCGCAAAAAGAAAAAAGGTGCAAAAAATAGACATGTCCCCGCACTTCTGGTAGAATGA
>CANQNF010000049.1 GCA_947625125.1 uncultured Clostridia bacterium
TTCCAAATAGTCCTTCCCATCTTTCGTATGTTTATTCACATCGGCAACAATACCCAGTCCTGACTGAATCTTGTTTGGAATATCCTCCATCAACTTCTTTATATCTTTCACTCCGACCACTTTGCCGTTATCATCAACGCCAATATAAATAGTTCCACCCTGCGCATTGGCAAAACCGCATACCCATTTCAGATATTCATCGCGCCAGGATTCTTTATATTCGATGTTTTGACTTTCTGCCATAAGCAGCCTCCTTTTTGAACCGTACCACGCTTCATCGCTTTTCCATCAGGCATTTGTCCCAACCATATTGTAACGGAGACAAGAACAATCTTCAATATGCAAAGAGGATACTTCCCCTACATCCTCTTAAAATACCCCAGCGTCGCCCTTTTCACCACCTCTTTCTCTGACGGCACGCTTAGAATGACGCTGGACACATGGGACTGCCTGTCCTTCTCTGATTTCAGCTTATGATAACGCTCCCGCTCAATCATCCCACGCTTCCGCTTTCCTATGTTACTCGACATCCAGTCTGGCCAAAAGACACACCACCTCCACATGCTCATCATCATCCAAACCCACTTCCATATCTTCCTCGATAATGGGAAGCCTGAATTTTATGGATTTCAGCCATTGACCGTTAGGCTGCCTGTCCTCAAAAATCTGTATCTCCGAAACCAGTGACTCCATAAGCTGCCGTTTCTCGATATCATTCATCACTTTGTAGAGCCTGTCAAAATAGATCAGCACCTTATAGATGTTGTCGCCGGTGATCTTCTCCGCTTCGATTGCCGTCTTTTTCGCTCTCGCCTCAATAAGCAGATTCTCCGTTTCCTCTATCTTATCATACATCCGATAAAGCCTGTCATCGAGGTCTGCCTTGCGCCGGATATAATGTCTGTCGTCAGGATCAAGGGAATCTATTTCTTCCATGATCTTTGCCTTGACGGAATAGCTCTGCCGGAGCTGCTTCTCATAGTTGGCAATCTCCTGCTCTATAGCAGATGTATCTACTTTTCTATTGATCTTCTGCTGCATCACATCCGCAAATTGGGGATTGCTCACCAGTTTTACGATAACCTCTGCCACCGCATCGTCCAGAAGTTCTTCTCTGATCTGCCGCTTATAGTCACACTTGTGTCCGCGTGTCATGGTACGGTGCTTGCAGCCATAATAATAAAAATCTTTGTATTTCGTTCCGTCTTTCTTACGCTTAATGCTCTTGTTGCCATACATGCCTGCGCCGCAGACGGGACATTTTACAATACCGGAAAGCAGATGGGTACGCTCATCCCTGCCTCGGTTTACATGCTCATATTTCTTCGCCTGGGCGATCAGCTTCACCTGCGCGGCCTGCCATACTTTTTCTGATACGATTGGCTCATGCAATCCATCCACCAGTATGTAATTATCCTGCTCTACAAGGCGGTACTCGTTTCTGGTGCCGTGGACTTTCTCGGTCTTTCTCCTGCCGTAAGCGATCTTGCCGCAGTACACCGGATTTTTGAGTATCAGCCGGATAAGATGGGCGTCAAACAGCGGATTTTTTCCGTTCTGTCTCTGTATCTTATGGATTCCATGGTTCTCCAGATATTTTGCGATCCCGTTAGCGCCCATGTCCGTTGCCGTATACTGCTCATAGATTACCCGGATCGCTTCCGCTTCCTCCTCATTGATCTGTAATTTCCCGTCTATAAGTTGATAACCGTAAGGCGCAAAGCCGCCGTTCCACTTTCCCTCACGCGCTTTCTGGATGCGCCCCTCCATCGTCTGGACGCGGATATTTTCACGTTCGATCTCCGCAACAGCAGATAAAACAGAAATCATCAGCTTCCCGGCATCCTTGGAAGAATCGATCCCATCCTCTACGCAGATCAGGTTGACGCCATAGTCCTGCATCGTCTGCAAAGTCGAAAGCACGTCCGCCGCGTTCCTTCCGAAACGAGACAATTTGAACACAAGGACAAAGGATACTCCATCCTTTCCCGACTTGATATCTTCCATCATACGGGCAAACTCTGCTCTGCCCTCAATAGATTTTCCGGACTTTCCTGCATCTTCATACTCACCGGCAATCTCATAATCGTTATATTCGGCAAAGGCTTTCATTCTGGCTTTCTGGGCATCCAGTGAATAGCCATCGATCTGCATGGCGGTGGATACCCGCGTGTAAGTATAGACTTTGACTTTTTCTTTACGCATCCTGCCCTCTCCAATTGTGCAACGGGTGTTGCACTTTTCTATTGCAAATTAAATTTCAGACACATCCTTTCCTTCGTCCTCGTCAGAAAGATGTTCTCTCAACAATTCCTGCAGCGCCTCTTTACTTGGCAGAACCGTTTCATACTTGCTGGCAAAAATCTGTGCGTTATCTTCCGGCAAAGTCATTTCAACAACCGCATTGTTCTTTTCTTTGCACAGTAAAATTCCTATCGTCGGATTTTCATCGGGGAGTTTTACCTTTCGGTCATAATAATGGACATACATCTGCATTTGACCGATATCCTGATGTTTCAGTTCTCCGATCTTTAGATCAAACAACACAAAACAACGCAACAAACGATTATAAAATACCAGATCGACCATAAAATGCTCCTCATCAAAGGTAAAGCGCACCTGTCGTCCAATAAAGGCAAAACCGGTTCCCAACTCTAAGAGGAACTGCTGCAGATGATCGATAATACGGCTTTCCAATTCGCTTTCAGAATACGCCGGAAGTTCCTGCAATCCCAAAAATTCAAGAACAAAAGGATCTTTCACCGCATCCTTTGGATTCTCAACCTTCTGCCCTTCCAAAGAAAGCCGGTAAACCTTTTCTTTGTCTGTACTCAACGCCAGTCTCTCATAGAGCGCACTGTTATATTGCCGTTTCAGTTCATTAAGGCTCCAGTTATTTTTAACAGATTCGATCTCATAAAAATGCCTTTCCTCTACATTATCGATCCGCATCAGTTTCAAATAGTGCGACCAACTCAAAAAAAATTTTCTTCCGGTTCCGACCGCCGGCAGATCTTTAAATTGGGTAAACACTGTTTCCCCAATTTGATCCTGCGAATAAACCGCATAAAAACGCCGCATCAATTTCAGATTTTCCGCCGAATAACCTTTGCCGTGTTTTTGGGTAAGATATTTAGAGAGTTCCTTCAGGATCTGCTTGCCATAGGCAGCGCGGTTTTCTCCGTTCTGCTCTTCCTCAATGATCTTCCTCCCAATCTCGTAATACGCATAAACCATGGAAAGATTGACGGCTGTTTTGGCATTTCTGCGAGCCTCTTCCAAAATTTTGGAAATATCTTCCATAAAATCCGGGCTTAGTGAAAATACTAATTCATTTCTATCCATCACGTTCTCCTCATCTGCACTGCTTTTATGTGATTCTTCCCGCTTAGCACGTTTTTTTCTTCCCCATATAGTTTGGACATATATAACATGTTTATTATACTTCTCACCCATACAATATACAAGAAAATTCTTATCTCCCATCCGGTAATGAGAAAGAATCTATATCCAATTCACATATATGTCTTGCTATCATCTCCGACAAAAAATCGGCAAACTTCTGCAGAGCAGCATCCCTGTCCGCCGCTTCCGCGCGGGAAGGCAAGTTTGTATCTTTCTTCTGTTCCACATAATGATCTCCCTCCTGCACTCTCGCTGTAAGATTCCGGTGTCTTCAAGGCATGATCCGCCCGCTGCCGCCGGTAGCATTTTTTCATGTCACATCTGCCAATTCTCAAATGACAGAATTTTAATTTACAGACTACATTTACTGTTCTATAACCGGCTGCTTTTTCAGCATGGCAATCTGCACTTTCCAGAGCCTGTCCATCTCTGCTTTTATCGCATCCATATCTGTCTGATAAATACTTCTCGTTTCGTTGATCCGTTTTGCAATCTGGTTCAAGTTCCCGCCGATCTTTCCAAGCAGATAGTTATATTCCCGAAGATAGGCATAATCAACATCATACACCGCTCCATAAACGATCATATGGCGTAAAAATGTGGATTTACTGCGCATGTTTGACATCTTATATTTTGCATTCAGAATGCGGTCTTCATCATCGCTGAGATACAGAGTAAATTTGTGCTTTCTTGAACGGTTTTTCTCCATACGGCTGCCCTCCTTTCTTCCAGACTCTATACGAATTGCGTGAAGCTGATTTAGGGGTTAGGGGACACTTCCCCTATATATAAAAATCTTTGATTTTTATGCCTGTGTACGGACACAGGCAGTGCTTGCTGTACGCATTTCGTATTTGTATTCTCATAATAATATTCTTCGTTCACATTGTCAGTACTATTTTTATCGTTTTTATACAAATTTTACGCCTTGCGTATTTTTGATGACTATGTTATACTGGACAAAACTGGAAAGGACAGTATTGAAATGGGATATGGAAAAAATTTGAAAAATCTATTAGACGAAAAGGGCATGACCGTGAAAGAACTGGCAAGAAAGACAGGAATTGCGCCGACCACGCTTTACTCTATTATCCAGCGTGACGCCGCCATCCGCTTTGATACAGCGCTGCGTATTTCCAATATTCTCGACATTCCTATCAATTCCATCTGCAAGGACAATCCCTATGAGGACATGGAAACACTGCCAAAGCTGCCCTCCGATAAAGAGCGGCTGATAATCAATATGGAAAAGAAGGCTTACTTCTCCGATCGCACCTTAAAGATCATCAGGAATTTTGACTACACCGAGCTGCCGACTGTAGATCAACTGATCGCTGATTTTTATGTACTGGATGATACGGCAAGGAAAGATGTATTTGAATATCTGAAGATTATGAAGAAGAACCATAGTGATCCGAAAAGATATGACGACCTAAAAAAATGAAATGATTATATACTCTCACCAATTTAGTTATTTTACAACAACCCCATTTTCCTCATAATGATACAATATCTATGTTATTTTACAATGCCTGTCTGCCATTTCATTTTTATGATATGTACATGCTTTCTTTTTTAATTTAAAAGGATAGCCACAATACAATAAAACACCTACTAAATGCTAATATTTATATCACTTAGGAAAATGCAAACTTTTTTTATAGTTCCGTGTCACTTTCTCTAGTTCTTCATCATTATTTTTCTTGTATTCTCTATTGATGACCCATATTATGATTACCAAGATAATACAAAGGACCATAAAAAAAACATCTTCTGCATACAAGATAAATGTATGATTACAAAACCTGGCACTTAATACACTCGCAATATATGATAAAGTGGACAAAATCCCCAACTGAACAACTGCTGTATCCCGTATTTTTCCGAAAATCGTACTACTTATTTTTCTATGATATTCTAAATATTCCGGATAAACTTGAAATGTTTCCCAGTTAAACTCTGAGATGTCTTCTTCATAAAATATCTTAATATATATAGACAATTTCCTAATACTTAACCTATATCTGTTAATGACCACTTGAAAAGGTATAAGCACAATATATGTAACGAGAAACAAATTAGAAGAAAACTCAAGTCCCAAAATAAAAATAGACACAAATAAAACATACATGTAAATCCAAATACTTCTTTGTGTTGCCTCCATTGACACCAATTCACTTCTAAGGCTGTCATATTCATTTAACATTATCCCCATCGTCCTCCAGATACCTCACAATATCCCCAATCGTTCTCAGTTCCAAAATCACCCGGTCTGGAACCTCAGTTTGAAATTCTTCTTCAAACCGCACCACCGCATCCACAGTATCCAACGAGTTCATGTCCAAATCACTTAACAGTTGACTATCCATCGTCATTTCCGATATGGGCAGCTGAGTAAACTCCGCTAAAATAGCACATACTTTCTCAAACATTTTTATTTTCTCCTGCTTTTTTACCATATTTTGTACAGCTTCCATAATATCTTCTTTATCTTATAAACTCTCCTGCCCCCGCCCCACACGGTCTCTTTTGATCTTCTTCGTCGTGGTCTTCTCAAACTCCGTGCTGCGGACGATCACGGAAGCGATCCGCTTAAACCCGGGCAGCGTCCGATTAATTCCGGCCAAGGTACGGTCTAATTCTCCTTGAACGGAAACCACTCCATGCTGTTTGGCATATTCCTCGTCCGGATAGACTTCTGCCACGATTCGATGCTCCTTTTCGTAAACTATGACTTCCTTTACTAACGGCACTTCCGCAAATAAGCTCTCCAATTCCTCCGCCGCCACGTTCTCCCCGTTGCTTAAGATGATCAGGTTTTTCTTCCGGCCTGTCAGGAACAGAAAACCATCCGGATCCACATACCCCAGGTCGCCAGTGTGGAGCCAGCCGTCTTTCAGGATTTCCTTTGTCTCTTCCTCCCTGCCATAATACCCCTGCATCACAATATCGCCCTGCACACAGACTTCTCCCACACCCTTTTCATCCGGCTCATGGATGCTGACCCTGCAGGCGTCCAGCACCTGCCCTACGCTGCCGTCTTTGTAAAATGTATTCCGATTCACCGAGACCACAGGGGAACATTCCGTAATCCCGTATCCGTTCAGCAGATTGATTCCCAGATCCCGGAAACCCTGCAGATACTTTTGGTTCAAAGGAGCTCCGCCGCTGACGATGGTATCCAGATTCCCTCCGAAAGCCTCCCGCACAAACCGAAACAGCTTTGCTCTCAGGTCAATGCCACACTTTAACAGCAGACGGCTCACCCGGAGCAGAAACCGCAGACTCCCCGCCTTCCCTTTCTGCTCTGCCGCGTTCCAGACCTGCTGATACAAAGATTCCACAAACAAAGGTACTAAAAACAAGTTCTGGGGTTTTGCAACGGTCAGATCCCTGGAAAGACGCTTCAGGCTTCTGTTGATGTACACCGTGTAGCCGTATATCATCGTCATAAACACGCCCGCCACTAATCCAAAAGAATGATGCAGCGGCAGAAGGAGTACCGTGTCGCCGGACAACTGATAATTTCGGCAGGCCGAACAGGCATCCCTTGCAAGATTCCCGTGGCTGAGCATGACACCCTTGCTGCTTCCCGTAGTTCCGGAGGTATAGATAATCGCTGCCAGCGTATCCGGCAAAACCAAAATTTCATCCCCGCAATCGGCTCTGTCATTTTCTACTTTGCCCTCCGCCGATGAACCCTTCCCGGAAGATCGCCCGTCCTGCACCGCTTTCCCTTCCCTGACCAAAGCCTCCAACTCCACCATACTGACCGCACAGAGCGAAACCTTTTCGCACACCGCCTCCGCCACATCCCGGTAGGTATCCGAATAGATCAGATGGGTACAGCCGCTGCCCTGCAAAAGACGGATGACCGCTTCCAAAGAAAGCTCCTTATCCATCGGCACCGCCGTGTTTCCGCTGCACACCACGGTGAAAAACGAAAGGATCCATTCATAGGAATTTTCGCCCAGAATGGCGGCTTTCGTCCTCCGCATCCCCCTTCTTCCCAGAGAAACTCCCAGCGCATCCGTTTCCTGTTTCAATTCCCCGTAAGTCTTTTCTTTCTTTTCTCCGGACTCCGTCCATGCAAACGCTGTCTTTTCAGGAGACTCCGCTGCCCTGAAATCGATCAGCTCCTTTAACGTGGTGACATTCTTTACTTCGTACAGTGGATAATCTTTATTTTTCACTGCTTTCTTCCTTTCTGCTGTTTTCTTCTCTTATTTGCTCATCTTTTCTTGCAAATTTTTTTCACGCATCCTGGTTTTTCTTCTCTTCTTTTCCATCCCTTTCCTGCCGCCTGATAAACTCCACATATTTTCTCAAATATTCCACCGAAATGTCCGCCCAGCAAAAGCCCGCTTGGGAAAGCATGGCATCCGTAAAAGCTGTATCCGCCTGCACCCGGACTCTGCCGCTCATGGCCTCCATCTCGTTCCTCTCGTTGATCACAGAGCTGTTTTCCCGGTTCAGATCCGCTTTCAGCTTCCGCAAAAATCCTTCCGTATCCTCCAGCGATACCCGCACCCCTGCCTCTCCAAGCAGTCCGGCAAGCTGTCTGTATGTCACCGCTTTCCGCAGGTTGGCGATATGGAACACTGTCTGCTCATCGCCTGCGGACTCCTCCAATGCAAGGATCGCCTCCGCCGCCAGATCCACCGGCGTCAGTTCCACCAATTCCTCCGCCAGCACATCCGGGATCATTCCATTATCCAGAAAAGTCCGGATCCTGCGCAGAAAAGCGTTGTCCCGGAAATTAGGCTGGAACATGCCGTCCCGATACCGGTTTGTGAGATTCCCCACCCGGAAGATCCTGCACTTTTCCCCTGCAGCCACAGCATCCAGCACCAGCCTCTCCGCCTCAAATTTACTCTGCACATAGACATTGTCCAGATTCTGCCCGATATAGAAATCCTGCTCCGTAAAACGTACCGCTTTGTTCCCGCTTTCCGTCAGCGCCGCCCCTCCCACGCTGGTAGTGGAAATCAGGATAAACCGGCTGCCGGTCTTAGCCGTATAGGCAAGCATGTTCTTCGTTCCGATGACATTTACCCGCTCAAATTCTGCATATTCCCCATAATGCTTCACGAGGGCAGCGGCATGGATCACGGTCTCCACATCCTGGGGAAGCGTGTGCAGACTGTCCGCATCCGTCACATCCCCTTCCACAGGAAGGATCTCCCCGCCAATTTTTCCGGCAAACTCCTGGCCAAAATAATATGCCAGCGTTTTTTTCAGCTTAGAGGCATCCCTGACAAGGCAGTACACCCTGCCGCTTCCCCGCCTGAGCAGTCCCTCCAAAAGATGCGCCCCCAGAAAGCCGGTAGCTCCCGTGAGCAGCACATTTCCATAAGTGCGGCGTTTCATCAGGAAGGAGCCGGAAGCACTCTGTTTGTTACTCTTTAAAAGTTCCTCGTACTTGCTAAATTCTGCACCGCTGTATTCCACATGACGGGTCTGCTTTTGGTCAGCCATCCGTCCAAGCCGCGCCGGGGTGGGATGTTCGTAAATATCCTGCATGGAGACTGCCACGCCCCTGTCCGACAACACCGTTGCCAGCATCATGGCCAGAAGGCTGTCACCGCCTATCTCAAAGAAATCATCGTTTCTCCCTGTCCTTCTGCCCTCCAAAATGCCGCTCATGGCTTCGCAGATCACACGTTCCGTCTCCGTCACAGGCTCCTCATATTCCGTCTCTCCCGCCTTAAAGTCCGGCTCAGGAAGGTTCTTCCGGTCTGTCTTGCCGCCGGATGTCATGGGCATGGTTTCCAGACGCATCAGACAGTTGGGGATCATATACCTGGGAAGCTTCTGGGCCAGATGCTCCCGCAGCTCCTTTTCGTCTATAGGATTTTCCGAGGTATAATACCCGGCCAGGTACTGCCTGCCCTGGCTGTCTTTTTTGGCAGCGGCTGCGGCAAGGCCGATCCCTGGGAAACCGCTCATCATGCTCTCGATCTCCCCTAACTCAATGCGCAGCCCCCGGATCTTCACCTGGGTGTCCATCCGGCCTAAATATTCGATCTCCCCGTCCTCCCGGAAGCGGGCCAGGTCTCCTGTTCGATACATGATCCTGCCGTGGCCGTTTTCTTCATTGGCAAAGGGATTTGGCACAAACTTTTCCGCCGTAAGCTCCGGGCGGTTTAAATAGCCTTTTCCCACGCCAGCCCCGGCGATGCAGAGTTCCCCGGGAACGCCCACAGGGCAGGGGGCTCCGGTCTGGCTCAGGATGTATATCTGTACGTTTGACATAGGCCTGCCGACCGTTATCCCTCCCGGTTCCTTCACTTTTGCGAAAGTTGCCCCCACTGTAGTTTCTGTAGGGCCATAGCCGTTGTAAATCTCCCCGTCGGTACAGCCGCGCACCTTGTCGTATAATTCCGGCGGAAAAGCTTCTCCCGCAGACAGGATCACCTTCACCCCGGCTACAGCGTTTTGAAATTCCTCCTGTTCCAGATAATACCGAAGCCTTGTGGGCGTCGCGCAGAACAGATCCACCTGATTCTGTGTCATAAGCGCCGCCAGAGATTCCCCACGGCTCATATCCTGTTCATCCGCCAGAACAATCTTCCCGCCGTGAACCAGCATAGGGAACATTTCGGATATGGAGATATCAAAGGTAAAAGCCCCGATGGCAAGCACACAGTCACACTTGCTGTACACCGCGTCATAAAACACCTGGGAATCACAGCACAGGTTCACCAGGCCGGAATGTTTTAAAAGAGCCCCTTTCGGCTTCCCCGTAGACCCGGAGGTAAAGATCACATAACAAGTATCCTCCGGGGAATTTACGTTTGGCAGGGGAGTCCTGTTCCCGGAAAAGTCAAAGTCTTCCAGCGCCACAGTCTCTATGGGTACAGAGCCCTGATAGCCGTAAGTCACGCCGATCCGGCTGGCCGCCTCGGAAAGCATATAGGCGATCCGCTCCGCCGGATAATCCGGATCCACAGGCATGTAGGCTCCGCCCGCCTTCAGGATTCCCAGCATAGCTGCAACCGCATGGTAACTGCGCCTTGCGATCAAGGGCACAATCTCTCCCGGAGCCACCCCCTTTTCCCGTAAAAAATGAGCCAGCGAGTTGGACATTTCATCCAGCTGCCTGTAAGTAAAAGACTTCCCGCCGCCGATTAACGCCGTCTTGTCAGGCGTCCGGGCCGCCTGCTGAGAAAATAGTTCGTGGATGCACTTCTCCCAAGGAAGGTTCTTCTCCTTTGGGTAATACTTTCCCTTGGGGAGGTACTTTTCCTTTGGGAAGCATTTCTCCTTTGGGAGGTATTTCTCCCTTGGAATGCCCTTTCCCCTTGGATAGCCAGAGTTGGTATCGTTAAACCGCAATACCACCTTTTCATACTCCTCCTCGTTTAAGAGGGAAATATTTCCCAGCCTCTTCTCCTGCCCAATCTGTCTCAATATCTGGATGTAACTGTCCGCCATGGCGCCGATCAACTTTTCATCATACTTTTCCCCGTTGTACTCTATCAGGATCCTGTTTCCGCCATCCGGCTGAGGAATCACCTGAAAAGACAGATCCAGCTTACAGGTATGGGTCTCATAGGATATTACGTCCAGCCCTGCCATCCGCATCTCGCCCGGCTGATAGACAAAAGCCGTATTGACAACGCTTCTATCCCGAATCCCCACTGCATCACATATTTCCAGAAAAGGAAGTTCCTGATACTGGTAAAGTTCCGTCAGCCGTTCCCCCAGCGCCTCTGCATACTCTCCCCAGGTCAGCCGTAAGTCCACATGGAAGCAGTAAGGAATGGTATTGACAAACATCCCCACCGTGCGGGATGTCTCGAAATGCCCCCGGTTGGACAGGATGATGCTTGTCACAAAATCCTCCTGGTTCGCGTATTTTGCCAGCAGCAGCCCGAACGCGCCAAAGTACAGCCCTGTTTTCGTCAGGCCATGATCCGCCGCATACCTTTCCGCCGCTTTGGTTACATGGTGATCCACTGCTGCCGTAAACAGGTTTCCCCCTGATCGAGAAGAGGAAATTTCCGGTAAGGCAGGAGACGCCACAGCCGAATCGATCAGCCTTTTAAAGTAAACGGCATGTTCCGAAAAACCTCCACTCTCCAGGCGCTGCCAGAAAAAGTCCGCATAATCCCCGTAGCTTACAGATTCCTCCGAAAGTTCCTCTCCGAAAATCTGCCCCAGCAGAAGTTCCATGGAGTCGCCGTCGCAGACGATGTGATGGACATCCAGCCCCATACCCCCATTAAAGAAAGCCGCACGGAACAGCGGAGCCTTCCCCAGGTCAAAGGGCCGCACAAAAGTTTCCATGCAATCCGCTTCTTCAAAGACCAGCTCCGCGTTTTCGTCCTGAACGCCAAAGGCTTCTTTTCCCTCCATTTTTATGGCTGTCCGCAAGGCAGGATGCAGGAGATATACTTCCCTGATTCTTTTCCGTAACGCCTCTGTGTCCGTTCCTTCCGGAAGCTTCACAAACAGGGGCATGTTATAGACCAATGATTTCGGGTTCTTGCTGCAGGCGAGATAGATCGCTTTCTGCTGAGGCGTCAACATATATCTGCCCCGGTTTTGCTTCGGGATACAGGAGCTCTTTGCATCCAGCCCGTCCAGGTACACTGCCAGATCCCTGAGTACCGTATGGGTGAAGATTTCCTTCATCTCCGTATGGATGTGGAATCTCGCTTCTATCTCCGACAACATGACAAGGGCGGTCAGGCTGTCACCGCCGCAGTCAAAAAAGTCATCCTTGCACCCTGCCTGATCTAAGTTCAACACTTTCTCCCAGATACGGGCCAGCGCCTTTTCCGTCTCCGTCACAGGCGCCTCATATTCCGTCTCTCCCGCCTTAAAGTCCGGCTCCGGAAGGTTCTTCCGGTCTGTCTTGCCGCCGGATGTCATGGGCATGGTTTCCAGACGCATCAGGCAGTTGGGGATCATGTACCTGGGAAGCTTCTGGGCCAGATGCTTCTGCAGCTTCTTTTCGTCTATCTCTTCTTCCGAGGTATAATACCCGGCCAGATACTGCCTGCCCTGGCTGTCCTTTCCTGCGGCGGCTGCGGCAAGGCCGATCCCGGGAAAACCACTCATAACACTCTCAATCTCCCCCAGTTCAATGCGCAATCCCCGGATCTTCACCTGGGTGTCCATCCGGCCTAAATATTCAATCTCCCCGTCCTCCCGGAAGCGGGCCAGGTCTCCCGTTCGGTACATCACCCTGCCGTGGCCGTTTTCTTCATTGGCAAAGGGATTTGGCATAAACTTTTCCGCCGTAAGCTCCGGACGGTTTAAGTAACCTTTTCCCACACCTGCCCCAGCGATGCAGAGTTCCCCGGGAACGCCGACAGGGCAGGGTGCGCCGGTCTGGCTCAGGATGTAGATCTGCGTGTTGGCGATGGGTTTTCCGATGGTAATATCATCTCCCGTAATTCTCTTAAAAGCCACGCCCACTGTTGTCTCCGTGGGGCCGTAGCCGTTAAAGACCGCCGCATCCGTACAGCCGGATATCTTGTGATAAGTCTCGCTGGTCAGTTCCTCCGCCCCGATCATCAATACCTTTACTCCCCGGACTGCCTTTCGGAAAGCACTGCTGCCCAAAAACATCCGGATTTTCGTAGGCGTACAGTGTATCACATCCACAGCGTTTTCATTGATAAGCCCTGCAATCCGTTCCGGGGAATTTAGTTCATCCTCTCCCGCCAGCACCACGCAGAGGCCGTGCAACAGCGACAGAAAGATCTCAAAAACAGAAATATCAAAGGAAAACACCGTACAGGCCAGCATGACCTTTCCGTTTTCCAAAGCGTAGTGCTGGTAAAGATTCTTCTCGTTATCCTCTGTAAAATTGGCAAGGTTCCTGTGTGAAATATCCGCCCCTTTCGGCTTCCCCATAGACCCGGAGGTAAAAATCACATAACAAGTATCCTCCGGGGAATTTACGTTTGGCAGGGGAGTCCTGTCACCGGAAAAGTCAAAGTCTTCCAGCGCCACCGTCTCTATGGGTACCGAACCCTGATAGCCGTAAGTCACGCCGATCCGGCTGGCCGCCTCGGAGAGCATATAGGCGATCCGCTCTTTTGGGTAATCCGGATCCACAGGCATGTAGGCTCCGCCCGCTTTCAGGATTCCCAGCATAGCTGCAACCGCATGGTAACTGCGCCTTGCGATCAAGGGCACAATCTCTCCCGGAGCCACCCCCTTTTCCCGTAAAAAATGAGCCAGCGAGTTGGACATTTCATCCAGCTGCCTGTAAGTAAAAGACTCCCCGCCGCTGATTAACGCTATCTTGTCCGGCGTCCGGGCCGCCTGTTCAGAGAACAGTTCGTGGATGCACTTCTCCCAAGGAAGACTCTTCTCCTTTGGGAAATACTTTCCCTTTGAGAGGTATTTCTCCTTCGGGAGACCTTTTTCCCGTTGGTACGGCACTGCCGTCCGGTTAAAGTCCAGTATAATTCTCCGGTATTCCTCTCCCCCCATCACTCTGATATCGGAAATCCGGCTCTGTTTTCCTCCGTCCGCAATCTGACGTAGGATTTCCTCATACCCTTTTGCCAGCCGCTCCATCAAAGTACCGTCATACAGCTCCCTGTCATACTCTACCTCTATCCGGCAGCTCCCGTCCGCCCCGGGGATCACCTGGAAAGTCAGGTCCATCTTGCTGGTGTTGGTATGGACGGATTCCCATTTCGCCTCCCGCATCCGTTTCTCGCCCGGCTGATAGACAAAAGCCGCTGCAAATACGCTTTTATCCCCGATGCTGGCGGCCCCGCAGGCATCTAAAAAGGGCAGTTCCTGATACCGGAGCGCAGAGTCCAGTCTTTGCCGGGTCTGCTCCATGTATTCTGTTACCGTAACTTCTCCCGAAAGACGCAGCGCCATCGGCAGCGTGTTCACGAACATCCCTACCGTGTGCCGGGTCTCTGTGTGCATACGGTTGGACAGGATCACGCTGAAAACCGGATCCTGCCGCCCGGAAAATCCGGCCAGAAGAAGCCCATAGGCGGAAAGGTACGCACAGGTTTCCGTGGCTTCATACGTTTTCGTAATGTCATGCACTTTTCCCACGGTCTCCGGCGCCAATTCCCAGGAAAACACTGCCCCTCCCTTCCCGGGCTTCCCGGTACGGGGAAGGGAAACCGGCTCCGGCTGCTCCGGGAACAGCTCCCTGTAATACGCCTCCGCTCCCCCAAAGCCCCCGCTTTTTTGTTTCCTGTAAAAATAGGCCGCATAATCCCCATAGCTTACCGTCTCTAAATCCTGCTGCCCTGTCAGGATTTCCTGTAAGATCAGCTGCAGGGACTCCCCGTCACATGCGATATGGTGCAGATCCAGCGCCATTTCGCCGGACCGGATGCCGACCCGCATCAAAGGCGCTTCCTCCAGACGAAACGGCCGGACAAAATCCTCCCGCCGCTCGTAAGTCTCGAAAACCAGCGGAACATCCTCCCGGACGATCCCGAAGATCTCCCCTTCTTCCTCCAGCACCGCCGTCCTCAGAGCAGGATGCCGCTTCAGGCAGCCCAAGACCCGCCCTTCCAGCGTTTCCACATCCGCATCCTCCGGCAAAGGAAGAAACAAAGGCATGTTATAGACCAGCGAATCCGGCTCTTTCTTATAAGCGATATAAATTGCCTTCTGCTGGGGTGTCAGAGGATATTTCCTGATATTTTGCGCCAGAATCCTGTCCTGCCTTTCCGGCGCTTCCTCAATACGGGATGCCAGCTTCCACAGCACCCGGGTTTTCATGATGTCGCTGATCTCAACCTGCTTATCAAAACATTCCTCAATCCGAGCCAGCATCTGGATTGCCCCCAGGCTGTCTCCCCCGCACTCCATAAAATCCCAGTTCCGGCCCACCCGGTCCGCGGAAAGGATCTCCGCCCAGATTTCCGAAAGCTTTTTCTCCGTATCGGTTTCCGGCGCAGCATATTCCTCTTCTTTCTCCGTAAAGACAGGCTCCGGCAGATTTTTGCGATCGGTCTTTCCGCTGGGCGTCATAGGCATTTCAGCCAGATGCAGGAAATAATGGGGGACCATGTAGGCGGGCAGCTTCCGCTCTAAGAAACGGCGCAGTTCCTTTTCGTCTATCTCTTCTTCCGAGGTATAGTACCCAGTCAGGTACTGCCTGCCCCGGCTGTCCTTTCCGGCAGCTGCGGCGGCAAGGCCGATTCCGGAGAAGCCGCTCATAACGCTCTCAATCTCCCCTAACTCAATGCGCAGCCCCCGGATCTTCACCTGGGTGTCAATCCGGCCTAAATATTCGATCTCCCCGTCCTCCCGGAAGCGGGCCAGGTCTCCCGTGCGGTACATCACCCTGCCGTGGCCGTTTTCCTCATTGGCAAAGGGATTAGGCACAAACTTTTCCGCTGTCAGCTCCGGGCGGTTTAAATAGCCTTTTCCCACGCCCTCCCCGGCGATGCAGAGTTCCCCGGGAACACCGATGGGGCAGGGTGCACCGGTCTGGCTCAGGATATATATCTGCGTGTTGGCAATGGGTTTTCCAATGGTAATATCATCTCCCGTAATTCTCTTAAAAGCCACGCCCACTGTTGTCTCCGTGGGGCCGTAGCCGTTAAAGACCGCCGCATCCGTACAGCCGGATATCTTGTGATAAGTCTCGCTGGTCAGTTCCTCCGCCCCGATCATCAATACCTTTACTCCCCGGACTGCCTTTCGGAAAGCACTGCTGCCCAAAAACATCCGGATTTTCGTAGGCGTACAGTGTATCACATCCACAGCGTTTTCATTGATAAGCCCTGCAATCCGTTCCGGGGAATTTAGTTCATCCTCTCCCGCCAGCACCACGCAGAGGCCGTGCAACAGCGACAGAAAGATCTCAAAAACAGAAATATCAAAGGAAAACACCGTACAGGCCAGCATGACCTTTCCGTTTTCCAAAGCGTAGTGCTGGTAAAGATTCTTCTCGTTATCCTCTGTAAAATTGGCAAGGTTCCTGTGTGAAATATCCGCCCCTTTCGGCTTCCCCGTAGACCCGGAAGTGAAGATCACATAACAGGTATCCTCCGACTGGTTGATATTGCCCACTTCCGTTTGGTCATTTTCAAAGTCAAAATTCCCCAAATTGACGGACTCCACCTGGCATTTTTTCTCCGTCTCATCCACCCCGTAAAAAAGAACGAGTTTACTTTGAGCTGTCTCTATCATCTCCGCAATACGTTCCTGCGGATAAGCTGGATCCACAGGTATATATGCCCCGCCTGCTTTCAGAATCCCCAGCATGGCCACGATCACATGCCAGCTTCTTTTGGCCAGGATAGGCACTACCTCGTTTTGTCCAACCCCCTTTTCCCGCAGAAAATGAGCCAGCGAGTTGGACATCCCATCCAGCTGGCGGTAAGTGAACTCCTGATTTTCAAACACCAGCGCTGTCTTATCCGGTGTCCGGGCCGCCTGCCGGGAAAACAGTTCATGGACGCACTCCCCCCTAGAGTACTCCATATGCGTGTCGTTAAAGGTATCGATCAGCTTCCGCCACTCCGCCGGAGGAATAATCCCGATCTGCTTTACCGGCCTCGCAGGATCCGTCACGATCTGCCCTAAAATATATTCCAGCCGGTCTATGAGAGAAACTACTTCCGCCTCATCCGAAAACACGCCCGTCTGATAATCCACGTTGACGGTATGGCATTCCTTTCCATCCCGGTTATCAATATGGATCACAAGCGGCACCTCACTGTAACCGTTGCCATACCACAACGTATCAGCATCCGCGCCGCTTTCGGCGTTCTGGCAGCTGAGCATGACATCATACAGGTTTCCGGTAAAATTCTGCTTTTCCCGGAGATATTTTAAAATCCTGGCATAGGGATATTTTTGATGCCGGTACAGTTCCATATGTCCCATGGTAATCCGCCCCGCCAGTTCCGTTACCGTCATTTCCCCGGACACATCCACCGTAAAGGGCATTGTCGTGACAAACATTCCCGCAATACCCTTTTCTTCCCTGCTGCTGCGGTTCAGCACCGGCAGACCGATGGTGACCGTCCTGTTTCCCGGGTGAATCCCTGCCAGGTACACGAACAGCGCCGTTTCAAACAAAACAGCCTGCGTGACCGCATTTTCCAGACAGTATGCCTTTATCTCCTGTTCCAGTGCAGCAGACAGGATCCGCGTGATCCGACGTGCCGTAATGGATCCGGCAGGCGCCGTCCCGGGCCTGACCGGGCTTTCTTCAGGACGGTTCTCATATTTCTTTTCCCAATACTCCCTGTCCTTTTCATAACGCCCGGAATGCAGATAGTCCGTCTCCCGCTGTATGTAATCCCGGTAATCACCCGCCTGCAGGGAAACCTCCGCGCCTTCCTGCAGCTGATGGTACGCCCTCTCTATCTGCTGCAGCAACAGGCCACATGTCCAGGCGTCCGCGATCAGATGGCTCAACAGGATCAAAATGCCGCTTTGGCCTTCCGCCTCAAACACAGCAAAACGGTACATGGGGCAGTTCGTCAGTCCAAGAGGTTCCCTTGCAAATTTTTCCGCGTAGGCGTCAAATTCCTCCCTGGAAGGAAAATGCAGGATTGGGATCTGCCCTATGTCACCATTTTCTACATACTGCCTGGGGCCATCCTGCTCACAAAAGCGCAGACGCAGCGCGGTCTGGCTTTTGATAAACAGCCTTACTGCCTCCTTAAGATGTGCGCTGTCCCGCTTTTCCCTGTAAAAGACTGCACCGCAGAGATTGGAAACGGCGGTGCCGCTATAAAATTTCTGTAAATTCCAGATATTCTGCTGCGGGGTGGTCAGGTATTCATATTTCATAAATTCCTCCAAACATATACAATAGTCTCTCGGAATCTTCAAGCCGCTAAAATTGCGGTTCTCCTAATTCCTGTTTCTAAAAATCCTCCAACTTTTT
>CANQNF010000050.1 GCA_947625125.1 uncultured Clostridia bacterium
CGCTCTTTTAACTGCTTTGCCGAACTTTTTCTTCATACTTTGTCACTTTTGACGATTGACTTTTTACCATAGGACTTATCAAGACGTTTTGTGAACCGGTCCAACTGCCGCTGATTTTTGATGACAGTCACCTTTTCGGGATATTTTTCGGCGATACTTTTAAAGAGTTCGCGGTGCTCCCTGCTTCTGCCCTCCCAAAGGACCCACTTCACAAATGCCAAGTCGATTTTTTCATCGCATCCTGCGCCCATGTCGGGACGGGTTCTGCCTTTGTAGGTAAAGTAGCGCTTTATCACCCTGATAAGGCAGGAAAATCGGTTGAAGATCATGAAAATAATAATATCGGACTTGTCTAACCTGCGCTCAAGGAATAATCTCTTGTAATTTCCGTCTATGACCCAGCTTTCGTGCATATCGAGAAATTCCTCCGTCAGCCGCAATTTCTCCTCTTTAGTATTTTCCTGCCATCCCGGCAGCCAATGTATCGCGTCGAAGTGCAGGACTTCGGCGTGATATTTTTCGCCCAAAAGCCGGGCAAGCGTGGATTTTCCCGAACCGCTGTAGCCTAAAATCGAAATTTTCATCGGGCGCTCCCCTTTTTGGCGATAATTATAGGCGTGCCCTTTAAATCCTCGACAAGCTCGGCGCTCTCAAAACCACCCTCGAGCATGGCCGAAAGCTCATGCTCCAAAGTCAAAGGAGTGTCAAAATGGACGTACTGCCCGTCGGGTATACCGTCGCGCTGACGGCGGCGGGCGCACTCCGCAAAAGCCAGTTCCTCGATTTCGGGGCAGCTTGCTATGTAATCGCATTCGATATAGATACCGCCTAGTCTTAGGGCGCGGTTTATGTTTTTAAATAAACCGATTTTCTTTTCACGGGCGAAGTGGTGGAGCGATTCGACCGAAACGGCGGCGTCAAAGCGGTTTTCGCCGAGGTCATGCACAAAATAATCGTCAAGAATTATCTCGATATTTTTATCGGCATGCTTTTTTAAAAGCTCGGCGGTCATGCTCTTCGACAGATCGATTCCCGTTACTTTTATTTCGGGCAGGCGCTCAAAAATCCGGTCGAGCTCTAACCCCGTTCCGCAGCCGAGGTCCAAAAGGTTCTCGGCGCCCACGGGGACAAGCTCGGCAACGCGCTTATAGTGCTCGCCCCAAAAGCTCATGTGGTCGTCGTAGCCCGAAATTCTTCTGTCAAAAAAGCCCGCCATATCCTCGCAGCGCTCGTCGGCGGTCTCCTCAAACCATTTTTTAAGGTCGTAGTATTCCTGATTCGGCATGGTAGAGTCCTTTCAAATTAAAATTGGTCGCTGTGCGCGCTCGTTCTCGTCAAATACAAAACCGCTCCTGACGGTCTATTTCATACGCCAAAATCCGGTCGGGTAAAATGTGTCATTCCAGACAGCCGACGCAACTCGCCGACAAGAGCGTGGTCTTTATGTTTGGATGGAAAAACGTAATCCTCCGCTAATTTTTAGGTAAAATTTTCAGCAGCTTTATTTCATATACTTTCTTCTTTATTCGTTCGCAGCCTTTTTAAAGCTGCCTGATATTTAATCGCTAACGTCAAGATTCTCAACAAGAAAAACCCCTGCTTAGTCCCCTGCCGTTTTTCGTGTCGACTATTATACATCCAAAGTATATACTTTGTCAATACCTTTTAATTAACCGGTGCTAAAAATAAACTCCCGAAACTTGGAGCATTCGCCGTCCGTGATAACGCTGTGAAGCTTCAGGATTAGCTTAAGGCCAAAGGTTATAACACATTCATAGTTCAACGGTAAGGGAGGTATTATGGACGGAGTGGAGCTGATTAAACTTATCGGCTGCTCTTTCGGGTTCATCATTTCCTTTTGCGCAATGGCAAAGACGGTAAGAGCGCTTACGATATCGCCAAAGAAAAGAACCCGGATGTCGGGTCAGAGGAAGAGTGGCTTGCCTCGCTGAAAGGCAAAGATGGTACTAACGGAACAAACGGCAAGGACGGCGCGCCAGGTGCTGCCGGTAAGGACGGCGCTCCTGGTGCCGCTGGCAAAGACGGTGCTGCTGGAGCCCCCGGTAAAGACGGCAACAGTATCAAGTCTATTACTTTGATTGTTGACGCCGAGGGAAAAGTTACCGGTGGTTCGGCTACGCTCACTGACGAGAGCGTTGTGCAGATTACTGTGCAGGAGCGGGAGTGATTCTGATTTACAAACTTTTCGTAAAACTGAGGTGTGTTTATGGCTACTTCGACTATTTTTGCGAATATTGAGATCAAAGACGCTAAGACTGCGGAGCGGTTCGTAGCCGCCTTAGAAGAATCTGAGAAAGAAAAAGATAGAAAGTCATCTTTTCAAGCATACCCTATATTGACCGATTTGGATGAAATCCGTAAATTGGTTGTCAAGAGGAAGAACGCTAAATGAGACGTGATTTGTCAAGGGTATTTTCTGCGTAGAAAAAAGTTTTTAGTAATTTTACCCGTCAACCCCACTTGACAAACAAAAAGTTTTATGGTAAGCTATCAGTTAGCATCTGCTAACTGCAGATTTCTACTGCTTTCTAAGCAGCGTTTATTTTAACGGCGAGTTAGCGGCGACTAACTTAAATCAAAGGGCCTAAGTTGCAAAGGAAGAAGGAATAGACTATGAAAACAAATGCAGAACGGGCACAGGAGCGGCTGACCCTGACGCCTAAAGCAGAGTTCACATTGAAAAAGGACGGCTTTATCGGCGTACTGTATAGGCCGGAGCGAGACGAATACCCCGGCAAAGCTGTCGTCATGTTTGGCGGCAGCGACGGAATCTACAACCTCACGAAGCTGGTTGCGGAGCAGTATGTAAAGCGCGGGATGACCATCCTTGCGCTGGCATATTGGAATGAACCCGGTCTGCCGGACGGCTTTGAAAAAGTCCCGGTAGATTCGGTAGAAAAAGCCGCGTTGTGGCTGCGCGGGCAAGGCTTTGAGAAAGTTGGCTTGTGGGGGATCTCCATGGGCGCGGAACTGGCACTGTTGGCCGGGAGCCTGATGCCGGAGATGATCTCCTGCGTGACGGCGGTGTGCCCGACGAACATCTGCGGGCAGGGCTTCGTGAAGAAAAAAGGCATCCAACAGCTGGAGTGCTCCGCCTTCAGCTGGCGGGGTGAGGAACTGCCCTGGGCCAGGCTGAAGGCTTCCAAGTCCGCTATTCTCCGGGACAGCCTGCGGGAGCGGAGCGTCTGCCTGCGCTCCTGCTATGAGGACGCGGTGCAGAATGCCTCGGAGGAGGCACAGATCAAGGTGGAGAACATCGGCGGCCCGGTGCTGCTGCTATACCCGGAGCATGACGCCATGTGGCCCTCCGAGCTGTCGGCGGAGAAAATCAAGGCGCGGCTGAAGGAGAAGAATTTTGCCCATCCCTGCAAGTGCGTCAGCTACAAATACGCAAGTCATATGCTTGTTCCGATCCGATCAAGCTCCGTCAAGATGTTCCGTGTAGAGCGGAAACACCCTGAACAGTGTTGGGAGAGCGACATGGACGCCTTTGAAAAGACGCTGGCGTTCTGGAAAGAGGTGTGGTGAGACGATGGTTAAGATCACAGTCGAAATCGACGGCATGATGTGCGGTATGTGCGAGGCACATATCAATGACGCGGTACGGCAGAATTTCAAAGTCAAAAAGGTCACATCTTCCCACACCCAATGCAAAACAGTAATCCTTGCCGAGATTCCGCTTGATGATGCAAAGCTGAAGGAAATAATTGAAAAGTTAGGATACACCGTCGCGGAAATACACACCGAGCCTTACGAGAAGAGAGGCTTTTCGCTGTTTCACCGATGAGAAAGGAACGGTTTTACATATGTCGGAGCTGGATAAAAGTTTTTTGGAAATCGTTGACCTTACAAAATCCTTCGGCAGCGGAGATACCAAACAGGAGGTGCTTCGGGGTGTCAGCTTCTCTGTGGCAAAGGGAGAATTCTGCGTGCTTTTAGGGCCATCGGGATCGGGCAAATCCACACTGCTGAACATCATCGGAGGGATAGACAGCGCCGATTCAGGATATATCTCTATTAACGGAGATAAATTGAAGGAGCTGGGAGAAAAACGCCTGACGCAGTACCGCCGCCGTCATCTCGGCTATGTCTTTCAGCAGTATAATCTTATTTCAAATCTGAATGTCAGGGAAAACATCGAGGTGGGAGCGTACCTTTCCGATGCGTCGCTGAATACAGACGAGCTGCTTCATACGCTGGGGCTTTACGAGCATCGCCATAAGCTGCCGAATCAGCTTTCCGGCGGTCAGCAGCAGCGCGTGTCCATCGGCAGAGCCATTGTGAAGAATCCCGATATCCTGTTGTGCGATGAACCCACGGGCGCGCTGGATTATACAACCTCAAAGGAAATTTTGAAGATGATTGAAGAAATCAATCGGAAATACAAAAACACCGTTATTATGGTTACGCACAATGAGGCGATCAAAAATATGGCGGATCATGTGATCAAGCTGCGTGACGGCAGGGTGCGTCTGAACGAAAGAAACACACACCGGATATCTGCCGATGAGATTGAGTGGTGAGGAGCGTGGCGGCATGAAAGGAAAAACAAAAAATCCGCTTACGAAGCGCATTTCAAGAGAGCTTATCGGAGACTGGCGGAAATATCTGGTGGTCAGTCTTTTTCTGATTCTTACCATTGGATTCGTATCGGGAATGTATGTGGCGAACGAAAGCATGCTGTCAGCACTAAACGGCGGCGCAGAGAAATACAAATTGGAAGACGGGCATTTTGAGATTGATGAGAAAGCGAATCCGGAGCTTCTTGATGCGATTGCGTCGGGAGAAAAAGCGAACGTCAAGGGCTACTATCTGAAAACGGCAAAACGTAAACTTGACGCAGCTTTCAGTGACGCCCACGATGAAAAAGCTTACGACGAAGCATGGAGCAGGATCCTTGCCGAGATCGACGAAAAATACGCCGACGCGGAGGAAAAATACGAACTGAACGATACAGAATTCCGCCCTGTTCCCGTCAGGCTCTATGAGAACTTCTATCGTGATGAAGAGGAGGACCATAACAATGACGGCGTGACCGACGGCTCTGTTCGCGTATACGTTAAAACGGACGATGTGAATTTAGCCTGCCTGATGGATGGCCGTTTCCCCGAAAACGACGGCGAGATCGCCATCGACCGTATGCACGCCGACAACGTAGGTTTGAAAGTGGGAGATACCGTTACAGTCGGCAAAAAGGAATGGAAAGTCGTGGGTCTTATCGCCTATGTCAACTATTCCACGCTTCACGAAAAAAGCACGGATATGATGTTTGACGCGCTGAAATTCAATGTGGCGATGACTACAAAGGAAGGCTTTGACAGTCTTAAAAAGCCGATACATTACGTCTATGCGTGGCAGTATAAAAATTCCACGAAAGATGAAAATGAAGAGAAAAAACTTGCTGACGATTTTCTGAAGGCTTTGCTCACCCAAACCGTTATTGCGGAAAATGAGCTTGCCGATTATATACCCGCATACGCCAACCCGGCTGTCAATTTTGCCCTCGACGATATGGGCGGAGATATGGCGATGGACGGCGTACTGCTTGATATTCTCATTGTGATTATCGCTTTTATCTTTTCCGTTACGATCAGCAATACGATTGCAAAAGAATCGCGAACTATCGGCACATTGCGCGCTTCCGGATATACAAGGGGCGAACTGATCCGGCATTATCTTGCCATGCCGGTAATCGTCACGCTGATCTCGGAGGCGCTGGGTAATCTGTTGGGCTATACGGTATTCAAAAATGTAGTGGTTTCTATGTACTATAACAGCTACAGCCTTCCTGCCTATGAGACAGTGTGGAATGCTTCCGCCTTTGTGAAAACAACGCTGACCCCGCTTATATTGATGTTTATCGTCAATTTCTTCATCATTGCTCGGAAAATGAGACATACGCCGCTTGCATTCTTACGGCAGGATCTCAAAAAAGGAGGGCGCAAAAAAGCGATCCGCCTGCCGAAATGGAAATTTTTCACCCGTTTCCGTATGCGCATCATCTTCCAGAATGTTCCGAATTATCTGATCCTGTTCTTTGGTGTGCTTTTTGTCCAGGTTCTGCTGGCGATGGCGGTGGGAATGCCGAATACGCTTGACTATTACAAGGAAAACGCAAGCGATATGATGTTCGCGGATTATCAGTATATTTTGAAATCCTGTGAAGATACAGACGGAAATATAATCGCAACGTCAAACGACAGCGCTGAGAGATTCGCTATGACTTCTCTGGTACGAAAGAGCGATGCGATAAGCGAGGAGGTTTCCGTATACGGAATTGAGGACGGCAGCAGCTATGTGTCGATCAGCGGACTGTCCTCATTGCAGGAAAATGAGGTTTACATTTCCGGCTCTTTCCGGGATAAATACGGCGTTTCTATCGGAGATACCATTCTGCTCGATGAAAAATATGAGAGCAAGCAGTATGAATTCAGGGTAGCAGGTTTTTACGAAAGATCGCTGAATATTGCGGTCTTTATGCCGATAGGACAGTTCCGCTCTGTTTTCGGACTGGGCAGCGACGAGTTCAGCGGCTATCTTTCTGATTCCGAAATCACGGATATTGAAGACAGTAACATCGCCACGGTCATTACCGAAAGAGAAATAACGAAAATGTGCGATCAGCTCGATCATTCCATGGGAGCATACATGCGGTATTTTCAGATTCTCTGCATACTGCTGTCAGCGGTTATGATCTATTTGCTCACAAAGATCATTATCGAGAAAAATGAGAACGCCATCTCCATGGCCAAGATACTCGGCTATGAAAACAGCGAGATTGCGCGGCTGTATCTGCTCTCTACGACGATCATTTTTGCAGTATGCGACGTTGTCGGCGTTTTTCTCGGCACACTTGTTATGAGTGCCGCGTGGAAAGCTATCATGTTCAGCTACAGCGGTTGGTTTACCTTTAAGATAGCTCCGACGGGATATGTAAAAATGTTCCTGTTTGTACTGATTGGATACCTTATTGTTTTGCTCTTTGATTTCAGACGAATTAAAAGAATACCGCTGAACGAAGCGCTGAAAAATGCGGAATAGATTTTAGTAAAGCGTCGGAGATAATGAAAAAAGCCCGGAACCCCGGGCTTTAATTGTTATTCCTGCGTAAGTTCTCTCAGCATATCCATGCCCTTTTCTCCCATGAACGGCAGGTGTGAGGCATACTGTTCATAGCTCACAAACGGAGCTGAAATAAGAGTAAACGGCGATTTTACGCACCTTTGAAGCTCTTCGCTTCCAAAAAACGCACAGTCGCTTAAGGACTTAAACAAATCTATTCGTTCCTTTTCGCTTTCGATATATTCAACTTGCGGGTCGGGATTCTTGGCAGCCTTGAGAGAGTGGCTGCAAACCATTTTTGTGACATTAAACCCAAGTTCTGAGAGGGCGGTTCTGAATCCTAAAAGCGTATCATAATCGCCCTGCAAAACTGCATTTTTCTTCGGCATTCCCGCAAATCCCATCATCATCGGCCCACCCATAGGTATCAGCGACATCTGCTTTTCGCGCAGTCTTTTTACAAGCGTAGGATTTATTTGACGGTTAATGACAGTTGAAATGCTCTCCAACCATTCAAGCGTGCCTTTGTAGCCGTAAGGCGCGCCTTTTATGTAAGGTGTGCCGCATTTTTCTTCGATTATCTGCGCTGCCTCTTCGGCCTCTTCTCTTATTACCAAATTCAAAGCCGCTGCTCCCGCTTTTTCTATATCCTCTACCGTACAGTCAAGACCCATTGTATAGCGGCATTCGATATTAAACGCCTCTCGCAGGAGGTTTTTTATCTCCCACACGTCGCTCCTTATTCTGTATGACCCCGCCGACGCGCCTAAAATGCAACAGGTGTTTTTTTCTTCTTTTGGCTGCGGTTTGATTATTTCCCGCGCAAGCATTCTGTAAACAGAGCGCAGGCCAAAAGTGTAATCTCCGCGAAAGCCGCCCTCTTCAAAGGAAATGAGCTGGGCGTTTACACGCTCCTGCATATAGTTGCAGACCCCTGCTATGTCGGTGCCTATTACCGCTATAACTGCGGATGCAACAACAAATATTATCTTCGGGTGATAGTTTTTGTCCACCTCTGAAATCGCATTTTCAAGCCGGCTCACATCGCCCATAACAATGTCGTCCTCGCTGATGTGAGTAGTAAACAGCGTTTTTCCGAGCTTAAGACCCAGTGAAGAATAAAACCCGCCGCCGAAGTGGGTGGTGCCGGCGGGACCGTATTCCAGAACGACTGCGTCCGAAATCGGCATCAGCGACCAGATTATTGCCATTCGATCCGACGGCGCGGGATAAAATCTTGTCAGACCCATTATCTTACCTCCTTCATCATTTTACGCTCTGCTTCTGCCTGCAAAACGGCGTTAAGAACCATATCCGAAACCTCAAAGCCGAGAGTGTTATAGGCGTTTACAAAGCGCAAAGTCGCAATTTTTTGTGCCATAAGCTCCCTCGTATCCCCGGCACCGATATTGAAATCCGGCTTAAGGGCAGGATAAATACTGCGCATTGCTCCGATATTGGCAGAACGCGTAACATATGGATCGGCGTGCCGTAAAAGCTCCTCGCGAAAGCTCTCGCCCTCGGGATCTAAATCCGAGATTTGCAAAAGAAGAGGCCGCATTCCGAGAACCCCGGCCAAGAATGCGTGAAGCTCATATCCCGCAAGCGCGGTATTCCCGCTGATATATGTCTTTCCTTCTGCAAGTTTTCTTATTTCCGGAATTTTTCTTTTGAGAGCGTCCCTGTTGTCATAAATAGGCGTGGGAAGCTCTTTTTTAAGAACTTTGAACAGCCTTTCATACGCCGAAAAAATTCTGTCGGGGTCGCTGTATCGCTCGAATATCACATACGGCGTGCCAAATTTTTCCTGCATTTTTACAGCAAGCGGCAGACCGACCGGGTGTACCACAATGTTGCACTTAGCACATGGCGCACGGCGAATCTTTTCCACCGATGTTTTGCCCGGCAGCATAAGATGCGGCTCTATGTCCTGGGCGTGCAGCACTCTGTAAAGCTCGGTTTTTGTGAAATCCCCAAGGCGCATTCCTAAGACGTTTACACACTCGCCGATTTCCTGCTGCTCCATTATTGCAAGACTTGCGTCGAGGGTATTTGCAATTCCAGGAAGATGATCATCTGTCTTGAAGTTCTCAGCATGAACGACCATGACCGGCAGCTTATATTTTTCCGAATATCCTACCGCCATAGCTTCAATATCGTCGCCTGTAACTTCGACTACGCAGGTCGTGACAAGATAAACCGCCTCGGGGCAATATTCTTCCATCAGTTCTGAAAATGCCTCGTCCATTTTTTCCTGACACCCAAACGTTACGTCATGCTGATCCAAAACCACCGAAACAATCTTACAGCCATGCGCCTTCATACTACCGCCAGACGTCGCCATCTGAATATAATACGCACATTCGTCAGGGCCTATAACTACCATCACTGCGTTTTCCGTTTCTTTCACAGTCAGCATAGCACCCATCAGCGGGCAGTGATAACCCGGGAAAAGCGCATAGGAAAGCGGTTTTACCTGCTTCATTCCGCTGACTTCGCTGAGCCTTGATAATCCGCTCAGCATTTCAAATCCGTCTGAACCCATAATTATGCTCCTATCTGTTTATATGCTATCAGCGGCTTGTCTCGCCCTGCGATTTTTATAATGTCGCAATCGACATTATAAACCTCGCGCATCATTTTTTCGGTGATGACTTCCTCCGGTACGCCCTCGCTGTATTTTTTTCCGTCCTTGATGACGATTATATGGTCGCTGACTTCAAGTGCCTGCGTCAGATCGTGCAGCACCATCACCACGCCGATCCCTGTTTCTTTATTCAGTTTTTTTACAAGCTGCATCGTTTCAAGCTGATGGGAAATGTCAAGATAAGTCGTAGGTTCGTCTAAAAACAACATTTCCGGCTTTTGCGCCAAAACCGTGGCTATCCAAACGCGCTGCGTTTCGCCACCCGAGATCTCATAAATTGATTTATCCCGAAGCTGCCATGTTCCCGTTTCCGTCATCGCCCAGCGGATAATCCTTTCGTCTTCCTCGGATTTTTTGGAAAACGGTTTCTGATGCGGCATCCTGCCATAGCTTACAAGCTCTCTGACGCGAAAATCCGACGGCGCGGAATGGATCTGCGGCAAGACCCCGAGCGTTCTTGCGAGCTCTTTCGGCTTCATCTCGGATATTTCTCTGCCATTTAAATAAACGACTCCGCCCTGATATTTTATAAGCCGTGTGACAGCCTTTAAAACGGTAGATTTTCCTGAGCCGTTCGGCCCGATTATCGTCGTTATCTTTCCGCGTTCTATGTTCATTGAGAATCCGTTTACTATCACTTTGTCACCGTAGCCTATTTCTAAGTTTTCGGCTTTAAGCTCCATGGAAATTACCTCTCTTTCTTAACATATAAAGGAAGAACGGTCCTCCGAAAACGCTCATCATTACCCCGACCGGGATCTCCGTGCCGGGGAGAACACTCCTGCCTACCGTGTCTGCTAAAAGAACGGTCAGAGAACCGGTGAGAATTGCAGTCGGCACCATAACTTTATAGTCGGAGCCGGAAAGCATTCTTGCAATATGCGGAGCGACAAGCCCTACAAAGCCTATCATTCCTATCTGTGATACCGTAGCGGCAGACAAGAAAGCCGCGACAGCCGAAAGAGCTATCCTGCTCAAATTCACTCTCACCCCTAAATTTTTCGCCATTTCATCTCCAAGCTGCAAGGCGTTCGCGCTTTTTATACATAAAACCACCATGACCATTCCTATCGCGGCGTACAGTCCCATTATCCTGACGTTTTGCCATGTTGCGCCCGCAAAGCTTCCGTTCATGAACGCTAAAACGCCCTGAAGATTGTCGCTGTTCTGAAGCTGCAAAAATGAGTTGTAGCCGCCGAGTACCGAGTTCACCGCCACGCCGGACAGGATTATCCTCACCGGGTCTACACCGTCCTTCCACGCCATAAGATATATCAAAACGCAGGCAAGCGCAGCCCCGCCGAAAGCAAACAGCGGTACGGAATAGCTTAGATTGGGAAATAACAGAAGAACCGTTATCGCGGCAGTGGACGCCCCTGCGCTTACGCCTATACTTCCGGGGTCTGCAAGCGGGTTCTTCATCACCGCCTGCAAAAGCGCCCCCGCTGCAGAAAGGCACGCCCCGACTATCAGAGATAAGATCGCCCGAGGAAGCCTCAGCTGCGTTACTATCACCCTGACTTTATTTTCAGCGGTTCCGTTAAATACGCTGAAAACCTCTCCGAGCGTTATCCGTGATGAACCGATAACTACCGCCGCCAAAAATGCCGCAGCGATTCCGGCGATAAGCACTGTCCAGACGGCCCCGGCCCTCAAAATGCTGTTACTCGCTTTATTTTTCATTTTCATTCCACAGCTATTCCTGTTGCTTCCGACATGATGTCTATAAGGGCGGAAATATTGTCTATGACGTTGATACCGGCTGTAGAAACGTAAGTGACGTCAAGGCAGATCACCCTGCCCTCCGAAACCGCGGTATATGCGTTCCAGTAGTCGGGATTATACGCAAATGCTTCGTCCATCAGCGCCCTATGACTTTCGGCGTCCGTTGCGCCAACGCAGACAAGCCAGTCCGGCTGATAGTCGAGCGCCTGTTCATAATCAAGCTGTACCATAGGCGACGGATTTTCAAATACATTCTCAAAGCCGAGCATATCGAGCATCGAGCCGAGAGTGCCGCCCTTGGTCTGGATATAGTGTGTCTGGGCGTCGCCCGACTGCAATACCATCACCGTTTTACCGGAAAAAGCCTTCTTTGCGTTTTCTATGCTTGATTCAAGATCTGAAAATCGCTGCATTATATTTTCACCGGCAGTTTTTGCGTCGCCCGATTTTCCAAACGCGTCGATTAAAGCTTCGGTCTGCATTTTTATTGATTCGTATGACACGGTGTGACCGGCGTAGAGATAGTAAACGCTGATTCCGAGATCCTCAAGAGTTTTTCCGGCCGTATCTGCGCCGTTTGAAGCCAAAAGAACAAGATCGGGTTCCAAAGCTACCACTGCTTCATAGTCAAAGTCGTCGGGCGACATCACTGAAAAAGAAACCCGCTCGGTACTTTGGGCGAGATCCTCAGGCCACTGTACGACCATGCTGTTCGGGATTCCGACCATATTCACGCCGAGTTCATATAGCGCAAGCACCGGCGCCGCCGAAAGGCAGACTACCCGATCGGGTGCTTTATCTAAAATCAGCGGCTCGGTAAAACCGAGTTCCTGCATATCTTCGGGATATTCAAGCGTAAATTTTTCATTTTCATTCTCTGTATTTTCGGGATTTTTCGCCTCGGTATTTCCCCCGGAATTATCTAAAACCTCGGTCTTTTCCTCGCCGCAAGCTGTAAACATTGCCATTACAAGCATCAGCGCAGTTAATATAATTAAAAATTTTTTCATGATACTTTCTCCTTCATATAATCATTCAGTTCCGCAGACATTATCTTATCCGCAAGCTCATTATATATTGCCTGCATTTTGGATTCGCTCAAGGTTTCAAAAACCGTTCCACCCTGATTTTCCGCTTCCTGTATCTCTGCCGAGCGGGGTATGTACTGAGTTATCGTTGTGCCTATCTCCTTAAGTGCTTCCTCCACCGTTTCCACTTCGTTCGGAAGATTTTTTGCATTCAGAATAAGCCCGCGAAGCTGAGCATATCCGCGTTTTCCGAAGTTTTTTATCGCTGCAGCGATATTGTTTGCCGCATAAAGCGACATCATTTCTCCCGACGAAACCACATACACGTCCCGAGCATATCCCCCGCGTATAGGCATGGCAAAACCGCCGCAGACAACATCTCCCAACACATCATAAATGACCACATCAGGGCGGTAGGTTTCAAACGCCCTAAGTTCGGCAAGCTTTTCAAACGCAGAAATTATTCCTCGTCCCGCGCAGCCCACGCCCGGCGTAGGCCCGCCTGATTCAACGCACAAAACGCCTGCAAAGCCCTTAAAAACAATGTCATCAAGCGTTAGTGCGTCGCCCTTAAGCTTTATCTGCTCCAAAACAGTCGGGATCCGCTTTCCTTTCATAAGATTTTTGGTAGAATCAGCCTTTGGATCGCAGCCAATCTGCATGACGCGATACCCCTTAAGCGCAAGCGCGGCGGAAAGGTTTGATGTTGTTGTGGATTTCCCTATCCCGCCCTTGCCGTAAATTGCTATTTTTCGCATTTTTATTGCATCTGACCTCCGTAAAATTTGAGTTAGCCGTTGCTAACTGCCTTTCAAAAAAATAAACGGTACCAATCTATTTTTGAAGTTAGCCGCCGCTAACTTCATCAGTATAGCAGATGAATTCCGATTTGTCAAGAGAAAATGAAAAATAATTTAAAATGTCAATGCAAGGAGAGGATTGGGCAGTATAATTGTGTGCATGATCAAATAAGTGTGGCTATGGATATTTATAGCTTGCTTAATGAAAAACGTCAATTTATAAACCGCTATCTTTCTTCCTCTCTATACTTGTAATCTTCAGACTTATGTGCCTCCTTGTTTCTTATGAGTTTCTCGGCAATGGGCTCTTTCTCCTGTGTTTCTCCGAGCGCGTCGTCCACCTCACTTCTGCACCTTTCAATCAATGAATAATCCGCCCTGTCGCGGTAGGCAGAGAGGATTTTTTCGGCGGCTTTTTGTTCACTGACTTTTTGGATTTCTGACAGGAGTTCGGCTGGAACATTGTCCTTTAATTCGGCGTATTCGCCTTTCACGGCTTCAAATTCTTCGCGGTATTTTTTCTCCATGCTATCAAGCTCGGCAAGCTTTGTTTCCTGCGATTTCACGCTCTTAGCTGCGGCTGAAATATCCTCCTCCGAGCAGCTAAACTCTGCCAAAAGCCGCGCTTTTTCCGAGCGCAGTTCTTCTAAATCCTCGGTCAGCTCGGTCAGACGTTTGTTAAGCTCCTGATGTTTCAAAATCTGCCAAGCAGGGGTATTCTTCTTTTCTTTCGCGGCCGCCCTGCGCTCGTTCTCAACGGCTTTTATTTTGTTGACAAGCGACGTAAGCCTCGCGATCTTCGGCTTTGTGTCGGTTAAATATTCCTTTGTTTCCGCTTTGCCCTTGCCAATGTTTAAAAGCTGATACATCAGTATTATCAGCCTTGTGCGGAGATTTTCAAGTGCTGCACCGACGTCGGAAACCGCCGATTTCAGCTTTTCAATTTCTTGCCGAATTGCCCGGGGCTCGGCGTTATCCCGCCTGATTTGCCTGTTCAGCTCGCACCTGTCGGAAACGATGCCCTTTTTCTCCAGTGCGCGGGCAACCACGCCCTCATGGATGGTGGGCTGCTCCTCCAGACCGCGGTCGGCATGACTGCGGTGATCGACGCGGGCTTCAAACCCACCAAGCTCCAGATGCCGGTTGACCACGTTTGCCCATGCCTCCCGCCAGAGGACAAGCTGCTCCTCGCTGTTCCAACGAGCGGCGATGGGATTCTGTCTGCCGTACTTCGTGCTTTTGGGATACTTGTTTGCCCTCTCATAGCCGTGCGTCTCGGCCTCGGAGGGCGTCATATACACTTTCTTTTTGCCTACTTTGTATTGATACTGCTTCTCCCAACCGTCGGCCTGCGCGGCCTTAAACTCGGCGGCGGTGAAGCCCCGTTCCTCGCCGTCTTTGACGCACAGATATTCCTTTTCGGTCTTGTACTGCCACTTGCCCTTTTCATCCAGCGGGCGCACGGTCAGCATGATGTGGGCGTGGGGATTGTGACCGTCCGTGTCGTGGATACACACATCGGCGCACATCCCTTCGGATACAAAATTGCTCTGGATAAACTCTGTGAGCAGAGTGATCCACTCGTCTTTTTTCAGTTCAATGGGCAGCGCCGCCACAAACTCGCGGGCAAGGCGGCTGTCTTTGGTTTCCTCGGCTTCTTCGACAGCGTTCCAAAGATTAGCGCGGTCTTTCCACTCGGCGGGAGCGTTTTCGGGAAGAAAAACCTGCTCCCAGACAAGACCTTGCTTGCGGGTGTAATCGTGCTGAACGCCGTCGTAATCATTCAAAATTTTTGAGCAGCTCATATATGCCGAAGCTGCGACTGCCGAGCGGCCTGTCCCTCGACTGATCACTTTTGCTTCTAAATGATAGATTGGCATTGAAAGCCCTTTCTTTTTTCATAATCTTTGCGCCGATTTTTTTCTCGGCTGTCGCCTCGGTCGGTGCTTCTGCCTGCGGCAGAGGTCGCCACCGGCGACCCGCACCCTCGGAGAGCGCCGGTCTTGAACTCCTGTTCAAGATACTGCCGATGCCCAAAAAAGGGGCCCCGCGAAGCGCAGCTTTGCGGGGAAAAGGCGGAGCGACGGAGTGAATGAGCGACGGCATATTTTAGCTTTTAAAATGCCGCCGCGAACGATACGAAGTCCGCGACGCCGCGGTGAGTAAGTGCGCCCTTCGGGAATGAAAGCGGGTTTTGTTCCTGCTCGACTGCCCTCGGCGGCAACGATTGCCTCGGTTGTCTCGCAGACAAAACCCCGCGTTCATTGGCGTGCTTCGCACGCCGCGTTATAAATGCCTTTGCATAATTACATTTTTTCCAATATTTCTTTCAATTTTCCCTCCAGTTCGGTTGGATTCATTGATTTGGATTCGGGATATATTTTCTCAAGAATCGCTCCCGCTTGGATCAATCTTCTTGTGCGCGCTTTTCGCTCTTTCTGGCGGTCGCGCATCTCGGCTTCTTCAAGGCGATGCTTGGCTTGAAGAAGTTTTTTATCATTTTCGGTCATATTAACTCCTTTGGTATTAAAATTATGGGATTTTAGTATCTATTAGATATTAAATATTTACTTATTTAGTATCAGGTCTTTTTCTCAATCAGATGTAATATTAAAATCGCCCCCGATTGGTATCACGGTAATACCAATCAGGGGCAAAAGCGGTATTAAAAGCTGATATTTTATATGAGTTTTCGTTAGATAAATCGGAATTTACGTTACTGTGTTTAGTTCCTGAATTATTTTTGAGTATGTTTTGTTCCAGTTTTCTTCGGGATCATTGATAATCATATATTTTACACTCAAGCCACGCAGTATTTCTGTTTCTCTGCGCTGACGTTCTTCCAGTGCTTTTATATAGCCGTCAAATCCCGTCAAATGTTCTGCTTTGCTATAAGCTCCGCTGCAATGATAGTCTATAACACCGTTCAGCCAATCCGTTCCACGTTCAGAAACAGTTTTTTCTATTGAATCTCTTATATTATTGTTATGAAGATAGACAATAAACGGATCCAGCGGTCTTATGATTTCACAGATGCTGTTGATATACTCTGACGACTTTTGAGTATCAAATCCGAAACGCATCATTGTTTCACACATTGGGTTTTGCAATAATACGCAGTTAAACACATATCGTTCATTCGGCTTGACCGCATCAATAAATTCTTTCCATTTGTCAAGCATTATGGGACTCTCAGTTTCCCAAGGCAGAAAATCATAAATCTTGTATTGTAAAAGCTTATCAAAAAGCTCACCGCTGAAATGTTTCAGAGAGATAATATATCCGTCGGGTCCGGAAACTGCAGCCTGTTTTATCAGCACCTGTTCTTCTGGTGAAAATCTACCAAATTCGCTTTGTTTTACAAAAGCATGAAATTCATAATCAGCCGGATGATCTCCGCTTCCTTCATCATAGAATTTTGCGCCAATACTATTTGCAATATGTTTTGAAGTTGTGCTTTTGCCCGAACAAGGTAAACCTTCCACTATTATAAGCCTGTGCATAACATCATACCTCCCTAAATTCCGATTTATCATCGAAACAATTATATCAAATTCATGTGAAAAAGTAAAGCTGTTTTGAAAAACAGTCTTGATATTCCCGTACCCACGGTCTATTCCGATGATGATTTGATTGTTAGTATAGTTCATAATTTTTTCGTTCCTTTCTGCCCTTTGGGCTTTGAGATAAAGTAAAAGCGAGGCAGATGACTCTACCTCGCGATAAAATTTTATTCTGTTTTTTCTTTTGAGCGTTTCGCTCTACGTCTGGCGATATGCGCGCTATTTCTGCAAATTTCCGAGCAGTATTTCTTATCCGCTCTCGACGTCACAAAAGTCTGCCCGCAATTTAAACAAATGCGCTCGTGCTCTCTGCTCTTGGTCTTTTCATGGCGGTTGAAGTCTGCGCAGCATTTTGCGCAGCAGAATATAGTGTTTGACCGCATTGATTCAAACGTATTCCCGCAGTTTTTGCAGGTCAGCCTGAACGGTTCGCCGACTTTATGCTCTCCCGCCTTTATCATGCGGTACCGCTCTCGGCTTTTGATCCGATGCCTTTTAAGAGTTGCTTGCCGCTTTTCTTCTTCGGGAGTAAGCTCGGCAGGCGGGAGCTTGAATCTGCCGATGAATTTTAGATAAATATCTACCTGCTGAATCCTATCGCCGTCAATCTTTTCGGGAGCAAATGAAAGCTGGTTTTGTTCCTGCTCGACTGCCCTCGGCGGCAACTATTGCCTCGGTTGTCTCGCAGACAAAACCCCGCGTTCATTGACAATAATTTTTTCTATAAACTCGTTTATCATCGGCGTGGTAAGCTCTGTAAAGTCGGTGTATTTTTGAGCAAGCTCCACAAAGCTGTCCACCTTTTCATTATCTTCTTCAAAAGAAGATAGCAATCGCTTTGCCTCTTCTGCCGCTTCCCACAAATTATTTTGCTCGTCCTCATACTCTTTTATAAGGCTGTCAAAACGCTCATCTGTAATCTTGCCCAATGCCAAAGACTCATAGAGCTTTTTGATAATGGTGTCAAGCTCGGAAATTCGTTTGAGATCGCGATTCAATTTTCGCTTGGTTTCTTTTGCGGCTTCCGCTTGTCGCAGCTTTGATTCGGCTCGCAGTTTTTTCTCAAACTCTTCGCGGTTAGAGATCGCATAAGTGCTTACCGCTCTAATTGTTTCCAAAATCAGCGCCTGCAGATTTTTTGTTGTTATAAAATGGCCTCTGCAAGCTTTGGTGTGATTTCTCTGCCCAACTTGTAGGCAGAACACTCATAGAAGTCGTAGGGATAAGGTTTGCACTTTGAGCCTCCACGGCTTCGGTGATTATACATCTTTGCCCCGCAGTCCGCGCAATATACAAGTCC
>CANQNF010000051.1 GCA_947625125.1 uncultured Clostridia bacterium
GTTCACTTTTTCCCGGAATTCGTCATTTGTTTTATACAGATAGACGAACCCCGCCGCCAGTGCCGCGATCGCGGCGACGACGATCCCGACCGGGGACGCCACCGCCGAAATAACGCCCGGAAGCCCGCCCATCTTTGAGATCAGCCCGCCTACCTTTGTTATTACGCCGCCGATCCCGGACGTCAGTTTTCCGACCGTCGATATAATTTTCCCACCAATTAACAGGGCGGGCGACAACGCCGCCACGACCGCCGCCACGCGGACGATTAACTGTTTGTGTTTGTCATCCAGATTCTTAAACCATGTCGTGAAATCTTTCACTTTCTGGACGACCTTATCGATCGTCGGCTGCAGCATGGTTAAAAACGTGGACGCCAGTTCCGCCCCGGATAATTTCAAATTGTTAGTTGCCGTTTTAAGCTGATCCCACGGATCCAAAGTCTGGTTATATGTATCTTCTACCGTGGACGCGTAGTCATTCAGGGAACCGGACAGATCGTCGATTGAAAAACGCCCTTCCCGGATCGCCTGTGTCATTTCAACCGCGCCTTTTTTGCCGAATAGTTCCGTGGCAATCTGCAGGGCTTCCGTTTCCGTTGACGCCCCTTTTATTGCCGTGATCTGTTCGTTCAACGCCTGATCTAACGTCTTGCCCTCCGCCGTGGCGTTCTGCTGCGCCTTTTTAAGTGCTGCTAATGCCGTCGCGGAATCCACGCCCGAAGATTCAAATTGTGCTAACAGGTTCACGGATTCGGTTAAACCTAACCCCATTTCCTTCAGCGTCGCGCCGTTCGTTTCCAGTGAACGATAAAGATCGTCCATAGATATTCCTGTGTCCTGTCCGGCTTTCGTCATCAATCCCAAAACTTTACCCGTTTCGGATGTATCGACGCCGAATTTCGTCATAATGGAATCCACGGAATCGATCGAATTATTCAGATCGGTTCCGTTGATTTCCGCGAATTCTATAAACTGTTGCGACAGATCGCCCAACGCGTCCCCGGTCAGTCCGAAACGGGTATTGACTTCCCCGATCGCCGTCCCCGCTGCTTCCGCGTCCGTCGGGATATTCGCGAAAACGCGATCCATCTGTTCCGTCAGTCCGTCCAGTGCTTCCCCGGTTGCGCCCGTTTTGGTTATGATCGTGTCATATCCGTTATCAAGATCTTTCGCGGCGGCGACGGACGCCACGCCGACGCCCGTTATCGCTGCCGTTACTGGTGCTAACGCTTTCCCGGCGGACTGCATACCGTCCCCGACTTTTGTTATCTTTTCCCCGGCTTTCGACAGCTTGTCCCCGGCGTCAGAAACCGCCGCGCCGACCTTTTCAAACGCCGTTTTCTCTTTTTCAAGCTGCGATTCCAGATTCCGAAGTTCCGCTTCGGTGTTTGCGACCTCTCTTTGAAGGGCGCGATATTTTTCTTCCGGTAATTCTCCCCGTTCAAACGCGGCTTTCGCCTGTTCCTCGGCGTCCTTTAAGATTTTCAGTTTATCATTCGTCGCCGAAATGGATTCCGTTAGAATTTTCTGCTTCTGTGCCAGTAAATCGACGTTTTTCGGATCCAGTTTCAGCGATTTATTTACTTCTTTCAGTTCCGCCTTCAGGGAACCCGCTTCTTTATTCGATTGTTTTAACGCCTTATCAAGTGTCGTCGTATTCCCGCCGATCTCGATTGTGATTCCCTGAATTTTATTCGCCACGTTCTCGCCCCTTTTCTATTTCTTTTTGCCGAATTTCGCCCGCAGACGCGCCCGATCCGGCTTTGTTTGCTTGTAATAATAGGCGTTTTCTAAATATTTCCGCCCGTCCTCTGTCTGGTTCATGCTATGGATAAAGGCGTCCCGGAAATAATACATATATTCGTCAAGATCCATTTCGCCGATCTCCCGGATGTTCAGTCCGGTATATTCGGCGACCATATGTTCCCCCGCGCTATCCGGCGTATAAAATAACTTGTCCTTTTCGTTTTCCGTATGCCCCGGATAGAACGGGATTGTTAATTTGGGTTGTTCTGGATTCCGCCGACGAATTTTTCGTAATATTCCCCGATGAACGCCGTCATTTCCTCAATGTCATATTCTGCGGCGATCTGTTCCGCCGGGATCTTAACCCCGTTCAGGTTATTAGACAGACAGTCCGCCATGACCGCCGCCATCGTGTCCATGACGTCGGCGACGTCCGCGTTTTCATCTTCCTGCAGACGGTTCAACGCCTGAACCTTTCCGAATGTGTTTTTTGTCGGCATTTTGACCTGCAGGACGGTTCCGTCCTTCAGTTTTACGTTGAAATATGTCCGTTTAATTTTGTTGAAATCAAAAGATAAATTTGCCATGATCCGATCCTTTCCTTTCTTTTCCTGAATGAAAATATCCGGCGGCGGGCGTTATTCAGTTCCCGACCGCCGGATCCCTTGTCTTTGCCTTTGTCCTGCTGCCCTTTGTAGCTTATACGCCGGAATTAACCGTCGCGCCCGCGAAATCGATCGTCAGTTCCGGGACGGAATCAGCCGTGATTTTATAAACCGTGTCGCGTCCGTCTGTCAGGCGCAGAACCCAATCCAGATCAGACGATTTCTTCGACTTGCCGCCGGATCCGCTCGTTCTCTGGACGGTTATTTCCTTTCCGGTGTAATCGCTCCCCAACTTCAGGAAAAAGAAATTTCCCTTCTGTTCGTCGGCGTTACCGGAAAATCCGGTAAAATCTCCGACATACGGGAACGTCCCGACGACGTGTCCGCCCTCTAACAGTTTGACGTCGGATCCCATGATCTCCGCCGCCGTCTTACCGTAACCCGTCGGCGTGGCGTCTACCGGGACAGTCGCGACCGACGGCGCGATAACCTGTTCGTCCGGATCCGGTTCGTCAGACAGGATTTCTTCGACGTAATTAACAAGCGTCCCTTCGTCGTCCAGATTCGGCATAGCCTTAAATTCAGCGTCAACGACGGTTGCGTCTGACGGCGCGAACGACAGCGTGAAGCCCGCCTGATTCTGTCCGACGATCATAACCCATATATCGCCATCTTCCGGATCTACATGGTGGAAACAGATAACGTATTTTGCGCCCTTTCTGTTCCCGACGCCGCCGATCTTTGTCCGGCGATACTTGCCATCTTCCGAAACCGCGACGCGGGCGGTATCACATAACTTTTCGATCGTGTCGCCGATTAACGTCATCAGCCCCGCCTTCAGCGATACGGCTTCGGACGTGATAATCGTCTTTGACACTTTCCCCATGTCGTCCGTCACTTCCTGAACCTCATTCGTATATTCAAGCGTCGCGCCGTTTTTGATATACGAATAACGGTTTTCGTCTGTGCAGAACTTTTCCGGATCCGGGATCTGCTGCCCTTTCTTGAACGTCGCCAGATGAATATAACCGGATCCTAAAATAATTCTTTCAGGTGCTTTATTCATTGTCTTTCCCTCCTACTTGATTTTTAATTTCTGTGTGACTGTGAAGTCATACGCCGTTTGATACATATTTTCCGACTGGATCGGGGCGGTTGTTTTGTGGAAATCAATATCGAACAGGATATCCCGTTCGATACGACATTCCAGATCGTGATCCGGCGTCCTGTCGGTATAAAGTTCGATTGATCCGTTTATCTTCCGGATCTTGACGTTCTCCGCGTCCGTCGTGTTCTGATCCTCTGAACAGAAATAGATCAGGAACGGCGGATCCGGTGCGGGACTTTTTTTCGTGTCCCTGAACTCATATTCCGCGACCGGAAGCCCGAACTTCCGCGCCCGCTCGATAACCTGTTCATATTTTCCCATCACATACCCCCGTTCGCGTCCCTGACCGCCTTTTCGACCGCTTCGACCGCCATTTCCTGTGCTGCCTGTTCAGCGGGCAAAATGTGTTGAAATGCCCGCGTCCTGCTGCCGGATCGCGTGACGTGTCCCTTTTCCAGAAGGTGCGTCAGTTGATAGTGTTTTCTGTTATGGACGGAGTACTGTTCGCCCTGCGCCGCCGACGTTTTCCGCGCCGTAACGCTCCAATCCGGCGTATATTTCCCCGTCCGTTCCTGATAAGATCCGCCCTTTTTCAGCGTTTCCGCCGTCTTGTCGGCGACCTCTTTCAGATTTTTATTCAGGTTTTGCCGGATTTCCTCGCTATACGATTCCAGTTGTTCCCGGATCGCTTCGTCCAGTTGTTCCGGCTTTACATTAACGACCATAATTTCCCACGCGCTCCGCCGCGTACAGTTCGATCTTGCCGTCGGATCTGACGCCATACGTCCGATAGATCGTCAGACGCCGCCCGCCGAATATAAGTTCCGGCTGCCTGTCGTATTCCTCCGCCCATATTACGAACTGATTTTCTGCTTTGTACCCATTCACGCCCGCCGACTGAAATTCGTCCCGCCCGATCGGGTAAACCTCCGCGAAAACGACCGTCTTTTCGTCGTCATCCGCTTTTTCTCCCGGATGAATCAATGTGATCTGACATTCCGTCATCCGTCCGCGCCCCCTGTCTTTGCCTGATCCGGGGCGGCAGAAAAATATTTACTGTCGCCCTTGATCTTTGTTATGTTCATGTCGTAAATTCCCGATAATATCGGATATGCGTTCGTGTCAATGGAATAATTTGCCTTTACATACGACAGGACGGCTTCGACGATCAGCGGATCCGACGGTTCAGATAACCAACTGTCGGAAACTCCGATCCGCTTTAAGTCCGCGATCGCGGTATCGGCGACGCGCCGGACGTCCTGATCCAGATCGTCGGCGACTGCCTTTCTGACGCGAAGCCGCGCCGCTTTATACAGTTCTTCGATCGTCATTGTTTAGCCCCTGCCTTTCCTTACTGCTTCGCGTTCAGCGTTGCGCCCGCGAAATCAATCACCAGATCCGGGACGGAATCAGCCGTGATTTTATAAACCGTGTCTTTTCCGTCCGTCAGGCGCAGAACCCATTCCAGATCAGACGATTTCTTCGACTTGCCGCCGGATCCGCTCGTTCTCTGGACGGTTATTTCCTTTCCGGCGTAATCGCTCCCCAACTTCAGACAGAAATAATTTCCTTCCTGTTCTGCCTTTGTCCCGCTGAACTTTGTAAATTCCTGCACATACGGGAAAGTTCCCACAACATGACCGCCCGGAAGGATTTTCACATCCTCGTTCATCAGTTCGGAAACCTGTTTCCCGTATTGCGTGGAATCCCTGTCAATCGTCGAAGCCGTTTCAGGGTTTATTCTGTCTTTTTTTTTACGCGGATAAAGCCGTTATAAGCCGCCACGGAACCGCCCGCGAACATGGACGCCCGGAATGCCGTCTGTCCGTTCTTAAACTTGTAGTCGTCGGAACGTCTGACGTCGATATCGGAAAAGATTGCCAGTTCATAGTTCTGCAGATATCCATACGCCATTTCGTAGGAATCCGCCGCCGTGTCCGGGTTGCTGATCGCCTTACACGCGGAATTGATGACGAACGGAACGCCGTCGATCGTCCCGGTCTGCCCCCGGTTTACAATCGTGTAAACTTTCCGCCCCTGCTTGTCGCGCAGCTTTGCGAACGCTTTCAAGTCCTGTTTATTCAGGATCAGCGTCGCCACGCCCTCGACTTCCTCGTCACCGCCGAAGGAATAGATGATTTCATCCAGTGTTCCGTCGTCGATTGCTTCAATCGTCGTGATATCGGTTTTCGGATCGATAACCTGATCCTTTTCCGCTACCGGATTATGGAAAATCCCCTTCAGTTTCGACGTGGAACCGTCGCCGATCAGGATCTGACGGGACAGATAACGCCGGATCGCCTTGCTGACGCTTCCCTCGACGACGGTATCATAATCCGCGTTCGGAAGTTTCTGCATTTCCTCCGGTTCCTCGGTGTATGCCGTGACTTTCTGTTTCTCGATCGTGACATATCCGAACTTCGGTTCGACGTCGTTATATGCGCCGCCTTCCTCTGTTTCCCCGGCTCCATCCGCGCCGTAATCCTTCACATACCCGCGTTCGTATGTTTCGCCGCCGTTCAGCGGAACGACCTTGACCATATCGATCAGGGCGGAAACCGGGTTCGTTGTCTGGTTCAGATCCGGCGCGGTATGAACCACGGGCGCGGTCTGTGTGACAGACAGTGAAGCCCGGACGCTCGGCGTCGCGATACGGGCGGAAAACTTAACGCCCGCGCCCGCTTTCAATGCGCCGCCGCGCTTGTCAAACGCTTTCACGTCTTTGTCCGCCTTGTCGTCTTTTTCTCCCGCTCCCGGCTGCGGATCCTCCGCGCTATCGGCGAAGCCCTGAAGCTGCTCCCTCTTTTTCGCCTGATCCAGAATGTCCCGGATATCCTGCGCTTCGGTCAGAAGCGCGTCCAGTGCGTCGCCCTCTGCCGTCTTTGCCGCCGCGCCGATCTCTTTCAGACGCGCGTTCAACTGATCCTTCGTCGCTTTGATAAGTTCTTCATGTTTCATTTCGTGATCTCCTTTCACAAACTGTTAATGATGATCCGCGCGATTTCGTCGCGCTTTTTATTCTGATTCAGTACCGCCGACCGCGCGTCCTGACTATCAGACGTTGTTTTGTTCCGGGCGGCTCCCGCCGCCCACTGGATGACAATATCCTTCGGCATATTCTTAGCCCTTGCGATATAGCCGCCAGACGCCGCCGCGATTTCGGCGACGCTTTCCGTCGTTTCGACGTCGAAATACTCCGCCGCGTCCCGACCGTTTAACCATGTTTCCGCGTCCATCAGGGCGCGGATCTGATCCTCTGTCACTCCCTCTTTGACGTGTTCCATATACACGTTCAGGATCCCGCCCGCGATAACGTCCAGATCGTCCGCCATCTTTCGCAGATCCGCCGCATTGCCCTCGACAAGCGCGAACGGATTATGAATCATCAGGAACGCGTTCGACGGGATTTTCGGCGGCGTGTTTCCGGCGAACGCGATCACGGACGCGATCGATCCCGCCAGTCCGTCCACCGTGACGGAAACGTCGTTCGTTTCGGCGAAACGCCGGATCATGTTGTAAATAGCGATCCCGGCGAATACGGAACCGCCCCCGGAATTGATATAAATATTCAGGCTTTTCCCCTGCTGCCCTGACAGAAAATTCTTGATCGCTTCCGGGTACTGATCCTCTTCCTGCCATGCGCCCCACCAGTCCGAAACGATATCGCCGTAAAAATACAGATCCGCCGACGTCGCCGTTTCGTTCTTTACCTCGAAACAGTTAAATATTTTCTTTTTCGGCATTTTGCCCGCCCCCTTTTCTCTCTGTTTTCAGGAAATAAACCGCCGACTGCCGGATCCTGTTTTCCGGTATCTGTTCCGGCTCCTGCTGCCCGCCGTCGCCGTTCTCTCCGCCGTCGTCCTTTCCTACCTGATAAAGCGATTGATCCCCGGTTTTGACATAATTTAGACTTATCATCCGCACGTCGCCGCCCTCGATCGGTTCGTAATACATAAGTTCCCGGAATTCGTTTATCGTGATGATCCCACGGTCAAACAGTCCGCCGCCGATCGTCATCCGTGTTTGAAGCGTCGCGTATTGTAGGCGGTTCGCGGTAAAAATGACCTTATTTCCGAAGCCCCGCTCCCGCTCCGACAATAATTTGAACGTGAATTCAAGCGATAACTGGATCGATATCGGTTCGATGACGTTTTCATAGAACGAATTCCATTCCGCTTCTGTGAATGTGGACGTCAATATCTTTTCGTTTACGCCATAATACCGATAGACGTTATCCCTGAAATACTGTGACTGCAGGACTGGAATATTCGGCGTCTTTTGACTGATTTCGTGGAACTCCATCGAATTATCCAGTCCGGCGATCCCGCCGTCGTTCGACGCCGACATATACGCGTCCTGAAAATCCTTGACCTTCTGTTTCAGTTCGTCGTCGTCAATGAAATTGTTATATTTCAAATAACCCTTTAAGTTCGCCGAATTCCTGACCGCCGCCCGCAACGCTTCCCCGGTTGTGTCGATCAGTTCAAGCGTATTCTTCAACTGTCCGTCCGGCGCGGTTCCCATGAAACGCTTCCGGTCAAAACGGCTGCGGATATGGATCACGTTCTGATACGGCAGCGTGTAGAACTTTCCGTCGTAATCCCACCGGAACCGGAACAGAAGGACGCCGTTTTCATCCTCCCATATCTGGACGTTTGACGCCGTGACCGGGGCGATCGACTGAACCCGCACGAAGTCCGGCGTGTAGAATATAACCGCGTAGGCGTTAGAATGATAAACCAGATCGGACGCCATGCGGTATAGTGCGGAATATGTGTCCAGTTCCGGCGACCATCGAAGCGACAGGATCCGGGACAAATAATCGTTTCTGACGGACAGTCCGTCATCCGTCCGGCGGACGATCTGCGGCTGCAGCTTTCCCACGTTTGACGCGATCGCGTTCGCTATCGCTCCGACGATATCAGAATCAGCCAGATTCCCGTTCGCCTGATAATCGCCCCGCAGGGCGAAAAACGGCGAATATTTCGCGCGGCGCAGGTTGATTAAATCCCGAATCAGTCCCACGGATTCCGCCCCCTTTCTTTCGCGTAATTTTTCTATCTTGCCTTATCATACAAAACGAAACCCCGACAGAATGACGAAATTTTCGCCGCGCTGCCGGGGATCATTTTCCGCGATTTTCCAGTAATCGCCCGATCTCGTTATAATATTTCATTTTGACCGTGAACGCGTCGAACACGGCGACGGATCCGTCGATATGTGACCGCCTGTCTATCTTGACGGGCTTCATCCGGGAATCGTTCAGACTGATATCCACGGCGACGTTTAACAGGTGTGACTGCAGAAGCCCGTTGTCCCCGATGATGATCCGCCCGTCTTTTAATTTCCCCTCGAACTCTATCAGGATCGGCGTCAGGTTCGTTCCCTGATATACGTCGTCCATATGGAACCCGGCGTCCTTCATGTCCTGAACCAGATACTGCGCCGAATATCGGTCATAGCCGACCTTCAGCGGCTTTATTTTATAAACCTTTACCAGATCGAAAAACCACTTGAAAACGTCGTGATAATCGACGACGTGATCCCCTGATAGCGTCAGGAACCCGCGTTCCCGGAAGATATTATACGGGACGCCCTCTTCGTCGATTGCCTGTTTATAGCGTTCCTGCGGCATGAAAAACTGAACGATACAATAATCCGCGCCGCCCCGCTCGATGACGACCGCCGCCGCCGTTAAATCCGTCGTCCGTGACAGATCGATTCCGCCGACGCAATAGCACCCCCGGAAACTTTCAAGCGATAGCGACGCCGGGATCCCGTCCGCGTCCTTTGCCGCTGCCCGCTCCACGTCCTGAAAATCAAGCCACGCGACCGACGAATTTTGTTTGATGTTGCAGAACTTTGTTAAAAACTCCGCTTTTTTTGACAGGCTCGAATGTGCGATCGCGATCTGTTCCCGGTAATACTCCCACGACACGGAAACGTCCAGATTCGGGTTTGATTTTTCGATTTCCTCGCGCGTGTCCCACTTTTCCACGTCGTCGATGATGAACAGGAACGGCAGAAGCCGCTTTTCTTTTTCTTTCCCGATTTTCCGCCCTTTCAAAAACGCCGTCGCCCGCCGGATCAGTTCGTCATAAATTCCTTCGTTCTCATAACCCGCCGTCCCGGTTGACATTATAAGCGGCTGCGCCCTGCTGCCCGTGGCGGACGAAATGACTTCGTACTGTTTCAATCCAGAATCGCCGCGCCACGCTTCGATCTCGTCGTTCAGGCAGAAATAGACGTTGAATCCGTCGGACTTTTTGGAATTAAAGGCGATCTTTTTAACTGACGTGTTGAAATCCTGAATATAAATATCCGTCCGCCGCTTTTTCGTGATGTTGTTCAGTTCGTCGTCCGACTGGACTATCTGATAAAAGGCGTCGAAACATAATTCCGCCTGATCCAGTTTCGGCGCAAGGCAATATAACTTCGCGCCATATTCCCCGTCGATATATGCCATGTATGCCATGATCGCCGCCGCCAGTAATGTTTTACCGTTTTTCCGGGCGACGATTAACAGGACTTCCCGGAACATTCGACAGTCCGGGCGATCCGGATCCATGATCCCGAATATCGCGGAAACGACCGCTTTCTGCCATAGTTCCAGTTTTAACAGATCCGCCCGCCCCTCGGAATGATGACAAAAATTTTCTATAAACCGGATCGCCTTTTCCGCTTTCCGGGCGTCGAAAATGTATTCCCCCGACTTGATCCCGTCCGTCAGGATCCGGAATATGTCGTGAATGAATTGTCCTGCTGCCCGGACGCCCTCGACCTTTTCCCCGCGCTTTATCCGCCGGATCGCGTCGTAATACCGGAATATATAATTGTCCGCTATCGGCGGGCGTGGTTCCGCCCCTGCTGCCGTCGTCCGTCTTTTCATGCTTTACATATCCCCCCGAAGTTGCATAACCCGCGAAACCTCTTTTTTCTGTTTCGGCGGAAGCATATCGATCAATGTTTTCATGTTGGACGCATACGACCGGGCGTATTTGTCGTATGTCTGGACGGCGGGATTCTCTTTCACGAATTTCTGTGACGCGTTTTTCGTCGTCGTCTGCAGTCCGTGGATAATCATATCCGCCCGCGCTGCTTTCATAGCGACTTTCTGGAACGCGACTTCCTCGATAATCCGTTCCAGAAGTTTCATCTTGTCCGGATCGTCGTCTTTGACCGATCGGAACATCCGCCGCAGGGCGTTATATTCTTTTTTCACGTTCTGTTCTGTCAATATTTCCGAATTTCCCGGAATTGTGTTCTTTTTTTCCGCCATAAATTGAAGATTCTCCTACCCCCCCCCTATATATGCGCGTATTGCAGCGTTTTTTGGTACTCCCTCCCTCGGTTCCAAAACGCAACCGCAAAAAGCGCATACCGGGGGGCGGTCTGCGCCGCGCTCGTTTATATCCTCATAGCTTGACAGGGAATCCGTTTTCATCGAAACGAAATCTTTTTCCCTTTGCCTTGTGTTCTCGGTTGTGGTGTTCCTCGCAGACGCCCTCCAGATTGTCGAACGACAGACTGACCGCCGGATCGTTTATGTTTTCCGGCGTCAAATATATTTTGTGGTGGACAATCTTTATCGGCTTCATGTCCGCAAGCGACCGCTTCCCCTGCTCGACCTCACGTCGGCAGCGTTCGCAATACCCGCCCGCGTGTACGATATACGCCGCCCGCGTCCGCTCCCATGCGGGCGAATGATAAAACCAGTCTGAAAAATCTTTCGCCATCCTATCCGCTCCCCCTGCTGCCCCGCTGCCGTCTTGCGTCTATCAGTCCCATATAATCCGCCACCAGATAACAGAATTGTTTTCGCAACTGGTAGAACTGCCCGCGATAACAATATGTTTCCCCCAACCGCTCCCACGGCTGCCCGTATGCGATAGACTGATATATCTTGTCAACGATGACGCTTCGGACGTCGGGCGCGATATCCCCGACGTCCATATCGTCCTTCGCTTTCCTGATTGCTTCCGCTGCCCGCTGTGAAAAGGGCGACGACTTCCCGCGCCGGGAATCCATGCGAACCGCCGCGTGAACGATCTGTCTTTCGTTGTAGTCCAGAAAATAGCGTTTCACTATTCCGCCGCCCCTCCTGCTTTTTAGAATGTTTCTTCGTTGCTGTCCCTGAATGTCGTCCGGATCCGAATCATCCCGTCGGAATCCGTGTCGATCTTGTGTGTCTGTTTGCCGATCTTGATCGTGACATAATCGATCGCGCCCTCGAACGTGGAACGGATCGCACATAACACGGTCTGAAGCTGCCCGTCCTGTTTGCTGAATATATTCTTCGCCCATGCCCCGGCTGCTTCCATTTTCGCCCGCCGCTCCCGCTGACGCGTCGCTTCGTCGCAGTCATATTCTTGTGACGCCAGTTCGTTCAGATCCGCCGCCGATAATCCGTCCGGGGCTTCTATCATTCGCGCCTGATTGCAATAACGACAGAAGCCCGTCTGCCGTGTTATCACTCTGACGGCGGGCGCGTGTGGCATGCCCACGACTTCCGGATCCTGTTCGTCCTGTTCGTCCTGTTCGTCGTCCAGTTCGCCCCGGCTTTCCAGAACGTCCCGGATCGACAGGATGAAACATTCGACGCCGGACTGCTGCCCGATCCGGATCGTAACCTTTACCACGACAGACGCAACGCCGCCCGCCGTGAATGTGACGTCCCGTTCCGCGTCCGTCGTCCCCGCCCTGTTCTCCCGTAAATTGTGAATGATCGTCTGTCTGTCTGAATCCGAAAAGCCTAACAGATTTACGATCCGCTTCGTCCAGAAGTCCGTAATCGGCAGGGCGCGTTCCGTGATCCGCCGTTCCGCGATCCCTTTAACCTCCGCTTTGTTGGTTGTGATTGTCAACATTGTTCGTTCTCCTTTCTTTTCCTGAATCTCTATATCACGACCGGATCCCGCTTCAATCCCGAACCATTCGGGCGTATATGTAGAATCCGCCGTTGATATCGTTTATCCTGACTTCCGCGTCGATGAACTTATAACCCGGATATGATTTCCGGATCCTGCTTTCCAGATATGCCCGGTCTGTCGCCATCCGCTCCGCCGTCCTTTTCCCGAACCTGCAGACGGAACGCGTAACAATCGGCTTTTTCAAATTCTTTGACGCCCGCCACCGCTTCCGCCCTTTCGGATCCTTGCTAATATAGTTCACGATTCCGGCGACGTGCGTTTCCGGATCCGGATCGATCCGCCGTGTCTGGTTCCGCTTTCCCTGTCCCCATATCTTTTCTAATTCGTCCCGGTCAACGTCCCCGGACATTATGACGTGATGATGACAACGCGTCCCCTTCCCCTCATCTTCCCGATACTCCGTCACGCATATGTATTTTATATTTTCCTGCCCCCGCTTTTTCCGCCGCCTGTTTATCCTGCGAATAAAGTTCGTAAATATCCGATCCGCCGCGTCCGGATCCGGCGGCAGGTGTTTATCGTCATATGTGAACGTACACCATAGATCCCCTTCCCCGAAATTTGCGCTGACTAAATTATTCAGATACCGCCGCGCCCTCTTGCTATTCAGGTTCTTTTGTGCGGGACGGCTTTTATTTCTCCGCGCTGTCCGTGGCGCGTCTTTCCTGCTGCCGAAAACCGGGTATATATCCGCTTCAAGCTGATTCCCCGCTTTTGTCGTCTTTGTCTGATATGCGATCCCCGTCCGCTTTTTCAGATAACGATCGACCTGATCCTGTTCCATATCCTCGATCGCTTTCTGATATGCTGCTTCAAAATCGTAATCATCAAAATATTTTCTTTTCGCTCCCATATAACCGCCCCCTGACGTTCTTTCTGAAAATGGTTGATATCTTAATACCCATTACAAGGACGGGAAGCCGCCTGTCCCCCTGCCCTTTTATCGAACGTCCGTTCTGCTTTTCGGGACTTTCTTTATATAGGAAGATTCCGCGACCGGAAACTCTGTCCCGTTGCGGATCCTGTTTTTCGTGTTCTTTATGATTTTCTGGTTTTTCCGGTTCGTGCGCTTTGACATTTCCCCGCCCCTTTGCTATAATAATAATGGTTTGATTCTATGGATCCCGGCGTCACGGTTCCCCGCCTGACGCCGGGATCCTTTTGTTACTCCACTATGACCGCCGCCGGAAACTGCGCGATCTTTTCCTGCTCCCGTTCTTCCCGCTCCGCTTCAGCGGCGCGGCGTTCCTCAATCAAGTCCCGCCGGATTTCCTCGCCCAACGCGTCCACCATTTCGGCGATCGCTTCCGCCGTCTGACGTGTCATCCGCCCGCGCCGCTGCTTTTCGTCGATAATCCCGATCGCGTAACCCGTCAACATATCCGCTTCCCTGACCGTTTCCGCCGTCTGAATCAGTTCCGCCGCCCGGTACGCTTCCCGCAAGTCCTTTTTACTGCTCCACTTTCTGAAAAACATGGTTTGATTCCTCACTTTCTTTCTTAAAATTGAACCCCGCCGGAACGACTGTAAAATGTCCGGCGATCGGGTTTACTGCCTTGTCGTCGATATAGAAATCCGCGTTAATTTTCCGCGTGTCCCCGCCGTATAATTCGATCAGTTCCGGCAGGTTCTCATTCACGAATTCAAATTCCAGTCCGTGATCCCGGCAATAATCCACCGCCGCCTTCAGGTTATCCCCCGTCCGGCAGGTATTCAGGATCAGACGCGCCCCGCGCTGCTTTTCCGATATCAAAAACCGGAACAGGCTTTCGTTCGGATCCCCGACGCCGGGAAATCGCCCGAATGATAACGTCCCGTCGAAATCAACCGCATAAATCAAATTTCCGTTTAAGTCCATCTTTCCCGCTCCCCTGTCTGCGCCCTGTCGATCGGGTTCATAATTTCCGACTGGATGATCCCTGTCCGGGCGATTGCTGCCAGACGAACCGTCTTTCCCGCGATCTCGATCGCCGTCCGGTATATCTGCGTGAACTGGTTATGTAGTCCTTCCGCCGTCCGGCTCCCGCCCGATAAATTCCCCGGATATCTCATAACCTCGATCGCGTCTTCCAATTCTTCCCGGATCGCGTCCGCTGATTCGCATAACAGGCGCAACGCCTGATCTGCTTCCCGGATATCGACCGCGTTCAGATCTTCCAGTTCCATATCCATTAAGCGATATATTCCCGCCATCGTCGCGGCTGTCGGTTCGTGCTTTACTCTCATGTTTCCGCCTTTCACTGAATATAAATATCGTAGTAAAGAAAGATCGTCATATCCTTAAATTCATACATCCGCGTGACTTCCGGTTCATACGGCGGCATTAAACCGCGTTCCCGGAATTCCTTGTGACGGATTTCCATATGTGCGATCGTTCGGACGACTTCGGGATCCCGCGTCAAAAATTCCGTTTCCGCGTCCGTGTGCTGAAGCTGCCCCATCCACCCGCAATATAGAATTTTATTCCCCGGATCATATTCTGGATCGCGGTTCCCGCGCTTGCCCTGAACGATCCGGATCCTGTCCGTCGGTGCGATAACCTTTAACTGTTCCGATAATTTCATCGTTCCGCCCTCTGATATATGAAAATGTGCATGACGTAACGGGGCGCGGCGTCCGCCGTTTCCCGCTCCACTTCCGGCGATATGTGTTTGATCGTCGCGCCTTTCCCGGCAAATTCCCGGAACGCCTTAACCGCCGTCCCCTTAAAAATCGTTATATCGTCCGGATCCGCGCCCGCTCCGCTTTTCGACAGTGTGTCGTCCATGATCCGGACGACCTGTCCCGGCGATATGACCGTCAATAACGATTCGACTTTTACGACCTGTTTTTCCATTCTTTCATTCTCCCTTCTGTTCCAGATAATCGAAAATTGATAACTGCGCCGTTTCCCGCTCATACCGCCGGACGGCGGCGGCGTAATAATCCGGATCCAGTTCAAAACCAACGAACCGCAGCCCCGCTTTGTGCGCCGCTATCAGGGACGACGCGGATCCGACGTGTGTATCTATAATCTTTTGCCCGCGCTCCGTGTAGTTGTGAAATATCCAGTCGTAAAGCGCGACGGGCTTCTGTGTCGGATGTATGCGGATCTCTTTATCCCGCATATTCCCCTGCCGCATACCCGCCCATGTGAAGCGGAATATACGGACTGCGGACGGAAACGACGTAAACGCCAGTTCGCCATCCGCGAAGTCGTTCTGCCCGTTCTGCTTGTCCCATACGATCCAGCACGGGGACGAAATCGACGGATCGTCCCCCCCCCTCGGAACCCCTCGGCGATATTGTCCATAAAGTGATTCGCGCCGAATATTATTTGATTTCTGGATATTCGTTTCAGTTGCGCGAAATATTCCGGTTCCGGGGCGGCAGAATCGCCGCCCGCATACTTTTTATAACTTTTCGACGTCGCCAGTTTTGACCGGGACGCGTTGTCCTTTGCGAAAACCTTTATTCCATACGGCGGATCCACGACCGCCAGATCGAAATAATCGTCCGGGAAATCCCGCAGGGCGTCCATGCAGTCCATATTGTAAAATCCGAAATCTAACATTCCCGCCCCTTTCACGCGCCGCCGCTGCCGGACGGCGCGATTCTCTGATTATTCGATGACGAATAGCGGGGCGACGCCGCCCTCGCTGGACGCGTTGGTGTTGGAGGTGTTGCCGAGGGTGAGGAAAATGCAGAAGTACGTCGTGTTCGCGGCGGACGGATCGGCAGTCCAGTACCACACGGGATCCCCGTCCGCGTCGTATGCGATCCGGTTCCTGCGTTCCTTGAAAAACGGGAACTGTTTTCCGACGCCGTTATATTCGGAATAAATCGTGTCGCCGCGTCCCTCGAATTCCGTCATCAGGAACAGGCGATCTTCACATTCCACCGTTTCCCCGTCGATTTTCTGGACGGTCTTATGTAGTGCGATCACGTTCTGAAGTTCGTCCGGCAATAACGAATAGATTTCTTCCAGATATTCCCGCATATCCTCCGCGCCGGAAAATCCGCCCTTGTTGCTGCCGTTCCGGTTCATACAGTGACGCCCGACGATCCGGCGGAACCAGAACACGGCGTCGCCCTTTTTATAGTGATCCACGCCCACGATAACGACCTGCGCCGGATCCCCGTTCTTTAACGTGAAATTGATTTCCGTCCCTGGCGGCAGCGATACGCCCGCGCGTCCTTTCCTGATAATGTCCTGAATGTCGATCCATTCGACGCGTTGTTCGTTCCGCCTGACGATTCCCACGGAACCGGAACCGAACGTCCGCCCTGCTGCCGGGGCGTCGTTTTCCTCCCTCTCCGCCTGTCCTGCTGCCCCGTCGTCGGCTCCTGCTGCCCCGCTGCTATCTTTCCCGGATGACAAGTCAATATTGAC
>CANQNF010000052.1 GCA_947625125.1 uncultured Clostridia bacterium
AATCACCAATTCAAGACTTTGTGAGGGAAGCTTGATATGGTTATTTCTAACTTACATTTATTATTATACGAGGAGGCTTTATATGCCAAAGAAATACAATACGCCCAAACGCAGCATCGTCGTCAAAACCCGTATGACTGATGAAGAATACAGCGACTTCACCGAGCGAGCAAAGTTCTGCGGGATCAGTCAGTCTGAATTTATCCGTCAGGCAATCGAAAATGCAGTCATCAAACCTATCATCACGGTTTCTCCGATTAATGAAAAACTTCTGTCGGCTATAGGTCAGCTAACCGCGCAGCTCGGAAAAATCGGCGGGAATCTAAACCAGATTGCTCGGTATCTCAACGAGCATGGCACGCCGTATAATTCATTGTCAAGTGATGTTCAAGCCGCCATAGCCGACCTCACTGATCTGAAATTTGAAATCTTACAAAAGGTAGGTGATGCGGTTGGCGACATTCAAACATTTAAGCTCTAAAAATGCAGATTACCGAGCCGCAGAGAAGTATCTGCTTTTCGAGCATGACGAGTTTACAAACAAACCAGTCCTTGACGAGATCGGCAGGCTTATTCCTCGTGTAAATTGCCGCTTTGAAACCTTGAATTGTGGTGACGATGACTTTGTAATCGCGTGTATGAAGTCGAATCTCCAATATGGCAAAAACCGAAGTCGGGGCGATGTCAAAAGTCATCATTATATAATCAGCTTTGACCCCCGCGACGGCATTGAGAACGGTTTGACTGTTGACCGCGCCCAAACTCTTGGCGAGCAGTTTTGCAAGGAACGTTTCGCGGGACATCAGTCAATCGTTTGCACTCACGCCGACGGTCACAATCACAGTGGGAACATTCATTGCCACATAGTTATCAATTCCCTGCGAATTGAGGACGTTCCGCTGCTACCGTATATGGACAGACCCGCCGACACACGCGTAGGCTGCAAGCACCGCTGCACCGAAGCGGCGATGAATTACTTTCGGGCAGAGGTTATGGATATGTGCCAACGCGAGGGGTTATATCAAATCGACCTCTTGGACGGAAGTGACGAGCGAGTTACCGAGGGCGAATACTGGGCTAAGCGGAGAGGAAAGGCTGAATTGTCTGCAAGCGGCAAACCGACAAAGTTTGAAACGGACAAAGAAAAGTTACGGCGGATTATTCGGAAAGTACTTGAAGTTGCGACCGATTTTGAGGATTTTGCGAAGTTACTTTCCCGCGAGGGCGTGACCGTCAAACAGAGTCGAGGACGGTTGTCATATCTGACTTCCGACCGATCTAAACCTATAACCGCTCGACGCTTGGGCGACGGCTTCGACCTCACTGCAATAAGTGCCGTTTTCGAGCAGAAATCGCGACAGTTGGCACAAAACGGAGCGCAGGGCATATCTTCCCACCCAAGCATTTTGGAACGCTTACAGGCGGCAAAAACCTCAAAAATCGACACATATCACGACAGTATTTCACGGATGGTTGATGTAACGCCCGACAAAGCTGAAGGCTTTGAACATTGGGCAAAAGTGTTCAATCTTAAGCAATCGGCAAAAAGCGTCGCTGAGCTTGAAAAGTACGGATTTGATTCGCTTGAAGATTTACAGACTGCCCTTGCTATCGCAAAAACCGAGGAACGCGATTGCCGAGAGAATCTGAAAGCGGTTGAAATGGAACTCCGTGACAAAAAGGAGCTTCAGAAACGTGTGCTTGCGTATGCAAATACTAAGACTATTCGTGAAGAGTATCGGGCGTTGAAATCTGACAAGGCAAGGGCGAAATTCCGCAAACAGCACGAAAGCGAGTTTATAATCATTGAGTCTGCACAGAAATATTTCAAAGAGCATGGTGTTACCAAAATCCCGAGCTATAAGACTTTGCAATCAGAGATTGAACGGTTGACCTCTCGGCAGAATGAATTGTATGAGGAATTGAAGGAAAAATACAGCGAGGCCAAGCGGCTGCAAACGATTGCGGATAATATAAACCGAACTTTGTATGAAGAATTAAACAAAATTAAAGACCAGAACCACGAAATTTAAGGAGGACAACATGAACAATTACGATCCTATCGACCTTTGTGAATGCTATGAGCCGTCGGACTTCCCGTCCAAAGAGATTTTGAGAGAATGGAAATTGGAAAATGAACCAAAGCGTGAGCCATATTACGGCACCGAACCCGACGGCGAAATGTTTTTCTACGTCGGAAATACTCGCATTAAGGTTTCGGAACATTTTAATAAAGACGGCAAGCGGTTAGAAGATTTGCTCGAAGATGTAATAAAATATTCCGTAAAGTCATCACTTTAAAGCTTGAAATTGCACCACGCTTATGGTATAATGAGGTCGTATTGTAAGCGTGGGTGATTCACAAAGGAGGTTATAAATGAAATCACCTAACAATGCAAAATATAGCACTGCTCTTTATATGCGTCTTTCCCGAGATGACGAAAACTTTGGCGACAGTATTTCCATAGAAACGCAACGACTAGTCTTACAGAAATTCGCGCAGGAAAACGGTTTAATCGTTTATGATGAATATGTTGACGACGGTTGGAGCGGAACAAATTTTGAGCGTCCTGCCTTTCAGCGAATGATGTCGGACATTGAGGCGGGCAAGGTCAACTGCGTGGTCACGAAAGATTTGTCAAGATTTGGCAGGGAACACGTCACTATGGACTATTATCTGGAGTTTGTGTTTCCTGAGATGAACGTCCGTTATATCGCGGTCAACGACAACGAAGATACCGACAAGGGACTGTCCGACTTTGTTCCGTTCAAAAACCTGTTTAATGACAACTACTCATAAAGCATGACAACACTCAGCGCCCAATCAGAAATCTAAAAGCTGCCTACCGCTGCATCTTGCAGAGATAGGCGGTTTTATTTGCTCTCCAAAACAGACTTCCCCACGCCCGGACATCGTTTACCCCTTTCCCTTCTTATACCTCTCGCTCCCTTGCAAATTTCATCTGATTTTATCCCTATTCCCCATGCGCATTATTAACTTCCCCTCTGTGCTTTCAAGAATTTTATTGTTCTATCTGTATTTTCCACAAAATTCAAGAAAATAATATGAAGATTTTAGAATATTCTCCAAAGTTGTAATAACGGTATTGACAAGTTTGAAATGCCGAGTTATAATGTGCCTGTAAGTTGAAATAACGATTATTACAACTTTACAAGCACTCAATTTTATGTTATACTTTAGGAGGTATATGTTATGAAAATCGCAGTTGTAGCAGCAAACGGACGCGTAGCTCAGAAGGTTGTCAAGGAAGCATTGAACAGAGGGTTCGAGGTTAAGGCATTCGGTCGCGGAGCAGAGAACAAGACGGCGGCTTCCGATTATGTTCAGAAGGACATCATGGATCTTACGAAGGAAGATCTGGCTGGCTTTGATGCAGTGGTGGACGGCTTTGGCGCATGGGAAGAGGATAAGTTGGACGGTCATGTGAAGACTTCCCAGCATCTATGCGACATCCTTGCAGGAACGGACACCCGTCTTATGATCGTTGGTGGTGCAGGCAGCCTCTTCGTAAATCCGGAGCATACGGCTGTTGTCAGTGATGGTGCAGACTTCCCGGCCATGTTCCTCCCGCTTGCAAAGGCACAGGGCGAGGAGCTTGCCAAGCTGCGTGAGAGAAATGACGTGAAGTGGACATTCATCAGCCCTGCTGGAGACTTCCAGGCAGACGGCGAACGCAGCGGCAAGTATATCCTTGCGGGCGAGGAATTAACGCTGAATGCCAAAGGCGAGAGCGTTATCAGCTATGCGGACTATGCTGTTGCGATGGTCGATGAGATAGAAAAAGGCAATCATATTCGGCAGCGTATCAGCGTTGTAAGAGAATAAAATGAGCAGAGAGGAACATCTATGCAGATAGCAAGCAAGTTCACGGTAGCAGTACACATATTGACCTGTATTGAGATATTCGGCAGTGAACGTCGAGTTACAAGCGATTTTCTTTCGGAAAGTACAGGCGTCAATGCCGTAATTATACGGAACGTTCTCGGAAAGCTCCGAGCGGCGGGAATAGTCGAAACGCGTCAGGGCAGCGGAGGCGCAAATCTTGCAAGACCGCTGAATCAAATTACACTGTACGACGTGTATACTGCCGTGGACTGCATAGACGACGAGGGGCTTTTCCACTTTCACGAAAACCCGAATGCGGATTGTCCTGTCGGACGAAATATTCATAAGGTCATGGACGGCAGATTGAGATCGGCGCAGCAGGCTCTTGAAAACGAGTTGAAAAGCACCACGCTTGCAGACGTCATCTCCGATACGCGAAAAATCATTGAAGAGGAATAAAACCCCGAGTGTGCCGGCAAAACTTTCGGCACACTCTTTCCACGGGAGGACGTTATGACGGCGAATGACTATTTGAGATTCATTGTTGAGCAGATACATTCAACAGTCGCGGCAACGGTCGATAAAGGCGGGCTGCCTGTCACCTGCGTAATAGATATGATGTATGCAGATGAGGACGGTCTTTACTTTTTGACTGCAAAGGGAAAGGATTTTTATCGGCGATTAAAAGATAACGGATATATCGCGTTATCGGGCATAAAAGGCGAAAGCTCCATGAGCTGCGCCGCCTTATCGATCCGCGGAAAAGTAAGAGAAATAGGCGCGGATATGCTCCCTGTTTTGCTTGAAAAAAATCCGTATATGCTTGAAATATATCCGACCGATGAAAGCAGAAATGCTCTTACGGTATTTCGGATATATGAGGGCGTCGGCGAGTGGTTTGACCTGTCAAAGAAACCTATTGAGCGTGACAGCTTTTCTTTCGGCGGCGCAGAGAATGCGGCAAACGGATATTTTGTTACGGATAGCTGCATCGGCTGCGGCAAGTGTCTGAAAAACTGCCCTCAGCGCTGCATTGACTTTTCCGCAGGGCGCGCTATAATTGAGCAAAACCACTGCCTCCACTGCGGCAACTGCCTTGCGGTCTGCCCTGTCGGCGCGGTAGAAAAGAGGTAAATATGACCCAATCCGAGCGGCTTGAATTTTTGATAAATTATCTTATTTCTGAGCATGATGAGTACCGCAAAATCACTATTCCGAAGAGCGAATCCGAGCGGTTCAAGCTCTTTCGTTCGCTTGTAAACGTCCGTCCTGCGCGGGTTATAGGCGATGACTTTCTTAAGGTACAGGACGAATACTTGCAGACTCTGACCGCCGCCAAGGGAATAACCGATATTGACGGATTATCACCTGTCGCCGATGGGATATATCTCTGGCAGGGCGACATAACGACCCTGAAATGCGGGGCGATAGTTAATGCGGCTAACAGCGGTATGACAGGCTGTTACGCTCCCTGCCACGGCTGTATCGACAACGCGATTCACACCTTTGCGGGGGTTCAGCTGCGCCAAAAATGCGCCGAAATTATGGCTCGGCAGGGGCATAGCGAGCCTACGGGACACGCAAAAATCACGCCCGCCTACAACCTGCCATGCGACTTCATTTTGCATACGGTGGGACCCATCGTGCGCGGAAATGTGACCGAAAACGACCGCGAAATGCTTGCCTCATGCTACCGCTCCTGCCTCGAACTTGCGCAGGAAAACGGCATAAAAAGCGTGGCGTTCTGTTGCATTTCGACCGGCGAGTTTCATTTTCCGAACGGGCTTGCGGCGGAAATCGCGATTAAAACCGTTAAAGAGTTTAAGAAAAATACCGAGGTGATATTCAATGTCTTTAAAGATACCGACCGCAGGATATATCAAAAATTACTCCGACAAAATTAAGCGGCTCAAGGAGCTTTTAAGCACCTCTGAGGCGGTCGTAATAGGCGCGGGAGCGGGGTTATCCACCTCGGCGGGATTTACCTATTCCGGCGAGAGATTCAGTAAATATTTTTCCGATTTTGCTCGAAAATACGGCTTTTCGGATATGTACTCGGGCGGGTTTTATCCATACAAAACTCCCGAGGAATTCTGGGCATACTGGTCGAGATACATCTTCATCAACCGCTATATCGATGAACGCGGGGTTTTGTCTGCGAGACAACCGAGGCAATCGTTGCCGCCGAGGGCAGTCGAGCAGGAACAAAACCAGCTTTCATTCGCCCCGAAGCCGGTTTACAGCGCGCTGTACGATATGATAAAAAATCAAGATTACTTCGTCATCACGACCAACGTTGACCACTGTTTCCAGAAAGCGGGATTCGACAAAACGCGCCTTTTCTACACGCAGGGCGACTACGGGCTGTTCCAGTGCTCCGAGCCCTGCTGTCAGGAAACTTTTGACAATGAAAGCATAATTCGGCAGATGATGGAGCGGCAAAAGGATATGCGAATCCCGAGCGAGCTTATCCCGAAATGCCCGCATTGCCAAAAGCCTATGACGATGAACCTGCGCTCCGACGACCGCTTTGTCGAGGACGAGGGTTGGCACGCCGCCGCCGCGAGGTATGGCGATTTTATCCGCAAAAACGTTGGCAGGGTGCTCTACCTCGAACTCGGCGTCGGCTACAACACGCCCGGGATTATCAAGTACCCGTTCTGGCGCATGACCGCGCAAAACCCGCGGGCGGCGTACGCCTGTATCAACCGCGGCGAGGCGGTCTGCCCGACCGAAATTGAGGGTCGGAGCGTCTGCATCGACGGGGACATCGGGGAGGTTTTTGAAGATTTGCAAAGGGCATGAGCTTTTGAAAATCTTACTTATGCTGTGGCACTGTACTCTTAATAAAATATGATTTGGCATTAAAAGTACCCACGCCGTTTTTGCGGTTTGGGTACTCATTTTAATGGAATGAATCCGATGAAAGCTGGTTTTGTTGCCAATCGGACTTCGCAATCAAACAAAGCATTAAAACTTGCTTTTCGGACGTCGCGGTCAAAAATGACCGACCGCTTGTCCTCAAAGAGTTTTAATTGCGTTGTTGTACGATTGATTGCTCGTCCTCTTGGACAAAACCCCGCGTTCATCAGAAACCGTCGGTTTCGTGGCACACGACCTTGCAGGCAAGGTCTAGTGTGTTATACCTTTTGCTGTTGACTGTCCCGAGAAAAGGCTTTTTGTGTATATGCATACCCTTATAATCAAGGGGCAGGCAAAAAGCAAAAGGTATATCACCCCTCGTCATTTTTCTCACCGTCGCTCGGCAAATCTTTCAGCAGCTCCGTTCCGAACGTCCTAACGATTTTCTGCATATTTTCGTCAATATTGCCTGCGGATTTTACGACATTAGCAATAGTTACGCTTATCTGCTCAGGTGTGAGTTTAGCCGTGTCCTGAGCCTTAAAAGCCGCTAAAATTTTCTCCAAAAATTCCTTGCTCGCTCTGTTGTCGGCACTGGCGGCAGAGTTTTTCTTTATGTCCTTGACCGCAGCCATGAACTCATATTGTATATTAATAAGCTGCTCGGCTTTGAAATTAGGTTTTGACAGCACAACGGCTTTTTTGACCTCTTTCGCCTTGGGGTTGACCTTTCCTGCAAAATCCCTCATGGATTTTGTGAAGTCGTTCTGCCCCTCAACAATCTGTGCGAAGTAATCGCTTGAAAAATATCAAGCAATAGAGTCAAAGTCAACAAGCAATCAGCAAAGGCTGTTACCATTCAGATTTGAACCTGAGCCTTCCCAAAGTCAAACAATCCGCTCCCTTGTCTGAGCTTGCCGCTCCTCTCAATTTGCGCAAAGCCGGCTTCAATTTCGTCTATCATGGAAACCGGGATATTCAGCTGATGATGCCCCGGTAAAATTCTTGTAACATGAAGCTTCCGTACGCGCTTCACCGAATCATAGAAAAGCTGCGGGTCGGTCGTCGGATAAAACGCGTAGAGGCAGCCCTTGTATACCAAATCCCCCGAAAACAGATAGCCTCGCTCTGCCTCATAAAAACAGCAGTGCCCGGGCGAGTGCCCCGGCGTGTGAACGACCTGAATCTGCCGACCGCCCAAATCCAGCAGGTCGCCGTCACGCAAAATTTTTTGCGGCATGCCCTGAAAAATCTGATAATTTTCAATATCAAAATCCGCCGGAAAATCGCATGGAAATTTCGTTAAATTGTTTTTGACAGCTTGAAGAGGCAGTGGAAAATGCCCGGAAATCCAGTCTTTCTCGAACTCATGAACGGCGACGTTATCGAAATGCCGAAGTCCGCCGATATGGTCCCAATGAGCATGAGTCACAGCCGCCACAATAGGCATGCTCGCCAAATTTTCGACAGCATTTTTGATATTCGCAACGCCCAAACCCGTGTCGATCAACAGCGCCATTTCCCGCCCGCAAAGCAGATAACAGTGCGTTTCCTCCCAGTGCTTGTATTCGCTGATGGCAAATGTTTGGGAGTCGATTTTTTCAACGGTAAACCAGTCGGACATATGTAACGTTCCTCCTTTTATGTGACAATATTATATTATATTTTAGTGGCAAAATCAATAGTCATTGGGAAACTGATTGAGGTGCAAAATTATTCTGCAATAAAAAAGCTGACATGGTGGCAGGACGAATTTTGGCGGCATATGGTAAAAAATACCCTGACTTAGAGCGTGGGGAGAGCGCGAGTAGAACGGGACGAGAACATATTCCACCAAGGCTGTTCAAGCAAGCCGTTCATCTGAACAGGCAGAGAGATATTATCCTGCAAACGCTCAAGGACATTACTCCGTTCAACGCGGGCAGGAAGTCGGCAGAGGTCGCGGAAATGATTAACAAATACATATCTGGCGCTGAGGGTATGCGGTCTGCCCTCAAAGGCTTTGAGGGCGAAATCAAGGCTTTGCGAGCAGAGAATACCAAGCTTGAAAAGAAGCTCGACGGCAGCAGAGAGAGTATTGAGAAACGGCTGGAAATCAATCAGAAGTTGAGCGAGTATGAGGATTTGAAACGCACTGTTGAAGCGATTCCTGACGAAATTTTGAAAGCATATTCGACACTAAATGCGACAGAAAAAACGGTGGAAATATGATTATCCACAACGGGAAAACCCGCCGCCGGATTTTTAGACGGTGGATAACCTGACCGCCCGGAGGGCGCGAAAGCCGACCGTCATGAAGTATGAAAATCATTCCTCTGGGCGGCTGAAAATCATACCAAAATTAATATAAAATAATAAACATAAATTAGTTAATATCAATCTATCTAATACAAATTTTGATGGGATAGGAGGGATAAAAACGGCATTATAGCAGTAAACACAAAAATGCGTTACAACGTTGAATTTTATCAAAAAGAACATTAGGAGGAATTTAATGAGCGAAAACAGTTTAGAACACGAAAAGATGTTACCTATCATTGAACACGACGGAAGACGGTTTATGTGCTTACCGAATCGAACCGAAATGACGTTCCCCGACGGCACGGTTTACCGCGTGAGCAGTATGTTTGTCGGCGAAACGGAAATGGGAGATATGCTCGACGCGCTCACAATCGAAAAAATTAACCGCGAGGTGGCTTGAAATGCGGGCGGCGGTGTGGTATAATGGCAGCGGGTTTCTGATTGAAAATGCGCTGCATAACAGGAGGTAAAATATGGCTATGCAGATAAATAATCAGGAAAATTATAGCGTGGGTATCTACGCAAGGCTCAGTCGAGATGATGAGCGAATCGGTGAATCGGTTTCAATCGAGAATCAAAAGGAACTGCTCGGCAGGTATGCCCGAGAGCAGGGTTGGACGATTTACGACTATTATTGTGACGACGGCGTGAGCGGCACAACGTTTGACCGCCCGGAGTTTAATCGCTTAGTCCAAGATGCAACGGATAAGAAGATAAACCTTGTCCTCTGTAAAGACCTTTCCCGCCTCGGCAGGGATTATATCGAAGCTGGCAGATACACCGATTTCGTCTTTCCGTCGCTCGGTTGTCGGTTTATCGCCCTTAACGACGGCGTGGATACGCTCCAGAAAAACAATGAGATGCTCGTCATAATAAAAAATGTGATGAACGATCTCTATGCTCGCGACACAAGCTCTAAAATCAAGGCGGTTAAGCAATCCACGTTCAAAAGCGGCAAGTATGTAGGCTGTTATGCCCCTCTCGGCTACAAGAAAAGCGAAGCAGATAAGCATGTTTTAGAGATTGACCCTGTGACTGCGCCAGTAGTAAAGCATATCTTTGATATGCGCTTGCAAGGCAACAGTTTCAGAAAAATCGCCACGCAGCTCAATGCCGAGGGCGTACCCGCCCCAAGAACGTTTTATTACATGGCGACCGGTCGAGAAAATATCCGCAGCAAATCGCCGTATTGGAATGATACGACCGTCAAAACCATTCTTCGCAACGAGATTTATCTTGGGCATATGGTGCAGAACAAGACCGGCACGGTGTCCTACAAGAACCATAAGCAGGTTGACAAACCGCAATCTGAATGGATCAAGGTCGAAAATACGCATGAACCGCTATTTCACAAGACGTCTGGGACGCGGTTCAGAAAATGGACAACCACCCCTCACGCGGCAGGACTGCAAAATGCGGTGAAATACCGCTGTTTAGTGGACTTCTGCGCTGTATAGATTGTGGTGCAAGCTTTAGGTTTATTCGCGACTACCGCACCAAGCGAAAGCCGTCAAGTTACAAGGCGTACGCCTACAATCGCTATATGTCAGGCGGCCAAGGGCGCTTGCACCGCGCACGTTATAAGCCAGAAAGCATTGATTGCCGTCGTTCTGACCGACATTCGCAGCAAAGCTATCCTTGCGCAGAGAAATCGTGAAGCACTGAAAGAGCGGATTCTCGCCATGAAAAAGACCTCTAATGAAAAAAGACGAGCATGCTAAAAACTGAGTTGACAGCGATTGACAAGCGACTTGCCGAGCTTGAAAAGCTGATTCAAGCGGCTTATGAGGATAAGGTCATGGGTCGCATACCCGAGGGTGTTTGCATTAACCTGCTTAACAAATATGAAACCGAGCGTGCTGAAAAACTTGAGCGCAAAAAGGAACTTTCGGCGAAGTTGGCGGCAAGTGAAGCGAACGAAAAGTCCGTCGATGACTGGCTCGATATGATTCGGGACTATGCTCAACTTGAAGAACTCGACCGTGCGACGCTTGTGAGGTTGATTCAAAAGATTGAAATCGGCGAGAAGCGCGAAGCCGATGGACATGTTGAGCGCGACATCAATATTTATTACAATTTCGTGGGATTTGTAGAATTATAAGCCGTCATTCTTTATGAAAGGTTGACTAACGAGTTTATGGCAAAAGATACCAGTCGTAAAGTTAAGGCTGCTCTTCACGCCAAGTTTGCAGCAGGTGAGCGTACTTTTTCAATAGCTCCGCTTGGCTATATGCGACACCCCGAGGAGCATAATAAGCTGGCGATTGACCCCGACACGTCTTGGATAATTGAGAAGATTTTCGACTTCGCTGCTCACGGTGCAGGCGCAGGCAAAATAACCCGTACACTCACATCTGAAAAAATCCCTACCCCGGGATATTTCAACTACAAGAAATATGGACTGTTCTCAAAATTCTATGACAACGCTCCTGCTGAAAAATCGTACACTTGGACGATTAGCACCGTCAGAGGAATTCTATCTGATGAAACGTACATAGGCAATTCGGTTCACGGAAAGCAGACGAATGTGTCGTACAAGAATAAGAAGTCAATACGCAAACCCGAAAGTGAATGGTTCAAGGTCGAGAACACGCACGAGCCGATTATCTCGAAAGACATTTTTGAACAAGTACAGGATCAGATCACAAATCGCAGAAGAAGCACAAAGTCTGGCACCATGCAGATTTTTGCAGGACTACTTAAATGTTCAGATTGTGGTTGGTCAATGAGTTACTGCGGTAAGAAAAACAGGAACGGCTCCACGATGTACTTTAACTGCTCAAAGTTCCGACAACTTGGAAAGGCAGGCGGGCAATGCACAGCGCATTACATCAGGTATGATACGCTTTATACTTACGTTTTGGCAAGGCTGCAAGACTGGATAAGTCAAGCACATACTGATGAAAAGCAACTACTTTCAAAGTTGCTCAATTCAAGCGATAAAGAGGCAGCAAAAGCCCATAAGAAACAGTCTGCTGAGCTTGCCAAGGCTGAAAAGCGCAAAGTGGAAGTAGACAGACTGTTTGTTAAGCTCTATGAAGATGTATGATATAAAGGGTGAGAATCACACCTAATATATCATAGCTGACGGCTCATTTGCGGAAATAGCGAGTTATGAGGAAAGGAGCAGAAAAATGGCGAAAGGAGGAGCTATGGCTTACGAACTGAACGGCAGAGGTTATACCGCTGTCGGCGATTATTTCCTGCCAAATATTGCATATTGTGACAAAGCATTGCATTTTGGCCGTTATTCTCGGCTGCGGCAGAAGTTTCTGAAAGAAAATCACCGTGGCGTGTATAACGATATGCTGCTTAGCGGTTCACTTTGGGAACATCTCGCAGAGGTTGAGGCTTCTTGCCAAGCACGTCTGGAGCGAATAGTTTCGGCACTTGCCGAAAGCAAGGGCGTGACTGAATCGTTAAAGGCATCAGACCAACTTGAATGGTGTTGCAAGATGAACAATATTCGCAGCCGAGCCGAAGAAATCGTCTTATCAGAACTAATTTACACACTATGAAAACTGCCCTCAGGCAAGCGCTTGAGGGCGGTTTTTTATCTATCCTTGCTTCTCGACTTATAAACATTAAACCTATTTTTGCACTCCGCGCTGCAAAAAAGATTGTCTGGGCGTTTCGCCTCAAAGACTTTGTTGCAGTGCTTGCAAAGCCTAAGCGGGTTTTTCTCATCGGTAAGCATCGTGCTGAACATCATCTGAATCATAAGCAGGAGGGAGTGAAAATCCCAGACAATCGTCGGCTTATCGCGCAACTCAATGTGATACGTCGGCGCGTTGCCGTCGAACGCGGCCATCGCCTGTCTGAAAAGCTCCTTTGTGTCCTCGTCGTCGCTCCCCTCGTAATAGAGCAGGCTCGTCGAGAAAACGAAAATCCAATCGGTAAACTGCTGCTTCAGCCAGTCGCAGCGCTCGGCATATCCCCGCTGAAACGACATATTCATAGCGGTCGGCTTGCCGCTCATCGCCATAGCGAGCGCTATCATCGTGCGGTCGTTTTCAATATTCCAGACGGATTCAACTCCGCGCTTTGTGACGTCGGGTTTTTCTGTCGGGAAAAATAGCGCGAGGTAATCCTCTGTCGCCATTGTTTCAGCCTTTATGAACCTGTTTTTCGGCAGATAGACGTATTCATAATCCATAAAATTTGCCGTGGTCGGGAGCGCAGTCATCAAGCCGAGCATACCGTAGTTTTGGGCAAATTCAAGGATAGCTTCACGAATCATGTCGTCGGATTTCTTGCTCATACAAAGCCGCCCGATGTTCAGTGCGTCAATAACAGCTTGCTTGCCGCTTTTGAGGGGGTCATATATTTCGGGCTTCGCGTTCTCGGAGGGCATTAAGTATAGTTTACTGCCAATTTCCCGCCAGATATATTCGCTGTATCTCACCCAGCTTGTACCCGAATGTTCAAAAAATGTATTCATATCTGCACCCGTCAATCTGTAATCTGGTATCTTAATATCATATTACAAGTATATACTGCTTTTTACCTGCTGTCAAGATGTTTTTCAATCTCTTCTAAAAAATTTCTTTCTTCCAATGTCATAGGCAAGCCTTTTTCCTCTCGACGTTTAAGCTCCGAGAGGATATTTTTATGTATCTTTTTAAGAACCGTTTTCATTACCTTTCGGATATTCCTGTCGGTCTGCCCGCGGATTTTGGCTATCTTTGCAGAGCTGTAAAGCCTGACTGCATTGTAAAACAATAACTCCTTGTGATTCTCGTTCAGATCAAAAAGCGTTTTACAAAGGTAGTCCTCCGACGCAAGTTCGTGAATTTCGTACGGGCAGTTGAAGATAACGTCAAGAAAATCCCCCTCGCGGATCTGCTTTGCAAAGACGCCGTTCAGACTGTCGGGGAAATATCTGCCTATGTCCGAAGCACCGTATTCAAGCGGCAGTTCGTCACCGCTTCGGCTTACTTCGTGATACCTTTCTCGGCGTTCCCTGTTGACGTCAATCCTGTCCCACCAAGCGGCAATGTTCTTGAAATCCTCGATCGTTCGCGCTGCACTTTCAAGACGTGCGAGCGCTTCGGCTTGAAGTTCTCTTTTCAGTTTTCTTTTCTGAGGTGTGTCGTTATTTTCGGTCGGTGGATTCTCGTCCTTTTCGAGCTGTATCTCAAAATCGTTTTCCTGTTCCAGCAGCAGTTCTCTGTCAAACGCTTCCTCGGAGTTGAGCAGTTCTATATCTTCAATATTATCCACCTACTCCACCTCCGAAAAAATTTTTTCAAAAACAGTTCCGGTTTTATGCCGTTATTTCTCCTATTAGTGAAGGGGTAATCTGTTTTAGTTTATTCAGATTACTCTCAATCTGATGAAAGGAGGGATACCGTGAACAAATACAGTCGTGAACTCACTTCAAAGGAAAAGAGAAAAATCAAAAATTTCGTTTACTGCGAGTGCGCTAACTATGACCCCGAATACGGCTGCCTGCCGCTTGAAGCGGACTGCTATATGTGCTGCATAGGCTTTACAGGCAGCAAGCTCTGCAAGTATTTTGAAAGCGCAGTGCTGCCGTCAAGCCCGGAACTGACCGCACTTTTCAAACGCCTGCCGACTAAAATCTGCAAGCGGTGCGGCAAGAGATTTCCGCAGGACGGCAAGAGGGTCTACTGTTCCGCATGAACGCGGGGTTTTGTCCAAGAGGACGAGCGGTCGGTCGTTTATGACCGCGAAGTCCGATTGGCAACAAAACCAGCTTTCATTTGAATGTGCAAAGGCTGCGCGCAGGGAACAGACGGCAAACAGGGTAAGAAAGCACAGGCAAAGGAAAACGGATATGTAACCGTTTGCGTCTTGTAAAGCCGCTTGCTATGCGGTTTTGCGGGCGCAGTTTTTTGTTTTCGGTATAACTGTGCCGAAAACAATGCAAAACGGTTACAAAGAAAAGAACTCACAAGGCAATTTTACTGCATTTGACAGGAAAAGTCAAGAAACGGAGGAGCATTTGAACGAAAACAATCAGCAGTATTTTATCAAAAGAATAGGCAGAACGAATTTTAAGGTGAACGTCTTTTTCAGCGAAACGGAAAAAGAAACGCTGGAGGACAAAATTTTAAGAATTATTCGCAGAGAAACACTTGAAAACGGCGCGGAATGTGGTATAATAAATTTACCGCAAATGAGCCGTTCAGCCTGAAAGGAGTTCAAATATGAACATCAGGCAAACGGAAAATAAGATTACAGCTCTTTATGAGCGACTTTCGCGCGATGATGATCTTGCCGGCGACAGCAATTCGATCATCAACCAAAAGAAATACCTTGAAGATTATGCACGTCAACATGGGTTTGAGAATTATGTCCATTATACAGATGATGGGTATTCTGGAGGAAATTTTGAACGCCCTGCATGGAAACAAATGATTTCAGATATTGAATATGGAAAGATTGGTACGGTCATTGTCAAGGATATGTCTCGGGCAGGGCGTGACTATCTTCAAACAGGATTTTATACTGAAGTCCTATTTAAAGAACACCACGTAAGGTTTATCGCAGTAGCAAACGGCGTTGACAGCAACGATCAGAACAGCAATGAGTTCGCGCCGTTTCTGAACATTATGAACGAGTGGTATCTAAGAGATTGCAGCCGCAAGCAGTGCGCGGCATATCAGGCTCGCGGAAGGTCGGGAAAACCTACTACAAATCACGCCATATATGGCTACAAAAAAGACCCGAATGACAAGCACCACTGGCTTATTGATGAGGAGGCAGCGGCAGTCGTCAGAAGAATCTATGATTTGAGCGTAAGCGGCAAAGGTCCATGTCAGATTGCAGATATTTTGCGAAACGAAAAAGTTGAAAGACCGTCATACTATCTCGCAAAACGGGGTTGCGGTCTTGCAAAAAACTGTGCCGATATGACAAGACCTTACGACTGGTGCTCGTCCACGGTTTCGTATATAATCGAAAAGCCGGAGTACTTGGGGCATACCGTTAATTTCCGCACTTATAAGGAATCCTACAAAGATAAAAAAGTTATATTTAGAAAACCCGAGGAATGGACTATATTTGAAAACACCCACGAAGCCATCGTTGACCCCGAAACTTGGCAGCTCGCTCAAAGGGTCAGGAAGACGGTAAAAAGAACCGATTCGACCGGGATTGCCAATCCGTTTACGGGATTGGTGTACTGCTCCGACTGCGGGCAGAAAATGTATAATCACAAAAGGAAAGCGTTTTCGGAAAAAGAGGGTCTTTCTAAGGACCAGATTACAGGACTTTATCCTTATGACTGCTACGAGTGCTCCACTTATGCTCACGCCCGATCGCGCAGCGATATGGACTGTCAGTGCCATCACATCAGCACAAAAAATCTGATGATTATTGTCGGCGAAACGATCAGGTTGGTCGGCAAATATGCAATCGACAACGAAGAGGAATTTGTACGGAAAATCCGCGCTGCGTCGGAGGTTCAGAAAGCCGATGAAGCCAAGGCTCTCAAAAAGCGAATACAGAAGAACTCAAAGAGAATCAAT
>CANQNF010000053.1 GCA_947625125.1 uncultured Clostridia bacterium
CAGCAAGCACAGCAAGTGCAGCCACACTTGCGACATTTTCACTTTTGGTACCCTGTCTCGGCTGTCGCCTCGGTCGGTGCTTCTGCCTGCGGCAGAGGCGTCCGCCGGACGCCCGCACCCCAAAACTACTTTTCACCGATATTAAAATTACCCCGCAGCGAGCATCTGCCCGAACTCCTTCCAAAATCTTTCCTTGATTGAATTAAATTTACTTCTATTTATCTCGGAAGGCTCATCGAATTTATGCCAGATAATGTTATTACCGTTTTGCCTATGCTGTTCTCTGGTCAAAACCGCCAGTGTGCCGTCGTTTTCTTGCGCGAGATGATGCAACTCATACGGAATATTTGTGCTATCCAAAGGCGCATCGCCTCTCAACATTCTTTGAAGATTAGTATCTCCTTTTGTATCTTTATAATTAAGGTCAATTTTTTGCACGAATGTTGTTTTCCCATCAATAATCCTCGGGACTAACCCGTCCTCTATGCACTTATTGACCTGCTCCATATTGTTGAATTTTTTGATGACATCGAGCGGATATTTAGTCATCTTCTGAGCCTTAGCCACCTCATTCATCGTCAGACCTCCGGCGGTCGCTTTCCACAATCCCCACGCCTCGGATATTCCGCCGGACAGCACTCCTCCGAACGCTCCCCACATATATCCCTCGCTGCCCGACAGCACAGCCGATTCAAGAACCTGTTTAAAATCGTGAGATTCAAATCCCTCTGACACGATAGTTGACAGCGTACTAATCGCCCCGGAAGATACTGCAAACCATGCCGCAGACTTTGCAGACGCTGCAAAAATAAGACTTACCGCAGGCGCGCCGACAGCCGTCACCGACGAAACGGTTACGCATACAAGAATAACTCCCATTCCGATCGCTACATTTCTGACAGCGGAAATAATGTCGCTGTCCTTGTATTCCTCAAATTCCTTGACGACCGTCTGCCCGCTTTCACCAAGCGAAAAAATATAGCGCGTACCCTCAAAAATGCCGTTCAGTTCGGACAAAGTATACCCAAAGAAAATATTTTCTTTGGAATTATATTCAAGCTCTTCAAGATATTCGTTCGACACATAAGACGCCGCTACGTTTTCTACAAAATAGTCGCCGCTGTCAAGCTGATTAACTAAATCCGTGTAAACGCAGTCCTCAATATAATTGAGAAATCCCTCATCGCCGAGGCTGTCATATCCTAAATTTTCGACATAATCGCCGTTGAAGATATTTTTATCTTGCTCCCACACATCGGTCGGCTCGGAAGCTTCTTCAATGACGTCTGTAACGGCTTCGGAGTTTGTCGGAGATGTTTCTTTTTCTGCATTATCAATTTCCCCCGCACACCCCGTGAAAGTCATCATGCAGGAGATCAAAAAGGCTAAAATTCTTTTCATATTTTACCCCTTTCTTGACCTGACGACTGCCGCAGCACCGACGATTATAATCACTGCAAAAATAATTACCGCAGCCGCAGGGAAGCTTTTGCTCTCGGCTTCGGGTTCATCTGCTGCCGCTTCAACAGCCTCTGTTTCGGACGTTTCCGCTGTTTCCGCAGCAGTCGTAACAGCCGCTTCCGTCACTTCCGGCTCGGGTTCGGTCGGTTCGGCAGCGGTCGGCATAACTATCGTTCCGTCGTCGTTTATGACCGCGCCCTGCTCGACCATGGCGGCTATTTCATCGAGCGTAAATCCCGAATTTGCCGCATTCATCGACGCTTTCATCACCGAATCGCTGCCGACATAAATTTTCTTGACCGTGCTGCTCCCGGTCGTGGGATTTTTGACTTCAATGGTATAAATCCCCTCGTCGGTGTACTTGTCTCCGTCCTTTGCGGGGCGGTTGAACCGCACGTCCTCGGCGTAGCCGTTCGCGCCCTTTGTCCAGACTGAGTGAGTGACGTTTATCAAAAGATACCGCGATTTTGCGAGGTCAAGCCTGAAGCCGTTTTCGGTCACGGAACTGTCCGAAAGCTCGCTCCCGGTCGCGACGTCGAACGGATAAACCATGCAATTTCCGTTTCTCACGCTGAATGAAAAAGCAATTCTGTAGTCGTTTTTCTTGTTTATGCCCTTGCTGTCGAGGATTTCATAGTCGAGCGCGACTTCGTAATCGCCCTCTTCAAAGAGCTGAATTTTGACGTCGGCACTTGCGGAAGCCAGTGCTTCGAGATAGTTCTGGTAGATTATCGGTTCGCCCTTATGCCCCTCATAGTCGGTTTTTCTGATGATGAGCGTGCCGCGCCCGAAGTCGGTCTGCGGGGTCTGGAAATACTTGTCGTAGCCGTCTTTGTCGTCGGCAATAATTAGTTTTTCGTTTTTGTTAAGGCGGTCAATGTCCTGTTCAAGCTTGAACCACAGCGTAACCCTGTCGCCGACGTTTTTGAGAAAAACATTGTCATCGGTCTTGCTTGTGAACCCGCTCACATAAAACTCACCGAGCGTCCAGCCGTAGTGCGGGTCGTCTTTGTCTATGTCGATTTCGTCGGAATATCCGTTGTCCTTGCCGGAGTTGACGACCTTGCCGAGAGTGAATTTCTTTTCATTCGTATTAGATTCCGCCTGCTTATATCCCGCATAAAATTCGTAAACCTCTGCAACTTTTTTGCGCTCATAGTTATTCTTGTTCACAAACAAAATCTTCGACGAATCAGTCTTTTTCTCAAGCTCATACGCAACGATAACACGGTAAAAACAGCCGTTATTGAGCTGTATGTCGAGTGAGGAATACTCCGCACTCGCGTTATTTTCAAGGTCCGTCACTATTTTGTTGACCGTCCATTTTTCGCCGTCCAGAGATGTCTGAAAAATAACCGCGCCCGTTTCGATTTTACCGCCGAGTTCAATTCCGTCAACCGATTTTTTGCTGTCGGATATAAGGTGCCAATCCTCCTCCGAAGCGTTTGCAAGCGCGGGACTGTATGTATATTTCAGAGTTAATGCCCCTCCGTCAGGCACGGTGTATTCGGGAATGTCCCTCGAATCGGGGTCAGGCACAGCCTCGCCATCTACCGAAAAAGTACCGAGCAAAGCCTGCTTGGGGGTATCTATAGGCTCTGCCGTGGAAATCTCATACCCGCTTTTCTCCGAAAATTCATAGACCGCAGATTGCGGGGAAATGCTGTCCGCATAAGCCGCGAACGACAGAAGCAGGGCGATTATCGCCGCTGATAAAAATACAAAAATCCGTTTCATTTTTGCCTCACATTTTTTAGATTTATGGGGGGTAAATTTAGATGTAATCACAATAATTATATACCGAAATCGGGAAAAAGTAAAGACTTGATTCTGCATTTTTGTATATTGTTTAACATCTTTTAATTTCACCATTGTATGATTATTGAATGATTATGCGGAATAAAAAGCCGGGTGCTGTTCAGATGAACGGTACTCGGTTTTTTGTGTGGATAGGGAATGAATCCAATGAAAGCTGGTTTTGTTCATGATCGACCACTTCCTCGCCAACTCTGAAAAATTAAATACTTAACAACGCCTATCATCAAATCATTTTTTCTCACCAAAAAATTCAATAATACTTTTCAGCCCCGCAAGCGTGTCTTTATCATCAACAGCGGGCGTTTCGTTGGTATTATGGCTATAAACCGCCTTATGAATACTGTTGCAATTCATAAGCCGCAAAAGCGTACAGGCTGTACCGTAGGCCGTTTCGATATGACCGTCGCCGCCGCCGACTAAGATAACCGCCCCTTTTTTGGGCTTTTTAATGGGATCCTCGCCCCTAAAAAATCTTGCGCAGAAATATGTTTGCAGCCGACTTCCCACATCTAATAATTTCCCTGTCAATTCGGAAAAATAAAGCGGTGAAGCAATTAAAATATTGTCACATTCTTGTATGTATCCATATATTTCCTGCATTTCATCTTTTATTATGCAGCCATCGTTCTGCCGACAGTATCTGCAATCAAGACAGGGCGAAATATTGCACCTGTAAGCGTCAACAACTCTGTAATTCCCGGTAATATTTTTGGTGATTATTGAGATAAGGCTTGCAGTGTCGCCGCTTTTTCTCGGTGAGCCGTTCAAAATTAAAGTTTTCATGGTTGTTTTCTCCAATGAGGTTTTATATAAATTAAGTTGTCTCATTTTTGTCAAAGAAAACTAATAATCCGAACGTGTCGCCGATCGGGAACAGGTTCGGATTTTTAGGGGTCCCCGCAAACGCCTGCGTTTGTGGGGATAAGGCGGAGCAGCGACGTGAACTTGGGACTCCGTTTATGCCAAGCATAAAAAGGACGTCACAAGCGATACAAAGCTTGCGACGCCGTGGCTAACTACGCTAATTTGATACAATGGTATCCCTTTTTATTATGTGGTCAGCGCACCTACGGTTTTCAGATCATAATAGCTTTTTATTTGGGCTAATCCCGTCGGCCTACTTTGAATACTGTTTGGAGGCCTAACGTCCATCTTCTAAGCTAAGCTGACTCCATACAAATTAATCGTCTGCTCTGAACCTTTGTCTGAGATTTCTTTTCCCATAGCGGCTTCAATTACTTTCATTATTGCTTTAGCTCTGTCTACGAAATATGTGTCGAAATCATCACGAATAAAGGCGTCGTAATTGATAAGATGCGATTCAACCCGATATTTTAATTGTTCCTCATCTATTTGAGCTTCCCTCATTATTCTCCTGCTATATCTGCTGGGAGCTTCTCCGCCAATTTGCCTGTTGGATTCAGGTAGGAGAGGTGTTTTATTGATGATGGAATTCCACTTGTCTCTTTTATATCCTTGTTTTGTGCAATATGCTTCGGGGAATATGTGATGAATATCCGGAGACTTATCCATACTTTTTACAATGTCCATGGTGGTACCTTGCATAAAGTCACGACAGCTCTCACGATAAACAAGCGCCATGATTCCTTTATATGCGGCACTGTTTCTCGTTTGAAGGGAAATAAGACGGGTTGCTGAAAAATATGCGGCATTAACAGTACGATTAAGGCTGTCTTTTCCTTGTATATCTGCAACAACGTCTTCAATATCATTGGCGTAACGTGTTTCATTGGCTCCGCCATACATTTCGCCCATAATTCCGCACCAATACCAGCGGGAAAGAATCTTTTGGGTTCGCGGTAGGTTAAACGTACTGGTTCCTATGACTGCACAAATTGCTGCAAGCGGTATCAATTGCGTAGTATAAGGCAAGTCCCTCAGTCGAAAAACATATTGACTAAGCAGGAACTTACGCGCCATTTTGTAGCCTTCGATTATTGCCTGCTTATTTTGCATATATGCTTCAAAAGGAAGAGCTAACACATCTTTCTTTTTACAAGTTGTCATGCTGCTTGAGAGATAATTTGTATAAAGAGTTATAGCAGTCAGGAAAGATGTTTCATCTACTCCACGCATAACATCAGTACTTAGTTCCTCATTTCTCACCCAAATAATGTCACGGCATATCGTCCAATCGTCACGCAAGTGAAATCCGTAAGTAGCAAATGTAGCGGTCACCAATTCAAATACGGTCAATGCTACTCCGCCGGTATTTACATTCTCAAAAACCTTACATACGGCATCTCGCGGAGTGTCTTTTCCAAGAGTTATCACCGGCAGCTTATAGCCTGTGATGGTTTCAATAACCGAGGTGCGGAACTGCTTATAGCGTTCCATAAACTGTTTGTCATACTGATGATACTCTTTATAACCGTCTGCCCAATCTTCCCGAGCGCTGCTGTCAAAAATAATGTTGATGGGGAACATTTCCTGCTCGTACTCAAAATCTTTAGTTGAGAGATCAAGAAGGACCGTTCTGTCAAAATCAGTTTTTACTTTTTTATCTTCCGGAACCGGAATGACCGCATCATATCTGTCTTCGCTTTCGTCCAGACATTTTTTCATATCCAGATAATAAAACCGTTTGATTTCTTTTCCCTTGTCGGTTTTGGTATCAACCGGCTCTTTGGAATATGTAGCTCGGAACATAGAAGTAAGACGTTGCTGACCATCAAGGATCAGATAATCCGGCAAAGCGGTCGTCGGCTTAACTCCTTCAAGAAGTCGGTATTTGAATTGGACATTTTCGTTCCCGTATTCCAGCCGCATAATTGCTCCCATGGGATATCCTTGGGACAAACTGGCAATGATTCCGCGTATGCGTCCGTCGTCCCAGGTCCAGCTCCGTTGGAAATCAGGTAATTGCATTTTTCCCGTACTCACATCACGCAGTAATTCATCAAGCTCAGTGTCAAGTGATTTTGGTGCAATATTTACAGCCATAGTATGTCCTCCCGTAGGTAATGTTCAGATACTGCGACCGATTTCAAATATTTACTACAAGAGCAAAATACGATAACAGTAATCTTTTTATGTATTACATACTAATAATAGCATATTATTATGGAAAAATCAACTACTAACAAAAGTCTCTCTTCATACGTCTATTTCCCAAAGAATGAAAAATGGCGATTTTGGGAAATAGGCAGTGCTTTGCCGCATACTGTGAACGGGGCAGTAATTTGAGTAGGGCATCATAACTCGCCTAAACATTTCACAGACGTTTTCTTATGCGGGAATGTCTGTTTATGCACCGCAAACATTATACTTCGGTTTTCTTCATTTGTCACGGGTTTATTGAAAATATATAAGGAAAGTCCGAAAATATATGTGGGGGGTCAATAAAAGAATTATTGATAATAAACCTATGGTTATCGCCGTGACCATGGGTCTATTGTGTTTTTAAGATTATTTCTTTAAAATGTAATTACCGATGTCTGAGCTTGTATTGATTATCCCTTAAAGACTGCTTCGCAGCCGATACTATGTCATACAAAACGGTTCTTTCGTACTCACTGCAATCGGAAAGCAGGATTGCGAACTGATGATTTTGAAACTTCAGTATGTTATCAAGATTATCCGCTAACAGCTCGTCCGCGGTTGCGTTGAGCGCGTTTGCAATGTAGATGAATGTGCTAAGGCTCATTGCTTTATAACCGTTTTCTATGTAGCTGATGTAGGTTGGCGAACAATCTGCTTTTTCTGCCAAGGTTTGCTGGGAAAGTCCTCTCCTCCGACGGATGTCCTTGATTCTCTTCCCGATTAAAATTAAATTTACTGCCATGTTAGGCACCTCCATGATAAAAGATACCTATATTATAAAAGCAGCTTATCTGAGATAATCAAATGGATGCCAAACAAAAATGATTAATAACTTACGGGGTCGTCAATAGATGCCTCCGTATTTTTTTGTTGCCTATAAACCGAGAGTCAACAGCTTGACCCTCGGTTTATTCCATTTTAGAAAAAATACATATATACTACAAGTAACAGAATCAAAGGGGTATCAATATGGCTGAACTTGACATCTTCGGAAAATTGCAAGCAATTGAAAGTGAAACCGAGGCGCTTTCGTACTTTGATAATGACACAGAGCTTGCTAAGCGCATAGCGGACCATCGGGTATGGCTAAGTCGCATTCGCCATGAACGTCCGAGCACCACACACGATTATAAAATCGGGATATATATTCGGTATTATAATCAAACCAAGTATACGAACTATCTTTCATACCATAAAAAGAGCTTTGCTGATACGATTGCGCTTTGCCCAAAGTGGGAACTTGTCGATTTTTATGTTGACGAGGGCATAAACGCGCCAAATATGGAGTCCGCTCCGGAATGGAGCAGATTGCTGAACGATTGTATGTCAGGTAAAGTCGACCTGATAATTACTCAAAAAGTATCAAATGTGTCTCGAAAGCCTTATGAGATAGCTCTATGCTCAAGGATGCTCGCATTACAGCCACACCCGGTGGGAATATACTTCCTTTCCGAAGATTTGTTCACATTGGCAAGCTACTATGCGGGTGACTTGCAAGATACTTATTTCGTCCAGAGCTGCCCATCGGCAGCTGAAATAACTGAATCATCAGAAAAAGGAGGGAGTCTTATTGAGCCGTCTTAACAGCCATGAAGGAAAACGTAACGAAAAAGATCGAATAAGGAAAAGATACAACGTTCATATCGACCCGGAGAATTATCAGTACATCCCTGAAACTAAAGTTCGTTCTGACTATTACGACAATGACTCAAATCAACGAGTATGAGTCGGATTATATCCGCTTCCTTCGGAACAACCTCAAGCTTACCGTCAACAAGCTTATAACCGAGCATGGTACCGTTCCATGGTTTGCCGTTTTTGAAGTTTTCCCGAACACGCCATTTCATGTTTTCGCTGACCGAACGGCTCTCTTCCTGAGCGTATGACGCGAGAATGGTAAGCATTAACTCGCCCTCGGCGCTCATGGTGTGAATGTTTTGTTCTTCAAAGAATACGTCGATGCTGAGAAGCTTCAATTCACGGACGGCTTCCAACAGCGTGACGGTGTTCCTGGCAAAGCGGGAGATGGATTTCGTGATAATTTTATCAATCTTCCCGCTCCTGCAGTCGGATAGAAGTCTTTGAAAACTCTGTCGGTCCTCTTTCGTGCCGGTCAAGGCTTCATCGGCGTAAACCCCGGCATACTCCCAGCCTTTGTGATTTTGAATCATTCCGCTGTAATAGCTGACCTGCGCTGAAAGTGAATGGAGCATGGCGTCTTTGCCGGAAGAAACTCTCGCGTAAGCCGCGACTCTTGCCGCCTTTGGCATTTGCGAATTTGCGGCAGTTATTTTTGTTATTTTTTTCTCCATAGCCGCCTCCTTTCGCATCACATATTAACTCTGATTCTGTATTATATCAAGTTGTATCAGCGGAAAATACTTGACGAAGATAGACCGTATTTTTTGGTCATAATATTCTCGGCTTTTCCGTAGTCGCGCTTTGAGATAATGGATTTTTCAAGCCAGCATTTAATAACAACCATAGTCAATCTGTAAAGAAAAATTCGTTCTATAACATCATTCTGCGGCGGCGTTTTTCTTTCGCCTGCCCTCGTAATAGCATTCCCTTGAGCAGAACTTTCTGTTTTTGTTCCCATAGCTTTCAAATTCCTTTCCGCAGTTTTGGCACGTCAAAGTGTAGTAGGCTTTTCTGATCACAAGCTCGGGGTGTGAGTTCCACCACATCATTCGGCACTTATCCGAGCAGAACTTCTTCGGCTTCCTATGCTCTTTCTGCACCAAAACCTTGCCGCAGGTCATACATTTCGGAATAGGTTTTTTCTGCTCTAAGCGAATGATGTTTTGCCGCACCGTACTCACAGGAATCCCGAGGGCGGCGGCAATTTTTCTGTAACCGAGTCCCTCACTTCTTAACTTATACATCTGCCTTTTCTGCAAATATGTCATATATTTCGCTCCTTTAAATTTATATTGACTGTCATATTAACTCTGAAAAATGGATATATCAAGCTTGTTCGCGAAAAATACTGAACGAAGATAATCCGCAGTTTTTGGAGATTTTAGCCTCGACTTGATTGTATTCTTCCGTGGTTATTATCCCGGCTTCTAACCATCTTTTAGCAACTGAGATGTAAACCTGATACGAAAAGATACGAGAGTATAGTTCGCTATCCGTTGTTGCCGAAATATCTGTCCTGCTGTCGGAACCTAACTTCTCATTTTTGATGTCAACTTTTTCCAAGGTTGCACCCCTCCTATATATTTTTTACATAGGTAGGCCACAAAATCGTTAAAAGTTAACCCCCTCCACACAAAAAGCAGGAGTGTTGAACTCCTGCTTGATGGTTATTTTTATGACTGTTTACTCTGCTGTAAATTATATTGTGATGAAAAACCTAATCTTTGAGATCGTTTTCAAATTCATCTTCATCATATACGCCCTCATCAACCGCAATCTCGTTTCCGAACAGCGTGACAAGCTCGGTGGCTAACTTGCACCGAGGCGATTCTTCTCCGTCAGGAGTGATTTCATCTAATTCAATGTCGCACAATGCATCGTAGACCTCTTCCCACTTTTCTTCATTCCAAGAGGAAATCTCGTCCTTGGTCACGCCAAATTCTGACATGATAAAATTAAGCTGTTCCATGGTCATGCGTTTAGCCGCATTCTTAATGACATCGCTCATTTGCAATTCTTCCTCCATTAAACGATTGTCGATTTGCTTTAGCATTACAAATTATAGCACGTTCTCTCAAACGTTACTGTTGGGTAAAGCCTTCCGGCATATCTCCCATCCCCATCTTCTCTGTCAGATCTCCGAGACTTTTATTATACTGTGCCTGCGTTATCGCTCCGCGCTCCAGAAAGTCATCAAGTATGCGCTTTTGCCGCAAATACAGTTCCTTTTTCTTTTCCTCGGGCGAAAGCCCGCTCCAGTTGTCTTTTTCAATCACCGTTACATCTTCAACCTCAGTCTGACGCTGCCGTCGTCGTCAATGTCCAATTTTACAGTCCTGATGTGCTTATCGAAGAACTGCTTCTTCTCCGCGTCGGTCATTTCGACCCGAGTGGCGGTCAGAGCCTCCTCGTACATCTCATTTATATTGAGCTGAACCCTCTCGCCGATGTAGCGGTACATCTCTTTCATCAGCGCGATTAGCTTCAGATCCTCCGCATTGCCGGAGTAGAAATCGTCGATATAGCAATAGAAGATGCCGGCGTTTTCAAGAGCATTCTTGAGGTCGGGGCCGCAGTTTTCATGCTCTATCATCACAAGAAAATGCGCGTCGGGGAGTGAGGTAATCAATCCCCAATAGTCCGAATCGCTCGATACGATGATGAACGAATCGACGTTGTTCCGATAGAATTCCGTGCAGGTTCTTGCGGTCAGGGTGATGTCAACAAGCGACTTGCTCTGCTTCACGCGGTCGATCATCATATGCTCAACCGGAATGTCAGTAACCTCGTCCAAGATTCGCCAAGCGGTCGCGGTGTGAACATCGTCAAAGAGGATTATGGAGGAGATTTTTGAAGTATAGGTATAGTCGAGATTCTTAAGCACTGCGCTGAGCTTGTAGGGGTCGGAGTTTTCGCAATCAACGACCACAATGACCTTTCCCGCTTCGTTGATGAAGTCATAGATATTGCCTTTGACATAGCTCCCCGCGTCCGAAACCTTGGAATAATCAAGGAATTCATCTTTATTCCAACGGTAGAGGAGCGTGACGAACTTCTTGTCGCTGTAGAGAATATTCCCCTCGTTCTTCGGATGCCAGTTTATATACATCTGATACGGATAATAGGCGATATTCGGAAAATAGAGGTTTGCAGCGGCTTTCGTTCCCGCCTCGGTCAGTCCGTTCGGCATGACAAAAATATTCTTGAGATACTGCCAGTTGAGCCAAGTCGGGAACAGGTTTTTGCAGTTGTTCACGCGATCGGAGATAAGGCGGTTTATGTCGACGATGTGCTGCGAGAGCTTTACCGATGAGCGGAAATTAAGGCTGATCCCGTCGTCGGCGAGCTGTTTTATGCCGTCTGTCGGCAGATAGTCAAGCACCGAGCTTGTGACCGAAGGCAGCCGCATAAGGTCGTTTATATGCTTGAAATTGCGCTCTATCGCCGTCCTGATTCGGCAGAGATTTCTGACGATTCGGGCGGTTTTGTTGACCTCAAACTTTTCAAAAACTTCAATTTTCGGCGGCGTGTGTTCATTTTCAAAGATCCTTTTCGGCACGCCTATCAGATACGCGACTTTTGATACGATTTCATATGTACTGTCTTTATAGTATTTTACATCGTCCTCGGTTTCGAGCAGATTGGCGTCGCCGCTCAGAAATTCCTCAACCGCGGACTGCTCATCGGCAGTTAAAACTTCGCCGTCTTCCTCGTTCGGCGGCAGAGATGTTGAATATTCTTCGGATTCGTATGTCATAAGTTCCTCCTTGATTTTTTTTAATTATAGCATACTCAAGGCGCGATTTCAACCGATTTGGCAGTGGAGTACAAGGATTTGGACACATTATTGGCAGAGTTGCTCTATCAGTCCAAACTTTTGGACGCATTTCATGCTACAATATACTTGACAAATTAAAAGGAGCTGATTTTATGATGATGTCACCCGAAAGCTATTACATGGGCTTAGAAGGCAAAACGGCGGATGAAATTCTTACGGAACTTAACGGACTTAGGCGGGAAATTTCCGAGCTTAAAGCCGCATTGCGGTCGCAGGATTTAACCGAGCCCGATATTATGCCGAGCAGGAATGTGCGGCTGTCGATGGCGCTCGACTATTTCGATATGGCGAAAAAGGCACTTATCGAGGCAGGCGGCGAGTATACCCCGACCGAGGACGAGCAGAGGGCGCTCGATTTCAACGCGCGGCTCGACAAGCTGACGGTGCTTGAATTCTCGGTCAGCAGGCACTTTTTGATAACTAAAACTTTGTCTGCGGACTTTTCAGGCGGCAAAACCTTCGCGAAAATTGTCCGCGTATCAAATCCTCTGTATGGAGATGAAAATCGGAAAAAGGTCGGCGAAATTGAGCGCGAACGGCTTATTTCCGAGCTTAGAAGCATTCACATGGGCGACTGGGACAGCGCGTATAATCTGTCCGGAATTTTGGACGGCGAGGACTGGAGCGTGACGCTCAGGTTCTCGGGCGGCTCTGAGGAGTGTTTTCATGGCAGCAACGCATGGCCGTTTTCATTTGCACGGTTTTGCGGTATAATTGGGTATGATGAGGACGAAGAAACGGAATTCTGACCATGGAGGTACAAAATGAACTACAAAGACACAGGTTTTCGCGGGATATACAAAAATTTCGCGGTTTTTCGGCTGAACGACGCGCTCAGGGCAAGCATTGAGGGCTTTCCCGACGCTGACAAGGCGGATTGCGTTCTGACATACGGCTACATCGACGGCGAAGCGGGGCTGACTCTTGAAGTTCTCGCGGGAGGCAAAATCACGGACAACAAGGCTACTTTCTTCAATGGAAGCGATGATAAGCGCTCGTTTGTGCGGCTTGGGGCAGTCATCGACGACGAGTTTTTTGTGATCAATGATAAGGACGGCTCCCTCAAAAAGAAATATGCCGAAAAGCTCGAAAATCTCAAAGCTTACGACGCTTCGCCCGCGGTCGAAAAGTCGCGGCAGATGGCATTTTTGGACGGCTCGCGCGACCCGGAGCACCCCGACGACGTGCTTGTTTATCTCACCCGAAAAGGGCTCAAGCCCGAGGGCTGTTGGGCGAAGATTACCGACCTCATGGAGCACTTCATTGTCGGAACGCTCCTGAACGAGCCCGAGCAGAATTTCGGCTATCACGCAGGCGAGACGATTGCGTTCTATGTCCAAAAGACCGAGGACGGCAGGGTGTTTTGCTACTCCGACATGACCCCGTCGAGGCAGCTCACCGCCGAGGATTTAGCGGGTGGCAGGCTGCTGAGGGAGGCGGTCGCGGAGTTCAACAAAAACCGCACCGAAGACAATTTCTTCGAGGTGCTGGAGCTGCTGCGGGACAGCTATGTTTGGGTGCCGTGCAGCGCGGTTCTGGGCGACGAGGACAGGGAGACGTTTGAAAAGGCTGTCGAGAATGCGGGCGACGACCTATCCTCGTTGGTCGGCAAGACGTTCACGAGCAAGGCGAGCATTCGGCTTATCCCCGAAATTCTGAAAAGCGGCGACAAATTTTTCTTCCCGATTTTTTCCGGCGAGGAGGAAATGGGCGAGCTCAGCAAGGGCTTCTCAAAGGTCGAAAAGCATATGCTCGAGGTCATTCCGCTGGCGAGAAATAATGAAAGAAAGCTTGCGGGAATAGTACTTAACGCCTTTACCGAGCCGTTTTTGCTCGATGCCGATATTTTTGATATTGTCGAGAATATGAAGTCGAGGATAGAGTAAAAGAGATATAAGCAAAAGCCCACCGAAAGGTGGACTTGTTTGATTGAAATTTATACCCATTTTTCTGCAATTTCATTCAGCCGATTATAAGCCTTCATGAAATCTTCATAAGTTGTTGGAATATTATCATCATCAATCGCAGCTAGTCTGTAATTGGGTCCTATCTTCTCATTAAATGTATCATATAAGTCATTATATGCAAATTCACAAAGTTCCTCATATACAGGCAAATCATGAAGAAAAAGATATTCTTTTCTCAGAGTATCATGTACAATGCTTAATCGTCCTTCAATATAATCATAAACTGCTCCGGTTGTGTCTTTAGGGTTATTTTCATTAAACTTAAACCAGAAATCTCCTGTGAATCCGTCTGTGTGACAAAACTCATTTAAAAAATCAACGATAGAATCATAAGCTGTTTTGACAGACTGCATTTGCAAATCAGAAAGTTTGTTCATTTCTGTGTTTTCCTCCTTTACTTCTTTTACGAGCATCGTCCAGTCGCTTACGCCTATTGCTGCGGCTATACTTTTAACCATAGCTAAGGAATTTGGACCGTTGCTTTTACTCCGCCAATTATGCACTGCATCACTGGATACGTGAATGGCTTCAGCAAGAGCTTCTTCTGCTTCTGAAATTTTGAGATGTTTAGTTTCTTTGTAAGAATTAAACGCGTCACAAAAACTGGTATAATAAAAGCGCGCCTCTTTGCCATCATCCAGTTTAAAAATCCTTGGTGCAGAACTCTTCATATGACTCCTCCTTTATAATTTATAAATTGATTATAACAAATACGTCTCTAAAAAACAAGTGAGAATAATTCTAACTTTAAAACTACATCATAATTCTTATAAGTCAACCCGTAAAACGGCTTGTATAAGCGCTTTGCAAGGACAGATTATCCAGAGGTCTCCGCCACAGTTGTATCCGTCGGGAAGTATCTCAAAAGCTCGGCACCATATCCAATCGAAAAGATGAAAACGGTTAGGAGAAAAGTGTAAGAGTTATAGAGCAGGCATTACGCTTTTAATCACAACCCCACGTAAAACGTGGGGTTTGAATTATGGCCCTATAAGGGCCTTAATACCAGCCGCACCCAAGTAGGGTGCGCTATGAGCACCGACAACCGCACCTGTCGTAATTCTTACTTTCTGCGCCCTGTCTCGGGCGAATCGTCATCGTCAGGCTCTGCGTTCTTGAACGGATCCTCATGCCCCCGAAAGCTTAGCTGGTCCATCATTATATCCTCGCTCTGCTGATTTCGGATATACTCCTGCACTGCCCTTTTGCTTGCTCCTACTGTGCTTACATAATACCCTTTGCACCAGAAAACTCTTCTGCCGTACTTATACTTCAGATTCGCATGCTTCTCAAATATCATGAGCGTACTCTTGCCTTTGAGATACCCCATAAAATCCG
>CANQNF010000054.1 GCA_947625125.1 uncultured Clostridia bacterium
CTTTGGCGGGCGGCTCGGTGAGTATAAGTATTACGACATGGATCAGGTTATTCGGACCGCGCTTGACTTTTTGAAAGATGAGGTAGTATGAGTAAACTTCTACAACATGGTCGAACATTTGAGAGAAGGAAATGATAAGGATTTAGTCGGTCAGTTTGTTTATAACTATATAAGAGAGCCAAAGGAGGCTTGCCATTACCATGCCGGATAATAAAAAAATACTGAAATCTGGCTTCTGGTTTACTGTATGCAATGTAATACAAAAAAGCGTCATGATCATTACGGTACCGCTTTTTACTCGCATGATGACTCCGGATGAATACGGCCTTACTGCTGTTTATCAATCGTGGAACAATGTTCTCATTATTGTTGTTACATTGAGTTTATACCTTGGCGTTTTTAATAACGGAATGCTTCACTACAAGGATGACAGAGATCGGTATATATCCTCTATGCAGGGGCTTTCGACCTTGAGCGCTTGTATATGTTGCCTGATTTTCTTTATTTTTCGCAAACCGTTGGCAGATTTTATGGGACTCTCCGTAAATATTATTGCACTAATGTTTGTGTCTTTTATTTTCCTTCCTGCATTTGATTATTGGTCTGCCCGCTGTCGGTATGAATACCGATATAAGGGACTTTTGGCAGCAACTATTATATATGCTGCTATCAATGTTATTATCCCTTTCGCCGCTGTCAAACATAGCTCGGGAAATCTTGGCGAAGCAAAAATCATCGGGTCATTGGTCGCTATGATCGGGTTTACGCTCGTGTTTTACTTATATAATTTCTGGAAAGGAAAGAGCTTTTTTGTAAAAGAATACTGGCATTACGCATTTTATTTTAATCTTCCGCTGCTCCCGAATTACTTATCCAATGTTATTTTAGGGCAGTCAGATCGAATCATGATAGGGCGTTTTTGCGGAGAAGCCGCTGCCGGAATTTATAGTGTTGCTTGTTATATGCAGGCCGGAGTTACGATTGTCATTTCTGCAGTTAATTCTGCGTTTGTTCCATGGCTGTACGAAAAGCTTGAAAACAAGGAGTACGATGTCATACAAAAGAGAACGCAGCCTATATTATGGCTTCTGGGGATACTCACATTTGGAGTTATCTCATGCGCGCCTGAACTAATTCATTTTATGGCGCCCGAAAAATATTATGAAGCGGTATGGTCAGTACCTCCGGTTGTTATCGGAAGTTATTTTACGGTGCTGTATACTTTATGTGCAAATGTTGAAATATATTACGAAAAACGAGTTTTCATGTCGTGCGCGACTTTGATCGCAGCGGTTTTGAATGTTGTATTGAACTATTGGGCAATTCCTATTTTCGGTTATATAGCCTGTGCATATACAACTGTATTTTGCTATATGGTTTATGGCTTTGCGCATTACATATTTATGAACAGAATAAAAACGCCCGACGGTGCAGTCGGAGAACACCGTATTTATAACTTGAAGAATATTTGTATAACTTATGTGATAGTTATATTGCTCTGCGTTATTCAAATGGGGCTATATCATACGGTTATTGCCCGCTATGCGCTAACAGCGATTATAATTGCCAGTATAATTTTTGTTTGGAGGAATCTTTATGTTAAGAGAAAACATTCATGAATTGGAGCAAAAATACGACTGTATTATTCCGGAAAAGCGGCTCAAGGTGCAAGCGGTGCAGATGCGCCTTTGGGATAAGCTGGACGAGATCTGCCGCAAATATGACCTAAGATACTATTTTTTCTGGGGCGCATTGCTTGGCGCGGTACGACATCATGGCTTTATTCCGTGGGATGATGATATTGACGTCGTTATGCCGAGAAAGGATTATGACAAGTTGTGCGAGATCGCATCGCAGGAGATTAATTATCCATATTTTCTTTTGTCAAAGGAAACGGTAGGCGATGGATTTTACCCTCATATGCGTCTGATTGATGAGACTACCACAAGCACATTTGCCCCAAAAATGGATTTCGTTAAGAATCATCAAGGAATTGCTATTGATATTGTTCCCTTAGACGGGGTTCCTTCCGGACGAATGCAGCGAATAATAAAGTCAGTAAAATTAATTTCCGATTATGTGTTAGCAGGCCATGCTATCTTGCCAAGTAGTGAAATGTCATTTAAAGGGAAAATGATGAAGCCGCTCGGAAAATTATACTGCCTGAACCGATCCGGAAAAAGTTGCGCAGAGCGTACAGAAAGAATTAAAGCGTCAACCGATTGGGATGATAGCGAATACATAGCTGAAGGCGGCCATTTTCATCTCTTCAAAAAAGGAGATTTTGCGGAAACGATATATCTTGATTTTGAAGGAAGAAAGGCGCCAGCGCCCAACGGTTATGAAAACATATTAACGGAACTGTATGGCGATTATATGCAGCTGCCTCCAAAACTATTACGGAAAATAACAGAATACGAGGCGATGGGACGAATTGTCGATCCAGATGTTTCCTATGCTGACTATGCTGCTATTATGAAAACAGTAAAGTTTGAAGGAGCCGGGGAAGTAAAAAAAAGATTCCAACGGTATTGCAAAAAGTTCGACAAATGAAAATATAAAAAACAAGATTCGAGGCGATTATTTTGAATGATCAAAAAACTGTTTATTTATCTTTTTCCACGGATATAGTTCATAGCGGCCATCTTGCCATTTTGACAAAGGCGGCGGAATTGGGAAGTCTTACCGTAGGCGTTTTGTCTGACAGCGCAGTGGCGACTTATAAACGCTATCCCCTTTTACCGTATGCGGAGAGAGCGGCTTTGTTCAGTAATTTCAAAGGCGTTGAGCGTGTGGTTTGTCAAGAAACTTTAAGTTACCGAGGAATCATTGAACAGCTTCATCCGGACATAATTGTGCATGGCGATAACTGGCGTCAGGGCTTTTTGAAACCGCTTCGGGATGAAGTGGTTGAGCTCCTTTCTGCATATGGGGGAAAGTTGGTGGAATTCCCTTATACGGAAAACGCGGCGCTTCGGGACATAGAAAACAGAAATCGGGAGGACGCGGCGCTTCCCGATATACGCCGAAGCCGATTGAAAAAGTTGTTGGACATGAAGGGTTTTGTCAGGATCATGGAAGCTCACAGCGGCCTTTCGAGCCTTATTGTAGAAAATGCAGCCATTTATCAAAACGGAGCAGGACGATCTTTTGACGGTATGTGGCTTTCATCTCTTTGCGATTCAACGATGAAAGGCAAGCCCGATATTGAATTGGTAGACATGACCAGCCGCATACAAACAATAAATGAGATTATGGACGTGACCACAAAGCCTCTTATCCTTGACGGGGACACAGGCGGCTTGACAGAACATTTTGTTCATCACATCCGCACTTTGGAAAGCATGGGCGTTTCCGCTGTTATCATCGAGGATAAAACGGGTCTGAAAAAGAACTCGCTTTTCGGCACGGAAGTGGAGCAGACGCAGGATTCGATAGAAAACTTTTGCGCTAAGATATCAGCGGGCAAACAAGCTTTGCGTACGAAAGACTTTATGCTTATAGCCCGCATCGAAAGTTTAATTTTGGAAAAGGGTATGAGCGAGGCGCTTTCCCGTGCGTTTGCTTATGTAGACGCAGGAGCAGACGGAATTATGATACATAGTCGGAAAAAAGAGCCGGACGAGATTTTTGAGTTTGTGAAAAAGTTCAGGGAACGGGATCCTATGACGCCGTTGGTGGTAGTGCCTACTTCTTTCAATTCCGTGACAGAGGAAGAATTCCAGAAACACGGAGTGAACATTGTTATCTATGCAAACCAGCTTATCCGCAGCGCGTTCCCCGCTATGATGGATACAGCCAAATGTATTCTTGAAAATCATCGCGCAAAAGAGGCAGAGGACAAGCTGCTTTCCATTAAGGAAATTATAACCCTGATACCCGAGAAAACATACGCTTCTCCCAAAGCGGGGGGGGGGTAATAACTGCTAATTCCGTTCAGCAAATAACAGGATATCTTTCCGGCACGTTTGACTTGTTTCATATTGGGCACTTGAATCTTTTGCGCAGAGCAAAAAGCTTATGCGACCGTCTTGTGGTCGGAGTTCATGACAGCGGAACGCGCAAAGGCAAGGAAACGTTTATCCCGCTTGAGGAGCGCATGAAGATCGTGGCTGCCTGCAAATATGTTGACGAGGTCATTCCTGCTCCAGCAGAGGACAGCGACGCTTGGAAGGCATATCATTATCAGAGGCTGTTTGTGGGCAGTGATTATCTTGGATCGGACCGTTTTCAGCGCTATACGGAATATTTCGATGGTAAAGGGGTAGAAATTATCTATTTTCCTTATACTGTCGGGACAAGCTCAACACAGTTGAGAAAAGCGCTGTCGGAAAAAGAATAAAAAGCGTTGGCGGATAATTTCTTCCGCTTTACGCGGAGGAGAATTAACATGAGAGCTATTATCTTGGCCGCCGGCAAAGGCAGCCGTATCAGCAGTGATATTGGCGGCGTTCCGAAGTGCACATTGCCGTTGCTTGACGGAACGCCAATTATCCGACGCAGCGTTAAAATGATGCTCGAGCTAGGCATTGAACCTGCGATATGCGTCGGTTATAAGGGAAAGAAAATAAAAGAGGCTTTAGAGGACCTTTCCGTACGGTACTATGAAAATCCGTTTTATTCGGTTACTAACAATATTGCGAGCCTGTGGTTCACATTGCCGGAGATTGACGGGAAAGATGATATATTGCTTTTGAGCGGAGATTTATATTATCCGAAGTCTTTTCTTGAAAAAGCTTTAGCGGCAAAAGGAAATCTGACTATGTTTGTTGATTCCGGCCGTATTCAGGACGGAGATTTCTATTTTCATCTGGATGAAGGCGGTTATGTAGACGACTTCGGAGCTAAACTTCCGCTGCAAATGCGGTATTGTGAATATATGGGTATTTCTAAAATAGCAGCGACATTTGTACCGAGTTTTGCAGAACGTCTTTTGGAATATGTGGATCGGGAAGAATACACGCTTTATTTTGAAAATATTATCCTTTCCTATAGCAAGTCCCATGAGCAGAAAATCAACCTTGTTGATGTGGCAGGGGAATTCTGGTGTGAATACGATTACTTTGAGGATTATCAGCGTATTCTGAAGCATGAAAGGGAAGAAAAGTGATGAATCAAAAACAGATGGAGAGCTTTTCAAAGGGAATGCGTCGGGATATAGTGGAATTGGTGTACCGCGCCGGAAGCGAGGGAGCGCATCTTGGTGGAAGCTTGTCTCTTGTAGATATTTTGACAGTACTTTACTGTGAATTTCTGCGGTATGATCCCCGGAAGCCCGATTGGGAGGGGAGAGATCGCGTAGTACTGAGTAAAGCGCACGCGTCAATAGGGCTGTACGCCGCAATGCATATGGCAGGTTTGTTATCAGACACGGAAATTTCTCTGCCGCTATATGGAGATGAGACATTTCTTTATAAACACTCCGAACGGAACATAGCTCATGGAATAGAAATGTCCGGCGGAAGTTTGGGTCAAGGGCTGCCGTTTGCCTTGGGCATAGCATTGGCACTGTGGAAAAAAGGTAATAGTGAATCAAGAATATATGCCATACTCGGCGACGGAGAATGTAATGAAGGCTCAGTTTGGGAAGCGGCAGCGTTGGCAGGGCATTTGAAGCAAACAAATCTTACCGTAATAATTGATAAGAACGGGCTTCAACTTGACGGAGCAACAGAAGAAATCATAAATATGGACAACATGGAAGAACGGTGGAAAGTGTTCGGCTTTGATGCCATCACAGTAGACGGTCACAGTTATGAGGATCTTTCAAAAGCTTTTGCGAAAATTTCAGATCGACCGAAAGCTGTTATTGCTCAAACGTTAAAGGGCGGGGGAGTGTCATTTGCAGAAAATAACGTCGACTGGCACGATAATGTTCTGACGGATATGTTGTATAAGCAGGCAAAGGAGGAAATCGGATAAGATGAAACAGTCGCGTATTTCTTCTTTTGATGGTGCAGACAGCCGAAAAATCATTGGCAAAGTGCTCGCGGAAATACATAAAACCCACCCGAATATCAATGTGCTTTATGCAGACGTTGGCAAGCGATTTGCTTTAGAAAACTTTCGTGAAGCTGGTGGATTTACGTTGGATACCGGCATTGCGGAACAGAGCATGCTTGGAGTGGCAGCCGGAATGCAGAGCGAAGGTCTTCCAACGATAGCGATTTCTTATGCACCTTTTTTGACCGGTAGAGCCTTTGATCAGATACGGGCAAATATTGGGGATATGCACTTACCGCTTATATTGATCGGTTCGCCTTCGGGATTCTCCGCAGGAGGTCTTGGACCCCTCTCGATCTGTTTGGATGATATTGCCCTTATGCGTACTATTCCGGGATTACAAATAATCTCACCTGCAGACGGGCTTGAAACATATAAAGCGATTCTTGCGGCATTAGAAAGCGATAAAGCAACTTATATTCGTATGACCGGTAAAATACTTGATGCAATTTATAAGGAAGATTATCCATTTGAAATCGGTAAGGCTGTTCGGTTTCGGAAAGGGAATAAGATAGCAGTAATTGCAACAGGAGCAATCATTGCGGAAGTTCTTTCTGCTGTTGACCGTTTGCAAGTAGAGGGAAAGTCGGTTTCCGTTTGGAATATGCACACTGTGAAGCCAATAGACACAGACGCTCTTAACCAATGCCTTGATTGTTCATATATAGTTACCGTAGAAGAACACAATGTTTGCGGAGGCCTTGGAAGTGCGGTTGCTGAGTATCTCGCAGGACTAAAGGCACATCCAAAGCTTATAAGACTTGGGTTTTCCGGAGAGTATCCAAAGGCTGACCATTATCAAAATCTTTTGGAGCGCAGTGGCATTTCCGCAGAGAAATTATATCAAACGCTTTCCCGACTATTTTAAAAATTTTATTTTGTTGAGGTAATATCTTATGAATGTTATATCACTGACTCGCGTTATCGCCGCCGACTTTTACTCCGGCGTACCCGATTCCCAGCTTCGCGCCCTATGCGACTTTTTGATTGATAAGTACGGCACCGACCCGAAGCACCACATCATTGCCGCAAACGAGGGCAACGCGGTCGCGCTGGCGGCGGGTTATCACCTTGCAACCGGCAAGATCCCGGTCGTATATATGCAGAACTCCGGCGAGGGCAACATCATCAACCCCGTCGCGAGCCTGATGAACGACAAGGTTTACGCAATCCCATGCGTGTTCATCGTCGGCTGGCGCGGCGAACCCGGCGTTCACGACGAGCCGCAGCATATCTATCAGGGCGAAGTAACGCTTAAGCTGCTTGAGGACATGGACATCGCGCACTTTGTCATCTCGAAAGACACGACCGAGATTGAGCTTGCCGAGAAAATGCAGGAGTTTAGGCAGATTCTTGCAGCCGGTAAGCAAGTCGCATTTGTAGTAAGAAAAGGCGCTTTGGAGTTTGACGGCAAGGTCAAGTACGAGAATGCCAACACGATGACCCGCGAAGAAATAATTAAGCATATTGTCAATTTTACCGGCGACGACCCGATTATTTCGACCACCGGCAAGGCGAGCCGCGAGCTTTTTGAGATCAGAGAAGCACGCAAAGAGGGTCACGAGCGTGACTTTTTGACTGTCGGCTCGATGGGGCATGCTTCATCAATTGCTCTTGGAATTGCAGTTCAGAAGCCGGACAGAAAAATCTGGATAATAGACGGCGACGGGGCCGCGCTTATGCATATGGGCGCGATGGCGGTAATCGGCGCGAACGCCCCTAAGAACATCGCCCACATCGTCATCAACAACGGCGCGCACGAGACTGTAGGCGGCATGCCGACAGTCGCCTCAAAGATTGACCTTGTCGCGATTGCAAAAGGCTGCGGGTATCCGAGCACAGTAAGCGTGGGGAGCTTCGAGGAGCTTGACAAGGCATTGGAACAGGCTAAGAGCAAAGACGAGCTGAGCCTGATCGAGGTAAAGTGCTCAATTGGTGCGAGAGCTGATTTAGGCAGACCGACTACTACCGCGAGGGAGAATAAAAGGAATTTTGTTGAGTTTATATCTTAATTATAACTTGCTAAATATTATTTTAGAGTATAAAACTGTATAAAAGATTGGGGAAAAATAATGAATGAAATAACAGAATTCAGACAAAGTAAAATAATAGCTGAATATGACATTCTTCGTGTTATATTAACACTTTTGGTTATAATTGGTCATTGTACCTATTATGTAATATCCACTCCGTATGGCGGCTTTGATTATTCAGCTTATACCGAATCCGGATTAAGTATTTTCTATAAGCTTATAGACGCTTTATCAAATGCAATATACCTTTTCCACATGCCGCTATACATCGCTCTGAGCGGTGCGCTATACAGACTAAAAAATTTTAGCGGGGGGGGGTACAGCTCTTATAAGAATTTAATATCAGATAAAGCGAAGAAGCTCCTGATCCCGTTCGCCGTCGTCACGCTTCTTTATTCAATCCCTTTGAAATATCTTTCCGGATATTACAACAATTCAAGTAACGTACTTAAAGATGCTTTTGTAGGACAAGTACTCGTCCATGGAAATACTCACTTATGGTTTTTGCCTACACTCTTCGTAATCTTTATTATATTTTATCCCATTGAAAAAACCGTTAAAAAATTGCCGGGATGGGGATTAACAATATGCTTATTTGTTGCTTCTCTCATTAGTTATATTGTCCCCAAAAGCGTAAGTCATCAGGTTTTATATTACTCTTTTTGGTTTTATATAGGATATTGCTTTGAAAATAATAGAAAAAAATTAAATGCCTATCTCGATAAGAAACCGAGATCATTCTTCATATTTGTGCTACTCTTTTTAGCGTTAGGATTAGCTAAGAAATTAATTTCAGTCTGGGCAGGGATGTATGTCGGCGGTTATGTTTTAGAATGCATAATAGGGTATATTTGCGCAGGAATGGGATGTTATGTTGTTTATTCATTAAGTTATTATTTATCTAAGACCGACATTATCAATTATCGGATGTTTAAGATTATTAGGGCTAATTCTTTCGGTTTGTATCTGTATTCCGAAACGTTGAATTATGAAATTTTGAATGTAGCAACTGCGTTGTTCGGAAGTACATTATTTGTTACCAATATTGGAGCAGCTCTACTTTACATTAGCAGAATAATAATTACTTTTTCCATTGCACTTGCTGTGAGCATGCTTTTAAAAAAGTTTAAAATAAAATATATATGTTAGGCAATTTTTATTAAATGAGAATATTTAATAGTCAGCTCCGGTCTTTTCTTTACTGCGTCATATTCGCCTAACAAGCACATGCTGCAGGCAAATTGATCCTTGTCATCGACAACCGCTCGCACATCGCCGGGAACATATACACCGAGCGGGTGATGGCATAAATGTCCACAAATATGCGTGCACATTTTCCACACGAACAACAAAACGGTGTGGGATTATCTGAATCAATTTACCGAGTTCAATCGCTTCACAAATTCACCGGTCGCGAACTACAAAGTGTGAGTTTTATTCATTTCTGTTTAATATGTACACGCTCAACAAAATGTGGAGCGTGACAGCTCTGAAGATGCAACAGCAAAGATAGATGAACAGCGCAAAACCGTCGGAATCACAAATCCTCAGAATTTAGAGTAGTAGGCAATCTTGCTCGTCGGCACCGACATTTATCAAACGCTTGACGGTTTGCTTCAATTTCGATAACAATTACTTCAACGCGCTTTATCAGGGTATCCCGATTGGAGGTTATACAAAAATGGTCGAGAATATGCTCGACGGCGTTGAGGTGCGGCTCGGTGTTGATTATCTTGAACATAAAACCGAGCTTGACAAGCTTGCCGAGACGGTCGTCTACACCGGCCCGATCGACGCTTATTTCGGCTACAAGCTCGGATATTTAGAGTATCGTTCGGTCAGGTTCGAGACATAGCTTCTTGACATGCCAAACTTCCAGGGCAACGCTGCCGTCAACTATACAGACCGCGAAACTCCTTGGACGAGAATCGTTGAGCATAAATGGTTTGAGTTCGGCAAAGACGAGAGTGGCAACGACCTGCCGAAAACCGTCATTAGTCGTGAATATTCCTCAGAATGGAAACCGGGCGACGAGCCGTATTATCCCGTTAATGACGAGAAAAATAGCAAGCTTTATTCTGAATGCAAAAAGCTTACCGACGCAGAGAAAAATGTCATTTTCGGCGGACGGTTGGCGGAGTATAAGTATTATGATATGGATCAGGTCGTGGCAGCAGCACTGGAGTTAAGCAAAATGTATTGAAATATTTTAGCCGCAAAAGTAATATAAAAAAATATATGTAACTTTTTATTGTGATGATTCACAGGTATGCTTTAACGAAAACATTTATTATCAGGTCTTTGCACGGATGATTTATAAAACAGATACATTAAAATTATAATTATTTTGGTACGGAATTTTTTGTAAATGCCATAAGGCTTGTGAACAATTTTCTCCTCGTTTATCAGAATACAATTCACATTTGTTGCCAAAAAACTTGAGGACGGGATTGAGGAAACGCTTACCTATATGGATTTTCCGTCACAGCATTGGTTGAAAATCCGAACGAACAACGTAATTGAGCGGCTAAATCGCGAGATCCGGCGCAGGACGAGGGTGGTCGGTGCATTTCCCGACGGTAACTCAGCTCTGATGCTTGTTTGTGCGAGACTTCGCTATGTTGCCGGCAAGGACTGGGGGTGCAAGAGGTATTTGTGTATGAAATATCTTTATGAGACTGCGGAATAATTTCACTGTATCGCTTCACATCATTAAAGCGGCCCTCGGCATGCCGAGGGTGATAATCCAAAAAAATTACTTCATTCTATGGAAATTTGCGAAAAAGGGTTGACAGGACCAACCTGCAGGCGAAGAGCTGGAAAGTATATTGCGAAAAAATAACCCTGAGATCGCGGTCAGGGTTAATCTTGGGGAGTATAAGAAAGAAGATGGCGTAATAAATGTGCCGATCATAGCTGTCTATCTTTTCCCTAGATCGGATTCCGGAATAGATAAAACCGTCAACGCAAATATCAAGGGCGGTTCTTCACCGCCCTTGACAACATGGCTTTTTCATTTTTTATACTGTTGGCAGGGAGACTGCCCTTAGTCAGATTTTCTTAACCATAATATTTTCATCTCTGTTTTCAGCGCTTATTTGGACTTTACACAGAATTTGATGGAGAACCCCACCGTCTAATAAGTCCGATGGGGTGTAAATTATCATTATTATCCTCGCGCAACCTATTTCTTCTTGCCGCTCTGCTTTTTTCTCTTCAATTCCCTGTTTGCCCAATCGAAGTACCCCGGGGTCTGAATGAACAAAAAGTGATTTTCCTCAACCTCGGTTACAAGCTCCTCGGCAGTTCCGGGCTGATAACCGTACGGACTCATTTCATCAAGAATATCGTCCAACTCATCGTTGTTCAAAGCGTTGACGAATTCCTTAAGATCCTTGTTGATTTTCTTTAACTTATCAAGATAACCTGCCGCGGTGGTCAAATCAAGCCGCTTGTAGTACAGCACCGAAAGCGGGAGCAGCGTCATCGCATTGTCTTCGGGGAATTTTTCATAAAGCTTCAGAAGCGCTTCCTCGTCCTCAAAATAAGCATAGATATGCATGAGCGTATATCTTAGTCCGAGGTTGTCGTTTTCACACAGCTTGAGCATATCCACGCAGTTTTGTTTCGCAAGCTTCATCATGCCCAAATCTATATAGCATTTTATCAACTCATACCGAACGCGCATATAAGGCCGCGTTTCCACAAAGCCCCAGAAGTCGCCCATGCAGTCCTTGAAAAAGTTTTGTTTTTCAAGCTTCACACGTTCTTTTTCGGCTATTTTTTCAAGCTCGTTGATATGGCTCAAAGGGTCTTTCAAAGTCAGATCCGACTTCATCATGAGCGCGTCAACATTATCCGGCTCAATCTCAAGAGCCTTTTCAAGATATTCCAAGGCCTGCTTTTTTGAATGGGCGCTCTCGGCCATTTCAAGATAGTCATAAACGCTGTATTCTGAATTTGAAGACATTTTAATATTCGGTGTCATTTAAGATTCCTTTCGTGATATATAAATTATATTTAATGTCTTAGTAAAGCGAGTGATGCCTAAGTCGCCAAGTATAGAAAATCAGTTTGCCATCTTAGATTTAAGCTCGCTTACCTCTGAAATCGGCATATTGATAGCACGCGCTATTAGTTCTACCGGCAATCCTTCTTTAAGAAGATTCATAGCGTTTTTAACCTTTTCTAATTTCTGACCCTCTTGGTGGGCAGCGATGATTTTCTCTCTCGTATACCCTTTCAAAATGGTCTCGTTATCAAACAGCGTATTCATAATATTTCTTTTAATTTGCCATTTGCGACTTAATCTCGTTGATTTCGGATATTGGCAGATTTATGGCGCGAGCAATAAGCTCCACAGGCAGTTCTTCTTTTATCAGGTTTCTTGCAGTTTCAAGTGCCTTTTTCTTCATACCCTCATTCAACGCGGCTTTTTCCTTTTCTCTTATATACCCTCTCAAAATGGTCTCATTATCAAACAATGTATTCATAATCTTTCTTTAATTTGCCATCTGCGACTTGATCTCATTGATTTCAGATATTGGAAGATTTATGGCGCGAGCAATAAGCTCCACAGGCAGTCCTTCTTTTATCAGGTTTCTTGCAGCCTCAAGCGCCTTTTTCTTTTCTCCCTTACTTATGCCTTCATTCAATGCCGCATTCTCTTTCTCTCTCGTATACCCTTTCAAAATGGTCTCGTTATCAAACAAAGTTACCATAATATCCCGTACCTCCTGTTCGTGCTCGGTCAAATACTGTTTCAGTAGATTTCTGTCTTTGCAAATTCTGATGGTTTCAGTTACCGCTTCCTGTGTTCGTCCATACAAACGAATTTGGTTGTCAAGAACTTTTGTAAACGCTACATATTGATAGATTATATCTCCCTGAACTCCGTCTGTCAGCACATGAACGCTGACCTCCAAATCAGTCTTTTTGCCTCCGAAGAATTCATCCGAGAGAGTTACAACCTCTTTGTCAGCAACTCTGTTGCCGGTGTAAATCACATACAGCTCCGGCTCCGGCAGGCTCAATGCCTTGCTGCCGTAAACGTTCAATTCCTCTTTGCTGATGTAGTCGTGATACGTCTGAGCCAGATACATCAGCGCACGGATAATGATGTTTGCCGTCCAAGTAGATTGCGCTTCAACAAGCACAATCAGCCGCTTGTCAATCATAAAACCAAGGTCGTTGTAGATGTTGTCGGTCAGGACGTTTTCGAGTGTGATTATCTCGATCATATCCTCGGTGGCGTCCACCGCTTCCGGGTGCAATGCCTTGTAAAGCTGCAAGACGTATTTTTTATCCTGAAACAGGTGAACGAATACGCTGTCCTTTGCTCCACGCTTGACTATGATGTCGCTGTCCATCGGTATCACTCCCTTGCGTCGAAATGCACAATTCTTTTGCACTATTATTATACTCAATTTTTGCGGAAAAGTCAAGGGAGGCAAGACAGAAAGACGATGGCATTTAAATGGATTGTGACACAGTGAAATTAAAAAGACCAGAGCTTCGCTCCGGTCTTTCTCATCATATCACTATAAACCTGCCTCACTGGTCGCTTTTCACTTCCACCCACAACCGTTCTATTTTGTTACAACCGTATGTGCAGTACTATAAGACGGCAAATTAACCTATAAATCTTTATAAACTCGCTTATAGAGCCATTTTACGACAAATTTTCATCAAAATAATACGACATTATACTTGATGAAATAAGGAATATTATAGAGAAACTCCTTGCATTTTGTGTGAATATATGATATTATATCATATGACAAAATGCGAGGAGCGATTGTTATGTATAGAGCAATTATTGAAGATTTACGTCGTTGGAAAGATAAGAGTAACCGTAAGCCGCTTATAATTCAGGGCGCACGAAGAGTAGGGAAGACAACGCTTATCAGAGATTTTGGCGACATGAATTATAGAGAAACGGTGTATATAAATCTCAAGAATAACAGGCGAATGTCTGAGCTCTTCTCCGGAGATCTGAATGTCGAACGCCTTATTATGGGAATAGAACTTTACTACGGTTTCAAAATAATTCCCGAAAAGACCCTTATATTCTTTGATGAGGTGCAAACAGTGCCTCGTGTACTTTTGAGCTTAAAGAATTTTCATCACGATGCCCCGGAGTATAACATAATCTGCGATAAGGTACAATATCTTTCGCAAAAAGAAAAAGGGAGTAAAAATAGACATGTCCCCGCACTTCAGGTAGAATGAAGTAACTGTAACATCATTTGAAACGGACGTTTCAGCCCAAAGGAGAAATCGTCAGACCATTTACCCTCTTATTGTAGCTTAGGCAATAAAGACGGACAAGACACGGAAAGCTCCGCATCTTGTCCGTATTTATTATATTAGCAAAGGAAGCAGGAAACATGTCCGAAAAAATTATAACATTAAACGAGGATGCCGTCAAGACCGAACTGAAAGATCTGGTACGCAAAAGCGTGGAGGAGACCCTGAACGAGCTTCTCGACAATGAAGCAGAAGAACTGACCGGAGCGAGCAAATACGAGCGCTCGGAAGATAAGGTACAATATCTTTCGCAAAAAGAAAAAAGGTGCAAAAAATAGACATGTCCCCGCACTTCTGGTAGAATGA
>CANQNF010000055.1 GCA_947625125.1 uncultured Clostridia bacterium
GTTACACCCATTGTAACGGAACAGCCGCAAATCGACGTTCCCGAACAGATAGATATTCCGGTAAATGCGACGGTAACGGATTTGGATAATTCATCGGTAAAAGAATACACCGACGAAATAAATGCCCTTTCCGATATGCTCAACCGGATAACAGCGGTTCAGAATACAATCAATCAGCAAAGCGCCTTAATTTCGGTTCTTCCCGATGGCGTTGACGCTGAAATATCGGAAATCACACAAAAAATTCAGATAATGGGGCAATCCTTGAATCAAATAAAGGAAAACCCCTTCAATCTTGATGCAGAAACTCAACGGTTGCAGATAGTTGAACTTAACAATTCAATAACCGAAACCATTCAACGACAATCGGAGCTTAACAATAAGCTTAACGAATTGCCAACGCCGGAAATAAAATGGGAATCTGATAGCTTGCCCGTATTTACAAATACAGGTATAGAACGCTATAACGACGAAGTTCAAAGTCTGAACACAATTTTGAACACTTTGAACAATACGCAAAATCAGATCGCTACTTCGGCGGCGAACACTAAAATATTCCCGGCTAACATGGTCGCGGATATGGGCGGGATTCAGTCGCGTTTACAGGCGATTCAACAGCGCATCGAACAAATTGAAAATAATCCGATAAATGTTGGATCGGAACGGGCTAACGCAGAACTTGAACAATTACGTTCACAGTTAAGCGGTGCATTGTCTGAACAAGAAGCGTTAAATTCAGCGGTCAATCGTATGGACGTTGGCGCGGCAAATGAAGCTTACCTTAAACTTTCAAATATTATCGGAAGTACGGAAAGAGAAATTCGCGATAATGTCGGCGAACAAGGACGCTTTAACGACGAAATCCGCAAAGGTTCAAACGAAGCAAGTAAACTAAAAACCATGATCGCCGGGGCGGTCGGAACATTCTTCGGCATTTCCGCAATACGCGGATTTGTCGGAAGTTCTTTGGGCGCTTTCGATGAACAGCTTAACGCCGGGAATCAGCTTGTTTCTGTTCTTGCAAATATGCTCGATGAAGATTATGTCGCGCAATTTGAGATTGAAACAAGCGCCGACGTTTCGGGAGCTTTGAACGAAATCAACGGTATTCAGAATTCAGTTGATGAAGTTGTCGTTCCCGTTTCCGCTGAAACAAGGGCATTAACAACCGCTTACAATAAGATCATCGACAAAGCTTCCGAAATTCAAGGTTCGGGAATTTACGGCGATGAAACTATGATCGCAGCGGCGGCGGAATTCTCTACATATTTTACCGATACAGACGCTATAACCATGATGATGGACACACTTAGCGATTACGCTATGGGAATGTCCGGGGGCGGCGAAATAGACACCCAAACAATGGTTGATTATGCAACGAACTTAGGTAAGATAATGTCGGGCGCGTATGACGCTATGACGAAAAAGGGCTTTGAATTCAATGATATTCAAAAAGCAATAATTGAAGGTGAAGCAAGCCGCGATCAGATTGTCGCTCAACTCGGCGAAGAATACGCCGATATGTCAAGCGATATGCAAGCGGCGGCGACGATTACGCAAATCATTGATGAAGCTTGGGCGGGCTTGTATGAAAATATGAGCAATACCCCGGAAGGACGTATTATTTCGCTCAACAACCGATGGGGCGATATGCAAGAAATAATCGGCGAAAGAGTATATCCGTATGTGATGCTGTTCGTCGATGCGATTATAAACAACTGGGGAACGATTGAAAGCATTGTAGGCGGCTTAACAACAGCGTTTTCAATTCTGCTCGGTGTGCTTTCCCTTATAGTGCAAGGGGCGCTTATAGCCGCAAACGCGATAGCTAATAACTGGTCTTGGATTGCCCCCATCATCGGCGGCGCAACAGCCGCGTTAATAGCTTATTATACGGCTTTGGGAATTTACAATGCGGTGCAGCTTATAAGCAACGGTATAAAAACAGCGGCGGCGACGATTGAAGGAATTCACGCGGCTTCGCTTGCTATGCAGACCGGGGCAACATTTGCGGCTACAGCGGCGCAGTATGGTTTTAATGCGGCTTTACTGGCTTGCCCGTTGACATGGATCATCATTCTTGTTATCGCTTTAATCGCCGTATTTTATGCGGCGGTGGCGGCGGTTAATCATTTCGCCGGAACTTCCGTTTCTGCAACCGGAATAATAATGGGCGCGTTGGCAACAGCGGGCGCGTTTATCTGGGATTTGATTTTAGGCGTATTTGAATTGGTTCTTGGTGTTATCAACTACCTTGTTAATCCAATTCTTGCGTTTGTCAACTTCTTTGCAAACGTCTTCAATGATCCGATAGGCTCAATAATTCATTTGTTCGGTGATCTTGCCGATAATGTTTTAGCGGTCTTACAGAAAATCGCTTCGGCGATGGACTTTGTTTTCGGCTCACACATGGCTGATACAGTGCAAGGTTGGCGCGATGATCTTGCTACTAAAGTTGAAAACAGCGCCAAAGAATACGGAAACGGAGAATACGAAGAAGTTGTTTCGGCTTTGGATTTGTCCGTTGAAGATTTGGGGCTTTCCCGCATCGCGTATAGCGACGCTTGGGATGCCGGATATGGATTCGGTGAAGGAATTGACGAAAGTATTTCCAACTTTGATCCCGCGTCATTATTCGGCGTTGAAGGAATCCCAACGGCTGACGATTTCGCAAACGGTTACTTTGACGGAATAGGAACAGGCATTGACAGCATCGCGGGCGATACCGCTTCAATCGCCGATGATATGGATATTTCCGAAGAAGAATTGAAATATTTGCGCGATATAGCCGAACAGGAAACCATAAACAGATTTACAACTGCCGAAATACACATAGATCAGACTAACAACAATAATATCAATTCCGCTATGGATATTGACGGGGTTGTAGACGGTCTGACCGATGCGGTAAATGAAGCAGTTGAAATTATAGCGGAAGGGGTACACGCATAAATGGCAAAAAGCGGATATGATTTTTACTTGGGAAGATGCTTACTTCCCATAACCCCGGAAAAACTACAAATCAAAATCAATAATGCCAATAAAACAGTGACGCTTATAAATGAAGGTCAGATCAATCTTCTAAAAACGCCCGAATTGACGGATATTGAATTTGAATGTACCATTCCACAAGTGCGTTACCCTTTCGCCGTGTATACTTCCGGCTTTTCCGGCGCGGCTCAATTTCTGAACTACTTTGAAAGCCTTAAATCTTCAAAACAGCCGTTTCAGTTTATTGTTTCGCGAACGTTGCCGAACGGAATCCCGCTTTTTTCTACCAACATTAAAGTATCTTTAGAAGATTACACAATCACAGAATCCGCAAAACAGGGTTTTGATCTGGCTGTAAAAATCAGATTAAAGCAATTCCGGAACTATGGTTCAAAAAGCGTTACAATCAAATCTTCCGAAGATTCAGAAGAAACAACAGCTTCCGTTACCCCGCAGCGCTCGACAGAAACAAGCCCCGCGCCAAAGAAAACCGCGCAAACTTATACGGTGCAAAAAGGCGATTGCCTATGGAATATATCAAAAAAATTCTATGGGAGCGGCGCTAAATATGTTGCAATCTACGACGCAAACAGTGACATTATCACGAATAAAAATCTTATTTATCCGGGGCAAGTCTTAACGATTCCGGTTCTTTAAGGGGGTGCGGCTCTTGGCTATTGAATTGATTATTGCCACTGAACAGGGCAGTAAATTGATTGAACCGCTTGTCGTCGAACCCATAGAATGGAGTACGGAAAGACGAAGCACACCGGGAAAATTAGCTTTTGATGTTATCGCCGATTCTTCAACACAATTTGAAGAAGGCGACGCGGTGAGATTCAAACAGAATGGCGAAAATGTTTTTTACGGATTTATCTTTAAGAAAAATCGTTCTAAAGAAAACATAATCAGTGTGACAGCTTACGATCAGTTAAGGTATTTGCAGAATAAAGATACCTATGTGTATGAAGGCAAAACCGCCGCTGAATTTATAAAGATGGTCGCGGCTGATTTTTCGCTTAATATCGGCGATATTGAAGATACGGGGTATAAAATCGCTTCAAGAGTTGAAGAAAACACTTCGCTTTTTGACATGATAGAAAACGCCCTTGATCTGACTTTGGAAAATCGAAAAGAAATGTATGTCTTATATGACGATTTCGGAAAATTAACCCTTAAAAATATCGCAAACATGAAAATCAAATCGGGCGATTCTTATTTCATGGTTGACGAAAGCAGCGGGGAAGATTTCGACTATTCTTCTTCAATCGACGATAACACATACAATAAAATCAAACTGACTTATGAAAACGAAGAAACAAGTAAGCGCGAAGTTTATATTACACAGGATTCATCACACATAAATCAATGGGGAATTTTGCAGTATTATGAAACGCTTACCAAAGGCGAAAACGGACAGGCTAAAGCCGATGCCCTCTTGAAGCTTTATAATCAAAAAACCCGAAATCTAAAGCTGAAAGGAATATTCGGCGATGTGAGAGTTCGCGCCGGAAGTCTGATTATCGTTAATCTGAATCTCGGCGATATATCGGTTAAAAACTTCATGATGGTGGAAAAGGTCACGCATAAGTTCAGCTTAGATGAACACACAATGGATATAACCGTTAGAGGGGGCGAATTTGTTGGCTAATGCTGTTCAATTTCTGAAACTCATAAAACAGGCGGCTACAGAAGCGGTTGAAGCTACAAAGCCCGTTAATGTATGCTTTGGCAAAGTAACAAGTAAGTCACCGCTAAAAATAACCGTTGAACAAAAAATGATTCTGGGCGAAAAACAACTTGTTCTTGCCCGTAACGTCACGGATTTTGAAACGAAAGTATCAATCTTTGAAGATTACGGATGGGAAACCAAAGAACAATCAGGCGGCAGCGGGTACGAAGCTTTTGCGGAACACAAACACAAAATTGTTATTGATAAGAAGAAAATCACTATTCATAATGCGTTGGATGTTGGTGATGAAGTTATTCTTATTCGACAGCAAAACGGGCAAAAGTATATTGTGGTGGATCGTATAGGATGATACCTTCTACTTCGGGATTTCTGCAAAAGGATTTTAAGATTGAAGAACAACCAACGCTGACATATAAATTTGATCTTAATCTTAACGTCGTTCGCGGATATACGGATCAGAAAGAAGCGATGAAACAAGCGATTTACAAAATCCTTCTTACTGAACGCTATCAGTATATAATTTATAGTTGGAATTACGGTATAGAAACCCTTGATCTGTACGGTGAACCAATTTCTTATGTTTGCCCGGAGCTTGAACGCCGCATAACCGAAGCGCTGTTACAAGATACGCGGATTACAAGCGTTACCGATTTTGTATTTGATATTCCGGAACGGCATACCATTCACGTTTCATTTACGGTTCATACCGTTTTCGGGGATATTGAAGCAGAAAGAGAGGTGAATTTTTAATGTTTGAAAATCAAACTTACGAAGTTATCCTTAATCAAATGCTTGACAGAGTATCAAAGAAATTCGATAAACGCGAAGGATCGGTAATTTGGGATACGCATTCGCCAACAGCGATTGAATTTCAAATTCTGTATATCGAATTGGACAATCTTCTTCAAGAAGTCTTCGGAGATACGGCATCACGCGAATTCTTGATTATGCGTTGCAGGGAACGCGGGATTGATCCATATCCGGCTACAAATGCGATTCTTAAAGGAATCTTCACCCCCGCTAATGTTGACGTTATCGGAAAGCGCTTTAATATCGGTGCGCTGAACTATATCGTTCTTGATAGAATTTCAGATGGCGAATATCGTGTTCAGTGCGAAACGCCGGGAACAATCGGCAATCAATACATGGGGCAGATGATACCGATTGAATATGTTGAAGGGCTTGAAACCGCTGAACTTACAGAAGTAATAATCCCCGGTGAAGATGAGGAAGACACCGAAGCTTTGAGAGAAAGATATTTCAATTCCTTTGGTGAATTCGCGTTCGGGGGCAACCGTGCGGATTACTACCAACGAACCAAAGCGATTGACGGCGTGGGGGATCTGAAAATAGAACGGGTGTGGAATGCCGGAATTCGCCCGGCTGATATGATCCCATCGGCTACAGTCGAACGTTGGTATAATTCAACAATGTTTTCGATTGAAGAAGTTCAAGTTTGGCTTGATACAGTGTTCAAAGCGGCGCGGGAAAAGCTACTTACAGTCGGGGGAACGGTGCTGATCGTAATTGTGGATTCGGATGATTTCGGCGAAGCTTCACCGGAACTGATTGACAGCGTTCAAACCGCGCTTGATCCGGAACAAAATGCGGGTGAGGGCTACGGAATAGCGCCAATCGGTCATGTTGTCAACGTAAAAAGCGCCACGCCCGTTCCGATTAACGTAACCGCAAAAATTGCTTTTAACAACGGTTCGGATTGGGCTAACACGAAGAATCAGATTGAAGCGGCGGTCGAAGAATATTTACTTAGTCTTAGAAAGGATTGGAGCAAAAACGAATATTTAACCGTTCGTATAGCTCAAATCGAAAGTAAGATTTTAAGTATTCCCGGTGTAGTTGATATTCTGGGAACGAAAATCAATGGGAGCGATACGAATATTGCACTTTCTAAATATCAGATTCCCGTTTTTGGGAGTGTGACAAATGCTTAGAGATGTTGACCTTGTTTCGTATTTGCCCCCCTTTCTACAGGAATACAAAGAAATAAATGCGACTTTGACCGCTGAAAACCCGGAATTTTCGTTGATTTGGAGCGCCAAAGAACAGATTTTATATAATTGCTTTATCGCAACGGCTGACGCTAACGGTATTGCAAGATATGAAAAAATTCTGGGTATATATCCATCGCCGGAAGATACGTTAGAAAGCCGGAGATCGCGTGTTCAAGTACAATGGACAAATCTTATTCCGTATACGTTAAGATCGCTGATAGGCAAGCTTAAATTGTTATGCGGCGAAAATTCATTTGCATTGAACTATGACTTTGAACACGGGTACACGCTCACGGTTATAACGCATTTGGAAAATTATGGGCAAACCGAAGAATTGCAAAGGCTTTTAGCTGAAATTTTACCGTGCAATATTGCGGTTGATTCTCAAAATACGTTTCCTTGCATTGTGAGATCAGAACCGCTATTCGGTGGCAGAATTACCACACACGCAAGTATCACACTTACACACGATTTCAAAGAAACTTACCCGATTTCTGCAAATCACGCTTATGTTGGTATTATTTCAGATACCGACAAAATCACTATTTCACACGATTTCAAAGAATCATGGAGCATTGAAGGAAACGCGAAAGTGGCTTCCGGCGCGGCTCAATGTGATTTTATTGAAATAAAATAAATAAAGAAAGGATCAAACATCATGGCTGAATTTTCCAAACTGTACCTTACGAAAAAGGGTCAAGCGCTCATGGCGAAGATCATCGCCGGTTCAAGCAAGATTGAATTTACAAAGGTTAGTGTTTCTAACAAGCAGTATGCAGAATCCAATCTTGAAAATCTGACCGCCCTTGAAGGGGTGCAGCAAACCAACGAAGTTACGAAAGTAACGATTTCAAATCAAACATCGGTAAAGGTCGAAACGGCATTTACCAACGAAAAACTGACCGCCGGATATTATCTTCGTGTGCTCGGTCTTTACGCCCGCGATCCCGACGTTGGCGAAATCCTCTATGCTGTATGTACCGAAACAACCGGCTACTGCTATATGCCCGCTTATAACGGCGTAACTGTTTCAAGCGCGTACATTCAGCTTTATACCACGGTTGGCAATTCTGAAAACGTCAATCTTCAAGTGTATTCCGGCGCGTATGCGACTATTGAGGATATACAGGAGCTTGAAAAGAAGGTTGCCGATTTACAGGCGTTTGTCGGGTACACCGATTCACACATTTACGGCGTGGAAGTCGATTTCAAGAACAAGAAGTTTACCCGCCTTGCGGGCGCTTTCGGCAAAGCCGGGGGTACACCGTTCGATTCCATTCACTGTTTCGGCGGTCGCAGACGTTGTAACGTCACCGACGAAGGAAAGGTTGTCGCATATTACGGCGATTCCGGATATTCTACAACCGGCAAGCTGACACAGGCTATCACGATTGAGGAAGGCGAAAACGCAGGTACATACCCGATCGGTACGCCCGTTCAGGTTATGGTCGAACAGCCGAAGTTTTATTACAAGGTTGTTCCCCTTGAGCTTGAGGAAGTCAACGAAGGTGAAAACGCCGGGTACAAGACGCGCAAAGTTCGCTATTACATTTGCGACGAACCGGAAACCGGCTTCAAGCTTCACCCGATGTTCAAAGCAGACGATCACGACAACGATCTTGTATATGTTGCCGCGTTTGAAGGCTCTATTTTCGATAAGTCTTCCGAAGCGTACATCATGAACGACGCGCAGGACGCTGATTTCAATGCCGATATGCTTTGTTCTATCGCCAATGCAAAGCCCGCTTCCGGTTTGAATCAGAATCTTACCCGCGCCAATACCCGCAAACTTGCACAGAACAGGGGTGACGGATGGGAACAGCATTATGCAGCTATGGCGGCTGGTTCGCAGCTTCTTATGCTCATCGAATACGCCACATTCAATATGCAGTCGGCAATCGGAAACGGTAACGTTTCAAAAACCGACGATGGCGAAACCAATATGTCAGAAGTGACCGGCGCGACTGTAAATCTTGGGAACAAGTCGGGAACGGCAACCAATAACAACAGTATCACCCTTGTTAGCTATCGCGGCGAAGAAAACTTCTGGGGTAATATCTGGACATGGCTCGACGGTATGAACGAATCCAATCCCACACCGTTTGAGGAAGGCATGACCGGAACGCTTTACGTTGCGGATCACGGATTCGCTGACAATATCAGTGACGCGGCTTATTCAGATACCGGCATTCACCCGGCTCATGGCGGCGGTTACATTTCCGCGTTTGGATATTCGGAAGACTTTGACTGGCTCTTTGTTCCCGTTGAGTATACCGGAAATTCAAGTGTTCCCGTTGGCGACTATATGTGGAATCAGAACCCCGGTTGGAGGGTTGCTGCATTGGGCGCGGGTTGGCATTATGGCTTGCAGTCGGGCGCTTTCTATTTGGATCTGAATAGTGCCGCTTCTAGTCGCGGTCGTAATGTCGGCGGGCGGTTGGTGTATGTACCTTCCCGAAAAAAGTTCAAATCCGCTTAACATTTATTTCCAATATTTGGTTATTCGGGGAGATTTGTTGTTTGTTGCCGATTAGTGCAATAAAAATTTAGTATAAAAATCAAAGGTAAAGTTACTAAATTAGGCACGAATTGGAATAATGGCTTGAAATCAGGCACTTTCTATTTGAATCTGAATAATGCCACTTCTAATCGCAATCGTAATATCAGCAGGCAGTTAGTATAAGCACACATCGCCGTTTTGTGCATGAACGGCGACGATCGAAGGTTACTGTATTCCTGAACAACCATACCACACGGTAAAACATTCTGACCCCCGCTTTTCCGGGGGTCAGATGAAAAAATACAAAGGGCTGTATTAGTAAGTTTGAAAGTTAATTTTCAAAATTTGAAAATTCGGCTTAAAGTGCATACAAAAGGAACGATCCAACAATGAAACGCTTCGGAAATTTATATAAGCAGATATGCGATATAGAAAATTTGCGAAGGGCGCACAATAATGCGAAGAAGGGAAAAGGTTGGTACAAAGAGGTTCAAGAAGTAGATGAGAATCTTGATTATTACTTATGTAAACTTCAAGAAATGCTTATAAACCATACTTACCACACATCGGAATATCAAAAGTTTATCAAGAAGGAAAGCGGCAAGGAACGGGAAATATATAAGCTTCCGTATTTCCCGGATAGAATTTGTCAGTGGGCGATTCTTCAAGTCATAGAACCGTATTTAATGCGGAACATGACTAACTTCACATATTCGGCAATTCCAAAGCGCGGGATTCACGCGGCTTTGAAAGATGTGCGAAGCGCGATGGGCGACGATGTTCTGAATTGTCAATTTTGCCTTAAATTCGATATACGGCATTATTACCCTTCAATAAATCACGCAATAATGAAAGAGAAGTTCAGACGTGTATTCAAAGACGAAGAACTTCTTTGGTTGTTGGGCGAAATCATAGACAGCATAGCAACGGCACAAATTGAAGATATGCGCGATATTTGGTATTTAGATGAGGACATAGACCCGGAAACGGGAATTCCAATCGGTAACTATTTATCGCAGTATTGCGGGAACTTTTATCTTTCTTCTTTCGATCACTGGCTGAAAGAAAAGTTACACGTTAAACACTGTTTTCACTATATGGACGATTACACAATTTTCGCTTCTTCAAAAGAAGAATTGCGGTATATCTTCCGGGAAAGCAGATCATATCTTCATGTTGAGTTGCGGCTAAAAATCAAAGACAACTGGCAAATCTTTCCTACATACGTTCGCGGGGTTGATTTTGTCGGTTACAGAATGTTCTTGGGATATACGCTTCTACGGAAAACCACTTGTAAAAGCATGAAGAAAGCGTTGACGAAGATTCGCAAAAAGACGCAAAACGGGCAACTGATGAATCATTCAGAATGGAGCGCGATAAATTCTTACAAAGGCGTTCTTCTGCATTGTGACAGTTGGAAATTGCAAGAAAAATATATCCTTCCCATTCAGGCAGATGCAGATCGTTATTATTACGAAATCATTAAGAAAGGAAATGTTCAAAATGGTTGATTACGGAAAAGTAAGAAGCACAGTGAAGCCCGAAGCGCTTGAAGTCGATGAATTCAGCGTTTGGAAGAACACCGAAATCGAAGAAATTTCTGAAAATCTCGGTGAAGAAAACGAATTCGTCGGCTATGAGTATCACATGGTGCAGTACAGCAAAGATGAATACATCCGTATGCAGTCGGAAGAAAACGCTTCTTTGCAGGAACAGATCACAGATACACAGGTTGCGCTTTGTGAAGTCTACGAAATGTTCAACTAATCGAAAGGGGGGCTTAACAATGGCTAAAGTTTACGCCGATCTGATTCGCAAGGGCGTTAAAACTCTTGACGATGTACCGGACAAACTGAAAAGCGAAGTCAAGAAGCTGTTGGGTCTTGAATGATCCGGCTGATCCTATGGCTATTTTTTAGAAAGGAGATCAACGAAATGGCGGTTATTTACGCAACCCTTATAATTAAGGGCAAGAAGGTTATTACCGACGTTCCCGAAAAGATCAGGGAGCAGGTCAAGGACGTTCTTATAGCTTGCGATTGCCCCGAATTAGCGGTTGAAGCGTAAGCTATACAATTTCACGCCGAAAGGCGCAAAATCGTTATATGGGCGTATATGCGCCCATATAACGATAATTTTTATCGGAAAGAAGGTTGCAAAATGAAAGATTGGCTTTATATGATTGTCGGCGTTATCGGAAGCGCGATTTCTTCCCTTTTCGGTGGGTGGGATGCAGCTATCATAACACTTATAATCTTCATGGCGATTGACTACATTACCGGCTTGATTGTGGCGGGAATTTTCCACAATTCGCAGAAGTCTGAATCCGGTGCATTGGAAAGCCGCGCCGGATGGAAAGGGCTTTGTCGAAAAGGGGTCACGCTTTTAGTGGTTTTGGTTGCCACGCGGCTTGATATAGTCATCGGATCAAACTTTATTCGTGACGCGGTTGTTATCGCATACATCGCGAACGAAACAATTTCTATAATCGAAAACGCCGGGCTTATGGGAATACCAATGCCGGACGTTCTTAAACGTGCGATTGAAATTCTGAAAAATAAATCAGAAGATGAGGGCGAATAATTATGGCACTTTTAACACCGAATGAAACTTATACGCTTAACGGCGTAACTATCAACGAAAAAATCATTCCGGACGGTACACGGTGGAAAAATGCGGACAAAGCAAAGGCAGCGGGCTTTTCGGCGAATAGCCTATACAAGAAGCAAATCAAGCTGAATGGCGGTAGTGGCGTACCGCTATATATCACAATCCACAATACTGACGATCTCGGCAATGTGAACGACGATGCGGAACAATATACCCGCGCAACATATAACGAAAATATGAACAGCGTTCGGGTACATTTCTACATTGACGATCTGGGCGCATGGCAGAATCTTAAAGCCGGAACGGGAATGTGTAAAGCCGATCCAAAGGGATCAGCGGAAGTAAGTTGGCATTCCGGCGATGGGTCAGTTGCAGACGGCGGCAACATGACAAGTATCAGCATTGAATGTATAATGAACGATACGAAAGAGCATGACGAAAAGGCAAAAGATAACACCGCAAGAATCGCCGCATGGCTTTTGTGGTTTTACGATTTGCCGATTGACCGGCTTGTTACTCACACATTCTGGGTCAACAAAGCAGCGGGAAAATCTTTCAGCGATCCGGATGTTCAGTGCTGCAATCCTATCAAGGATAAAAAATGGTGTCCAACTTACATCTTCGCAAGTAGCAACGCAGAAACGGCGCGTAAAAATTGGTTAGCCTTCAAATCGCTTGTTTCGTCTTATATCAAGCAACTTGAAGGATCGGAAAAACCGCAACCGTTATATCGCGTTCAGATGGGCGCGTTCAGAGTTCGCGCCAACGCGGAAGCTTTAGCCGAAAAGCTCAAAGCAGACGGTTACGATGTTTATATAACCACGGCAGCCAAATAACCCGGATTTGTGTTACTTGTTTGTTACTAATTTGCCCGTTTTTAGACAATTTCAAGGAGCTTTATATATTGAACTTTCTTGAAAAATAAAGGCTTTAGCGGGCTTTACAAGTTCGCCGATTTATGTTATAATAAAAACAACATGGGTGCAGAATTTAAAGTGTCTTGTTTTAGGAGGTAACAAAATGACAAATTCTGCAACAAATGTAAAGGCAGCTCTTTATTTAAGGCTTTCAAGAGATGACGACCTTGCCGGCGACAGCTCGAGCATACTGACGCAAAGACAGATGCTTCAAAGATATGCAAAAGATAACAATTTTTCTGTGGTTGACGAGTATGTTGACGATGGATACAGCGGCACAAACTTCAACCGCCCGAGCTTTCAAAGAATGATTTCCGACATCGACGACGGCAAGGTAAACTGTGTGATTGTAAAGGATATGTCCCGCCTCGGCAGGAATTATCTGGAGGTCGGTAAATACACCGAAATGTATTTTCCTGCAAATGACGTAAGATTCATCGCAATCAACAACGGCATTGACAGCGCAACGCAGCAGGATAACGACTTCACTCCGTTTTTGAATATCATCAACGAGTGGTATGCCAAGGATACCTCAAAGAAAATCAAAGCAGCTTTGAGAACGAGATTTCAGGAGGGCGTTTGCTTTTGCGCTCATGCCCCGCTCGGCTACATAAAGGACCCGAACGACCACACGAAGCTCATCATAGACGAGGAAACCGCGCCGATTATCCGACATATCTTTGACCTTGCCCTGCAAGGGAACGGCACAGGTAAAATCGTCAAGTCATTGATTTCGGAACAAATTCCGACGCCGTCTTGGTACAACTATACGCGATACGGAACATTCTCTAAGGTTTACGAAGAATCCGAGGACAAAAAGTATATCTGGAGCTATGCACAGGTGAAGGCTATTCTTAGGAATGAAGTTTATATGGGCAACATGGTTCATAACAAGAGGTCAACGGTTTCTTTTAAGAACAAAAAGCTTAAACGCAAAAAGGCTTCCGAGTGGATAAGGGTAGAGAATACGCATGAACCGATTATTTCCCGCGATGACTTTTGCAAGGTGCAGGACATGATAAAGACAAGGCGTAAGACCACATCAAACGGAGAGCAGCATCTTTTCGCAGGATTGGTCAAATGCTCCGACTGCGGACTGGCGATGAGATATTGCGTTAAGAAAAATAAAAAAGGCGTTCGCAAAGAATTGTTCTGCTCGACCTATGCGCTGTACGGTAAAGAAAGCTGCTCCATACACTACATCAATTACAGTAAACTTTATGACTACGTTCTTTCGAGGTTGCAGCACTGGTCGAAGCTGTGCGAAGCCGACGAGCAGGAGATGCTCAAGTATCTTATAAAAGACGGCGAGAAAAATTCCGCGGATTCATATTCCGAAAGAGAACTGAAAAAAGCGCAAAAGCGGCTGAAAGAGTTGGACGGCTTATTAGCAAAGCTCTATGAGGACAGGCTTTCCGAGAAAATCACAGAGCGAAACTTTGACAGCCTTTGCACCAAATTTCAGACCGAGCAGGAACAGCTTGATAAAAGAATCATCGAGCTGACGGCAGAGGTAAACGCCAAAGCAGATAGGCAGCAGAACGTTAGGAATTGGGTAGAAACTATTAAGAAATACTCCGACCCAAAGGAACTGACCGCTGAAATGCTGAACGCTTTGATTGAGAAGATCGCCGTTCATAACGC
>CANQNF010000056.1 GCA_947625125.1 uncultured Clostridia bacterium
CGAGGACTCGACGGCGTTAAGCTCGTAGTCGGAGATAAGAATCTCGGAATGTGTGAATCGGTTCACGAGGTCTTTCCCGAGGCAAAATATCAGCGTTGCACGGTGCATTTCTACCAAAATATTATGTCAAGCGTACCGAGAAACAGGATTCGTGAAGTCACTATGATGTTGAAAGCAATCCATGCCCAAGAAAGCAAGGAAGCCGCGAGAAGAAAAGCAAAAGAAGTTGTTGAAAAGCTGCGAGAAATGAAACTCAATGCCGCTGCCAAAAAGCTTGAGGATGGGATCGAAGAAACGCTTACATATATGGAATTCCCGTCGCAACACTGGCTTAAAATTCGCACGAACAATGTGATTGAGCGGCTGAACCGCGAGATTCGCCGCAGAACGAGGGTGGTCGGTGCATTTCCCGACGGTAACTCAGCTCTGATGCTCGTTTGTGCGAGGTTGCGCTATGTTGCCGGAAAGGACTGGGGGTGCAAGAGATATTTGTGCATGAAATATCTTTATGAGACAGCGGAATAATTCCACGGTATCGCTTTAAAGCGCTAAACCATCCCTCGGCATGCCGAGGGTGATAATCCAAAAATATTACTTCATTCTATATGAATTTGCGAAAAATACTTGACATTACCGTTTTGCGACAATGCTGACTTCCGGCATATAATCATCTCCTTGCAAAATGATTATAACACAAATCGGAATTATTTGCAATAGCTTGTTCGCATAAATTATAAAAAAGTTTCGGAGCAAGCACAGCAAGTGTAGCCACACTTGCGAAAATTTGCTTGCTATTCTGAAACCGAATTGTAGAATAGCAAGCACATCCGGTGGGTACCCACACGGATAATTTTGTTTTTTGGGAAAATCCCAAGCCCTCGGAAAACAACGACCGCAAGCGGAGCAAAACCATAAAATTTTCAATAACCAAGAGTGGCTAATTTGCATATTTTCTGAAGTTTTCAGCCTGCTCCAGAACCTCTTTATACACGTCGTCCAACGTGACGGGCGGGTAGCCGAACTCATCGAGCAGGAGAATCAGATCCACCTGCAAATTTGCTTTGATGTCCTCGCGGGTCGCCCAATCGGTGTAGCGCGACTTGTCATCAACAATTATTTTTATGCGTTTTGCGAGTTCAATCATTTTATCGTCGGGATATTCAAACTCATACTTCTTGGATACCGATTTCAAAATATCATAAAATGCCTTTTCCTCATAGTCTATTCCCATACTCTGAAAAGAATTTTTCTCTTTTTTCAAATCCTCCAGAAGTTGAGCAAGCTGTTCGGCAACATCATCAAGAACTTCATTCGCATATGCTTCATCTCTGCGGCGGTTGTTATATTCATCGACCACTTTTTTGAGCCTGTCCGAAAACTCAACGCCCATTATCTTATTGACCTTTTTGAATTCGTCGATTGCTTGAGACAGAAGCCTTTGCAGAATTTTTATCTTTGTGTTCGGAAGCTGAATTGCATTTATCCTATTCATATATTCATCGCTGAATATATCTACCTCGATATGCTTCCCGCTTTCAAAAAGTTCTTCTATTCCGTCGGACTGTATTGCGCCCTCCAACATTTCCCGCACGCGAGCGTTCATCTGTGATATGTCGGGAGCAGGACCTTTTGTCAGCTTGAAAAGTACAGAGCGGACGGCGCAGTAGAAATGGATATAATCCTTTTCTTCATCAGAGATGCTCTCGCTTGAGCTGCATAGGTTAAATGCCTGCTTCATTCTCTTGACCGCCGCCATAAATCTTGTTTCAAGCTCGTCGGAAAGCTGAACATACTCAACGGCGCGGTTGAGGCAGGCAAGCTGTTCCGACGGAGAACCGATAAAGAAATCGCCGCTGTTGAAGTTATGAAACATCTGCGCGAGGACTTCCAACTGATCTTTTACGATAGTCACGCATTGCTCCACGCCCTCAAATTCTTCACTTTCAAAATTGGTGTACTTTTTGAGCGCGGTGTTCATATTCTTTTTTATGCCGATATAATCGACGATCAGACCTTTATCCTTTCCCTCGCATACGCGATTCACGCGGGATATAGTCTGAATCAGCGTGTGCTGCTGAATAGGCTTGTCTATGTATATTGTGTCAAGTTCGGGAACATCAAAGCCTGTCAGCCACATATCAACGACAATTGCAATTTTGAAATTTGACTTCGGGTTTTTAAACTGGCGGTCGAATTCCTTGCGGTCGTCCTTTGTTCCGAGCAAATCAAACAAATCCTTTTCATCGTCTTTGCTGCGGGTCATTATCAGCTTGATTTTCTCGATCGGCTTAAGCTCTTTTTTATCCTTTTCATCAAGAAAAACGCCGTCGGGGCATATTTTCTTTTCCGCCCATTCGGGTCTCAACTCAGTGACTATCTTATAAAAATCGTAGGCAATATAGCGGTTTGCGCATACAAAAAGAGCCTTGCCTGCGACTGTCGCGCCTTCGCGCACGCGGGATTCATAGTGATTTATAAAGTCAACGGCTACAGCGCGCAAAATATCGGGATCGCCGATTATCGCCTCCATTTTTGCGACGGCTTTCTGGCTTTCATCGATTTGGTATTCGTTTGCACCTTCCTGTTCACACAAGGCGTAATATTTTTCGATTTCTCTGACCTTGTCGTTGTCAAGCATGACCTTTGCAGCACGACCGTCATAAACAAGGTTTACCGTGATTCCGTCGCGAACCGCTTCGGTCATTGTGTATGAATCGACAACGCCGCCGAACACCTCAAGAGTTCCGTCAACGGGAGTACCTGTAAATCCGACATAAGTGGCATTCGGGAGCGAATCGTGCAGATATTTGGCAAAACCGTATTTTCTTTCAACGCCGTTTTCGGTAACTCTGACTTTTTGATTGAGATTTATCTGGCTCCTATGAGCTTCATCAGAAATGCAGATGACGTTGGTTCTGTCGGTCAGAAGCTGCAAGTCCTCTGCAAATTTTTGTATCGTCGTAAGATATACTCCGCCACTTTCTCTGCCCTGCAATTCTTCACGCAGCTTCTCGCGGGATTCAATGCTCACGACCGTTTCGTCGCCAATATACTTTTTTGAAGCGACAAAGAGCTTAGATAGCTGATCGTCAAGGTCTGTTCTGTCAGTGATTATAAGAATTGTGGGGGAGCAAAAATGTTTGCTTTTCATTAACTTTCTCGTCAGAAAAAGCATAGTATAGCTCTTGCCACAACCTGTGGCTCCGAAATAAGTTCCGCCCTTGCCGTCGCCCGCAGGACGAAGATGAGACTTGATATTGTCAAATAATTTGTTTGCAGCGAAAAACTGAGGATAGCGGCAGACTATCTTCAAATCCTTATCCGTATTGTCGGGAAAATATATAAAATCCTTAATAACATCAAGCAGACGGTCTTTGCGGAACAGACCTTTTATCATTGTGACGAGGGAATCAAGCCCGTCAAGCTCTTTGTCGTCGGAATCTATCTTTCTCCAAGCATAGAAGAAATTATACGGACTGAAAAACGAGCCGTATTTATTGTTCGCGCCGTCGCTTATAACGACAAAGGCGTTATACTTAAACAGCTCGGGAATATCTCTTCGATAGCGGACCGTGAGTTGCCTGTAAGCGTCCATTATTGTGGTATTTTCTTTTACTGCGCTCTTGAATTCAAAGACTACAACGGGTATGCCGTTCACGAACACAATGCTGTCGGGAATTCTGAGCTGATTGTTGACGCCCTCTATCTCAAACTGATTTACCGCCTTAAAGATATTGTTTTCGGGAGCATCGAAATCGATAAGCTCAATATAGAGGTCTTTTTGAGTTCTGTCCTCGCGGTTAAAAATAAAGCCGTCGCAAATAAGCTTGAGTACCGCCCTGTTTGCCTCGTAAATTGTGCCTGAGATATTTCTGAACATAAGAATAATGCTGTCGACCTCGCTCGGAGTGAGCCCGTCAGAAGAATAGCGATTATATAGGTACTGCTTCAGATCGTCTGTCAGCAGGACCTCGGTTCTTTCACGATGTATTTGGTCGCCTTTGATATAGGCGTAGTCTTCATTTTGAAGGAGGTCCATTGTCGCTATTTCTAATGTGTGTTCATTCATTTTATATCGCTCCCTGTATTATAATTGAGTAATCAACGTATAAAGGAAATTTGCCACTAAACTGCCCCCAGCAGACATAAGAAAATCCTTTAATCCAACTAAGCCAGCCCTTATTATGCTACGTTTTTTACCAGAATCTATTTTGTCTCGTATATCTTCTAATATTTCCAGAGCTGTTTCAATATTATCCGGAGTTATCTTGTCATCTTTCTTTAAAAGTTCTTCGCATTTACTTAATTCATCTTTTAACTGTTCCATAGTAATTGAGATGTCGTTATTATTTCCAGCTATAACGGGACTATTTTTAACTTGTCCATTAACAACATTGGTATTACCATAGTAATAGTTTATAGTTTGCGAAACACTTTTAGCCTGCTCTTTTTCTTTGTCATTAAACACCATACCCTCACCCTGTATTCCTTCCTTTTCAAGTTGAATGGTCCATTCCAACAAAGTGTTTTTTACTTTTTCGATAATATCAGCAACAGCAGCAGGCGAGACGTGATAAGCAAATTGCATTGGTATAGTATTTTCGCTCAACATATTAAACATCTCTTGTTCTTTTCCGCTGCAATGAATAGTCAGATTACCATTGGAGTTTTTTGTTAAGGAAACTATTTCCGATAGCGACTGAATAATTATTTTTCTATTTAGTGTTTTTTCAATTTTTGGACTATCTATCACTATAGGAATCCACCCCCTATAAGGGTTTAATGCCTTTAATTCGCAATTTATTGTGCGATATTCTGGGCAATCTTCTGCATTTGCATATCCGTTTAGTTCGTTACATATCCATTTATCAAAATCATTAAGTCCTAATTTTGCTGCAATTAAATGTGCTTTTCGCAGAGCTTGAATTATATCGCACTCCTGAGAGATGACTTCTTGTTGCAAGTCTAAGACGATACTTTTCATTTGTGTTCTCCTTTTGCTTTGATGAAATAGGTTATAAATGATAATTTAGAGGCGACAGCTTTTGCCATTTATAAAGCTTATTTCGTTGATTTTGAATATTTTGACTCAGTACGACCAGCTACGTGGAAAACTGTAACTGTTGATAATATAGCTACTGATGTAATATGCGGCAAGACTCCGCCAACAAGCGACCCTGATAACTATGGTGGAAATATGCCTTTCATTACAATACCAGATATGCACGGAAGCGTTTATACCACTTTGACCGACCGTTTTCTTTCGGAAAAAGGAGCTGCAACGCAATCTAATAAGACGTTACCAACAAATAGCATTTGCGTAAGCTGTATTGCTTCCGTTGGGTTGGTGTGTCTAACCGCGCAACCAAGCCAAACTAACCAACAGATCAACTCTATAATATGCAAGAAAGAAGTTAGCCCTTTTTATGTTTACCTTGTGATGACTACGCTCTCAGACTATCTAAAACAACTTGGTGCGGGTGGGAGTACAACACTCAACGTAAACAAGACATTATTTGGAAAAATCCCAATCCTTTTGCCAGATGAAAAAGTAATGAAAGAGTTTCATCATAAAGTAGAACCACTATTTACTGCAATTAGAGCTAATCAATATGAAATTCAGCATTTAGAAGCATTGAAATCCTTGCATTTATCTCAAATTTCAAGCCGCTAAATTATCATTTATCTTCCTTTTAAGCTTAATCCTGTCGGTTACCGTCTTATAAGCCTTGACAATTTCGCGTTGCTTTTCGATAGGAGGAATATATATTTTCACATTGCAAAAAGTATCCCAGTTGATTCCTCCGCGTACATCTCCACCACTATAAAACCATAATTCTCTGTCAAACTCTTCTCGGCTAAAGTGCATCATCAGATATTCGCTCAATACTTCTGATTCATTATTCACTTCAAACGAATAGTAGGCAGATGAAATGATGTAAGGCTCCTCGGTCCTTTTGAGAGCAATGGGCAGACGCACATCGCGCCCTACGCTCATTAACTTGCAGGCAAATTGACCCTTTCTCACTATTTTATATTTGCTCAAATCAGTGCCAACAATATTTGCCACTGACGGCATAAACTCTTTAGAAAGATTAACTCCCATTAGAGTGGTAACCTGTAGCCGACTATTTCTTTCATCTGTTTGATGAATAATATCGCCTAATCGTACATATTCATCGTTTTTCATAATGCACCTCACCCTATATATTTCCTATGTGCCAATTTCACATTGCTCTGTTTGACCATTGCATACTGCAAGGTCGTATCTATCCTTTGATGCCCGAGCAGCCTTTGAAGCTGCTCTATGGGCATTCCTTTGTCAATCGCCATTGTCGCGAGCGTTCGTCTGAATTTGTGCGGGTGGACGCGCGAGATGCTTAACTGCTTGCCCATTTCCCGCAGGCGGCTTTCAATACCGCCGATTTTTAGCCTTTCAAAAGGTGCGTGCAGCGATACGAACAGCGCGGGATTTTGATCCGACCTGCTATCGAGATATTGCTGCAAATGCAGCTTTGCCCTTGCGTCAAAATAAACTATCCGTTCTTTATCGCCCTTGCCGAACACCACACACTCCCGCTCCGAAAAGTTAATATCATCGCGATTCAGAAGAACCATTTCGCCCACTCTCATTCCTGTCGAGGCAAGCATATCGATCATCGCCAAATCGCGGATCTCGGTGCAGTTATCCCGCATCTTCTCCAATTCCTCATCGGAATAGGTCTCTTTAATGCTGCTCGCCGTCTTAACTTTGTGGATACGTCGAACAGGGCTTTTTACTATGTAATCCTCGTCCTCAAGCCATGAGAAAAACGATGAAAGAATACGCCGAATGTTGTCAATCGTGACCTTGCTTGAATGATTTTTCGACTGATAATCGGTGAGATATGAGCGCAGATCCTCCGTTACGATATGCCGAACGCCCTTTTGAAGCGACGCGACCATTGATTTTATCGTCGTCTGATAATACTTCAAGGTCTTTTCGGAACAACCCTCAATGCGCTTTGCCGCCAAAAACATCGTTATAAGCTCTTGGGTGTTGTCCTCCTCGTAATCTGCCGACAGCTCGGACACGGAATAGCGCGCAAGCACCTGCTCCAAAACCGCCGTGAGCTGCTTTAGCTGTGCATTGTCGAGATGCGGCAGCATTTTTTGTGTTACCTCGGTTATTAGCACTTGTTTCATAGTCGTATCTCCTTTATAAAATATTTTTCCAGAGAACGACATCAACGGCAGTTCCGTTGGCATTACTCCCGCCGTTGGTGGGAGAAAAGAATTAAAATAGCTTTTGTCGCAAAAATCTTAACAACCGCTTTTGAAAAGCATTTATTACGTTTTTGTCAAATGAGTTGCTTATAAAAGTATCTATATCCTTCCAGTTTTCTTTTGGGTGTTTGCTGCAAACTATACATAAAATATTTTCGAAGACTTGATCTACTTTATTGTTATTATTCTCATTTTTTAGTGCAAAATAAATTGCGTTATAGTAATATGGCAGCCAACCTGATTTTTGAGCCAATTTAACAAACTTAATCAGCCTATCCTCTCGTAGTAAATAATCAGAAGATAGATATCTAAAAATATACGACGTTCTTTCCGAAGCTTTATCTTCAAAGATGCTATTTGAAAATTCTGAAATATTCTGCACATCTTCGTATACTTGTTCGCTCAATATAATTCCTGGGACTTTAACAGTTGACTCTAAAAGATACGCATCAACATAAGCCTGTCCAACGATTAATCCTTTCTTAAGAGTATTAAGCTCCTTAGCCTCTAATTTGTCAAATCCGCCCTTTGCTATAGCGCCTCGTATTAAAATGCTATTTTCCGAAAATTCTGATTTGCAAATATTGTCGGTAAGGTGCAATAACTCGTTTAAAGCATCTTCAGACAAATTGTTCGAATATATAATGAATGAATCACTTACAATATATCCATTTAAAAAACAAGGATTTAATTTTTCCCATTCCAAATATGCAGTTCTGGAAAAATCCGAAATAAACTCAGTTGCATTATTTTGATCCATTGCTTTAAGCATTTGCTTGAATCCTAATATATCTAAAAAAGCAACATATTTCATATTACAAATCCTTTCCCTTATATAAATGATAATTTAGAGGCTTGACATTGATGTCGTTATCACATCTTTTAGGTCGTTAAGCTTGGTGATTTCTTGGGTGTTTTCAATCATTTTTGAATATAACGGTGTCACTTTCTTTTCAAAATGCTGAAGCACATCTTCTGTCGGTAGAATAAGTGGTATCTTTCTAAGCACATTCAAACTCACATACGATTGCGTGCTTCCTGCCATATATGAAGCTATATAGTTCTCCACGATTTTGCTTTTTAGGTATGAGAGAATGAAATATCGTATTTTTGAATTTTGAGATGTGCGGAATAATCCCACATTTTTTATCGCAAAATCAATTTCTTTGTCTGTGATAAAAGAAATAATACCGATTGTTCCAATCATACTAAAGAGAATATCCCCATATTCGACCTTGCTTCTCTCATTTGCTTTCATAAAATCTGCTTCGCTAATAAAGTAGGCATCACTTCGGTCAACAGCATATGGGAGCAAATGACGAGATGTGATGAGATATTTACCGAATTCAGTTGGACTTGGCGAGTCGTGTGTACCATCACGAACATCAATAATCGTATCCAAGTCAACTAAGTTCCAACTTGCAGGATATTTTCCGAACTCGAAGTCAATATAAGAGGAGTAGACTGCTCCTTCATAGTCAATAAACATCGACTTAAAGATTGCTTGTGCAGTTGCCTCTAAATTATCATTTATCTTCCTTTTAAGTTCAATCCTATCGGTTACCGTCTTATAAGCCTTGACGATTTCGCGTTGCTTTTCAATAGGTGGAATGTAAATATTAGTATCGCAAAGTTCATTCCAGCCATATCCACCGCGTATTGCTGCATCACTTCTGAAATCAGCATATCTATCAAATTCAGGACGAGAAAACCACATCATAAGATAGTCTGTTAAAATAATGCTCTCATCCTTAACTTCAAATACCGTATATGCTGGTGATACAAGTATTTGCTCATTGGTAAAATTTAAGGCAATCGGTATTTTATGTACCCGTATTACAGACATAAAATCAACTGCAAATTGTTTGTTCTGCACTATTTTATACTTAGTTAAATCTGTCCCAACAATATTTGAAGTCGAAGGACGAAACTCCTTTGACATACTTAGACCTTTTAAATTATCACAAAGCAAATCGGTATTTCTGGTATCTACTTGCCTTATTACATCACCTATTTTATAATTCGATCTCATACCCCAACTCCTTAAAAACGTTCAACAGGTCTGCCTTTGACTTTTCTTCCTGCACCAACAAATCTTTCAGCTCGCTTTGCAGGGCTTTCATCTTGGCGTCGAAGTCGATATTTTCATCGCGGTTAACAAACTTGATATATCTGCTCGGAACAAGGGTAAATCCCTTTTCTTTAACCTCATCAAACGAAGCGGAATAGCAAAACTCGGGTACGTTTTGATAAGTCTGCTCATATCCCTCCTGCTGCCAGTTGTGATAAACCTCCGCCACCTTTGCTCTGTCATCTTCTGTCAGCTCGATATACTTCTTCTCGTAAGGACTTCCCATTTGCCGCAGATCCATAAAAAGTATCTCATCTTCGCGGTTGCGGTAATGCTTAAGCTGTCCGTTCTGCTCAACAACACGGGCTTTTTTGTTTTTGTTGAGAATCCAGAGCGTCACGCTGATGTCGGTCGTATAGAAAAGGTTTCTCGGCAGAATGATGATCGCCTCAACAAGATGATTTTCAATCAGCCTCTGACGGATTTTAAGCTCGGTGCCGTCGTCGGACAACGCTCCGTTCGCAAGAAGAAATCCCGCAACGCCGTTTTGCGACAGCTTTGAAACAATATTTAATATCCAACCGTAGTTTGCGTTGCTCGTAGGAGGAACTTCATAACCCCTCCACCGCGGGTCGTCAACAAGCTCGTTTTCCGCTCTCCATTCTTTCTGGTTAAAGGGCGGATTTGCCATAATATAATCCGCCTTTAAGTCCTTATGCTGATCGTTTGTAAAAGTATTTGCAGCCATTTCTCCGAGGTTTGCGGATATGCCGCGAATTGCAAGGTTCATCTTTGCGAGTTTGAACGTGGTGTTGGTATATTCCTGCCCATAGATAGACACGTTCTTTTTGTTGCCGCTATGCGCCTCGACAAATTTTATTGACTGCACAAACATACCGCCCGACCCGCAGCAAGGGTCATAAAGAATACCGTCGTAAGGCTCAAGCATTTCGGCGATCAGATTGACAATGCACTTCGGAGTATAGAATTCTCCCTTGCCCTTTCCCTCGGCAAGAGCAAATTTACTCAGAAAATATTCATACACCCGCCCGATAATGTCGTTTTCCTCGTCGTCGGTGTTGATTCGGTTTATCTCGTCGAGCAGCGAAGCAAGCTTTGCCGTATCAAAATGCAGACGGGAATAATAATTATCCGGCAGCGCACCCTTAAGAGCGGGATTGTTCTTTTCAATAGTAAACAGGGCGGTATCGATCTTCAGCGCAATATCGTCCTGCTTGGCATTTTCGATTATGTAGCTCCAACGGCTTTCCTCGGGCAGATAAAACACGTTCTCCTGCGTATAAAACGGCTTCATATCCGCATATTTCTCGCCGTGATTTTTAATTATCTTTTCCCTGCACTTGACAAATTTATCGCTTGCAAATTTAAGGAAGAACAGGCTCAAAACGACATGCTTGTACTCAGCAGGTTCAATCGCCCCGCGCAGCTTGTCCGCACTTTTCCAAAGCGCCTCCTCCATAGTTACTTCCTTTTTCTGTTTTTCTGCCGCTTTTGCCATTTTTGTCACTCTTTCCGAAAGTATGTTATATATTAAAATTATATCACAATTCTTAACACATTTCAACTTAATTTGAGAAATTTTATGATCAGAAGGGTGAAAAGTATCAATTGTTATCGTTTTTCTCGTCCTCATTTGCAGAACTTTTCATCAATTCTGTTCCGACTGACTCAAAAATCTTCCGCGCGCCCTCATCATTCCCTGCCATAGATTTTACAACGTTTGCAACCATAACGCCTATCTGTTCGGGCGTTATCCCGCGCGTTTTATCAGCGGGAATGCTTTCAGAGAACATGGCGAAAACATCTTTAGTCAGCGACTTCTCATGAACGACAGTAGGAAAATCTTTTTTGACCTCCCGCACTGCTGTCATAAACTCGCTCTCAATAGCGGAGGTCAAATCTGCTCCCAAGTTGGGGCGAACCATCTCGGCAGCCGCTTTCGCTTCCCATGCTTTGCGGTCGATGCCGTTAATGAGACCGATCACCCCTTTAGTATAATTGCGTTGCTCGGTCACCGCGTCTGAAAAATCGTCGCTAATATACACCGCCAGATAATGCAGTGTCTTGATAAAATGCGGATTTTCAAGCAGGCTGTTCAGCGCGACAGACACCTGCTGATTATAGAGAATATTCTTCGCAGCCTTTTCGGTGAGCCCCAATTCCTCCGCATCAATGATTTGGTGCCTTGGAATATCCGTCACGCCCAACAGATAATCAGTTGAGCAGCCGAAAATCTCGGCAAGCTTGACTATCTGCTCTATTCCGAGCGTATCCGTCTTTCCGCTCATAAAACGGTTCAGCGTGGCTTCGGAGATTCCGATCTCCTTTGCCAATTTAGCCTGCGAGGACTTATTATCTCGAATCCAGTCGGAAATCTGGTCGCGGATCGTAAATTTTAAATATTCTTTCGGCATAAAATCGCCCCTTTTCATTTGTAGTTTCACTAACATTATATACCCTGCCGCGAAAGAAATCAATGCTTTTTAGAACATTTGTTCTAAAATTTTTCTTGAAATTTTGCTCTCTTCTTGCATATCTGCAAGATTTGAGGGCAAATTTTTTCGTTTTCCTGCGAAAATGACGGTTTTGGAAAATTTTCGCATTTTTGCGTTATAATTTAATCAGGCGGTTGCCAAAAAACTTAAAGGAGGATTTTATGAAAATCAAACGGCGAACGGACTACTTTCTCGTTCCGCAGGAGGCACTTTGCGACAGGCGGCTGTCGCTTGAACAGCTCGGATTTTTATGCACCTTGTACGACTTGCAAGGCGAAAAAACCGACGAGTGGAGCTTGGCGGGGCAGTGCAGAATAACGGTGATAGAAATGCTTAAAAGTCTGACCGATTTGGGATACTTAAGCAGGTGCGACGGCGGGTATGTGCTTTACGATGCTCCTGATTTCAACCTTATTTTCAAGGAAGTTGAAATTAGCAAAGTTTCTGACGGATAAGCGAACATATTTCGCCATTCAGCGGCACGTTGGAGAACGAAAGCAATACGCCGCAAAGCGTGAGATTACACGGATTGGCGCAAAGTCACATCTAACAGTGAAATCGACTACCCCTGCCTGTGGATAACTGTTCATACTATCAAAACGGAGCGACTGAAAGGGAAAAGAAAAATGCGCTGTATAGCGCAAGAAATCCGCTATGCAACACAAGCACTTCACTGACTGACAAAAATAATTTTTAGGAGGAATTTATGAGTATCAGAAACGAAATCAAAGCAAACATCGTCCGCGCGGGGTTCACCATGCAAGAGATTGTGGACAAGCTGTCAGTCGATTACGGTTGGAGCAACAGCGTTTCAAACTTCTCGGGCAAGCTAAACCGCGAATCTCTGCGGTATAAAGAAGCCGTCGAGCTTGCCGACGCGCTCGGATACGAAATTATATGGCAAAAGCGGACAAAGTAATCAGAAATTTATTAAGGAGGTGATAAACTAAGTGAAATCGGAAGCCGAGGAAAATTGCATCTTGTAAAAATCTGGAGGTACTTTTGAGCAGACGAAAAAAGTTAGTAAACAACACTGCTATACCGCAGCACAAAATTGAGGCGATCGCTCGCTGCCTGTTACCCGACATCCTCGCATTTTACGAAAGCGAAGAGGGTCAGCGCGAGTTCGCCGAGTGGAAGCGGCAGCAGGAAGAAAACAAGGTGCAGAAAAATTGAATAAAAGGACAGGCGTACCGAGCGGTGCGCCTGTTTTTTGTTATTTCTTTTTTCTTGGTCCTCGCGGTTTTGAAGTCGGAAGAATTTTCTTGCCGTTTCTAAAATGAGTTGTTTCATATCTGTCGAAGAAAAGCAATAATCCGAACGTGTCGCCTATCGCGAACAGGTTCGGATTATACTGGTTTGGTGCGGGTAACAGGACTTGAACCTGCACGCTTTTGGCACCAGAACCTAAATCTGGCGCGTCTGCCAATTCCGCCATACCCGCGTGTGGCCTATTCTACCACATTTTTTTCGCTTTGTCAATACGCCCTCAAAGCACCCTCTCCATCTCCCGGCGCTGGGTCGTATAGCCGAGGCTCTCGTAAAAGCCGCGGGCCGAGGCGTTGAATTCCCAAACGTTAAGTGTAATATTATGGAAATTATTCGCCCGCGCATAGCTCTCCGCCGCAGCCATCAGCGCGCGCCCGACCCCCATCCCGCGCCGATTTTTGTCGACGCAGAGGTCGTCGAGGTAGAGCGTTTTTATCGCTTTCAGGACCGTGCTCGGCCGTTCTGTAATAATTTTACATATGAGATACCCCGCCGGCTCGCCGTCGCACTCGGCCGTAAAAACCACGCATGCCGGGTCGTTAATGAGCGCCACAAAGTGCTCGCGGTCGTACTTTCCCGCCGATTCGCCGCCCTCGAAAAGGTCCGGGCGGCCGTCGCGGTGCTGTTTTAAAATTTCGTTCAGCAATCTGCCGATAAGCTTAAAGTCCTCCGGCAGGGCTTTTCTTACATTTATTTCCATAGTTTTCCTCCATGTCGAAATTCAAAATTTAGAAGTCATAAAAAGTTCATGAGCATGCCCGAAGACCGGCCGTCGGATGAGCCGTAAAAGCCGTGCACGCCGGGTCGTTAAGAAGCGCCTCGAAGTGCTCGCGGTCGTACTTCCCCGCCGATTCGCCGCCCTCGAAAAGGTCGGGGCGGCCGTCGCGGTGCTGTTTTAGAATTTCGTTCAGCAAACTGCGCATTTTAGAAGTCAGAATTTAGAGATTAGAGAGTCGGATGTCTGAAAATTTTATAGGCATGCCCATGTCAGAAGTCGGAATTGAGATATCAGAAATCAGAATGCCAAAAATCATAAGCAGGCCCTAACCCCGCAGCCCCGAAAAAGCATACCCGAAAGCCCGCGGTTTGCGCTTTACAAAATTCTATCTTCTGTTCATCTAACCACTATCTTCTATTTAATTTCTATTTCGTCTCCGCGGACCTCGAGCTCGGTCGAGAAAAATGCGCTGACTGCGCGCTCG
>CANQNF010000057.1 GCA_947625125.1 uncultured Clostridia bacterium
GATTCGATTGTAACCGTGACCGTCGGCAAGACGTTATAGAGTGGGTCTTGCACGATAATGTGACCGTTCTCGTCGAACCGAATATTACGCTTGCTCTTGATTTCGGACTTCTCGCCGTTTTTGTTAAAGTTCATAAGTATATTTCCTTTTATTTTCAAAATTCCTTGACTCGCTCTTCCGTTCCTGCTATAATTCTATTTAAACAATCCAAATTTGCGAGGCGAGGAACATGTCCGACTGGTTTACCGTTGAAAAAATCGATGCACAGACGTTTGCAATCAGCGAATACAAGCACTGGGAGGAAACGCACTGCTACCTGCTTTGCGGGCGGGAAATGGCGCTGTTGATCGACACGGGCTTGGGCGTTGCGAATATCAAAAATGCTGTCGAAAATTTGGCGAGCATGCCTGTTGTGGCGGCCGTGACTCATGCTCATTGGGACCATATCGGCGGGCTTCGGCATTTCGATAACATTGCCGTTCATGAGCTCGAGAAAGACTGGATTTCCGGGCATTTTCCGCTTCCGCTGCAAGCCGTAAAAGATAATTTGGCTAAATATCCATGCGATTTTCCGGCGGATTTTGATATTGAAAATTATCAGATTTTTCAGGGCATGCCGCAAAAAATTTTGCGTGACGGCGACCTGCTGGATTTGGGCGGTCGGCAGATTCAGGTCGTTCACACGCCGGGGCACTCGCCCGGGCACTGCTGTTTTTATGAGGCAGAGCGAGGCTATCTGTTTTCGGGGGATTTGGTATACAAGGGCTGCCTCTACGCGTTTTATCCGACGACCGACCCGCAGCTTTTCTATGATTCGGTGAAGCGCGTACGGAAGCTTCATGTTACAAGAATTTTACCGGGGCATCATCAGCTGAATATCCCGGTTTCCATGATAGACGAAATTGAAGCCGGCTTTGCGCAAATTGAGAGGAGCGGCAAGCTCAGACAAGGGAGCGGATTGTTCGACTTTGGGGAGGTTCAGGTTCAAATTTAAACTGACTTTTCCATCATTTTGACATAAAATAACCGCCTGCGGGAGCAGGCGGTCTTTTCTATTGCACATACCCCCATAGGGGGGGTATAGAAGTGCGCATTTTGTTCCAAGGGGTCCTGTCAACCCTTTTTCGCAAATTTATATAGAATGAAGTAATATTTTTGGATTATCACCCTCGGCATGCCGAGGGACGGCTTAGTGCTTTAAAGCGATACCGTGGAATTATTCCGCTGTCTCATAAAGATATTTCATGCACAAATATCTCTTGCACCCCCAGTCCTTGCCGGCAACATAGCGCAGTCTCGCGCAAACGAGCATTAAAGCCGAGTTCCCGTCGGGAAACGCACCGACCACCCTCGTTCTGCGCCGGATCTCACGGTTCAGCCGCTCAATTACATTGTTCGTGCGTATCTTAAGCCAATGCTGCGACGGGAAATCCATATAGGTAAGCGTTTCTTCAATCCCATCCTCAAGCTTTTTTGCGGCGGCGTTGAGCTTCATTTCTCTCAGTTTTTCAGCGACCTCTCTCGCCTTTTTCCTCGCAGCTTCTTTGCTTTCTTGGGCATGTATTGCTTTCAACATCATCGTCACCTCTCTGAGTCTGTTTCTCGGTACACTTGACATAATATTCCTATAGAAATGCACCGTGCAGCGTTGGTATTTTGCGTCCGGAAAGACTTCATGAACCGATTCACACATTCCGAGGTTCTTATCTCCGACTACGAGCTTAACGCCGTCCAAACCCCTTTCTTTCAGCCATACAAGGAAACTTCTCCAGCTTTCCTTGTCTTCTTTCATACCTTCGGCAGCACCTATAACTTCGCGATAACCCTCTTCGTCAACTCCTATTGCCACTAAAATGCTCACATTCTCAAACTCGCCGCCCCAATTCCGCTTGAGGTATATGCCGTCAATGTATATGTATGGATACTTGCCATGGAGTGGTCTTTGCCGCCATTCCTCAATATGTACATAGGCTTTCTGATTCAGGTCACTGATGGTAGAAGCTGAAACTCGACTGCCCCACAGTGCCTCGCTGATGTCCTCTACGCGGCGTACAGATACGCCCGCAAGATACATCTCGATCAAAGCTTCTTCCACGGAGCTTTCACGGCGACGATAACGCTCGATGATTGCCGTTTCAAACGGTACTCCTTTGAGCTTAGGCACGTACAGTTTTACATTTCCTGACGTGGTGGTGAGATTTCGGGTATAATGCCCGCTGCGATAACCTTTTCGGGATTCCGAGCGCTCGTATTTGCTCGCTCCGGTCAGTTCTTCTGCTTCATTGTCGAGAAGCTCGTTCAGGGTCTCCTCCACGCTTTTGCGCACCAAATCTTTCAGTTCGGTCTTGACGGCATCTTCGTTTAATGTTATAAGCTTTTCGGACATGTTTCTTACTTCCTCTCGAATGGTTTGTGGTTACTTCATTCTACCGGAAGTGCAGGGACATGTCTACTTTTTGCACTAATTTTCTTTTTGCGAAAGATATTGTACCTTATCTTCCAAGGTGAACAAGAAAATAGATTTATTGATAGATTTTTTATTGTTTTCACAAATGCCGATCTTCAAACTCGCTTAAAAACTTAAATAAGATTACCAAACCCCGCCCGGCAGTTGTGTCGGACGGGGTTTATTTTCGCTCAGCTTTTATTAAAATCTTCCAAAGAAATCGCTTGAGCTTTTTCCTCATTCACTCCGGTATGAAGGCCTTTCGCATAACCTGCGGTCTTGTCGTTGCTTACATATTTGTTCGTTTCACTCGCGTCGGGCGCGACTGCAAAGACGTACTGCCAAGATGTATCAAGATTTCTGAATGCCGCTATGTTTTCTTCAAGCGTTATCTCGCCATCTTTTACGGCAAGAATTCCGCCAAGCTTCACAACTCTTTTATCCAAAGGCTTTGTAGAGCCGTTGACCAACGCCTTGTTGCTGTTTATTTTGGCAGCGGCGGAGCAATTAGAAGCGCTGCCGACAATTCCTCCGAAAGTTTTTGCATATCCGAATGTGATGTTCGTTTCGCACTTTGTGATTGATGTACCCGTTCCGCATTCAATTTTTCCTGCGATACCGCCGATTGTGATGTTCAAAAGTGAAGCATATTCATATTCGTTGATAGTGGCATTCAATCGTTCATAGTCATTGCCTGATGTCAGCTCAGTGTAAATTCCGAATTCCCAAAAATCGGGAGGTGTTTGATCCTGACTCTCGACAAGAGCATTCCAATTATAATAAGCATTATGTACAGCTTGAGCCGTTATTTCGAAGTATTGATCGCCATCTATATTTATCAGCGAACCATGTAGGGGCGAGTCTTTGGAATATGGGCTTCCTGTGCCTTTATGACCCTCTGTATTTTCACAATAAAACTTTGCAGCATTATTAGCCGAATGCTCTAATTTTCCGCCTTTTGTCAATACAACTCTGAACCTGTAAGCATACTCCGGGTGACCTGCTTTGATGGCATTTTCGGCACTCTTAATAAATCTTTCCATCTCATACTCATACGGACAGCCACCCGTTTTAGTGCCGTGACAGATTATGCATTTTTGACCCGGATAAATATAATAGTAACTTTGTCCGGTTATAGACCCCTCATGCGTTAAATCATAGAATCCCCCGAACTCATAATCCGCCGCGTCCTTTGACGCTTCGGTCGTAAGCTGGTCGCCGTCCAAAATATAATTAAGTACCTTGCACTCGCTTATCGCTGTGTTTTTGGCAAGTCCGGTTATGCCGCCAAAGGGACGGGGTTTTAAAAATCCGCAAACAGAACATTTTCCGTTGCTGTCAAATTGATGCTCCTCTATTTGGTTATAAGTTTTTTCACATTTATCACATATTAAATCATGGTGGGTATCATCAACTTCTGCGTGGCGCTGTATGTGACCCTCGGTATATGAATATCCGCAAACAGTGCATATTACTTCGTGCTGTTCACCTTTGTCAACGTACTTGAATGCATGATGTTCCCAGCCAAATTTGATGTTATCACTGCAACCTTCTGAATGATCGCATTCATACCAGTGCTGAACTGCATCGGACTGCCAAACAAAATGGTGTGTAGTTTTGAAATGACAGTCTTCACATACATTATCGCTGTTAAAGCGGTGGCTTAGCGTCCCGGTTGAATAACCGCAGGTGCTGCATGTTCCTATATGTCCTTTATCGTCTTGCGATGTCCATACCAATACGTGTTCCTCAAGCTGAGTTTTATAACCACATACTGTACACTGAAATTGATGTCCTGATTCGTTTTTGACATTAGCATAAAAATCATTTTGATATATATGCTCGCTTGCAGGATACTTATAGTCACAACCGGTAACGCCGCATTGCCGCCAATGTGATGTTTCGTTATGCTGATAACTTCCTTCCCAGTGCATATGGTCGTAATCCTCGCCGATGTAGACGGTTATTTCCTGACCAGTAGAATAATCGGAAGAATTTAAATATATTTTCAAATCCTTTGCATTTAATGGGACTTTTTCTTTAACTATATCAGAAAGAACAAAAATTAAATTACCATTTTTGTCTTGTTGCAAAGTCTCAGCATAGCAGTAACCAAATCCGTTAGTGATATCATTAGAAACAAAATAAAGTTGACATGAGTTATTCGGCACAGGAGTGATTCTGACTAAATTTTCGCTGCCAATGTTATTTACATAAGCATTTAAGAAATCATATGCATCTTGCCCCTCAAACAGCAAATATCCGTATGTGCTATTCTTTTCTCCAACCACCACATCCGCCCTGAACCCTTCCCCATCCACCGCCGCGAGCATTTCGTTGATCCCCGAAATCGGGCTGCCGACAAGGGCGCTCAGAGCGGTCGCTGTCGGCGTGGCGGGAGACGTTTCCACAAAATTCGTATTCTCCGCGCTTGCCCGCAGCACGATATTTTCAAGCGTTGCTCCGTCGGTCGTTCCGAACATTCCCGCCGGCTCGTTCGGGTCGCTGACGGTGATTTTCATATCGATAATATCAAAACCGTTGCCGTCGTAAGTCCCCTCAAACTTGGCCTTGCTGTCGCCGATCGGCTTGATCGCGCCCGGTAAAAGGTCATGCACCTGCTTGAAATTCATGCTCAGGAAATATCTGACATTATCAAGATGCTGAGCGGTCCTGACCTCAAAGGGCTTATCGGAGTTGCCGAAGCCCGATTCGCCGCCCTCAAGACCGTAGAAATAAGGCGCAAAGGTAAAGGTTTTTTCATTCAGCGTCGCCTTAATGCTGCCTTTTTTCGCAGAGCCGTCGCCGGTGACATAAATCGCCGTGTTGAAATTGCTGTCGGTGATTTTGAGCTTGGTATCGGGTTTCAGTGCGTCTTTTAATGCAGTAACAATCTCACCGTTTCGGCTATCGGCGGGGCTTACTTCGTCCATGACGGTCGAGAAGTTGTCTATCGGCGTTGCCGAGAAGGCCGCCCCATCACGGGGATAATATTTCGCGCCATCGACATCTCCGTCTATGCAGAAAATTCCGTAGCCACTCTCGGAGACTGCGACATCATCGGCATTTCCGAGGCTTCCACCTTCTTTAGGCGAGCCGTCGGAAGTCGGGTTCTGCGGGTCGTAATAAAGCGAGTGAATCTTGTAATTTTCTCCCTCTTTTTCCCAGTAGAAGAAGCCGGTGACAGGCTCGCCGCTCGGCCAGTCGCCATGCATTACCATGCCGGAGGGGAGGGGGTATTTGAAAACGGAGCTGACGAGGGTATCATATCGCCGCGCGCCGCTTGAGCCGGTGTAAGTCCCGAAATCGGCTGCCGACAGTACGCCTTTTTCTCCCGCCGCAGTCGGTTTATATTGTGAATCTTTGGTCGGCGTTTCTTTGCCGGTGTTGTCGGTGATATAGGCAGTTCCGAGCGCATAGACGGTGGCGTCGGGGTCAATAACAATAGTTTTGTATACTAAATATCCGATAAATACGTCGCTGCCGGTGCTACCGGTTACTGAACACGTTGAAAAAACAGTTCCGCACAGTTCAATGTCGTCTGTTGATTGATGATTCCCTACAATTCCCCCAGCACAGGTTCCAGAAATATTGGCTTTGAGATTAACCTCTGTATTATCTTTTGCTTTGCCGTCATAAATTCCATAATATGTATGCCCGGCTGCGAATGAATCGGTTATTTTGACATTAGAATATACCGTACCTATCAGACCGCCTGCATATAGACCTGAGACCTTAACGCTGGTGTAAGAATTAGTAATATCCAAATCAGCCGCATTTCCGACAAACCCTCCAGCAAATAATATTCCTGTTATGGTATATTTTGAATATGGATCGGTTTCCGGATTTTCCCACTCATTTTTATTTCCCTCAACATATATAGCACAATCAGTTATTGAACCTTCGTAATAATATGCCGCGATACCACCTACTGAACCGGTTGGGGCAGAGATTGTAGCATTTACAATGACAATATTATCTGAATCTAATTCGGTAGCAGATCCGCAAATAACTCCCGCGTCTGAGTTGCTTTCAACAGTCGGATTAACAAATTTCAAATTCTTAGCAGTGCCGGAAATATATGAAAACAGTCCTGCGCCATCAATATAAATATTCCTTATCTCAACTCCCGGCTTCGCGCTGATATTCACAGTCGAAATATTGCTGATGGGATTGAAATGTCTCCCCGGATATTCGTCTGCCCAACACTCATATTTATCGCCGCCTGTTTTATTGAAATCCAAAGTCCTGTCAACGCTCACCGTCGTCACAGTATCGCATTTCCCTAAATTCTGCAAATGCCGGCCGTACTCAATATTCGCAGTCTCCGGCGATGAGCCGTCCGCAAACAGAGAATTAGTCTTTACTGTCTTAGTTTGATCGATCGCCACGCCCTTCGGGTCGTAAAACGTCACCTTGATTTCAAGCTCCTCGCCGGGGGTTATGCCGGTCGCCCATTCTGAAAAAGGCTTTTCAAAAACAACGTCGTGCAAAGACTTTACCGTGATGTTATCGGTATTACCCTCTAATGTATCAAGAACAAATACAGCCGTGCTACCTGCAACAATATACGCGCCTATTTCGCGTGATACAATTTTAATGTCATTGACGATTATTTCAACATATGCGTCGGGATTCAAAGCAGGATTCGTCACTTCAAGCACCAGTTTTTCGGCATTTATAACCCTAACCTCCGGCTCGGGTATTTTGTCGGGAGTGGGCGGGACAGTTACCGCCACATTTTCCAGCCCGTAATACCCAAGCGTTCCGACGCGGTCGGCCGTTTTGTTGACGGCTTTGGCATATTTACCGGAGTCGTCGTTATATTTTTCCTTATAATCATTAAATTCCGTCGGTTCGGTAGAGTAAAAAACGCCGTAAACATCGCCGGTTTCGGCATTGAATTCAATAACATAATTATTCGCCGCCAACTCGGGCTCAATCGCGCCTGTGCTTATAATTCCTCCCGACGGAACTGTGCCATAATAAACCAGGTAATTGATTTTTTCAACGCCCGTTGTGCCGCCTTCGGTGTATCTGTCAGGCACGTCTAATTCGTTGTCTTTTGCAATATCTCTGCCCATTTCAATGTCCGATTTCAGCTCATGCTCGGCGGCCATATAGATAGAGCGCGCGGAATCGTCAAGCTCACGAAGCTTAATTGACTTAACATATTTTGCCACATTCGGAGCTGCGACCGCTGTCAGAATCACCAAAATTGCGACGACAATAAGCATTTCTGCAAGCGTAAAGCCTTTTCGGTTTAAAAAGCGTTTGATTTTCATAAAAACACCCCGGATTTTATGTAATATTTATGAAATTCGGAGCCCAACAATTGCACCTTATGAAAAAGTGTACATTTTTGTAAACCTTTTTTTGGATTATTTTTTTGTGAAACAAAGCAAAATTCAGCAGCTTTTGCTTGATTTTTTTGATGATATGTAGTATAATAGTCAATAATAATTTTGAAATCGGAATCTGCTAAAAAGTACACATTGTTGTAAAAAGGTCTGCTGCAAAATGGCAGACTGTTTGTTATTTTTTACATTTTTTGCGTAGAACGATTTTCATCAGACTGATCAAATTGTCACATTTTGTGCAGCAAAATTCAAAAGATTACTTGGCATAATATATCATATTCGCTAACGATTATGTGAAGAGATTATATAATCAAAAGGTCCTACTACATGACCTATCTTGAAAGCAATGCCAAAAGAATAATTCCATCATTCACAAAATACCCGTATAAGTATGGAAAGATAACTACGCCCGATAACCCTTGTCCCGCTATCAAATTAAACGGCTATGTGACCTATGAGCAGATGAATAATAACATCAAATAAAGAAAAAAGAGCGATAAAAAATTGCTCGGCCAATTAGCAATTCAATTATTTTTGCAGTAAGCCCTCCCCTCTTCAGATGTGGAAGCGGGGAGGGTTTTGCAATGAAATGAGAAATTCTTACGACGGATAGATTGAATCAGCCCTGCCGGGGTGGGCAGAGCTTTCGGTCATTTAATAACCGCTTTTGCTTCAAATTCTGCGGTTTTTGCAGTCACCGTGACCTCCGTACTTTCCGGCAGAATCGCCGCCAAAAGCTTGCCGTGATAGGCGCGGCATGCATTTTTCGTGTAGTCGTGCTCATCGTCGACCTTTCCGGAACCTGTGCCCAGGACCTTGCCGCCGACGGCGGTGACGGTCACTTCGTCGCTTGCGGTCCATGCCGTGCTGCCGTTTTCGTCCACCAAATCGATCTCCGCGAAAATCAGGTCATTCGCGCCGGTTTTGCCGGTTTTGTCGACGGTGATTTTTATTGAACATGCCTCGCCGACTGTCGCAAGCTCGTCGCTGCCGATAATTTCACCATTTTTATATGAAACCGCTTTAAGCGTTCCTGCCGCATATGGTGTTTCATAAATCGCATAGCCCTTTTCATTAGGCGACTTCCTGCCGAGGGATTTGCCGTTCAGGCTGAGCTCGCACTCGTCGGCAAGCGTGAACACATAGACCTCCGAAATTTTTCCGTCTTTGCCGGGGTATGTCCATGTCCTGTCCACATCGTAAAATCCCCAGACCGAGTAGGATTTCAGCCGTCCGACGTTGTCGGGGTCGACCGTGAGAATCTTTACGGTCTCGCGCTCCCAGACGACGTCGCGATAGTAGGACGCCGGCTTTTTGAATCCGCATATCGAAAAATCTCCGCAGTTTGAGATGTGGTTCGGATAAGGCTCAAGACCCCAAGACGGCGGGCTCGGGTTGTCGTAAATCACCCGCCCGATACCCGTCTCGCCGAAATAATCCCAGCCCGTCCAGACAAATTCTCCGATGAGCTTCGGGTGGCTGTCCATCGTCCGCTTGACCGTGAGCGCGTCCATCGGGTAGCTTTCGGTGATTGCGAAAAGATGAGATTTAAAAATCTGCTCATCCTTTGCGATTCTGTAGTTCATGTAGTTGTAGCCCAAAACGTCCAAGTTTCCGGCCTGCGGAGCGATTTTTTCACACCAGAAATCGGGCTCGGTCGGCGGCAGCGGGAGGGTTTTATGTGCCTCGTCATTATATGGCGGATTGTCCCAGAATTCGCAGAAAGCGTGAGTCAGCGGGCGGTTGTTGTCATGCTCTTTTATCACGTCCGCTATCATCTTGCCAATTGCGTAGCCGTCGCATTTTCCGGCCCTCTCGAAGATTTCATTGCCGGTCGACCACATGACGACCGAGGGGTGATTTCTGTCGCGAATTACCATCGCGGCGGTATCCTCTTTTGCATATTTGTCGAACCAGAGGTGGTAGTCGTACTGTTTTTTGCCGTTTGTCCAGCAGTCGAAAATCTCGTCGATTACGAGCATGCCGAGCCTGTCGCAGACATCAAGGAGCACGCTCGACGGCGGGTTGTGGGACGTGCGTATGGCATTAAATCCGTTTTCTTTGAGAATGCGCACTCGCCTCTCCTCTGCGCTTCTGAATGAGGCTGCGCCGACAATGCCGTTGTCGTGGTGACAGCAGGCGCCGTAGAGTTTTATGGGCTGGCCGTTCAGCATAAAGCCGCGCTCGGGGTCGCAGGCCACAGTCCTGACCCCAAAATCAACGCTCTCGGAGTCATCGCAAATTTCGGTGTGAAGCGCAAGATTGCAACTGTAAACCGTCGGCGAATCGGGAGTCCAAAGCTTAATGCCGTGGAGCATCGTCTTTACCGAAAAGCTGTTTTTCCCGGGCTCAAGCTGTACCGAGCGGGTCATGGAAAAGCCGATCTCGGGGACTGAAAAGTCGATTTTTGCGATCTGTTTTCGGGACGAGAATATTTCCGTTGAAATTTCGATTTGCGCAGAATCCCCGAAAATTCCGAGAGTTCTGACGGCCGTCGACCATGGCACAAAATAATCTGCGCCCGAGGTCAGCAGTTCGACGTCGCGGTAAATGCCTGCCCCGGTGTACCAGCGCGAAGCGGGCTGAGATGAAGCGTCGACCTCAACGCGAATTTCGTTCTCGCCGTCGTGCAAAAATTTGGCAATATCTGCCGTAAAAGGAGTGTAGCCGTAGGGGTGGAAACAGGCGTGCTCGCCGTTCACAAAAACCTCGCAAAGCCCCATCACACCGTCGAATCTGAGAAGAACGTTCCCCGCTTCGGGCTTCATTATTTTGCGGACGTATGTCCCCTTGCAGGGCTGAAAATAGCCGTAATCCGCCCAGGTCGGAGAGTCAGGCGTGCGCGGGGTTTTGATCATAAAGTCGTGCGGCAGGGTGATGGTTTCGCCTTCAAACGCCTGCCAGCCGGCGCGATTTAGCATAAATTTCCAATTATTTAGCAGCTTTTCGGATCTCATATAATGCCTCCCTTGAGTTGTTAGCTCAATTATAGCACATGAAGAAACAAAATGCAACGATTGCAAAAAAGTTAGCCTATCTTTGCAGAGCATAGGTGTAATATCCCCTGCACGTAATTTTATACGCCAACCCCGCCCGGATATTGCCGGACGGGGTCGTTTTATCATGTCATGTACATTCAAATAAATTAAATTAAATTCAATTAAATTAAATTCTATGTTCCCTACCCTGTGTATCACTCGTTGTAGACGTAGCTGTCTATCATCGAATTCAGTTCGCCGAGGTAATACTCAAGTGCGTCGGCGTTCTGCTCCCTTATCTGCGTGAATGTGTTCGCGCCGCCGGTGCGCATTACGCCCCAGTCGAACTGGTTATAGATCTGCTCGACGCGTTCGGTCAGGTTGCCGTTGTAATAAAGCCTGACGTTCGCTTTAGTAAGCGCGATGCACTCGTCCCAGGCGCTCAGCATCTCATCGCTCCACAGATACTTCTCTTTCAGCTGCTTCCTGTCGATATTTACAACGGTCGGGTCCATGATCTTGAACCTCGTGCACATCGCCAGAAGCACTGCACCCTCGGGGTTCGTGGCGCCGTTTATCAGGTTGAATGCGTCGGGCATTGCATTTAGATAATATATTCCGTCGCCGTCGGGATTTCTCGGCAGCGGGCAGATCATGAACTCACCCTCGGTGACGTCTCCGAAAGTATTTTTAAGCTCCTCGACCGGCCTGATGAAGCCCTCGTCGTCGCAGGGCCAGAACAGCGTGAGGCCGTCTTTTACACGGTAGCCGTAGTTGCTCGCAGAGCCGCCGTAGGAGTTGATGCCCCAATAATCGTTGCCGACGCGGAACATCATATCGTTTTTGGCGATATTGTAGACAAGGTCGTGCGCCTGAAGTATTATCGGGTCGTCAAGGTTGGATATGTAATGACCGTCCTCGTCGCGCTCGATGATATAGTGTCCGGTTGATTCCTCGACGAGGCTGCAAGTCACATACCAACCGTCGACGGCAAAGCGGTTGTCGTCGGGCGAATTGAAGTCGAGGCACATGTCATAAAACTTGTCCCAAGTCCATTCGTCGTTCAGATAGAGCTGCCACGGGTCGTCGAAGCCCCACTCGTTCATGACTCTTCTATTATAAGGTATGACGTCCTTGAACGTCAGGTCGTAGACGATGGCAAAGTGCTTTCCGCCGAGAACATAGTATTCGCCGGCGTCTTTCATCTCTTTCCAGAGCGGGTCGTTATCGTAGTCGATCCACCGGTCGACCGGCTGATACATTCCCTTGGTGACATTGAGCGGGAAAGTAGCATGCATGGCTGTTCCGGCGTTTGTCATATCCGGGGGCGTGCCCGCTACAAGCAGGTTTGCAAGGTCGGTGTTTCTTGTGTCATAGGTGGTCTCGACCCATTTTATCGAGCCGCCGTATTTTTCACGGAATGTCCAATAACCGGTCTGAACGATCTCCTCGTCGCTGTAGTTCTGGAACAGGTCTATCCAGCTGTACCACTGAACGACGGTGCCTGCTCCCGGGGCCTCCTCGGCAGGAGGCAGAGTGATGCCGGCCGCTCTCATTATGGCCTCGGAATCCTCGGTGGAAAGTGTAAGCCGGATAGGCTTACGCTGTTTTTTTCCGCATCCGACGGTGGTCATAATGCAGACAAGCGCCAGCAGGATGGCTGCAATTCTTTTCATAATTTTTCTCCAAGTAAATAAATTTGCAGATTATACAATATGCAAGTGCATAATCTGCCAAATACATTTTAGCATATCTTACATAATTTTTCAACATGCGTATTGAACAACTAATTTGAAAAATCTTTGTATAAAAAGTAAAAAAACGGTTCGGTCACTCCCCTGCCGCATACGACGTGTGAAGACGTATTTACACATTTTTAAACCTGTAAAGCGGGTGGTTTTAAATTGCTATTGCGCTTGAAAGTGAGAAGAAGACAATATAAAATAATGAGTTTTTACGCAGAAAATTGTACTGCTAAAGATTTAATATTCTCCAAAGTATTCCTGAACAATTTATGATACAGCAAAAGCCATACCCGAAATCTCGGATATGGCTTTTTGCTGACAAAATGAGTTATGCACTGCTGTTATACTTGCTGACAATTTTGACAGGTCAAACAGCTTGAGATAGATCTCACTTAAGTGCGTCCTTGGTCTTGGCGGCCTTGCCGACGCGGTCTCTGAGGTAGTAGAGCTTCGCTCTTCTGACCTTACCGTAGCGAACGACCTCGACCTTTTCAACGACGGGAGAATGAAGCGGGAATACTCTCTCGCAGCCGCAGCCGTGGGCTACTCTGCGGACAGTGAAAGTCTCGCTGACGCCGCCGTGCTTGCGGGCGATTACCGTGCCCTCAAAGGCCTGAATCCTCGACTTGTCGCCCTCCTGGATCCTGACGTGCACCCTTACGGTGTCGCCGATGTTGAATTCGGGAACATTCTCCTTAAGTGAAGAATTGGAAATGATCTTTAATCCGTCCATTTTGTTACCTCCTTTTTGATTTTTCAGACATTCATACGCTCCAGCCGGCCGCATCGGGGCCGCTTTATAACAGAGCCAGAGGACTGTCAGCTTTAGTATCGCAACTAAATCCTACCGAAAAAGGAAGTCATTTTTCGGCAGATCAAATGCTCAAATATTATAACATATCACGGCCGCTAAATCAATAGTGCAAAATGTTGAAGTTTTACAGTTTTGAGGCATGAAAACTGTTGAAAATTAACATTATCCGTCAAGGATAACCGCCAAAAACATAAATCCGAAGCTCATTACCGCCGACGGCCCGAGAATTTTAGGAACAGCGACCGCAGCAAAAATCAATAAAGCCGCAAGAATCGAAATCGTCATGCCTGAAAGCGCTTTAACGGCCTTTTCCGAGATGACAAGCCCCAAAAGCCTGCCGCCGTCAAGATAACTTATCGGCAGGAGATTGAAAACCGCGAGCGCAAAATTTATGCTTCCCATGATCCCCCTGAGCGCAAGGCCGAGCATGATATTCGTGAGCGGCCCGGCAAGATATACAGCCGCCTGACGGGGTTTTGGAAGCATGCCGAGGCCGTTTGACGTTATCTTTATCCCGCTGCCGTAGAATTTAAGCTCGGATAAATCGACGCCGAATGCTTTCATCATAAAAAGATGCCCGAGCTCATGCAGCATGCAAAACAAAAGCGACAATCCGCCGAGGGAGGAGCCTCTTAAGGATGACAGCGCAAGAATGAAAAAGAAGCCGAACGTAAAGCTTATCCTGAAATTTTTAACATTATATGACAGCATGGTAATACTATGCCGAAAAATTCAAAAAAATTCGGGAGGAATCACAACCCCACGTAAAACGTGGGGTTTGAATTATGGCCCTATAAGGGCCTTAATACCAGCCGCACCCAAGTAG
>CANQNF010000058.1 GCA_947625125.1 uncultured Clostridia bacterium
TGCCCGCTACGATAGCCTTTTCTGGACTCATTGCGTTCATACTTTGCGGCTCCGGTCAGTTCTTCGGCCTCATTGTCAAGGAGCTCGTTCAAAGTCTCTTCCACGCTTTTGCGTACCAAATCTTTCAGTTCGGTCTTGACTGCTTCCTCGTTTAATGCTATAATCTTTTCGGACATGTTTCCTGCTTCCTTTCAAATGATTTGTGGTTACTTCATTCTACCGGAAGTGCGGGGACATGTCTATATTTTTGTCCTTTTTCTTTTTGCGAAAAATATTGTACCTTATCGACCGGAATTAAAAATATATACTTTTATTCACCTGTTTATCTGTATTTGCCTGCCGCTTCAAAATATCCGTTTGTATAGCTCACAACGTCCTTAATTATCAGCTTTTGTATAGCAGAAATCAGCAGCTCCATCGCCTTATAATCGGGTTTGCCATCTTTTTTGGGCATGCTTAATTCATCAGTTTGAATCTTGCTGTTGCTTACGCTGTCTCCCCAAGAATACTTATGAGCAAGGCTTTTATATATACATGTAGCTAAATATAATTGTATTTTTTTAGTCTTCGCATTGCTGTTTTTTAAATAAAGGGCAAGATTGTGACTATCGTTAGAGTAAAAATCCTTTTCCTGATAGCTGACAGAAAATGTCTTTCCTCCGATAAAAATACAGTTACCTTTTTCTAAGTATTTTTCATCATAAGAAATATATGTACTTACTGCATTGTTCTCAGTGCTTGAGCAAAGATAAGGAACGGTTCCGCTGTTTTCAACAATATCCCTTGAAAGAATATTATATGTATTTTTTACATTAAAAATATCTGTTAATCTATAAGTCTTAAATGTTGTTTTTTCATATTCTGCAAGCGCCCGTTCCTCGTCTTGAGACAATTCGTAATTGTCCAGCCCAGTTACTTTTAAGTAAGCGGACAGCTCCGCTACTCGCTCCGCCTCCAGCTCCGCTATAAAGGAATCCATAAAACCAAAATCAATACCATTGCTGTTTTGAGGCAGTTTAATATGCTTATTTTTAACGACATTCCAGCCACCAAGCTTGTTCTTATACGAATAAATCGGCAAATCCGTGACCTTATTGATGCACATAACTATAAACAAATATTGATTTGCTGTAATTATGTCATTTGCTTTCCATTGGATTGCATAAGCATCCGATAGAACTGTGAACTCCCGCGATTGATAATAAGCACGGTAGACATCGCTATTAGAGGGAATTGAAATAACATGTCTTAGAACAGTGGCTCCTTCTCGTGGCGCGTAATAATTTAAGCCTTGATTATTGAAACTGGATGTAAGGCACGGCAATACATATTGACCTTGCCGTCTTTCGGGAAGTTCGTCTGCCTTGTACGGTAATTTATTCGTTTTGATTCGCTCAAAGAGGTCTCCAATTCTGTATTCGCCCCACTTAACAGTCCTCAGCTTTTCGTTAAGTGAGGCGTTCATTTTCCCAGGCGGTCATCCTCCTTATCCTGATTCTTAATAACCGTGGAAACCTCCCACGCCAAATAATCCCTTACTGTCTTCTTAAAATCATCTAATGTCGGCTTTGTGTCTATCGGAGCCGTCTGGTTCCAGTCTGCGCCGTTCTCGGGGTCTATCGTGCCCTCATAGAATTCTCTTTCAGTGTAATAATGCAGCTTGCTTTTTCCGAATCTGACAAGGTCGACCAGTTCGGCATAGCGCTCCTTAGCATGGTTGGTATCCCTCAGATTGACGCTTGCCTTTTTGCGGTTTGTTCTTGTATATCCATCCACTGAAAAATCTATAAATCTGACGACGTCGTCTTTTTGATGCGCTTCGCCTACACGAAATACATAGATATTAGTCTGAACGCTTGATTTGCCGATAAACAGATCGACCGGCATTTTTATGCTCGCAAGCAGCGTGCTGTGCTTCAAGATCCGTTTGTTGTATTCGACTGCCTTTCCGCTTCCGGCTGAATTCTGAATAATAATTGCCGCATAGCCCTTGCTCATCATTTCAAGAGCCTTTTCCACAAAGACCATGCCGTTGCCGGGAGCAGAGTATGGCGGATTCAGAACGAATGCGTCGGCCGGGAACTTTTCGGCGGTCTTGCCGAAACCGTAGTTGCCGTTAAATTCTTTGAGGGAGTCTTTGTTGATGATATTTGAGCTGCCGTCGCCCATCAGAATCATATTGAGGATAGCAAGCATGTATACTTCAGAAAGAATTTCCAGCCCGAGAAGCTGATTTGCCTTGATTTCGGCAGACTTAAGCGCCAAACGGTCGGGAGATTTGATTTTCTCTTTTGCGTCAATAAGCATTTCATTCATAGACGCAACAAGAAGTCCGGCAGAACCCGTTGCAAAATCCCACACATATGAGTCCATATTGACTCTTGCCAGCTTTGCAAGAAGAGTGGCGACATAGGATGGAGTCAAAACCACATCGTTGAGCTTGTCCTGGGAAAAGCCGAGCCAACTGTACATTTCGTTAAAAAGCTTTCCGGTGAAATCCGTGCTGAGACCGATTTTATAATATATCCCGAGGTCGTCAACGATTTTCGTAAAAACGCGCTTGAGCTGGCTTTCACCGTTCTCGACCTTGTTGATATTGTCGGTGGTGAGCGTATTTTGCAGCGTTCTGACGATCAGTTCGCGCTTTTCCGGCGGGAGCTTCTTCTCATTGAGAAACGCTTTGATTTTTCGGAGAATAATATCTCCGTCGCGGCTTTCGTTTTCGGTGGATGATCTTAGCTCGGATTTTTCAAGAGGCTTTACTTTATCGGGCACGCCAAGCGTAGCGATAATAGAGGCTGCGACAAGGTAAACACGGTCGCGTTCGCTGAGTCCTTTCTCATTTTGATATATATCATTATTCAGCTTTACAAGGCTTACATTGATTTCCTGCTCACGGCGCTCCCTAAGCTTTTCGATTTCCTCCGGTGACAGCCGGAGGCGCTTTACCTTTTCAATAAATCCGTCAAAATTATCCTTTTTCAGGAATGACAAATCAGTGTAATCATCGACCTTTTGACCGACGCCGAAGTTACTTTTTGACACATAATAAACGCCTATTTCATACTGAAGATTTCCGGCAGCGTCTTTATACCCGGTCATTCCGATAGCGATTACGTCGGTGTAACTTGTATAATGCAGAATCGCGTTGGCATAGTGAACTGCTCCGTTTACGGCGTAGGAATTGATTGCCTTGAAATCCGGCAAATTTTTAGCGGTTTTATTTGCAACCTTGCCATAGCCGTCGAGCTTAACAAGCCTGTCCTTATATCCTTTATATTCAATCAGAATCGGATATTCCGAAAGAGTCTTATCCTTAAGAAGCAGTTTCGCATCAGGGCGATTTCCGCCTGTTCCGCCATTCTTGGAGAAATAATCATTGAGCGCCTGGTCAATGTCTGAGCTTAAGCCCTCCTGCTCCAGTTTATAGTTAAGCTTATATGACCTCAGCCATCCATTCGCCAGATCCGCAATGTTAGGTTCGACAGACTGCATCTTTGCCATTTTTATTTCTCCTCTGTTACATTTTTTGCAAAATATCAAATATGTCCATAATTCAACAATTATATTATACTCGAAAATATATGTGAAATCAAGAGAATTTTTTATAAAATACTATACACGCTCCTAACAGCGCTTTACTATACGAAAAAGCACGAAACAGGGAAGCCTGCTTCGTGCTTTTTTAACTGAAATGATTTTATTTATTATTTCCCGCTCTTTTTGTCCTTGATTCCTAAGATCTGGTTTACGATGATGCCGAGGATGAGGGCGGTGGCGACGGAGGTGATAGTGAGCGCGCCGAAGCTGAGGGACAGTCCGCCGATGCCGCAAACCAAAATCGTCGAGACGACAAAGAGGTTTCTGTTCTCCTCAAGGTCGACTTTCTGGACCATCTTGAGGCCGGAAACTGCAATGAATCCGTAGAGGGCTATGCAGACGCCGCCCATAACGCAGCTCGGGATGGAGTTTACGAATGCGACAAACGGCGCTACGAACGAGACCAAAATCGCCAGAACGGCAGTCGTGATTATAGTCACGACGGAGGCGTTGCCGGAAATCGCTACGCAGGCTATCGACTCACCGTAGGTGGTGTTCGGGCAGCCGCCGAAGAATGCGCCCGCCATGGAGCCTACGCCGTCTCCGAGAAGAGTTCTTGAAAGTCCGGGGTCCTCTAAGAGGTCCTTGCCGATTATTGAAGAAATATTTTTATGGTCGGCAACATGCTCTGCAAAGACGACGAACGCAACGGGTATGTAGGCTATGGCAATTGCACCGACGTAGCTTGCGGAGAGTTCTCCGAAAGCGCCGAAAGCCGTCAGGAAAGTGAAATCGGGGATGTGGATAAGCGTGTGCAGACCGAAGCCGCCCTCAACAAGCTGTGCAAAAGGCTGGTATGAGACGACCTTTAAGGCGTCGATATCGGCTGCGTTGCCGATGATAGTGAAGACAGTCGCAAGAGCATATCCCCCCAAAATGCCGATAATAAAGGGAATAAGCTTGACGAATTTCTTGCCGAATGTGGAGCAGACGGTAGTTATCACAAGAGTCACAAGGCCGACAAGAACGCAGATAAGAACCGCGGCTACGGAGCTTCCGTCCTCTGCCTTGACGCCGCCGGTCTGAAGATCGCCGATAGCGTTGCCTGCAAGGCCGAGTCCGATTATCGCGACGGTGGGGCCGATGACGACGGTCGGCATAAGCTTATTGAGCCAGTTGACGCCCGCGACCTTGACAAGAAGAGCGATGAGGACGTAGACAAGACCTGCAAATACCGCGCCTATGATGAGTCCCAAGAAGCCGAGCTGCATGGATACGCCGCCGGCAAACGCAGCCGCCATGGAGCCTAAGAATGCAAACGACGAACCTAAGAACACAGGGCTCGAGGCCTTAGTGAACAGGACGTAGACAAGTGTGCCGATACCTGCTCCGAAAAGGGCCGACGCCGGGTCCATCGAGCCGCCCTCTATAGCGCCCGAGGTGATGACGGGGACGACGAGCGTTGCGGCCATGATGGCTAAAAGCTGCTGGATAGCAAAGACGATCATCTGCCCGAAGCGGGGCTTGTCCTTGATTCCGTAGGTGAGTTTCATTTTCTGATTCCTCCTAAAAAGTTTTATGCATTATCCGCCTGCCAAAAGGCGGAATACAGACTTTATTCCATCAGCGTGACCGACGTTTCGGGGTCGAACGGCGGTATCCTCACGCTTATGGTCTCGCTCCGCGAAGTCGGGATGTTCTTTCCCACATAGTCGGCGCGGATGGGGAGCTCCCTGTGCCCGCGGTCGATAAGCGCCGCAAGCTGTATCATCGCCGGCCTGCCGACGGAAAACACGGCTTCGATGGCTGCCCTGGCGGTGCGGCCTGTGTAGAGAACGTCGTCCACAAGGATTATCTTCTTCCCCTCGACGGAAAACGGCAGCTCTGTCTCCTTTAAAACATGCACCTTGAGGTCGTCGCGGTAGGGCCTTATGTCGATGTCGCCGCACGGGACTGCAACGCCCTCGATATTGAGAATATTTTCGGCGATGATACCGGCGAGGGCCGAGCCGCGGGTCTTTATGCCCAAAAGACAGACCGAACCGGCGCCCTTATTTTTTTCAAGAATTTCGTGGGAGATCCTTACAAGCGCCCGTTTTACGGCGCTTTCCTCCATTATAACAGCTTTTTCGACCATAAAGCCTCCAAAAAAACGCCGTGCTGAATACAGTACGGCGAAAATAGCATTATCACTCTTATCGGCATCGCAGTACCGTAATTAAAGATTTTATTTATTTTACCACAGCTTAGGGGTAAAGTCAATAGCAAAAAGGAAAAAAGTTGGCGGATGTAGCTGCACAATATAAAAGCAGGGCACGTCGCCGTACCCTGCTGAAAAAATTATAAAACCGAAATTTATTCCCATGCCCCTTTCGTATAATTCTCATCGACCATGTCGCTGATGCCGGCGAGGAGCATGATTATCCCCTGCACGCGGTGCGGCTGGACGATATAACCTCCCCTGCCGTCGCCGTCGGTGTTCTCGGTGATGACGTCGGCGGCAAGAAGCGGCTTCATGTGGTGATACGCCTGACCGGTCGACCCGAGACCGCAGACCTCGGTCAGCTCGGCGACGGTTTTCGGGCTTTTGAGAAGTTCTACAAGAATTTTCAGCCTTGTCGCGTTCCCGAGGCACGCCAAAACCTTGCCCGCCACGCCGCTCTCCGCAAGTCTCATCAAATCGTCGCATAAAGCCGCTTTTTTGATCCAGTTTGACTGCCTGCCGCCGGATGAAAATACGCCTAAATAGGTTATCCTGCCGCTCGAGCCCTCCGCGTCGGCTGTTTCGCAGAGCTCCTCCATCATCTCCGAAAGCCGCTTGTCGGGGTGCATATTGTGCATGATGTGTACCTGCTCGCGCTCCTCGGTATAGGGCTCGCGACCGGCTTCTCTTGCCTGCCCAGGCTCGTCGTTTTGGGCATTGATCGCAGCCCTCAGACCTGCAATCTCTTCCCATAGCTCGTCAATTTCTTTTGCGTAATCTCTCATAAATTGCCTCCTTGTTATGCTTTTTCGGAATTCCGTAATATTATAATATCACATTGTAGATTGTCCTGCCGCTCAAGCCCTCTGCGTCGGCCGTTTCGCAGAGCTCCTCCATCATCTCCGAAAGCCGCTTGTCGGGGTGCATATTGTGCATGATTCGGACGAACTCGTGCTCGGCTTCTCTCGCCTGCTCATGCCGCTGTTCAATGTTTTGGGCATTTATTGCAGCCCATAACCCGGCGAGTTCTTCCCACAGCTCGTCAATTTCTTTTTCATAATCTCTCATAAGATACCTCCTAATTATGCTTTTTCGGAATTCCGTAATATTATAATATCACATTCTTTGCATGCTGTCAATAGTTTTTTCAAAAAATTTTAAATTTACGGAAAAGCGTAATTTCAGAGGCAGTTTGCATGGCATAAAATCAAGCAATCTCCCATATAATGTTAAAAAACATTGGGAGTGAGCGTATGACAATACCAAAGGACAGCGAACGCCCGGTAATTTTGGGGGAATACATAATCGAGCACAAGGCCACCGTCAGGCAAACGGCGAGCGAGTTTGGGATTTCTAAGAGTACGGTGCATACGGTTGTAACAAAATAGAACGGTTGTGGATAGAGCTGCAAAGCGGCTGACGATGCGGATTTAGGCAGATAAGATGGGAAAAGACCGGAGCGGGGGCTGCGGTCTATTTACATTTTGAATATTATATTATTTCGCATTCCAAAACGACGCAACATCTTCGCCGTATACTGCCTGAATATATCCCTGAGCTTGCATATCGGTCGGAGAAAGCGTTTTATCAAAATCGTAGCAAATAGCCAGCACCGGCCTTTCTTCTTTTGTTCTCCTTATAGCAGACATTATGCTTGCCCCCCTTATTTAGTGAAATGATAATTTGTTGTGTTGTTTGAAAACATTGACGGTAATTTAATCGATATTTTGCCCAAGTTTTTCTAAAAACAACGTGTCATGAACAAATTTGATTATAAGACTATGCTCTGTGATCACCGGTAGATTGCTTTTTAATGGCGTATATATTATACCGCCTATTCCCATTCTTTTCAATATATCTCTACAGAAAAATATATGAATAATGAAAACAAAGCTTTATTCCTGCTTAAACTTCTTCAAATTAAAAATATCTTCAATCCCCTGTTAGCCGTAATTCCACGCAACAAACTGCAGAGTTAAAACCTTGTTAAACACGATAAATACATCGCTTCCATCAAGAAGAGAATGGTTGAAGTCCCGGTATATTCCCCAACAGACCTATGTCAAGGGCAAACAGCTTAAATGCCTTGGGATACTCATATGCGTAAAGCGGGCGTTCGGGTGTTTCAATTCTATTGACCTTATATGTAAAACCGCCGTCTATAAGCCAAAATACAGAAGTAACATAATCCTTTGCCCGTGCGCCGTTTCTCCATAATTCCTGTCACCAAATTCTCTGATAAGTGTTGTCTTTTCTACTCTTTGGACTTCTTGAATTATAAGTTGCTTATGGTTGCTCTTATCTTTCCAAGGAAGTAATCCTTCTATAATGGCTCTGCGAGCGGATTTATAAAGATTTGTAAGTTTATTTGCCATCTTATATGCTGCACATACGGCAGTAACTTAATAGAACGGCTGTGGGTGGAGGTGAAAAGCGGCTGACGATGTGGGTTTAAGGGGCATGATGGGAAAGACCAGAGAGGGGGCAACAGTCTATCTTTAGGTTATACGGTTTCGCCACGCGGCTCAGTACAGGACTGTACTATATCATTATCCTTTAATCTCTTTGCCATTATCTTGCGAATTTCATTCAAGTCGGTGATGGCAGGAATAATGGAGGCAGAAAGCTCAACTTTGGACTCGTAAACCGATGCTATCCATGCTTTAATAAATTTAGGATCAGTAATCTTGACATTTGTGAAAAAACTTGAAGTTGCCATAAGTACGCCTTTGAACTACATCGATTCGGAGGCGTTTTTCGTTATACACAGATCTTTATTATCTTTCCAATAGGGGTGGCAGCATCTTTATCGAAAAGTACCACATTTTTCCCTTCGGGAAATACTGTGCTCGAATAAACAATTCCCTCATATCCAAGTGATAAAAAGTATTGAGCCATGCACTGGAAGGGCGAATACATAAGTTCTTTATCTTCAGTTTCCACCGGAACAAAAATCTGTTTTGATAGCAGCCTTGCATAAGTATATGCCGACCACCTTGTAAGCTTCTCCTTAATATCACTGACATCTGGCGACTTGGCATACCCTTTATGCATGATGCTATTTACGGCCTTCTTTACTTCACGATTACGAATATCATCAGCCGAATTCTCAAGTTGCCTGTTTAGATCTTCATACGACACATCTGCTGCTATAGTAAGGTCAACAAACGTTTTCTCTGAATATTCCTCATTAAGTTTGCACTGACACAAACCGAACAGTTCACCTGCTATAGCTCGACATTCTTTTAAGGCACAATTCTCGGCAATGCACGGATTACCTATGGCCAAATACAACCATTCTACTCCCGGAGGACTAAACCGATTGTGCTCCGTTATATAATCCTTGTTTGGAATAAATCTGCTATACGTTGGGTCTGGATCAGCAGGACGAAGTCTTCCTGCTCTCATTAGAGTCGTGGGACAAGATAATATGCTTTCTGCTGAAGCGTCAAACAACTGATGACAGTGAGAAAAAAGGTCATCGAAAGCCTTTAAAAATGTAGTGTTCGCTTTTGCGGCATCCAACTCATTATATGAAAAAGCACCTGCGGCTAAAGCTGAACGAAAATCCTACCATGTTCGCTGGATGGTTTCTTCAATTTGGGATACGCTGGATGGTTTCTTCAATTTGGGATATTTCTTCAATTTGGGATATGTTAGAGAATTCAAACAGGCTCATAGTTTTAATCCATCTCTTTGTTCTGTGATTCTCGGCAGAATTTCAAGGAAGTGCTGCCTGATTTTTTCTGCGTCATATCCGTGGGTCTCGCAGATGAATCGGACGGTATAGAAGTTTCTCCCAAGAAAGTCGTTTATGATATTCTTGATATGCTCTTCGTTCTCGTTGTCTAAAATAGCCTTATTTATATTTAACATATAAATCAATCTCACTTTTGAATTCGGAGTATATCCTGTTCGATACCGCCATCTACAGTAGCTTTAGTCTTGGTGTATCCGATATGTTGATAGCTGACATAAGTATTATCCTCCTGTCTGAAAACAACTTGTTTTGAGTATTAACATCTATGTGCCTATCATGCCTCCCCCAACAGGCGCATGATAATCAAATCTCCTCTTTATGCTCTTTTTCCAAAATCTTCTTTACCTCTCGGTCAAAGTCCGACGTTATCTTTTGCATCTTGTTGAACTCGTCATATTCAGCTTCGTCTTTCGTCTTTGCCTCGATCATGCTGATTTTTCCCTTATCTGGGAGAATGTCATATCTTCGGAACGAGAGAAACTCATTTATACTATTAGAAAATTCCTCCATAGTAAACGTGTTCTCGCGCTCGATTAAGTCTTCAATATAGTCAAAATATCCTGTGACCGTCCGCTCAAGCTGACGAATCTGCTTTTCATCGAGATAATTTTTCGCGATCGAAACGTCGAATTTGAGTATACGCCCATCGGGAGCGTTCATCTAAGTAGTAAGACCCATATTCTCCCTGCTGCGGTCGGCATGGGTATAAACAATCTCTGCGGCAGTCTGACCGGTGATAGCATAGTGGAACTTGTTCTGCACCATCGCATAGAATGCGTGAGTGATTTCCGAATCCTTGTCGTAGTCGATGCTGCACTCTGCGAAAATATCGGTAACCTGCTGCCATATGCGGCGCTCGCTTGCGCGAATCGAACGCACCGCTCCAACAGCTCGCGGAAATAATCCTTTCCGAAAGCTGTTTTGCCTTGTTTCAGGCGCTCGTCGTCCAAAGCAAAGCCCTTTATCATTTATTCTTTCAGAATGCTTGTCGCCCAAATTCTGAAATGCGTGGCACGCTTGGAATTCATGCGGTATCCGACCGAAATGATGGCATCAAGGCTGTAATAATTTGTATCTTTTGTCTGGGTTTTGCCCTCAATAGCACCATGCTGAGTGGTTGTTGCAATTTTTGCAACGACCACTTTTTGTCTCCTAAAACCCCGCGTTAGACGCGGGGTTCCGTAAAGCTTTAGCGATGAGTCTTTAACAAAAATATTGAAAAGAAAACCTCCGAGAAATATAATAGAACTACGGTCTGGCAACTGTAGAAAAATTATAAATGACGGAGGTATCATTATGAACCAAGAGGTAAATAACGACATACACAGTTTATCACACACAAAGTGGAATTGCAAGTATCATATAGTCTTTGCTCCCAAGTACCGCAGAAAGGTTTTCTTTGAGGAAAAGAGGTTGGAAGTAGGAGCAATACTTCGAGAGCTGTGCAAGTGGAAAGGAGTAAATATAATAGCGGCAGAAGTATGCCCGGACCATGTGCATATGCTTGTGGAGATACCGCCAAAGATGAGTATATCAAGTTTCATGGGATTTCTGAAAGGGAAGAGCAGCATGATGATATACGAAAGGTGGGGGAATCTGAAAATGAAGTACCGAAACCGAGAATTCTGGTGCAGAGGGTATTATGTAGATACGGCAGGGAAGAATGCAAAAAATATTGAAGCATACATCAGGAACCAGCTTGAAGAAGACAGGCTGAGCGACCAGATGAGTTTCAGTGACTATGACCCGTTAACGGGTAGCAAGTAACATAATAAATGCAAGGGCCGGACCGAACCTACGCCTTTAGGCGTGGCCAGTAGAACAGGGCTTTGCCCGTAAGAGAAAAAGTTTTGGCGGAGAAGGGGGATATTTATTCATCCAGTTCTCCCTCCGCAAATATTTTTTAAATGTCTGCTAATGGTGGATTTATCCACCGAAAACAAGTCAGCCATTGCATTTTGCGTCAACCAAATAGTATCGTCCTTAATCAGCGCATTGACCGTGACTTCCTCATCAGCCTCCCGATACATCAAAAAATTAAACTCTCGATTCATACTCACACTCCAATTCAATCGATGATTTTAAGTCAGTATAATATAACAACATTCAAAAACCACCTTTAAATTATAGATTTATTCCAAATGGTTGTCAATAAAAATACATATTTAAACAATATCAGACAGGTAGCACACGAGTTCAATATAAGCTATCGTACAGTGAAATACAGCCTGTTATATGGTTGGGAAAAACATTTGGTAAAGTGGGCCGTGATGATATAGTTAAATGCAGTGAGGATATCTGCAACGTCACGTCACATTAAAGCATATACACCGGTACATTCATTACCTCATTTTCCTTGCCATACTCCCCGAGATTAACTCTGACAGCAATCTCGGGGTTATATTTTTCGCAGTACACTTTCAAACTCTTCGCCTGCAAGTTAAGCTTTGCGCTGACTTCTATCGGCATAATCCTCACACCGTCGTCGACTACAAACTCAATCTCGCTTGCACCACGGTTGTTGGTATAGTAATAGATTTTTACTCCCCCGTTCGCCGTCATTTCCTGCAACACAAACTGTTGGGTCAAAGCTTCGTTGAACACGGCAAATACATCGTTTCCGTCAAGAAGGGTATGAGGCTGAAGTCCCAGCAAATGCCCCAACAGACCTACATCAATCGCAAACAGCTTAAATGCCTTCGGATCCTCATATGCGTAAAGAGGTCGCTCGGGCGTTTCAATTCTATTTACCATATATGCAAGACCGCTGTCCATAAGCCAAAAGACAGAGGTAACATAGTCTTTTGCTCTTGCACCGTTCTGCAAAAGATCATATACAAACTTTTTCTTTTCCTTTGACAGCTGTTTCGGCAGAACGCTCCAAACGGACTGGATTTTAGGGGTTATTCCCCTCGGAGAATACTTTAAAATATCCTGCTCGTATGATTCAAGTATTTCCTTTTGAATGTACCATACTTCATAAAAGTCTTTCTTCTCTGCGAAACAACTGACTGCCTGCGGCATTCCTCCAACGTAGAAGTAATATTTCAGATACTCGATATACTCTGCTTTATTGCACTCTATTCTATCATAGTCTTTCTGCGATAATGCAGTAGCAAGATAGTCCTTTTTCATAGTAACGAGAAACTCTTTGAATGTAAGAGGATAAAGCCTCAGTATTTCAACATCGTCCTTTGGGAATGACTCTTCCCCGAAGATATTATCGTCCCAATGAGAGCTGGCGCAGATTAGGTCCTGTCAACCCTTTTTCGCAAATTCCCATAGAATGAAGTAAAATTTTTGGATTATCACCCTCGGCATGCCGAGGCGGCGATTTAGTGCTTTGAATCAATGCTGTGAAATTATTCCGCAGCCTCATCAAGATATTTCATACACAAATATCTCTTGCACCCCCAATCCTTGCCGGCGACATAGCGAAGTCTCGCGCAAACAAGCATCAAGGCTGAATTCCCATCGGGAAATGCGCCGACCACCCTCGTCCTGCGCCGGATCTCACGGTTCAGCCGCTCAATCACATTGTTCGTGCGGATCTTAAGCCAGTGTTGCGACGGGAATTCCATATATGTAAGCGTTTCCTCAATCCCGTCCTCAAGCTTTTTGGCGGCAGCATTAAGTCTCATCTCCTTGAGCTTTTCGATGACCTCTTTTGCCTTTTTCCTCGCAGCTTCTTTGTTTTCCTGAGCGTGAATTGTTTTCAACATCATCGTGACTTCACGAATCCTGTTTTTCGGCACGCTTGACATAATATTCCTATAGAAATGCACCGTGCAACGCTGGTATTTTGCCTTGGGAAAGACTTCGTGAACCGCTTCACACATTCCGAGATTCTTATCTCCGACCACAAGCTTAACACCCGTAAGCCCTCGCGATTTGAGCCATACAAGGAAGCTTCGCCAGCTTTCTTTATCTTCTTTCATGCCCTCAGCCGCACCGATTACCTCTCGGTAACCGTCTTCATCAACGCCAATTGCAACAAGTATGCTGACATTCTCAAACTCGCCGCCCCAATTTCTTTTGAGATAAATTCCGTCGATGTAAACATACGGATACTTGCCATGGAGCGGTCTTTGCCGCCACTCCTCAATATGCACATATGCTTTCTGATTCAGGTCACTGATGGTAGACGCCGATACCCGACTGCCCCACAGCGCCTCGCTGATGTCCTCCACGCGGCGTACGGATACACCTGCAAGATACATCTCGATCAAAGCTTCCTCCACAGAGCTTTCACGTCTGCGATAGCGCTCGATGATTGCCGTTTCAAACGGTACGCCCTTGAGTTTGGGAACCGATAGTTTTACATTACCCGATGTGGTGGTGAGATTTCGGGTATAATGCCCGCTGCGATAACCTTTTCGGGATTCCGAGCGGTAATGTCAAGTATTTTTCGCAAATTCCCATAGAATGAAGTAAAATTTTTGGATTATCACCCTCGGCATGCCGAG
>CANQNF010000059.1 GCA_947625125.1 uncultured Clostridia bacterium
ACGCAAAATTTTGCTTAAACCCTGTTCCGAAAAGCCCCGACCCTTTAGGGTTGCGGTCGGGGCTCTGAAGAATACAGAAAACAGAAAACAGAAGTCAGAAGTCGGATTGCCTGACTTTTAACTTGTATTTTCTGTAAAGGAGTTATTATGCTTTCCCTGAAATTTTTCCCCCTCCCCGCCGCTATCGGGCTTTTGCTGCTCGCCTTTATGACCGGCGCCTGTTTCGGCTCCTTTATTAACTGTATCCAGCTCCGCGTTAAGGATAAAAAATCGGTCCTCGGCCGCTCCGAGTGCCCTAACTGCGGTCACAGGCTCGGCTTTTTCGAGCTTATCCCCGTCTTTTCCTACCTCTTTTTGCGCGGCAAATGCAAAAACTGCCGTGAAAAAATCTCCCCCCGCTATTTCCTCGCCGAGCTTTGCTTCGGGCTTGCCTGGGCCCTTACCGTCGCCTTTTTCGGCTGGCAGTGGCTCACGCTTGAGTATCTTGTTTTATTTACAGTTTTATGCGCCGAGGCTCTTTGGGATCTTGACATATTCAAGGTGCCCGACACTCTGCATATTTTAGCGATACTGAACTTTCTTATCTTTCTGCCGACCCATCCCGAGCCGCTTAAAAGGCTTCTTTGGGGAGCCCTGGCAGGCCTTATCTACGCCTTGGCAATCCTTGTCCTGAGCCTTATCATGGACAAAGTCTACAAAAAAGAATCCATCGGCGGGGCGGATATAAAGCTGTTATTTGTCTTAGGCTTATATTTCGGTTGGAAATCGATGCTTTTGCTGTTGATTTTAAGCTGTTTCATAGGGCTTCTTTTGGCGGCCGTTTTCAAGGCGGGCCTGCAAAAGACCTTTCCGTTTATCCCCGCTTTAGTCGTCTCGGCGTTTATCTGCGCCGTCTGGGCCGAGCGGTTCATCGGGTGGTACATGAGTTTATTCGACTTAGGAGCCCATACACATTGACCCGGAGGAATACACAATGTCGAAAAAAGTCGCCGGCTTTGAAATCGGCTCGCACGCCTTGCACGTCGCGGTCGTAACAAAAAAAGGTGTTAAAAAGGTTCTTACGGAGACTCTCCCCGAGGGCGCCGTCCGCGAGGGCCGTATAGTCAGCTATGAAGCGCTCGCCGACTTCATCAAACAGACCTGCAAGAAGAAAAAGGTCCGCTTTGACGAGGCCGCGGTAGTGCTGCCTGCGGCGCTCTGCTTCTGCCGCAGGATGCAGAGTCCGATAATGACCCACGAGCAGCTGATGGTGAATCTGCCGTACGAATTCCGCGACTTCATCACCGCCGAAAAGGACCAGTATTTTTACGATTATGCCGTCTTAGGCGTGACAAAGGATGAAGAGACCGGCGAGCCTACGGAGCTCGACCTGATGGCGGCGGCCAGTTTAAAATCGACCGTCCAGGACTATAAGGATATGTTCCGCCGCGCCGGCATAAAGCTCAAGACCGCCATCCCGATAGAGATGTCCTACACAAACATTCTCTCCAAGGCTCCCGCCGACCATGCGCACTGCCTAATAGACCTCGGACACACCGCGGTCCGCCTCTACATGTACCACGGCAACCGCTACGAGAACTCCCACCTCGTCGAATACGGCATGTCCACCCTTGACGATATAATTGCCGACGCCATGCACATCGACCCGTTTGTGGCGGCGTCCTACCGTGAAGCAAACCACGACGGCTGCCAGTCTCTGCCCGAGTGCGTCGAAGTCTACCAGAACCTTGCCAACGAGATACAAAGGGCGGTCTACTTCTTCCGCTACAACAACCCCGACGTCGAATTGGAGCATATCCATCTTTCCGGCGGCGGCGCAAGGATACAGCCCTTAAGAGACGTTCTCAGCGAAGCAATTTCGATACCGATAGAGGACTGCTCCGAGCTTATCGGCGCGCACGACGACGGAATCGAAACGGCCCTCGGCGCTGTCGGCGCCGCAATGCAGTAAGGAGGGCGTGATATGAGCGAAATACAGCAGGCACAGAAAAAACAGACCAAGAAGCAGGTAAAGCTCCCCTCCAAGAAGACGTTGAACCTGCTCATAAAGGAAAAGACCCTGGCGAGCCCGTCAAGGCTTATCCCGATACTTTTGCTTATCGTCGTCGGAGCGTATCTTTTCTCGAAGTATGCCGTCGCCGCAAGACTTGAAAAGGTCAGCCGCGAAGAGGCCGAGCTTGCCGAGATGAAGTCCCAGCTCGAGATGATAACCAACGCGTTTTCCGACTATGACGAGGTAGAGGAGCAGTACAACCGCTACAGCTACGAAAACTTCGACAAGACCATCCCCGACAGGCTCGACGTTCTGGAAATGCTCGAGACAAGGCTCTTCCCCATCTGCTCGATACAGAGCCTCACCGTCAACGGCCGCGATCTGAACATGGTCATAACCGACATCGACCTCCAGACGCTTACCTACATAAACGGCATGCTTCTCATTGAGGAGCCGCTTATCGAGAGCATCTCGATAGGCTCTTACACCGACAACACCGACAGCAGCGGAACCGGCGCCAAGACCGTTACCGCGACCGTGAACATGACCCTTGCGGACGCTTCGAGCACCTATACTCCGGGACAGCTTGAATTTGACCCCGACCAGATCATTGCCGACGGTCAGGCGGCTGCGGAAACCGAGGCAGGCGCTCCCGAGACTACTCCCGAAGCCCGGCCCGCGGATACCGTCCCCGAAGCTCAGCCCGACGGGACCGAGGGCGCGCCCGAGGATGTAAACCTGAACGGAGGCGCTGAATAATATGTTAATGCGAAGCTTTACAAAGCGCGAAAAGATCATACTTTTGGTGCTCGTCGTGTTTCTTCTCGTCGGCTTTTACTTCCTCGTCATCCACTACCCCGTCACTACCCGTCTTGAGGAGATAGAGTCGGAGAAGCTGATGGTCGAGGACCAGACCAACTTAGCTATAACCAAGGGCCAGGTCTATGTCAAGATGAAAAACGAGCTCAACGAGATATTCGCTCTGCCGTTTGACAAGATAACGGTCATGCCGATATACGACAACCAGACCCAGCTTTTATTTAACTATCAGACCATTTTTGAGGACCTTGCCCCCGACCTCAGACTCGGCGATGTAAAAATTGAGGGTAACATCGCGACGAGGACCGTTACGTTCACCGTAACAGTCGCCGACTTCGAGGCTGCCAAGGACTTCATCAAAAAGCTCACCGGCACCGGATTCAGGTGCTTGCTTCAGAACATCACCGTAACTCCCGAGCAGTCCGGCTCCGACAGCGGAAGCCTCGAAAACGGCGCTTTAAGACTCACGGGCAACATTATTTTCTACGAGCTTGTCACATCGGGAGGAAACAAGTAACTTAAATCGGGTATGTTTTATAAAGGGGTATCGAAATGAAACTGTTCCGAAAAATTAAGGGAAAGCTCGGCTTTACTCTTGCCGAAATGCTTATTGTGGTCGCCATTTTGGCGATTCTTACCGCTGTTGCCGCTCCAAATGTGGCAAAATATTCCAGAAGCATAAATCTGCGCGAGTTAAACGACTCAGCCCGCGCTATTTACATGGCGGCGGAACACAAATTCATGAACGAGATAGAGATGGGAAATGAGTTGCCGGGGCTTGATGACGGCGCTGCTAAAATCACCGCGCTGCTTCCGAGGTATGATGAAACCAGCGAAGTTGACATATTCTACCTGAAAAGCAACGATTCGGGCAGTCCCCTTAAAAAGCTGATGTCATCCGGCGGCACCGATGTAGAAAGCACCGGCGTGGTTGAATCGCAACTGTTTGATAATAATTTCATTGTAGAATATAACCCCAAAACCGGCGATGTCTATGGGGTTTTTTATTCTGAAAAGGAAAATTTTGACGATTATACAACAAATTTCTATTCAGATGTTGCCGATGTTCAGAGCAAGAAGTTGATCGGCTACTACGGACTTATGAACGAAAAGCCGGACGCCCATCCAGTTGTTCAGGAAATCGAGAAGCCGACCGTAGAAGTCATCAATAAAGAAAAGCTTGTAGTAAGGATTACTGCGCCCTCTGGCACAATTGATAGATTTTATGTTAAAGCCGATGTCGACGGCACTTCGATTATTCCGGACAGTGGACGTTATATGAGCGGCGGTCAAACTGTAGAACTCGTTCTTGACTGTCTTGACGGACCTGCGTATGCTCCAAGCATTAACGAGGGCCCTCTTGTTGATAAATATGAGGCTTCAGCAGATGTCTGGGGCATTAGTTGTGATGGTGCAGACAAAACCTTGACTGTCAGTTTTTACGACAATAACGGCATAGCCCGCGACCAGAGCGTAACAAAGACGTTCAACCCGCTGTTTGCGAACGGTTCAACGGCAGGTACGGCCTACATCGAGTACGGCCGCCATTTGCAGAATTTAGATAAGTGCAGCGCCATCACCACCGCAGTCATCAAAAAGACCATCAACTTTGCGAGCACAGACAGTGAAGCGGGCGAATTTGGCGGATGGGCTACGTATTATAGCGATTTTATAACGCTTGTTAAATGCAAGGCTTTAAATATTTCTGCCAGAAGCGGGGCAGAAATTCAGAATATCAGCATAATAACAAATCCTGATGATAAATATTATGCAGGCCTATTTGCCGAATTAAGCGGCAAAGCAACAGATTTGACTTTCAGAAATCCCACAGTAAAAGGCAGTGTTGCCGGACCATTATGTGGTTACACTACGAGTGCTACTGTGGAGAATGTTAAAGTTATCAATCTAAAAGTAGAAAGTGATAACACTGCCGGCGGATTGATAGGCATGGATATGGGCTCTACAATATCAGGTTGTTCTGTTTATGTTGAAACGGATAAGAATGTCACTTCATGGGAAGACCCTACTAATGATCCTTATTCAAATTATAAAATAGAAGGTCAATTTTACGGTGGTGGACTTATTGGAGTTACAATGAAAACCATAGTAGAAAATTCTTATGCGGCTGTAAAGGTTAAAGGAATTAGTGTAGCAGCTGGCGGGTTGATTGGTATGAGTAGCTCTGTGACAACCATAGAAGATAGCTTTGCTGCCGGACATACATATTATGGCATTTACCAAGGAAACGCCAAAGATGGGAAAGTTGTGAATTTGAAAGACAACGTAAGCGGAAAGGTCGCGGGGGGATTGGTAGGTGATGGGCAGGGTGACGGAGATATTATATTGAAAGGAGTAGTATTTTCTTCCTGCTCAGTAACTGGTACTTTGTCAGATCCTTTATATGTCATAAACTATGAAAAAGATAAATCATCAAAAGCAGAAATCGACCCCGGCGCCACCGTCTACACCCTCGGCACTGCGTACAAAACCGACGGCGCCACCGTCACGGAGATAAAAAAATCCGCGGATACAAATGTCAAAACCGGCGACGATGTCAAAGTCGATGATTCGTTGGCTGCCGTCGGCAAGCGCTACGACCTGAAAGTTTCGAGCGTTTATAAATACCCCGTGCCGCACGATATGACCATGCACGGCGACTGGCCGAGCAGCGACGCTGTCACCGGCTTCTTCTACTGGGAAAAAGAGGTCGCCGATGATGCCCACAGCTACCACATTCAAGCCCTCTGGTACGGCAACGGCAAGCCCGATGAGCTTATAAATGACCTCTGCAAAGAGCAGGACGGCCATAACGTCACCGATTACGGCTACGGCGCATTCAGCGTGGGCGGCTCGCTTGATAGTGCAGTTACGTTCAGCGACGGCACAAGCACTGATGTGACGAATGCCGATGTGGAATCGGCTGTTCAGACAGCCCTCGCAGCCGTGGACGACCTGAAAATAACCGACTCCGGCACTGTTGCGGTAAAGCTTTACAACGTTACCGGCGTTTCGGGCACCGGCTTTGTCACGGCCACCGTCGGCGGCAATGATTATACATTCGCGCCCGATTTCTACGCGATTTCCGCAGATAAAGGCTCCGACCATGCCGGCACGGACGCAAACGTTTTCGGCGTGCGCAGCGATTCACATCTCAAAAATGTCAAGTCATATCCCGCCGGCATCTTCGAGCAGTCCCATGACATCAATTATAAAGACGATACGACGGGGCTTACCCCCATCGGCGACAGCACAAATAAATTCACCGGCACCTACAACGGCGGCAGCTACAGGATAATCGACGCCAAATTCAACACGACCGAGGGCTCCGATTACGCCGGTCTTTTCGGCGTGACCGACGGCGCGACGCTTGAAAATATCGTGTTGTTTAACGAGGCTGCGGCAGCTGACAAATTCGTAGAAATTAAGGGCAAAACCGTCGGCGTTATCGTCGCGGACGCTCGCGGCACAGGGACGATCGAGAACTGTGTTGCCTCAGGGTATGAGATCACAGGCGAAGAATTCTCCGGCGGTATAGCCGGAAAGGCGTCCGGCATGATTAAAAACAGCCATGCCGTTGTGAAATTCAACAACGTCAAGGGCTGCGTAGGCGGCATTGCCGGTGAAAACTCAAGCGGTTCCATATACAGTTGCTATGCCATTGTTCACGGCTACAGTAAAGGCGACGATGTTACCGGCCCGGACGTCGGCGGCATTCTCGGAAAAGGAGATATAGAGGTTACTAACTGCTATTCGATGTTCAGAAATCTGCCTATCAAGGGCTCGGCAATTGCCAATAACTCATCTCATAAGAGCAGCACAAACGTCTACGTCAATAGTACAGGTTTCTGCCCGTCCGCAAGGAATATTAACAACGCTAAGGGCGTTTTATATGATCAGCTTGCCGCTTCTTTGGACGGAAGCTCAAATTCAGAAAAGACATACACAGCAAGCGCAACGGATTACGCGAGAAAGGGCGAAGAGGGCGCGTATGCCTATAAAGCGGTCACGACAGATTTGGCAGACGGCGGCAAGCCCGTTCATTACGGCATTATACCCGAAAAAATAAGCACCGCCGACGACCTCATCCGCGGACCTGTGGCGGGCGTGTTTGATGTAAATACTTACTCTTATTTTGGAGGAATTAAGACAAGCCAGTTTGACGGATACCTTACCTATAACCGTTCGGGTACTATCAATGAATATGAAGCTTGGGACAATACAAAAGAGGGCGAACAGAAAGTCGAGATCGGAGACGATTATATCGGCGTGTTCTTCTGCAACCCCGGCTTCTTTACTCCCAAGGAGGGCGGCGATGATCTGAGTGAATTCAAGGAAGATATGGTCATCAAGTACGCCGATGAGGACGGCAGAGAAATAAACGACAGCAGGATTGAAGTATATGTTAATGGGGCCAAAATAGACCATAAGTATTTGATGCCGTTTGACGAATATATGAAAACAAAGCAGAGCATAAACCTTGACGGCTATGGTGCCAGATCCGGTTATTATCATTTCACATCCACTTCCGGAGAGGATAAGATAACCGACCAGTTCTTTGCCGGTCATCAATCAGGCACAAACGTCAACAGCGCTTTCAGATTATTTGTTATTCTGAAAGAGGACGGGACCCGTTACGAAAAGGCAGATGTTAATTCGATTCAGATCAAGTTTACCCCTGATGGCGGTGAGCAGGGAACGCTTATAAAGGCTGATAACCTCGGCCATGATAGGTTAAAGGCTGAGTTGCCGTCAACAGCTGTTGATACATTGGTACCTCCGCCTAAGGTTGTAGTTTTCATGGCGGCAACTAATGATAAGATTCATACATCGGAAATGCCGAAGTATATTGCTCCGTATTATGCTATTGCGAGATCTACAGGCACAGACATAGCCTATGGAGAGCTTGGCAATCAGGCCGGCAGTCAGGGTTATCTCGGAGTATTGATACCAAAAGAATATATTGGATATGCAGAATCTCAGACGCTTCTTGTCAATGTATGCGGCGCCCCGGCAAGGCTCGAGGTGTGGGGACAGGGCACAGAGGGCTCTGTGCAGGCTGATATTGCCAATTTGGGCAGCATCGCAGAACATTATGAAATAAGCCTTGACGACTATGAGATCTACTATATTACAAATGTAACGGCTTCATCCAGAAACGACGGTCTTAACGGAGGTCATTCAGTGGCGGTTCAATTTGGAACAAAGCGGATATTCTATTATGCTTATTCCGATTTTAAGGCGAACCCTCAGGCGGCTGACAAAGATTTAATGCCTGATTTTGTTCTTGCAACACTGTATACAAACGCATCAGGAACAGCTCATTACGCAAAGGGGTTTAAAGCCGGAGCAAAAACATATCCTCCGGAAGAGAGCGGATCCGATAATAATAGTGCTCAATATCCGACAACGAAGACGAATTCATATGTATTTATAACGACCGGTTCGACAAGCGATTTTACTGTTAGAATAAATGGAAATACATTTGTTGATATCGGTGAAGAAACAGATATGGTTACAAACCTTACTTGGCATTTCTCTGGTAAAGCCTATACTATAAATATTTTGGGCGACGATGTAGATTCTATAGAAGTTTACTACAAGGGCGAGTTGATAATGACCAAATCCGCCGGCGAATTCTAACCCCCCCGAAAGGACGGACCGCGATGAAAAAATTGTCAGCAAAATTGAATAACCGCCGCGGGGCGTCCATTCTCATGGCGCTGCTGCTGTTCCTGATATGCGCTTTAGCGGGCGCAGCCGCTCTTACCGCCGCCGGCTCGAACATCGGCCGCTACAGCTACCTCGAGGAGGACCAGCAGCAATACCTCGCCGTCTCCTCCGCGGCAAAGCTCTTCCGTGAGCAGCTCGACGGCCTCGAAGCCTCGGCCGACTTTGAAGTAAAAGCAGACAAAGGCAACGTAGAATTCGATAAAGACAAGCTCACATTTTTGATCAAAAATCCTACTCTTACCAAAAGCGACGTTACCATAAAGCGCAATGACGACGGAATTACAGGCGGAGATTTATCCAAGCTTTTAGAAGTCGATTTGGGGGGATATGTCAAAAACGCTTTCTATAATTATATATCATCATTTTCTGGGAGCAGCGAAGAACTCTGGAACGTTGCCAAATCAGAAACAGATTTGAGCAGTGAAGATAATTACAAGCTTCCGAATAGTTTTGAGTATAATTTTACGGTCGACAGCGATCAGGAAGAGATAGGCGACGTAACGGTAACTCTTAAATTCGGAAAAGACGACGGAACCTCGGAATTTACAACCTCTGCACCGTGGGATGTAAGAATAGGCGTGAAATCGGCCGACCCCGAGTACAAGACGGAGTATGAGCTGACCGGAGAGCTAAAGGCCGAAGTGAATGTTGAAAACGGCGACCCTGAGCGTATAATCAGCAAGTACGAGAATACTTTGCCCGACGGCACTAAAGAAGAAATTCCGATAGAAACGTATAAGATTTTGAAATCCACTGCAAAAGTCAGGGTCACGCTTGATCTCGACAACGAGATAAGCAGGGTCGTAGACTCAGAATAGGAGGCGCCCGGTCCGTGAAAAGATTAACTCAAAAGCTCCATTCCCGCAGGGGCGAGACCCTTACCGAAATGCTCGTTTCCATCGTTATCTTGGGCCTTTCCATCGCCATGATGGTCACCATGATAATCACCTCCACCCACCTGACCGAGCAGTCGTCCGCTAAGGACAAGGGCTATCAGAATCAGCTTTCGGCTGCTGAAAGGCAGGACGGGTTTGATAATAATGGCGAATCGATTACAGTTGATAATGGGATAGTTTCAATCAAAATGGCAGGAGTTGAAGATCCTGTTAACATAGATGTAAAGGTTTTTGGAAATGCCGGAGAGCTAAAATCATACAGACTTCCTAAAGATGGCGAATAAGTGAGGCGTTTCGATGAAAAAAATAATTAAAAAACTTAAGGACCGCGCCGGGCTCACGCTGACCGAAATGCTCGTCACCGTGGCGATACTCTCGCTGTTTTCGGCGGCATGCCTGACGGGGATGACGACCGCGCTCTCCGTTCGTCGGGACAACATCATGGCCAACGACGCCGAAATTTTAGCCTCGATGGTTACAAATTACATAACCAACGAGCTGCGCACGGCTTCAAATATCGACTTTAGTGACAGCAGTCAGGTCACATACCAAAGCAATGAAAGCGGCTTCAAAAGCGTAACTCTAAAGCTCAACAGCGACGGCCGGCTTGTCATGGTTATACACGACTCATCAGAGACCACCGTCGAAGTTTTCAGCGAGGCTGCGTATTCCGATAAATCAGTTAAGCAGCTTAAAATAATCAACCTTACATTTGAAAAATTTGAAAAAAAAGACGACAAAAGTGTCAGCACTATGAAAGTGACTTTTGGCGTGGGGTATGACAATGCCGACGGAGTGGGAGACCCGGTGCGGCTCGCGACTGCCGACACGGATTTCACCGTCGGGCTGATGAACGACGATTCTTCCGCCTAGCCCGGCGAATAACAGAAGCTTAAAAAATCAAATGCCTCCGCGCTTAACCGGAGGTATTTTTATGCTTTATATCCCTTGACATCGCCCCTGCCCCGTGCTATAATGCCGATGAAATCGGAGGATTTCATTAAAACGAGAGCTTATTACACTTGAAAGAAGGGTTTTTATATGCAGGAACAGTATTACAAGGAAGCCTTGAAATCGGGTCAGCGCGAGCTCAAAGCCTGCAATGCAAGGGGAGAGGACCCGTATCTGCCTCAGCTTGACGACATCATCCCGTCCGAAAAAATCAGCGCGGGGACAGACCTCGGCACGAAATGGATACCCTCCGAGCTGATAATCGGCACGAGAACTGCCGGGCGCTCGAATGCGTTTGCCAAAAACTTCATGCCGATACTCGGGGAGTCGACGGAATTTGCCGACAAGTGGAATTCTTTATGCAACGCCCACGTCGAGGAGGGCATCCGCGAGCCGATAAAGTGCTACGAATACATGAACCGCTTCTATGTTGAGGAGGGCAACAAAAGGGTCAGCGTGCTGAAATTCTTCGACGCGCCGACGGTTTACGCACATGTTTTCAGGGTCATGCCCGAGCAGGACGGCTCCGAAGAGGTCGAGCTTTACAACGCGTTTTTGGAGTATCAGAAATGCTCGAAGATGCACCTGCCGGAATTCTCCAAGCCTCAGAGCTACCAGAAGCTTCAGCGGCTGATGGGCAAGGCTCCGGACGAGAGCTGGTCGGACGACGACAAAAAGGACTTCATGGCCCTCTATCACAGCTTCCGGGAGGCATACTCGGGCGCAATCGGTAAGGAGGACCGGTCGGTCGGCGACGCGTTCTTAAATTTCATCGAAGTTTACGGCTATGACGACCTAAGGGGCAAGAGCTCGCTCGACGTAAAAAAGCTTGTGGGAAAGCTTCGCGAGGACCTGACCCTCACAAATAAGGAGCAGCCTATAGAGGTAAAGCTCGACCCCGACGACAGGCCGGCGGGGCTTCTTTCAAAGGTTTTGCCGAACACAAAGCCCATCAAGGTCGCGTTTATTCATGACAAGACCCCCGAAACTTCGGGTTGGACTTTTGGGCATGAGTGCGGCAGGAGCTATATCGAAAAGGAATTCGGCAGCGATATCCAGACCGTCGCATACTACAACGCCCTTGAGGACAACAACGCCGACAAGGAGCTTGAGGAGGCTATAGAGAACGGCTGCACGCTTATCTTCACGACGTCGCCGAGGCTTTTGCAGGCCTCCCTTAAGGCTGCGGCAGACCATCCGAAAGTAAATATTTTAAACTGCTCACTCAACATCTCCCACCGCCTCGTGAGGACATACTATGCGAGAATGTATGAGATAAAGTTCATAATCGGCGCGATAGCGGGGTCTTTGGCGCAGTCCAACGACGTCGGATATATCTGCGACTATCCTATTTTCGGGCAGGTCGCCGGGATAAACGCGTTTGCGCTGGGGGTGCAGATGGTGAACCCGCTTACGAAAGTGCGGCTTGAGTGGTCGTCGGTCAGCGGGGGAGTGGAGGGCGCTACTAAGAGACTTCGCGAGCACGGGGTCAAGCTTATCTCCACACAGGACACCAAGCGTTTCCGGGACTACGGGGGCTCCGGCTTCGGGCTGTCCATAATAGGCGAAAACGGCGAGGCCACGCCCCTTGCAAGACCGCAGTGGCGCTGGGGAAAATACTATGAAAAAATAATAAAGAGCGTTCGCGACGGCACTTTCAAGTCGGAATGCGAGGGCTCGACAAAGGCCCTGAACTATTTCTGGGGATTGAATGCCGGGGTCGTGGACGTAGAGTGCTACGACCTGCTGCCCGAAAGCGTAAAGAGACTTGCAAATCTTTTAAAGGATTCTATTGTCAGCGGCGTGGAGCCGTTCATGGGTCCGCTTTTCAACCAGGCGGGGGAAAAGGTCATCGACGAGGAGCAGAGCCTGTCCTTAGAGCAGATAATAAGCATGGACTGGCTGTGCGAGAATGTCGTCGGAGCAATACCGAAATACGAGGAACTTGACGAGACGGGAAAGGCCACGGCGGACGTCGTAGGCGTGGAGCCGTCGACCAAGGAAAATGCAGGAAAATAAAAAGCGAAAGCGTGGTGCAGGCAGTAAATGAAGATCTTGGCCGTTGCGGATGTTGAATCAAAATACCTTTACGACTATTATGTGCCGGGAAAATTGAGCGGCTACGACCTTATAATTGCCTGCGGAGATCTGAGCAGGAACTACCTTGAATTTTTGGTGGACGCGTCGAATGCGACGGTGTTGTATGTCAGGGGCAACCACGACGACAGCTTTGAGGAGGACCCGCCGGAGGGGTGCGTGTGCATTGAGGACAGGGTCTATGTGCATAAAGGAGTGCGGATAATGGGGCTTGGCGGGTGCCACAAGTACCGCGAGGGCAGGAACATGTTCACCGAGAAGCAGATGGAGAAGCGGGTCAGGAGGATGAGGTGGAAGATATTTAAAAGCGGCGGGATAGATATTTTTGTCACGCACGCGCCCGCGAGAAATTTAAACGATTTCGACAGCCTGTCGCACAGGGGGTTCGAGTGCTTTAACGAGGTCATCAGGAGGTACCGGCCGAAGTTTTTCGTGCACGGGCATATCCACAAGAATTACGGGCACAACATCCCCCAACGCACGACTTTAGGGGATACCGAGGTAATAAATGCGTACGATTACTGTGCGTTTGAGATAGCGGACGGCGGCAAGAGGGGAAAGGGCTAAAGTTTTTTTGGCGGCCAAAGGCACGCGCAAAGCCCATGGCGGGCAAAATCTAAAAAGGTTTTACCCCGCTTTTCCTCAAAAAGCGGGCAGGGGTCTCGGGGGCGGAGTCCCTGAGTCGCAGCCCGCAGGCTGCGAAATCCCCCGCCGCGAACAGGGATGACGCAAGTCATCGCTGTTCGCGGCTTTTAAATAAGCGCAGGAGGGTAGGCAAAATCTGTCCTGTGGACAGTTTTGCCGTAGGGGACCCTCGCCGGGGGTCCCCTACCCGACGGCATGAAATGCCGTCGGGCTTCGCGAAAGGGGCTCGGGGAAAACACCTTGCAAAGGGGTTTTCCCCGAAAGCTTCCGGTCAGCAGAAGCCCCGAGCGAGCGAACGCGGCAGCGTTCGCGAGCGAGGGGGGGAGAGGCACGTTCCAGTTCCCGCAAGCGTTCGCTCACGAGGGGGGGAGAGGCACGCAGCCGGCGGCCGGCAGGCTCCCCTCCTTTCGCTCTGCAAAGAGATGGGCGAAAAGGTCCTTGAGTCATGCGCAGATAAGGTACAATATCTTTCGCAAAAAGAAAAAGGACAAAAATATAGACATGTCCCCGCACTTCTGGTAGAATGA
>CANQNF010000060.1 GCA_947625125.1 uncultured Clostridia bacterium
ATCGAGATATTTTACCGATTCGTAGGTAAAATTGATTAAAATACATACGCACGTCTTTAAGTTTGTTAAACGGGGTCCGGGGTGTGGGGATATCTCAAATAGTATGAGCGAAGCGCGAATACCTTTTCCCATGCGGGATGTTCGGGCGGGAATTAAAATTCCCGGGCTGTTTTTCATCTTTCCGTGCGTGGTCGAGGCCCAAAGCCCGAGCTTTGCACAAGCCCCGAGTGAGCGAATCCGGCAGGAGTCGCGAGCGAGGGGTGGACAACGCAGGAAGTGAAAGCCCCTGCAACCAACACAAAAACGCAAAAATCTAAATCCCATAAAAGCAAATGCTCCCGCTATTTTCTTAAATTGCAGGAGGTTTAGGTTCCGCGCCCGCGAAAAGTCAAAGCGGAGCGCATAAAAATTGCCCCGGTGATTTTTTGCGTGGGAGCGTGACTTTTCGCGGCAAAGCCGGAATCAGAAGCGTTGCTTTTAGCCGCTTGACTTCCCTCGGCGAAAACGACCGCCTCGGTCATCTTGCGGGAAAGCAATCGCATCTATGCGCACCAAACAAAAAATCCGCTTAAGCGGATTAAACAGGGGTCCCCGCAAACGCCTGCGTTTGTGGGGCAAAGCCGGAGCGACAGAGTGAATGAGAGACGGCATTCAACAGCTTATAAAAATGCCGTCACGAACGATACGAAGTCCGCGACGGCGCGCGACGCCTTGGTGCCATTAGAAGCGTTATTTCTTGCCGTTCGCAACTGCTCGCCATAAAGGCTCGGCTCGCATAAGCTCACGGAGAAATAATCGCATCTATGCGCACCAAACAAAAAAATCCGCTTACGCGGATTAAATAGGGGCCCCCGCAAACGCCTGCGTTTGTGGGGATAAGCCGGAGCGACGGAGTGAGTGAGAGACGGCATTCAACAGCTTATAAAAATGCCGTCGCGAACGATACGAAGTCCGCGACGGCGAGCGACGCCGTGGTGCCATTAGAAGCGTTATTTCTTGCCGTTCGCGACTGCTCGCCATAAAGGCTCGGCTCGCACAAGCTCACGGAGAAATAATCGCGTCTATGCGCACCAAACAAAAAATCCGCTTAAGCGGATTAAATAGGGGCCCCCGAAAATGCTTGCATTTTTGGGGCAAAGGCGGAATCAGAAGCGTTATTTCTTGCCGTTCGACTTCCCTCGACAAGAACGACCGTCTCGGTTGTCTCACGGAGAAATAATCGCATCTGTGCGCGAAATGAGCTTGAGGTGCTTTCAAATGCGTAGCATGAAGAAAGCGCCGCAAGCGATACATAGCTTGCGACGCCTTGGTGCGGCAAATGGGACTTGAACCCATACGTCGTTCGACACACGCCCCTCAAACGTGCCTGTCTGCCTATTCCAGCACTGCCGCAGGCGATAACTAAGGGGGGTTGGGGGTTCCTTAGTTATCTATCGGCGCCCGAGGGGATGGGGTGGCTCGGACGCCAAATGAGGGGTGCTCGATTTCTCGAGCTTTATTATTATATCATCCGCGGGGGATTTTGTCAAGGGCTTTTTCAAAATTTTTTGCAAATTTATTTTTTCATTTTCATATTTTCGGCAGCCCCTGCCCCATGCCCCAAAAAACAGAAGCCCGAACCTGCGGGCTCCTATAGAGTGTTTTATTTTTTATTTGTCAGCGGTTGTCGTCGCCGCAGACGTCCTTAATGTGATTTTCACTGTTTTTTATCAGGTTCACGAGCGACGAATAGAACTTCGGGAATTCCTCGCCGAGGGTCTGGGTGGAGAGCGTTAGCTCCTCAAGCCCCTGCTTCGAGAGTGCGTCCTCTCCGGGATTCTCCCTGCCCTTTATGGCGCAGCCGAGCCTGGCGTCCGCTAAGGACATCGCCGCGTCGGTGGCGGCAGGCGCCATCTCTTCGCTGACGGTAAAGAAATTCTGGTCGTTTTTGGGATTCGCGGAATAGATGTGCCGAAAAACCTTATAAAACGCAAGCATCAGATATTCCGAAGTCTCTTTCACGACGGTTTTTGAGGGGCATCGGCTGAGCAGAGAAAACAGAACGTTGAGAGAGTTTCCTATGAGCTTTTTGTTGAACGCGATGATGACGGTGTTGGGGGTCACTTTGTCGCGCTGGTTGGGGTCGTCCTCGGGGATCTCGTCGACGGTGATGGTCTGGCCGCCGGGCTCGGGAGAGCGCCCCAGAAGATAGTCGCAGCTCACGCCGTAGTATTCCGACGCGCGCAGCAAAAAATCAAGCCCGCATTCGCGCTTGCCCTTTTCATAGTGCGACAAAAGCCCCTGGGAAATCCCGAGGTCCTCGGCCGCCTTTTTCTGAGACAGCTTTCTTTCCTTGCGCAAAAGCGTCATAATTCTTGCAAAATCGGTGCTCACTTGTCATCTCTCCGGTCAGTTATTTTGTACGGCTCAGGGGATCGGCTCCCCGAAAAGCGAAGAATACACATTGAATATTATACACCAAAAATTACCGAAAGTAAAACCGCAGATTAAATAAACTTTTATGTCGTTTTTTGGGCATTTTGCGAACAGAAAATTTTTTGCAATCCCGCCCCTGCCGAAAAATCAATTCTGTAATCTGATTTCTCTATTCTGTCTTTTCGCATTTGTTCAGCAACTGCATTTATCGCTTCTCGGTTTTAATATTTCTCAATGCCGATTTTTTGGGCACAGTCGGATTTTTTCGCCTTTCTGCCCATGCCGAAAAAATAAATCTGTATTCTGACTTCTCTATTCTGTCTTCTGATTCGCATTTGTTAAACGGCCGTATTATCGCTTTTCGGTCTTAAAATTTCTCAATGCCGATTTTTTGGCGCAGTCGGACTTTTTCGCCTTTCCGCCCATGCCGAAAAATCAATTCTGTAATCTGATTTCTCTATTCTGTCTTCTGATAGGGCAGCATCCCCGCCACCTCGAACGAACCCGACTGCTGCCACATCTGGGCCGTGGCAAGCACCGTGAAGCCCTCGCCGAAGTCGCAGGCGTACTCGTTGGGCGGATATTTCGGAAGCCCGAAGCAGCCCATCATGTTCATGATAATGCCCCCGTGAGTGACGACGGCGGCGCTTTCGTAGCCGCTTTGCATCATGTCCTTGATTATAAAATCGACCGCCTCTACGCAGCGCGTGACCACGCTTCTGAGGCTTTCCCCGTTTGGCGGCGGGTTGTCAAGACCGCCCTTGAGAAATTTTTTATATTCCGGCAGGTCGTGCAGCTCGGTGATGAGTTTTCCCTCAAAATCCCCGAAATTCATCTCCCGAAGTTCCGGCATGACCCTGGCGTAGCCCTCGGGGTAAATAAACGCCGCCGTCTCTATGCACCTTTTGAGCGGGCTGACATAGACCTTGTCGACTGGCGGGTAGACAAATTCCGTCATTTTTTCCATGAGCTCCCTGCGGCCTTTCGCAGAGACTGAGGTCTCGGTCACTCCGCAGTATCTTCCGGCCTCGTTCGCCTCGGTAAGAGCATGGCGTATGAAATGGATTCGGTATGCTTTCACAACGCTTCCCCTTTCGCATATGTATCAAGAGAAGTATATCATAAACGGCAGGGGAAAGTCAAGAGAGGACGGGATATAGATGTGTCCTAATCGGCCACATCAAGAATACAGAAGTCAGATGTCAGATGTCAGAACTTCAAGGTGTCGCCTATGGCGACAGTTTAAAAAATTGTAAATAATGCGGGCAGAATGGGCGCTCCCCGGAATAAGGGACTTCCGCTGTTTTTCTGACTTCTATTCCTCTACCCCCTATCCATCCAAAAAGCAGGCCTTGCGACCTGCTTTTTTACTCTCTTATCTCATGTCCTCCGGTGCCGCCGAGGGCTTTCAGCGGGTTGATCCTTTCGTCGTGATACCTCATCTCAAAGTGCAGATGATTTCCCGAAGCCGAACCCGTCATGCCGACCTCGGCTATCGTGTCGCCCTTTTCGACCTTGTCGCCCTCCTCGACCAAAAGCTTCGAGCAGTGCCCGTAATAACACTTGTACCCGCTTCCGCAGTCGACAATGACAAGCTCGCCGTAGTCGGCGTACCAGCCCGAGAACGTGACCGTGCCGTCGCAGGCCGCGTAAATATCGGTGCCTCTCGGGATCCCCGCGATGTCAAGCGCCATGTGGTTCGAGCGGTCCCAGCTTCTCCAGCCCGGCATCGTCGATATGTAGCAGTCCTCGTCGCCCAACGGCCAGCAGAACGTGCCCAATTTGTCGATTATCGTCGTATCGCCATCGAGGTAGGTGTTCTCCTTGGTGCCGACGCGGAATTTTCTCGGCACCATCTCCTCTAAAACCGTGCGCGAAACGATGACCCGGTCGCTCTCCACACCGTTTGTGAGGGTCACGAGAGCCGTCACGTTTTCATAGCCGTCCGAGCCGTGCTGCAAAAGTATCTCGCAATACTGTTCCCGCCTTGACGTCTCGACATATTCCGTCGTGCGCTCGATGACCTGCTCATATGTGTCATAATATGACGTAAGAACATTCATGTGCGGCTCTATGTAGTGGTAGGTGACGATATCGTCTCGGTGGACCCCGTCGGCAAGGTCGGGGTTGTCTCTTTCAAACTCCTCCCTTGTTATGCCGAGGTTTTCGCATATCTCGCCGATGGTGTCGCCTCGCTGTACCGAATAATAAGCCTCCACCTCGGTGCCGCCGTTTATGAGTTCAAGAGCGTCCTCGGGAGAGGTAAGGCTGTCCTGGACGAACCTGCCCTCGGATATGACTATATCGTCCTCAAATTCGACGTTCACGGCATTCACGGTAGAGTACATATTGAGCCTTGCCTCAAGGGCGTCTCGGATAAGCTGCATATCATCCTCGGAATATACCCCGAACAGCTCGCCGTTTATATAGAAGCCGTAGGCGTAGACTATCTGCACGTCGCCCGACTCTATCATCGTCTCGGAAAGCCTGTCTATATCGTTTTCGGGCTGCTTTTCCGACTCGTCAAGATTTAACACCGTGACCGAGAATTTCGGCGTGACTAAAATCGGCTGGTCGCCCTCGGTGAACGTGACCTTGTCCTGGATAAGGGACTGCGCCTCGTTGAACGTAGCCTCGTTTTCTATCGTGCCTATGTCGCTTCCGTTATATGTCACAGAAATGGCATACTGAAGCGTTGAAGCGTATCTCACAAGGCCTATAAGAAACGCTATGCAGAGCACCGGGGCTATGTAGTTGAATGCGAATCTGAATATCTCGGCGACAGTTCCCATAAGCCGCCAAATCGAATTGAGAACCGATTTTACGGCGGGGAAGAACCCCTGCTTGCACGCTTTTTTAAACCTGAGGCATGCAAAGGCGACGCCTCCCCAGGCGTGCGCGAACGGCGTGGCGATAAACGCCAGGAGTTCCAAAAGCGGCTGGCGGGATTTTTTCGTTATCCAGCCGAAGACCGCGCCGAAAACTGCCGATAAAAAGCTGAAAACGACCCCGAAGACGACCGAGACTATCCTGCTTAAAACGTCCCAGGATGTTTTTCCTATTTTACAGAGCACGCCGCCCGTGCCGGAAAGGACCTTTCCGCCAACGTCGGAGACCGTCTCCGCAGAAGCTTTCGCACCGGTCTTAAGGCCATGAGAAAGGCTTTTTGAGCCCTTTGAAATCAGCTTGCAGGACGTTTCGCCTATTCTCTGCAAAAACCCGAACAGGCCCCGCCCGACGGCTTTTGAGCACCTGACGAAATTTTTTGCGCCAAGCCTAAGCTGAGCGCCGATAAATGATATAAAAGTCAGAAACGTCGGGAAAATCCTCTGCCAAAGGCCGGGCTTCGCGGCTTCGGCAGTTTCCGTTTTATCTTCATCCGGCGTGGGAGCCGGTTCGGTATTTATTTCCGCGGCAGCCTCGGAAGCGGTTTTTTCGGCCGCTTCGGGCATAGCGATGTTTTCTGTTTTATTTTCATCCGGCGTGGGAGCCGGTTCGGTATTTATTTCCGCAACAGCCTCGGAAGCGGGCTTTTCGGCCACTTCGGGCGCAATGCTGTTTTCCGTTTCATCGGTCATTCCGGCTCACACTCCTTTCCGAAAAAGTTACAAAGCGGTAACAAATTTATTACATTATAGCACATCGCCCCGAAAAAATCAAGAGGCAAAAATTAGATGGACAGAAGTCGGATGTCAGATGTCAGAAAGTGTCGGAGGATTCTGTCTTCCGATTTCTGACCTCTGATTTCTGATTGCCCCTTGACATTTTCCCGAAAATATATTATAATCATCCCGAAAATCCGTAAAAAAGGAGCGGTCGTTATGACTCGGCGGGCTGTGCCCATCTGTGCGGGCTTTACTTTCGGCATAATCTGCGCATACCCGGTCTTGGTTTCCCGCCGAATGGGGCCCTCGGCGCTCGGGCTGCTTCTTTTGGCTTCGGCGGCGCTCGCTTTGTTTTTCGGGGCAGTTATGAAAAAACACCCCCGCGAATTCTTCGCTTTTTTCATGGCGGCGGCCGTGGGAGCGCTCTATTTAGGGGGAAACGTTTTTCTCAGCGAAAGACCCGTCGAGGAGCTCTGCGGTTCCGAGGCGGTCATACGCGGGCGTGTTCGCGACATTTCGGGAGGCGACAGCGCCCGCCTTTTTGTTTTCGGGGATATAGGCGGCCGCAAAGGCGGCGCGGCGGTATATGTCAATAATTTTTCCTGTGAAATAGGGGACGAGGTCGAGATGACCGCCGAGATCATGCCGCTTCGGTCGTCGGCGGTTTTTGACGAGAAAACGAGCTGTATTCCCGACGGAATTTTCGTGACGGCGGCGGCAAAAGAGGCCGAAAAGCTGTCTTTGGGCGGCAGGCTTTATGACATAAGAAAATACGGACTTAAGGTCTCGGACGAGATCCGGGCGATTTTACCGGGAGAGCGAGGCGAGCTTTTGGCGGCGATGACGACCGGCGACCGCACCGTTTTGTCGGACGGGCTGAGCCGCAGCCTCAACCGCGTCGGCGTCGGCCACATAGCCTCAGTCTCGGGGCTTCACGTCTCTGCGGCGGCATTTGCTCTGTGGCTTGCGATGAGAAAACTTAGGCTTCCCAAATGGCTTGCTTCGGCCATGGCGATAGCCTATGCCGCGGGCTTTGCAGTCTTTGCGGGCCTTAAGCTGTCGGCGGTCAGGGCGGCCGCGATGGTCTCGGCGGCGGCTCTCGGTTCGGCGTTCAGGCGCAGGCAGGACGTCCTCACGACGATACTCATAACGGCTTCTTTGATTTGTTTGGCTACTCCTTACGCGGTCGCCGACGTTTCGTTTCAGCTCTCCTTTTCCGGCACTTTGGGCGTGGCGGCAGTCGCCCCTGCCGTAATAAACGAATTCAGAGTGGATAGACCGGCGCTTCGGGCGTTTATACTTTCCCTCTGCGCGTCGGTACTGTCGGCGCCGTTTATTCTTTGGCATTTTAACGAGCTCTCCCTTATAGCGCCTGTAATGAACATATTCTTCGTGCCGGTGCTGTCGGCCGCGATAATTTTGGGCATGGCTTTTTCGTTCACGGGCTGCAAATTTCCCTTTTTATGCAAGCTCGCCGGAGCTATAGAAGCGCCGGTGATACGCCTTTGCAAGCTCGTCTCGGGCGCGGACGGCGTCTGTCTGCCCTCGGGAGCGGGGCATGCCGCATTTGCCGCCGTCATACTGGTCTTGGGCTTGGCGGCCTTTTATTTTTTATCGAAAAGCGTCCGCAGGACTTCTGTGCTCGCATGCCTTGCCGTATCCGTTTTTCTCTTTGCGGGTTCGGCCCTGAACGCCCTCGATTCGCGCATTGCGAGGCTTTATGCATATAATTTTTCCGACGAGCGCGTAATTGTCTTGCGAAAGGGCGGGGAATGTGTTATTATAGATTACGAGGGAAAGTCCGCCGAGGTTTCGGAAATTATTTCGGAGAGATTCGGCGCCCATCCTATAGCGGTCGTTTTTTTGAGCGGCTCGGAGCACGCCTATGCCGCATATGCCGAAAACCCCGAAGTCCCGAAAAGTTACTTTTTTGCGGACGGCGCCTCGGTGATCTTAAACTGCGGATGGGCGGGCGCGGAACTTGATAAGACCGGCGGAAAGATAACGCTGATGGGGCAGGACGTCCCGATAAACTCGGACGGCGGCCTATACCTTTTAAAAGGGAGCGTCGTCTATGACGGCCGCGGGGACTCTTTCGGCATGATAGGGGAGCTCTCCGTCGGAAACGGCGGAATAAAATTCGGATTTATTTAAAGAGGTGAAGCATATGGCGCAGAAAGCCGCTCTGAAAATTCTTGGGAGCAGCGAGCTTGCCCGTGAACTTAAAAATGGAATAGCGCCCTGCTATCTTTTATTCGGCAAGGACGCGGCGACGGTGGAGAGCGTGGCGAAGAATCTTGCGAAAAAGCTTGTCCCCGACGAAGCGAGGGACCTAAACTACCACTTTTTCCCGGGGGATTCGATAGATTTCGACGAGCTTGCGGACTGCGTAGAGGCCCTGCCTGTGTTTGCCGACAGGACGGTAATACTACTCAACGACGCCGACTGCGACAAGCTTCCCCAAAGGGACGTAAAGCGCCTTAAGGAGATAATTTCCGGCATAGACCCCGAGACCACGACCCTTATAATCTATTGCACGGCCGTAGACCTCTGCGGAGGCAAAAAGAATCTCACGGCTTCCAATAAAGCCCTGGCCGAGCATATCTGCGCCTGCAAAGGCTTGGTCTGCGAATTTAAGCTCAAGACCGCGGGGGAGCTGATAAAACATATCGTCAGGGGAGTCGAAAAAAACGGCTCGAAAATTTCCGAGCAGGCCGCTAAGGCCCTTGCCGAGGCATGCAAGAGCGACCTGCTGATGATAGGAAACGAGATACAAAAGCTTTCGGCGTACCGATTCGGCGAAGAGATAACCGTTCGGGACGTAAGAGAGCTTGTCACCGGCAGGATAGACGCCGACGCCTACCGTCTTGCAAGAGAGATAAGCGAGGGCAGGTGTGAGGCGGCCTTTGAGACCCTTGCCGGGCTTTACGACCTGCAAAAGGAGACCCCGTCTTTAGCGTCGGCAATAGCCTCGTCGTTTTTGGACCTCTACCGCGCCAAGCTTGCGCTCATGAGCGGCAGGGGAGAAAGAGAGATAACCGACAGCTTTTCCTACAAGGGCCGGGAATTCGCCGTCAGAAACGCGCTCAGGGACTGCTCGGGAATACCTATCGAGCGCTTAAGAAAATGCATATCGATAATTTCCGAATGCGACGCCGGTATAAAATCCTTAAGGACCGACGACCGCATACAGCTTGAGGAGGCCGTCACAAGGATGTTTTCCGAGATGAAAGGGCGGGGACTATGATAAGCTTTGAGGGAGCGCTCATCTGCGAGGGAAAATACGACAAGATAAAGCTTGCCAATATGATAGACTGCCCGATAATAACCACCGACGGCTTCGGCGTTTTTAAAAGCCCCGAAAAGCGCGAGCTTATTAAAAGGTATGCCAAAATAGGGCCTGTCGCGATTTTGACGGACAGCGACTCCGCAGGCTTTAAGATACGAAACTACATTAAGGGATTTTTGCCGAAAGCGGAGATTATAAACGTATACATCCCCGACGTGTACGGCAAGGAGAGCCGAAAGCGGGAGCCGTCCGCCGAGGGCAAATTAGGGGTCGAGGGAATGAGCGAAAAAATACTCTCGGACGCCTTTAAAAAGGCCGGGATAGGCATAAAATGCGGAGCCCTGCCCGATAAAAAGAGGATAGAGAGGATAGACCTTTATTCCGACGGCTTTTTCGGCGGCCCGGACAGCTCATATCTTCGGGCAAGGCTTTTAAAGGAGCTCGACCTGCCGGGGAGGCTATCCACGTCGGGGCTTTTGGATTTTCTGAACGCCGCGGTCGGGCATGAAAAATATAAGGAGCTCGCCGAAAAAATCACGGGAAGCCGATAATCGTCATCTGAACGGGGGACAGCAATGGTATTTTCATCCGTTGAATTCATCTATTTTTTCCTGCCGGCAGCGCTTGCGGGTCATTTTATCCTGCCGAAAAAATATAAAAACCTCTGGCTTTTACTGACGGGTCTTGTTTTTTATTCATTCGGCGAGCCGGTTCGGACGGCGCTTTTGATTTTGTCCTGCCTGATAAATTATTTTGCGGGACTTTTTATCAATAAATTTGACGGCTCCCCGAAAAAGCGAAAAGCCGTCTTTATTGCCGCTGTCGTTTCGGATCTTCTCATCCTCTGCGCTTTTAAATACACCGGCTTCGTTATAGATACGCTGAATAAAATTTTCGGCATATCCCTCCCGCTCAATCCCTATGCGGGTTTATCCAACGCCATTTTCGGCACGCACTTCTCCCTTGAGAAGATAGTCCTGCCCATCGGGATTTCATTCTTCACGTTTCAGAGCATGTCCTACACCGTCGACCTGTATCTTGGAAACATTTCGGTCCAGAAAAGCTTTATCGACTTTTCGGCGTTCGTGACCTGTTTTCCCCAGATAGTCGCCGGACCCATCGTCAGATACCGCGACGTCGAGGGACAGCTCAGGGACAGGCGGGTGACTCTTGAGAAATTTTCCTCCGGCGTTTCAAGGTTTGCAAGGGGTCTTGCAAAAAAGGCGCTTTTGGCAAACAGCGCGGGACTTCTTTGGGAAACTGTCAAATCCTCGGATTATTCGTCAATGCCGGCGCTCACGGCATGGCTCGGGATAATCGCTTTTACGTTTCAGATCTACTTCGATTTTTCCGGCTATTCGGATATGGCCGTCGGCATGGGCAGGATGCTCGGGTTTGAATTTCCCGAAAACTTCGATTTGCCGTATATTTCAAAAAGCGTCAGGGAATTCTGGCGCCGCTGGCACATGACCCTCGGCGAGTGGTTCAAAAGCTACGTCTATATCCCTCTCGGAGGCTCGAAAAACGGCATGATAAAGACCGTAAGAAATCTTGCAATCGTCTGGCTTCTTACCGGCCTCTGGCACGGAGCGAGCTTTAATTTCATACTCTGGGGGCTGTGGTTCGGGCTTCTCATAATCCTTGAGCGGCTGTTTCTGGGCAGGCTTTTGGAGCGGATACCGCCGTTTCTGTCCTGGCTTTATACTATTTTGGCGGTTGTTTTCGGATGGGTCTTGTTCGACGTGCCGGGGATAACGAACGCTTTAAGCTTTCTGGGGGCGATGTTCGGTTTTGGCGGAAGCCTTATGGATTCCGGAACGCTCTGGCTGTTCTGCGAATATTCGGTCACGCTTTCGATATGCGTATATCTTGCCTCGGGCGCTCACATCGGACTTAAGGAAAAAGCCGAGCGCGCGCTCTCGGGGGCGGGACTTAAAATAAGCGTCTTTGACATTATAGAACCCGTCGTCTCGGCGACGCTTCTTATCGCTTCGACCGCATATATAATCAACTCCGACTACAACCCGTTTCTCTACTTTAATTTTTGAGGAGGCTGCCTATGAACTTTAAAAAATTTCAGCAATTTATAACGGCGGCCCTTTTCTTCGGAATAATAATTTTATTCGCAGGGGCTGCGATAGTCCTGCCGAAAAGCTATTTCTCGGAGGAGGAGAACAGAGCGCTCTCGGAATTTCCGACGGTAAGCGCAAGGGCGTGGTTCTCGGGAGAGCTTTCCTCGAATCTGGGGGAGTATCTCTGTGAGCATTTTCCTTTAAGAAACGGCTGGATAGGCCTCCGCACCAGCCTCGAGAGACTGGCCGGGCATGACGAGATAAACGGCGTTTATTTTTCCGGCGGCAGCTTCTACGAGACTCCGATAGAGCCCGACTACGAAGCCGTCGACCGCTCGATTGCGGCAATAAATTCTTTCGGAGAAAAATTGGGCGGACGGCTTTCGGTGATGCTCGCGCCGACGTCGTCGCAGATATATTCCGACCGACTGCCGGATTTTGCGCCCAAGCCCGATGAAAAAAAGCTGATAAATTACGTTTATTCAAAGCTTTCGCCGTCGGTGCAGGCCGTCGACGTCTATGACGCGCTGTACCGTTCGAGGGAGGACTATATTTATTACCGCACCGACCACCACTGGACGACAAGGGGCGCGTATGTTGCGTATAAGGCGCTTATGGGGGCGTACGGCTATGAGCCGGTCTCGGAGGATAAGATAAACGTCGAGCATGCCTCCCACGGGTTTCTGGGAACGCTTTATTCAAAGGTACTGAGCGAGTATGCCGAGCCCGATACCGTCGATTTTTATACATCGGCAGGCCCGGAGGTAACGGATGTCGAAATAACCGGGCCGGACGGAAATGTCACAAAAAAAGACAGCGTGTATTTTCGCGAAAATCTCGAAATCAAGGATAAATATTTAAGCTTTTTGGGCGCGAATGTCCCGAAAATCGAGATAACGTCGGAGTATTCCGGGGGCAGTATTCTGGTCATAAAGGACAGCTACGCGAACTGTTTTGTGCCGTTTCTGACGAAGCATTTTGAGAGGGTAACGGTGGTGGATATGCGGTATATAATGGATCTGGGGGATTATGTCGACCCGGGGGAGTACGACCGCGTGCTGATTTTGTATAACGCGTCGACGTTTGCGGAGGATAGGAACGTAGCAAAATTGGGCGCGTGGGAATAAAATAGTAGGAGAAAAGCGAAGTTTTTTTGGCGGCCTCTCGGCACGCTCAAGCCCGAAGAGAGCGAAATCAAAAAGATTTGCGCAAGCCTTAAGAGAGCGAAAACTAAAAAGTTCGCCAGCCTTTCAAGGCTGCGGGGGTCTCGGGGGCAGAGCCCCTGAGTCGCAGCCCGCAGGCTGCGAAATCCCCCGAGAGAACGCCGGCAGGCGTTCTCGAGGGTCAAGCGTAAGCGAAGCGCAGGAGGGTAGGCAAAATCTGTCCTGCGGACAGTTTTGCCGTAGGGGACCCTCGCCGGGGGTCCCCTATGCGGCGAGCGCGAATGCACGAGCCGCACTCGGAAGAGGGCTCGGGGGAAACCGTCAGGGTTTCCCCGACCCGACGGCATGAAATGCCGTCGGGCTTCGCGAAAGGGGGTTCGGGGAAAACACCTTGCAAAGGGGTTTCCCCCGAAAGCTATCGGTCAGCACAAGCCCCGAGCGAGCGAACGCGGCAGCGTTCGCGAGCGAGGGGGAGGCGCACACTTCAGTTCCTGCAAGCGTTCGCGAGCGAGGGGGGAGCACTATATCACCGTCAAGCGCCAGCCCATCCCTTTGGAGAGGGGTCGTCCCCGCCCCCCCTTTTTAGTCAAAATGCCCGTAAATCAGCCGGTTTCTTAAAAAATTTTCTCGCAAAACGGGAAAACTGCGAAAATTGAAAAAATTTTTTGAAAAATCTCTTGACAGCCGGCAAAAAAAGTGGTATGTTAGATAAGCTGTCCCGCGAGGGGCGGTAAAGCCCGGGCACTTGACAGAGCTTTGGAGAGTTTAGGCAGGTCTTGCTCAAAAAAATGAAAAATTTTTTTGAAAAAACTCTTGACAAAGGCGAAAGAATGTGCTACAATAGTCGGGCACCCCTGCGAAAGGGACTGCATTTAGCACCTTGAAAATTGAACAATATAGAACTGAAAATGACCCTTTAGGAAAATTACTTTGAGTAATTCAAGCGAAGCGTAAAGATTTCTTTAAAGAATTCACACGCGACGTAAGTCAAGAAAAGACTATAAAACAAAAAGTCAGATTTATCTGAGATTTTATTGGCAGAAATGCCATAGGATACAACTATAATTAAGAGTTTGA
>CANQNF010000061.1 GCA_947625125.1 uncultured Clostridia bacterium
GTAAGCGGTCGCCCGCTGCACATCGACATATCGGATTTGCCCATGAAGAAAGGCATCACCACCAACCGCAACAAGTTCATACTTGGGCCGAGCGGTAGCGGGAAGTCTTTCTTCACCAACCACATGGTGCGCCAGTATTACGAGCAGGGTGCGCACGTGCTGCTGGTCGATACGGGTAACAGTTACTTGGGGCTGTCCCAGCTTATCCACAACCGCACGCATGGCGAGGACGGGATTTATTTCACCTACACCAACGAGAACCCGATAGCGTTCAATCCGTTCTATGTCGAGGACGGGGTATTTGACATCGAGAAAAAGGAGAGTATAAAAACCCTTATACTCACCCTGTGGAAGCGGGACGATGAAGCCCCCAAGCGGTCGGAAGAAGTGGCGTTGTCCAATGCGGTAAGTGCCTATATCGAACGTATCACGGGCGACAGGTCGGTAACGCCTTGCTTCAACACGTTCTACGAGTTTGTCCGGGATGATTACCGCCGACAGCTTGAACAGAAGAACGTCAGGGAAAAGGATTTTGACATCGACAACTTCCTGAACGTGCTTGAACCATATTACAAGGGTGGCGAGTATGACTATTTACTGAACTCCGACAAGGAGCTGGATTTACTGCATAAACGCTTCATAGTCTTTGAATTGGACAACATCAAAGACCACAAGATTTTATTCCCGATAACGACTATCATCATCATGGAAGCGTTCATCAATAAGATGCGCAAATTAAAGGGAATAAGGAAGTTAATACTAATCGAGGAAGCGTGGAAAGCGATTGCATCGGCGAACATGGCGGATTACATAAAATATTTATACAAAACCGTCCGAAAGTATTTCGGGGAAGCGATTGTGGTAACGCAGGAAGTAGAAGATATTATTTCTTCGCCCATAGTGAAAGAGAGTATCATCAATAACTCGGACTGCAAGATTTTGTTAGACCAGCGAAAATATCTCAACAAGTTCGACAGCATACAGAACCTCTTGGGACTGACCGACAAGGAGCGTTCGCAGATATTGTCTATCAACATGGCGAACCACCCCGGACGGAAGTACAAGGAAGTTTTCTTCTCGCTGGGCGGCACGCAGTCGGCGGTATATGCCACAGAAGTTTCGCTGGAAGAATATTACACGTTCACGACAGAGGAAAGCGAGAAAATGGAACTGTTCGCCCTCGCCGAGAAGCTGGGCGGCAACCTTGAACTGGCTATCAAGCGGCTTGCGGAAAGCAAACGCAATCCCCAATCATCAATAACTTAAAAATCAGGAACATGAAGAAAACAATTCTCCTTATGGCGGTATGCCTTTGCTTCATCGGCAAGGCATCCGCACAGTGGGTGGTGTCAGACCCCGGCAACTTGGCACAGGGTATCATCAACACCACCAAGCAGATAGTGCAGACTTCCACCACAGCCAAGAACACGCTGGACGGCTTCATGGAAGCGCAGAAGATTTTCCAGCAGGGTAAAAAATATTACGATGCGCTCAAAGCGGTGCATGACGTGGTAAAGGGCGGTGTCAAGGTGAAGAAGTCCATTGAACTGGTGGCGGAAATATCCGAAATCTACGTGCGCAACTTCCAAAACATGCTGGCAGACCCGAATTTCACGCCTGACGAACTTTCCGCAATCTCGTTCGGCTATGCCAAACTGATGTCGGAAAGCTCGGACGTGTTGCAGGACTTGAAGAATGTAGTGAACATCACGGGCATGTCGCTGACGGATGCCGAACGGCTGGCAATCATCGACAACGCTTATCGAAGCCTGCTCAACTACCGCAACCTCGTGAACTACTACACCCGAAAGAACATATCCGTGTCCTACCTGCGGGCAAAGAAGAAGAACGACACAGACCGGGTGCTGGCTCTCTACGGCTCGGCGGATGAACGCTACTGGTAACATATAAATCGGTATGCCTATGTTATTAGCAGCAGTGGATTTTGACAACCTGCACCAAGTGTTGCGGGTGCTGTACGATGAAATGATGCCCTTGTGCAGCAACATGACGGGGGTAGCAAAAGGTATTGCCGGGCTGGGTGCGCTGTTCTATGTAGCCGCCAAAGTGTGGCAGTCGCTCGCACGTGTCGAACCCATAGACGTGTACCCGCTCCTGCGCCCCTTTGCGCTGGGGCTGTGCATCATGTTTTTTCCAACATTCGTGTTGGGTACTATCAACACGGTGCTATCGCCAGTGGTGAAAGGGTGCAACCAGCTTATGGAAACGCAGACTTTCGACATGAACGAGTACCGGGCGCAGAAAGACCGACTGGAATATGAAGCCCTGATGCGAAGCCCCGAAACGGCTTACCTCGCATCGGACGAGGAATTTGACAGGCAACTGGAAGAACTGGGCTGGTCGCCCTCCGACATGGTGACTATGACGGGTATGTACATGGACAGGGCGGCGTACAATATCAAGAAGTCCGTCCGGGACTGGTTCAGGGAGTTGCTGGAAATGCTCTTTCAGGCGGCGGGGCTGATTATAGACACGCTGCGCACGTTCTTCCTGATTGTGCTTTCGATACTGGGTCCGCTGGCGTTTGCGATTTCCGTCTATGACGGTTTCCAAAGCACGCTGACCCAGTGGATTTCACGTTATATCTCCATTTACCTGTGGTTGCCCGTGTCGGACTTGTTCAGCAGCGTGCTGGCACGCATACAAACGCTGATGCTCCAAAAGGACATTCAGGAACTTTCAGACCCGAATTTCATCCCGGACGGGAGCAGCACCGTGTATGTAATCTTTATGATTATAGGTATCGTGGGCTACTTCACCATTCCTACGGTGGCAAGCTGGATTGTGTCGGCTGGCGGCACGTCCGCCTATAACCGCAACGTGGCACGGGCTGGGTCAATCGCCGGGGCTGCGGTCGGTGCGGCAAGCGGGAAAGTAACCGGGAAACTACTCAAATAAGACGGTTTCCACTTGGTAGCTACTTTGACAACCTCTTGGTAGCTGCCTTGACAAAGGGGCTGCAATAGAAAGATTTTAGAAACATTATTAGAACATACAAGAAAATGGAATTTAAATCATTAACGAACATCGAAACGAGTTTCCGGCAAATTCGGCTCTTTGCGCTGGTATTCATCTGCCTGTGCGCACTGGTGACGGGCTTTGCCGTGTGGAACTCGTACAGCTTCGCCGAAAAGCAGCGGCAGAAGATTTACGTCCTTGACAACGGGAAAAGCCTGATGCTGGCACTTTCGCAGGACATGGCACAGAACAGACCCGTGGAAGCCAAATCGCACGTGCGGCGTTTCCACGAGCTTTTCTTCACGCTCTCGCCCGACAAGGGGGCTATCGAAAGCAACATCAAACGCTCGCTGTTCCTCGCCGACAAGACCGCTTTCAACTATTACAAAGACTTGGCGGAAAAGGGTTACTACAACCGGGTGATTTCCGGAAACGTCACGCAGACGGTGGAGATTGACAGCGTGAAGTGCGACTTCGACCAGTACCCCTACAAGGTGAACACGTATGCCCGCCAGTTGATTGTCCGGGAAAGTAGCCTGACGGTGCGAAGCCTTGTGACCTCGTGCCGCCTGCTTAACGCCACACGGAGCGACAACAACCCGCACGGCTTCATCATCGAAGCGTTCACCATTACCGAGAACAAGTATTTGCAAACCGTTAAGAGGTAGCCTTATGGAGAGAAAACGAAACTACATCGAAAAGGTGCAGGACTGGGCGGACGACCGCCTGCGCCGAATGTGCGGACGGATTACGCCGGGCAAAAGGCTGGCGGTTATCCTCGTAATGTTCCTCTTTTTCGGCGGCTTGTCTATCTACATCACCGTTTCATCAATCTACAATATCGGGAAACGGGACGGCAGGCGGCTGCAAATAGAACATATCAAACAACTGCCATTGCAAGGCAATGACACAATCAACAGTATCAACCCCTTAAACAGACCGCAATATGGAAGAAGTACAGAAGAATGAGAACGGCACGACCGTACCACAGACGGACGGGAAGCCTGAAAAGGAAAAGAAGCCCAAACGGGAACTTACCCCGCAACAGGTGCAGCAGCGCAGGAAAATGATAGTCTTCCCGCTGATGTTCCTTGCCTTTGCCGGGTGCATGTACCTGATATTCGCCTCCTCCGGCAAAGAGGACGTGAACATGGAGAGCGTGGGCGGCTTCAACGCCGACATACCCCTGCCTGCAGAGGACGGGATTATAGCCGACAAGCAAAAGGCTTACGAGCAGGCAATGCTGAACCGCAAACAGCAGGACAAAATACAATCCTTGCAGGACTTCGGTTTCACGGGGGACGATGAAACGGAAGAACCGCAAGCAGAAATCGACCTGATGCCGGAAGAAGATCCGAAGCCACAAAGGGACGGCGGTGCTTCTTATTCGGCAAACGCTTACCGGGACATCAACCGCCAATTAAGCACGTTCTACGAAACGCCCCCTGTGGACGAGGAAAAAGAGGACTTGAAGCGGCAGGTGGCAGAACTGACCGACAGACTGCAACAACAGCAGCACGCCACGCCTACCGCTGACGACCAAATGGCACTCTTGGAAAAATCCTACGAACTGGCGGCAAAGTACATGAATGACGGCGGGCAGAACGGGCAAACGGCACAAGTGCCTGTTGCCGGGACTGTCACCCAAAAGCCGCAAGCCCAACCCGTGCAGGCAATCCGGGAAACGACCGTATCGGGATTGCAGCAGCCCATGAGCGATGCCGACTTCATCCGGGCTTATAGTCAGCCACGAAACTACGGCTTCAACACGGCGGTAGGCACGAGCTACGCTATCGGCAGGAACACGATAGCCGCCTGCATCCACCAAGACCAAACCCTGACGGACGGGCAGGCGGTGAAACTCCGGTTGCTTGAACCCATGCAAGCCGGGAACATAGTCGTGCCGAAGAATACCCTTGTGGCGGGGACGGCAAAGGTGCAGGGCGAACGGCTCGACATACTGGTGTCCTCGATTGAGTATGCGGGCAACATCATCCCGGTGGAACTCGCCGTATTCGATACGGACGGGCAAAAGGGATTATCTGTGCCGTCCTCTATGGAGCAGGAAGCGTTCAACGAAGCTATGGCGAATATCGGAAGCGGGCTGGGTACAAGCATTTCCTTTGCACGGAGTGCCGGGCAGCAGGTGGCAATGGACGTGACAAGGGGCTTGCTGCAAGGAACGTCCGGCTACCTCGCCAAGAAGTTCCGAACCGTAAAAGTAAAGCTGAAAGCCGGGTACAAGGTGATGCTTTACGCCAAACAACAATAACCATTTTATCAACCACTAAAATTTCAATTAACGATGAAACAGATTTTTGTAATGTTCGCCCTCTTGCTGGGCGTGTGTGCGGCAAACGCACAAACCCCTGACACCGTGAAGTATGCGGCTGGCAACGACTTGTACCGGGGTATTACCCGGAAACTCCCGTACCGCCAAATGGTAACGCCCTACGGCGTGGAAGTGACCTTTGCCAAGACGGTACACATCATCTTCCCCGCCGCCGTCCGCTACGTGGATTTGGGAAGCAACCACATCATAGCGGGCAAGGCAGACGGTGCGGAGAACGTTATCCGGGTGAAAGCCACGAGAGAGGGCTTTCCGGGCGAAACGAACTTCTCCGTCATTTGCGAGGACGGCAGTTTCTTCTCGTTCAATGCCAAATATGCCCGTGAACCGGAAATGCTCAACATCGAAATGAAAGACTTCTTGGAGAACGGGGACACCAGCGACTTTTCGCATACCCGCATGAACATCTATTTCCGGGAATTAGGTAATGAAAGCCCGCTGCTGGTGAAGCTGATAATGCAGAGCATCTACAAGAACAATGACCGGAAAGTGCGCCACTTGGGTAGCAAGCGTTTCGGCATCCAGTTCTTAATCAAAGGCATTTACACCTATAACGGGATGCTCTACATGCATACGCAGACGAAGAACAGTTCCAACGTGCCTTTCGATACTGACTTCATCAAGTTTAAGATAGTCGATAAGAAAGTACCTAAGCGCACGGCTATTCAGGAAACGGAACTGGATGCGGTACGCAGCTACAACGAAGTGGTAGAGATTGCAGGAAAAAGTACCGTGCGCACGGTGTACGCCCTGCCGAAGTTCACCATTCCTGACGACAAGCTACTGGTCGTGGAACTTTACGAGAAGAACGGCGGGCGGCATCAGGTTATCCGGGTGGAAAATTCCGACATCGTGAACGCAGAAGTGATTAACGAACTAAAAATCAATTAGGGAATGAAAAGACACATCTTTATAATGATGCTCTTTGCGCTGTGCCTGACCTCGTTTCAGGCACACGCACAAAGATACCTGCCGGGCATGAAAGGCTTGCAGGTCACGGCAGGTATGGCAGACGGGGTGCATTGGAACAACACGGATTTCGCCTACCATATCGGGGCGGCATACAGCGTTTACACCAAGAACGCCAACCGCTGGGTGATTGGCGGGGAATACCTGCACAAGAAGTATGACTACAAGGATATGAGAATACCAGTCGAACAGTTCACCGCAGAGGGCGGCTATTACCTGAAATTCCTTTCGGACAGGCGTAAGACCTTTTTCCTCTCGCTGGGACTGTCGGCACTCGCCGGGTATGAAACAAGCAACCGAAGCGAAAAACTCTTGCCGGACGGCTCTACTTTGCTGGATAAGGACTGCTTCATTTACGGCGGGGTTTTAACGCTGGAACTGGAAGCCTACCTGACCGACCGGGTGGCTCTGCTACTGAACGCAAGGGAACGGGCGTTGTTCGGCTCGGACATCGGGAAGTTCCACACACAGGTATCTTTGGGACTGAAATTCATTATCAACTGACCGCTATATAATAATGTATATGAAGAATGTAATGTATAAAATCATCATGGGCTGCTACATCGTGGCCGCCCTCGTGCTTGTCACCGCCTGTAATGACAACTTGGATATTCAGCAGGCGTACCCGTTCAGCATCGAAACTCTGCCAGTACCCAAAAGGCTGAAAGTCGGGGAAACAGCCGAAATACGCTGCCGACTGGTGCGTGGCGGCTATTACCAGCCGACTACCTATCAGATACGATATTTCCAGCCGGACGGCAAAGGGAAGCTGGAAATGGATAACGGCACGGTGTTCCTGCCCAATGACCTGTACCCGCTGGAGAAAGAAACGTTCAGGCTCTACTACACCTCGGCATCGACAGACCAGCAGACGATAGACATTTATGTAATTGACAGCTTTGGACAGGTGCAGCAACTTACACTGTCATTTAATAATGACAACAGCAAGGGGAAATAACCCTTTTGAGATGAATATGTTAATAAACACCCTGCAATATTTCGCTGGGTGTTTATTTTGATGTATCTTTGTAATCAAACAAATCAAAAATTTCATTTTATGAAAACGATATTTATTGCCTTTGCTATTGAAGATGAGAGAATGAGAGATTTTTTGAAAGGACAGTCTTTATTAACAAACTCTCCCTTTGAATATGTAGATATGTCGGTGAAACAAGCTTATGATACCGATTGGAAGAATAAAGTTAGAACCAGAATAAGACGTTCCGATGGAGTAATCATATTGGTAAGTAAAAACTCTTTAACTTCCTCTGGGCAAAAATGGGAAATTCAATGTGCAAAAGAAGAAGGTAAAAAGATATTAGGTATTTGGGCATATTCTGATGATAGAACAAATATCTTTGGTGTTTTAACAAAGACTTGGACGTGGGATAATATTAAGAATTTCATCAATTCATTGTGATATGAAAATTGCATTAGTCGTTGGTATAAATCACTATAAGTATGGTGGTGATTTGTTTGGATGCGTGAATGATGCATATAATGTTAAAACTATACTATCAAGACATTCTGATGGTTCGGTCAATTTTGATTGTAAGTTATTAGTTGCAAATTCGGATAAAGATAGTATCGAGAGAGGAGAATTAAAAGATGCCGTTGAAAAACTATTTTCAACCAAGGCAGAGGTTGCATTATTCTATTTTGCTGGACATGGACATATAGAAGCATCAGGGGGATATTTGTTAGCTTCTGACGCAAAAAGAGGTGATGATGGTCTATCTCTAAACGAAGTGTTGGTATTAGCCAATAATTCACCAGCAACTAATAAAATTATAATATTGGATAGTTGTCATTCTGGAATTGCAGGTAATCCTCCAACTGTAAAAGATAGTGCTTTCCTATCAGAAGGAACTACAATTCTTACAGCGTCAACAGCAGAACAATATGCAAGTGAAGAAGATGGCAGTGGTGTTTTCACAACTTTGTTAGTTGATGCATTAAGTGGAAGTGCAGCAAATATTCTCGGAGATATAACTCCGGGTAGTGTTTATGCACATATTGACCAATCGTTAGGGGCTTGGGAACAAAGACCTATATTTAAGTCAAATGTTAGAAGTTTTGTATCATTACGAAAGATAAGTCCTTTAATTCCTTTGGATGATTTAAGGAAAATATCTATATTATTCCCAACTCCGGGTTATCAATATCAATTAGACCCAACATTTGAACCTGAAATGAAAGGTCGAGATGAGGGTATGCCTGAACCAATAGAAGAAAATACTAAGATATTTGCTATATTACAAAAATATAATCGGTTAGGGTTGTTGGTGCCTATTGATGCTCCACACATGTGGAATGCAGCAATGGAAAATAAATCATGTAAATTGACGGCATTAGGTGAGCATTATAGAAAATTAGCCTCTAAAGGAAGAATATAAAAATACAATAAAAAACAGCCTGTCGGGAAGCATCGGCGGGCTGTTCCATGATAGGGAAAACGAACGGCTTCTTTGTTACTTTCTTCACCCGCTGGAAGGCTCACGGAAGAAAGTAGCGGCGGCAAACAGCCGCCGTTCTCTATCAACTGGTTTTAAGGCTCTTTATGGACGTGTATTTCTCTAACCACACCTTTACCTGCTCCATGTTATATTCGCCCGTGATTATTGCCGTATGGTCGTTTATGGCTACAAACCGGACACTTTCATAGCTGTTTACCCAGCCTTGCAGGGAACAGACGCCCCACGTTGCAACATCTTCAAAAACACTGCGGTCTATTTGGCTGATTGGCTCGCCGAAAACTACCGTCATTATCTGAAAGTCCGGTTTATCCTCCAGCAGGTGCAAATGGTGCAACGTGCCGAACTCGTCAATTTTGCGCCCCCACGCCCACACATCATTATACAAATCATCGCCCCACTGGTGCGGGTGGTCGAAACGGACTTTGACCGCTGTGGAATGCGGGTCGTCTTGGATGTCCTCGATAACGCCCGTTACCATTAAGCCCGTAAAAATACACTCGCAACGCTTGCCGATAAGCTCCTTGTTTACTTCTGTCGTTTTCATATCCCTAAAATTTACTTATTACTCTGTTACTTTTTCGCTATCCACTCGTCACGCCTGCGGCGGCACTCGTCCAGCGTTTTGGCTACTGTGCTGAAAAGTTCGCCGTCCGTGTGGCGGTAGTCATATTGAAAATAAACCTGTCCTCTGAAAGCCCCTAAACAGCATTTCACGAACTTTTCTTCTCCCGGTGTTTGGGTAATGCTTACCCCGTTTTTGTTAAGTGACTGCATGATGTTCTATTTTTTATGGTTATAATATCAGTAAGAAAAGCAACGATAGGAAAAGCAGAGCCACGCCCAGCGCATAAAGGGCTGAAAGGCAGACACGGAACAGGAAACAGGCGGCACGAAATACGATATACGCCGTTATCGCCGTGCCTGCTCCGGCTACGCTGGTGAACCGCCATGCAAGGCAGAGCAGGAACACCCGCCAAAGGATTTTATAAATGCTTTTCCGTTTCATCGCTTGGTTGTTTTTAGCGGGCAGGGCTTTGACACCCCGCCCGGATTGGTTGTTATGCCGCCCGGAACACAAAGCCCTCATCAAACCAGTAATCGCACATGAACAGGTCACGGGCAAACTGTTTGTAATCGAAATAGGTCTTTGCGAACTCCGGCAGGTCGTAACATTCCTCTACAATTTCATAGGCGAAATCTTCTTCATCGTCATATTCCCCTTGATATTCATCCCGGAAATCCCGTACAAGGTCGTCCGCATCTTCCTCGCCCAAATCATGGCTTTTATAGTTGCACCACACAAAAAAGGCTTCCTGCTCGGTGTCGCTCAAATCCTCCACCGCATCACGCAAAGCGAAAAAGTTTTCAGAAATCCAGCTTTCAGAAATCAGGGTTTCCGGGATATTCTCGTAATCTTGAAACATATATTCCGCATCTTCCTCGTCCTTGTGCAGTTCCCGGCAGGCTTCGTAAAACTCTTCCTTGTCCGAATAATCCGAAAGGTTGAGCCATGCCCCATACAATGAACCGTTGTTGTACTTGGCGTAAGTGCCTACATAAACGCTTGCTGCTGATAATGTCGTTGCTTCCATATTGCTGTAATTTTTAAGTTTTTAATTTTATGCGGATTCGAGAGGTGAGGGAGTTGAAGTTTCACTGAACTTTTTTCCTGTTTCCCGTAAATCCGACTTTTTTTTATGCGTCTTCCGGTCGGGTCGGTCGTTTTCGTTTCACATAGGCGTAAAAGGGTAGTGTTTAGAGTTTGCAAGGTTTTGGGCAAAAAATACCTCGCAAGGCAGGGAAGATTTTTTTCGCCAAACCGGAACGACTCGACCTTGCAAAATCGTGAAGAACACGTAACTACCTTTGCCTATTGAAATGATTAAAACGACTGTCCCGGCTGGGGGACTGCGTGAGAGGAAGATTTACAGATAGGGAAACCGGGGAAAAGTGCCTGTTCTCTTTCATCTTTTAGGGAACACTCCATGCGGGCGGGAAAGGCAAGGGTGTTGTGAGCTTGCTTGCAATACGCTTGTGCGGGTTTCCAACGGCTCTTTTCACGAAATACAGTCAGCCATGCCACGCACGGCTGGCGTTTCGGGGAATGTGCCAGTGGGAAAGGGATATAAAAAATGCGGGTAGTCGGTGGACTGCCCGCAAGGTGAAAGAATGTACTTTGTTGGGATATAGTTTGTTAGGTGGAAAATCGTTACCGAAATCGTTACCTATTCGTTCTTGTCACGGTTATAGGTAACGAAACCTACCGGACGGCGTTCTTTTTGTTGTTTCGACTGGCTCAAAAGCTGGGTAAGGGCTTGGTACAGTTCGTTGAACTGCGCATCGGTGCTTACCTCCAATTCCTCGATGCGCCTTAACAGTTCCTCGTAACCGATTACCATTTGGCGCATGAGGACAAAAGCCCGCATGATTGAAATGTTTACTTCTATGGCTACTTTGGAGCGGAGAACCGAAGAAAGCATGGCTACGCCCTGCTCGGTAAAAGCCATAGGCATAGCAACGCCGAAGTTGTAAGCAGGGGGTATCACATTTTGTGACACCCCTATGGATAACAGTAAGTTAGCTTCCTCTTGGGTGAGAACAAACATAAAATCACCGGGAAAACGCTCGATATTGCGCTTGACCGCCTGCTTCAAGGCTCGTGTTTCCACTTGGTAGAGTTCTGCCAAATGATAATCGAGCATCACCCGGCAACCTCTGACTTCAAAAATCTTGTTTTGGATAATCTGTAAATCCATAATCGTATATTTTAGGGAATTAAGTAATGTTGGAATAATAGTAAGGACTGGTCACAATTTGTGACCAGTTCCCAATAATCAAGATTACATGGCGACTTCCTTGTAAATCTTCTCGATGCCGACAAACTTCTTGTCAAGCCCCTGCATATCGCTGCCTACCTTGCTGTTAGTGATGCGGGCGTAAATTTGTGTCGTTTCGATATTGGTGTGTCCCAGCATCTTGGAAACCGTTTCAATGGGTACGCCCTTTGATAGTGTGGTGGTCGTTGCGAACGTGTGCCGGGCAAGGTGGAATGTCAGGTTCTTTTTAATTCCGCATACATCGGCAATCTCTTTCAAGTAGGCGTTTAGCTTCTGATTGCTGATTATGGGAAGTATCTTGCCATTCGGTAACTTGCCCTTGTACTTCTTCAAAATCATCTTGGGAATATCCAGCAATGGTACATTAACGTCCGTATTCGTCTTTTGCCGCTTTGTCATTATCCAAAGGTTGCCGTCAAAGGATTTGCGAATGTTGTCTTGGGTAAGCCCGGCTACATCTATATAGGCAAGCCCGGTGAAGCAGGCAAAGATGAACAAGTCCCTAACGTGTTCCAGCCGTTCGGAAACCATTTTCTTTTTAAGGATAATTTTAATCTCGTCTTCTGTCAGATAGCCCCTGTCCACTTTTTCCAGCCGGATTTTATAATTGGCAAACGGGTCGTTCACCAGTATGCCATTGTTGCGGGCAATGATGATGATGCGCTTGAAGAACTGCATGAACTTGGCGGTGGTGTTGTAGCCGCACTTGCAGGCGGTACGCAAGTATAACTCAAAATCGGTAATGAACATCGGGGTAATCTCCTTAATGGATATGTCCGATACGTTGTACTTGCTTTGAATGAACTCGGCAAGGTGGCGGCGGGTGACTTCATACTTACGGTAGGTCGCTATCGTCTTGGATATGCCGACCAATTGCTTCACATCGTCATTGTGCTTTTGGAACAGGGTAAGGATTGTTTCGTGGCTCTCGCTATGACCTAAAAACTCGTTCTTCACTTTCTCAGCGGTCACGTAGTTGTCACGCCGCTGCATTTCGTGGTAAATGGTGTTCAAGGATGCGTTTATATCATCCAGCATACGGTTTATGCGGCTGGCTTCCGCAGTACGTCCGGTAGCCTTGCCCATTTTGCCGTCCCAAATAGAGGGCAGCACGTCCAACTTGGTGTTAAAACGGCTCGCCACGCCGTCCACTGTAATACGAGCGAAAAGGGGGTACGCACCGTTGGCTTTCTGCTTGTCTTTCTTTGCGTAAAAGCAAATGTTGAATGTCGATTTCATAACTCACTTTTTAAGTTGCAAAACTATTGTAATTCTCTAAAAATGAGTTCTATGCAGGCAAGCCAAATAGCGACAGGACTTCGCCAATTTCGGACAATCTGTACCCCCTTTCCGTTTTTGTTTGTCGGGGGTACGAGTTAGGTTACGAACTTTGTCTTTTAGGGGCGAAAAGGTGTACTTTAAGGCAGACACAAGGGGATAAAAAAGTCCCACAAATCATTGAATTTGTGGGACTTGTCTGCTTATTGTCCGGTATTGTCCGGTTAGTTCAGCGGAGAGAGAGGGATTCGAACCCCCGGTACAGTTACCCGTACACCGCATTTCGAGTGCGGCCCGATCGACCACTCCGGCATCTCTCCTTCTGTTTTCGAGCGTGCAAATATAACCATATTTTTCGATTTGGTACCGTTTTTTGAAAAAAAAGTGCGAAACAGGCTATCCCATGGGTCGAAAAGGGCTCGCGAAACTCCTTTAGAAGGCGGTTTTGCATGATGGGGGGGGTGGGCGATTATATTACGAACTGTATTCCGAAACCGTATAGCCGTCCCGACCGAAGCCTCCGCCAAGGCGGAGGCTTCGGTCGGGGGAGAGAGTGGGAGAGAGTGGGAGAGAGTGGGAGAGAGTGGGAGTGTGGCCAATCTGTAAGCGCGGCGGAGCCACGACCTCCACGACCTCCACAAG
>CANQNF010000062.1 GCA_947625125.1 uncultured Clostridia bacterium
TTAAGAAAGGTGATATTAGTTATGCATGATTACTGCGTTTCTGAAAGAAACTCTACATTTTATACGGCTTTACATAAACTCGTTTATGCAAAGCTTTACATAAACTAACCGTTAACGGGTAGCAAGTAACATAAGAAATGCAAGGGCCAGACCGAACCTGGAGCGGCTAAAGCGGCCACATTTAAATTAAAAGGGAGAAGTGAAAAGCGTTTAGTAACGGCAAATCGTCATGCAAAAAAATTTTTAATGTGGGCGGAATGGCCACTCCCACCGAACCTACGCCTTTAGGCGTGGCCAGTAGAACAGGGCTTTGCCCGTCAGAGAAAAACCCCCGGCTACGCCGGGGGATATTTATTGTGATTAACATGTGTGCAGATTTTAGCTTCATTTTTGAAAGTAAACTCCAGCAAGATTCCCGCACAGACAAAATGAGCATATTATGCTTGTTAAAACAATCTAATAATTCCTTTGTACGTTTATTATCGTCATAGTTTATAGTATGAATATTAATGTCGTTGATTACATCTATAATTGACTTTGCTTCTTCGGTAACGCAAATACGTTTATCCGCCAAGAAATATTTCGCCTCTTGTTTTTCTCGGCGTGTCGTGTAATAATAATCATATCCCACCCCAAGGAGGTACTCTATGCTCGAAAACAAATTAGGTCTTAGCAATTCCGCTGAGCTTGCACGCGAGGAAGAGAAAATCAGCAAGAAAAAGGCTGCGGAGCTCTTTGAAAACGGAATTTTAGATACGCTCACCCCGGGCAGTTTCTCGGCGTTGCAAGCAATCCACAAGTACCTCTTTGACGAGATTTACGATTTTGCCGGTAAAGTTCGGACGGTCAACATCGCCAAGGGGAATTTCCGCTTTGCCCCGGTGATGTATCTTGACGAAGCCATTAAGAAAATAGAGAAAATGCCGCAGACAAATTTTGATGAAATAGTTGAAAAATACGTCGAAATGAACGTCGCGCACCCTTTTCGTGAGGGCAACGGCAGAAGCATGCGAATCTGGCTTGATTTGATGCTTAAAACAGAGATACGCAGGGTCGTGGACTGGAGCCGTATCGACAAGGACGATTATCTTCTCGCGATGGAGAGAAGCCCGGTCAAGGATCTGGAGATAAAGCACCTGCTGAAAAGCGCCCTGACCGACGATATAAACAGCCGTGAGGTCTATATGAAAGGCGTAGACCGAAGCTACTATTACGAGGGCTACGAGGCTTTTCGGGCGGGCGAGCTGTAAAAATGTAATAATTTTCCCCTCTTTCGCATATCCATGCGTAAGGGGGAATTTTTATGCTTTCAAAGCTTTTTGATCTTATCCTTTCGGGAATGCTGTGGTTCGCTCTGCACATCGAGGAAAAGAGCGCGTTCCCGAAGCCCTTGCCGCCGAAAGAGGAAGCCGAGCTTTTTCGGCTTTGCGCCATGGGGGACAGGTCTGCGCGCGAGAAGCTTATACTTCACAATTTAAGGCTCGTCGCGCACATCGTCAAAAAATATTACGCGGCGCCCGAGGACCAGGAGGAGCTCATTTCCATCGGCACCGTCGGGCTCATCAAGGCCGTCTCGACGTTCGACCCGAGCAAGGGAAACCGTTTCGCGGCCTACGGTTCGAGGTGTATTGAAAACGAGATCCTCATGCACTTTCGGGCGCTTAAAAAGACCGCCGGGGAGATACGTCTCGGCGAGCAGATCGACGTCGACAAGGACGGCAACGCCCTGACCCTTATCGACATTCTCCCGGCCGAGGGAAACCTTGCCGAGGAGGTCGATCTGAGAATAGGCTCGGAGCTTCTGCGAAGAAAAATCTCGGAGTGCCTTGACAAGCGGGAGCGCCGGATAATAGCGCTTCGGTACGGGCTTGCGGGGAGCCTGCCGCTGACCCAGAGAGAGGTAGCAAGGCTTGAGGGGATCTCCCGAAGTTATGTATCGAGGATCGAGAAAAAGGCCATCGACAAGCTGCGCGCCGAGCTTCAGGGGTAGGGCCGGGCCGCGGGGCAGGGGGTGCGAGCACGGCCGGCGGCTTGGGATGGCGGAGCCCGCATTTGGCTTCGCCAAACGCCCCCGTCGGCTTCGCCGACGGGGCCCCGGCCCCAAAGGGGCCGGGGGCGGGCTCCGCCGCCCGCGGACAGCGCAAAGCCCGGCCCGAACCCCTGAGCGAGGGGCAGCGGGTCGGGGTTTTCATATCATAGCCCGGTTTTAAGCGTTCAGCACCGCCACGCCGATGTTAAGATACAGCGCAAAGACAAGCCATGCAAGATAGGGCAGCATAAGCTTCCCGGCGGTCTTGTTCACGCCGAAAAACTGCACGGTCGTGCCTATGGTCAGAAGAAGCAGCGCGCCCAAAACGACGGCCGCAGCCGTGTAAAGCTCGAACCTGAAAAAGACTATAGACCAGCAGAAATTTACAAAAAGCTGGTAGAAAAAGCACTTCATCGCGTCGTTCAGAAGATAGTCGCAGTCCCGATAAACTAAGTAGGACGCAAATCCCATCATAAGATATAAGACCGTCCAGACCACGGGAAAGACCCATGCCGGCGGGGAAAGCGGCGGCTGGGCGTAGTCCTTTGACGACATATCTCCGGCGATGGCGGCGGAGAGCCCGCCGACGACCAAGGGCAGAGCCGTTAAAAGCACCGCCTTTAACCTGTTGTCGTATTTTATTTTATCCTTGACATTTGATACCATAAATAAACCTCCCGGTGTTTTTGGGAATAGTTTATGCGGGGGTATGGACAAAAATACGTTTTCGTGATACAATAAAATCGTAAAAGATTTTGAAAGCGTGGATTTTTATGTATGAGATACGACATGCCGCCGAAAGGGACCTGCCGGAAATTTTTGAAATATATGAGCATGCGAGAGCGCGAATGAAAAAGGGCGGCAATCCCGACCAGTGGAAGAACAGCAGGCCGCCTGCCGAGACGGTGATTCTTGACGTGAAGCTCGGCAGGAGTTATGTCATATGCGATGAAAAGATCGCCGGCGTTTTTGCGTTCATCACCGGCGACGACCCCACATACCTCGAAATCGACGGGGCATGGCGGGGAAGCGGCAAATACGGCGTTATACACCGAATAGCGGCCGACGACGGCAGGCACGGGGTCTTTGACGCCGCGCTTGAATTCTGCCTCAAAAAAATAAACGACATAAGAATAGACACCCACGAGAAAAACGCCCCGATGAGGCATATTTTAAGCGCCAGAGGATTTAAGTATTGCGGGATAATCCTGACCGACGACGGAACGGAGCGCCTCGCGTTTGAACTCATAAAGGAGGATAAAAATGGCTGAAAAAACACTTTTGCATATCTGCTGCGCGCCCTGTTCGGTGACGTGCATAGATACTTTGCGGACCGAGGGGATAGAGCCCGTCGGTTACTGGTACAACCCGAATATCCACCCCGTCACCGAGTACAGAGCCCGCCGTGACTGCCTGATAAAATATGCCCGGGAAATCGGCATGGAACTTAAACTGAACGACTTTTACGGTTTAAGAGATTTTGTCAGGGCCATCTACCCCGAGCTTGAGAATCGCTGCGGAAAATGCTATGAAATAAGGCTTTTCGAGGCAGCAAGATTTGCAAAGGAAAACGGCTTCGACAGCTTCACCACGACCCTTTTTGTCAGCCCGTACCAGAACCACGAGCTTTTAAAGGAGGTCGGAGAACGCGCCGCCAAAGAGTACGGGATAGAGCTTTTGTACCGCGACTTCCGGCCGCGTTTTCGCGAGGGCCAGCAGCGCGCCCGTGAGATGGGATTTTATATGCAGAAATACTGCGGCTGCGTCTTTTCCGAGGAGGAGAGGTATATAAAGAGAAAGAAATAATCAGGCGGGCGGGCGAAATGACAGCCTGCGTGATAAATCGGGATTTGTGTAATGCAGGAGGTTTATTGTGGCAGAAATATCCCTTTGTATTATGACGAGAGAACTTTGCCATCAGTTTTTTCGCGAGCATGAAAGCGACCCGGCTGTATACGAGGACGAAAGCGAGTTTCAACGCTATGTGTATAGCGAGGAGGATGTCGACGACTTTTTTAAACGCAAGCAAGTGCCCGGCAGGTTAGAATTGGCGGCGATGATGGACGGACGTACTATCGGGCACGTCCAGCTGAAAAACATCGACAATGAAAAGCGGGAATGCGAGTTCGGCTTCCATATGCAGAACGATTCTGTCAAAGGTTTGGGGTACGGCACACAGATAGCTCGGCTGGCGCTGGAATATGCCTTTGAGAACCTGAATGTAGACGCGGTGTGCGCCTATACGCTTGTGAAGAATACCCGCAGTCAGCATGTGCTTGAGAAAGCAGGATTTCAGTTCATTGATGAAAAGGACGGATTCAAGCATTATCGGGCTGTGCGCTAAACCCCGATTTATCACTTATATGCGCAAAAAGCAGGCGGGTAGGCCCTCTGAGATAAGAAAACAAGAGCGTCCAGCGGATGCTGCGAAGCACATCATATGCAATACTTTGTCAACAAGACGACCGGAACGGTCGTTAAACAACGCGATTAAAACTCTTTGAGCCAACCGAGGCTATCGTAAAACAACGCATTTAAAACTCTTTGAGCCAACCGAGGCTATCGTTTCCGCCGAGAGCAGGCGAAAAGTAAGTTTTAACGCTTTGTTTGCCGAGGGCAGGCGAAAAGCAAGTTTTAACGCTTTGTTTGCACTCCTTTGTGGAATGCAAGAGCCGCCAACGATGAAGCTGGCGGCTTTGAGTCAGATTATGCGGGCTTGTTTTCTTATTGAAGAGGGGCTTTAGCGCGCGTTTCATATGACAAAGACCTCCAAAAATATTATTTGATTTCCCCGGTAAATTCGCCCTTTTCATTGAAGCGGTAGAGCTTTGAGACGCCTATCTCCGCCCGGCCGGTCAGAAAATATCCGTCGGGCCCGGCATAGTATTTGCGCTCGCCATTGACTTTAAGCCAGCTGTTCTTTATCAGCCTGCCGTTCAGATAGTACCTGCGGCCGGATTTTGACTTTGTGTAGCCGGTGTATGCGCCGACCGATTTTCCGTCCTTGTACTGCTCGCAAAAGCCGCTTACCGGGGCTTTTTTCAGGCCGTTAAAATAGCTTCCGTCGCGGTTATATCTGTGCACCGAAGCGCCGCCCTGGACCGGTTCTGTCAAAGAAGCGTAAAATTCATATTCTTCCTTAAGTTGGAAAAGCGCCTCCCAGCCGGGTATCATATAATCCTGTATCACCTTGTCCTGACCGTCTGCTATCACGTCGTAATAGTAAGAATCCAAGTCGAGATAGAAGTCGTCCTCGGGCTCTTTTCCGGGCAGCACGAGCGTCTCAAAGCGGCCGTTTTTGTGTATTATCGTCCAGCCCGGATGTGCGGCCAGAAGCTCGTGCCCCTCGTCGGACGTCATGAAATCATAAAACAGCGTGGAGCCCAACTGACCGTAGCCGCAGTTGTCCGTCACGGCGAGGCTCATTTCCTCATGCTCCACGCCGTTTTCGTCGACCCAATCCTTAAAAACGGGTGTGATTTCGGTATAATTGCCCTTTTCAACAAAAATCGCGTCGGTCAGTCGCAGCTCGTCAAAACGCTCGATTTGCTCTTTGCTGAGGATAAGTGAAGCGTCCTGAAAACGGATGGTATCGCCGCGCTGATAGACGGGGTCGTCCGCGAAAACGTTAAGGGGCATGGCGATAAGCGCCACGGTCGAAAGAATCGCAGCAAGTTTTTTGATTTTTTGCATAAACATTCCTCCTTTGTGGATATAGGGGTATTATAGCATGATTTTTGTTAAGGGTCAATAATTATTCAAGCCATTGAATAAACGCCGTTTTGTCCGTGCTGTTATACACCGCATTTTTATAAAAATCAAGCGTGGCCTCGTCCTTTGAACCGGTGAGCAGCATGATTTTATAGCAGCCGCTTTTTTGCGCAATTTCTTTGGCAAAATTAAGGCACTCCGTCGCGTGACCCTTTCTGCGAAAATCGGAATGTGTGACGACGTTTTCAATTATAGCATAGGGCCGGACGTTTCTTGTCAAATTCGGGATAATTACGCATACGCAGGAGGAAATTATTTTTCCGTCGATTTCGTTGACGATGATATGATGATTTTCGTCTTTGAGGATACAGTCCCAGGTCCTTTTTAAATGCTCATCCATTTCCGGCAGGGACTTCTCGTGCAGATGCAAATACAGCCGCAGCAGGTCGTTTAATTCGTTTTCGGCGATCTCTCTGACCATATATCTGGACCTCCTTATAAATGATAAAAAGTCAATAATGCGCTTTTTACATCCCGACAGTCAGGACGACGAGCGCAAAGGCGTTTGCTATAATATGGGAAATCGTGCTTACCACGCAGTTGCCGGATTTTCGGTATACCATCGAGAAAATCAGGCTGTCGACAAATACCGACAAAACGTCGAACATAACGACCCCGGCGCTTCCCTCGGAGATATGTCCGAGAGCAAAAACCGCCGAGGACAGGACCGCGCATACCCAGAACGGCGCCGCTTTCATCCCTTTTCCGAGGAAAAACCCGCGGTAGGCTATCTCCTCGCCGAACGCCGCGACGACGAGTTCAATCACGAGCAGGAACGCCTTGTCAAAGGCTAAAATATACCCTGCGCGCCCGACGACGTGAATGCCATATTCGTCGCCGAAAATAAGCGCTCCCAAGGCGGCGGCCGCAATGCCGCTAAAAACGGGAAGCAGCGCCCAGACTATCACGCCCGGCTTTTTGAGGTCCGCCATGACCGTATTGAATCTCAGGCCCGAATCGGGGCCTTTTTGCCTGCCGACGGCCTCGACGATGAAGAAAAACGCGATCCCGACAAAAACCGAAAGACCCGCCGCATTTAAGCCGGGAACGGCCTTTGTCGCCGTCAGAAGGATCATCACCGCGACGCCGATACCCGTCAGCAAAACCGCCTTTTTTCTGCTTTCAATGCTTTTTTTATTTTTCATTATGATTCCTCCCCGGCTGCCGCTATCGCGCCCTTGTAGGCACGGGTCAGCTGTGTTTTTATGACGTTTTCGTCGTATTTTAAAGAGTTGTTTGCGATGATGCTCGCATACCCATGCGCAAAAAGAAAAACTGTTACAAAAATTTCCTTTACCCCGGCAATGCTGCCGCCGACCGCGTTTTGCATGGCCGAAAGCACCGGCATAAGCTCGTCGGCGTCGATAAGTTCTAAAAGAGTCGCTCCCGCGAAATAATCCGACTGGAACAAAAACCGGAAAAGCCGCGGTTCTTCGAGCGCGAAGCGGATGTAGTTGAGCCCGATCTCGAGCATGACCTGCGGCCCCCCGACGTTCATCAGGTACTCGGAGTGAAAGTCGTCGGCCCGTTTGTAGGCGGCCTTTTTCAGGTCGTCGATCGTCGCGAAGCAGTACATGACGGGCTGCGTGGAGCACCCGAGCTTTTCGGCGACCGTCCGGGCGTTGATGTTCTCCCAGCCCGTTTCGCGTGCGACAGAAAACGCCGCCTCGACGACCATCTCTTTCGTAATTTTAGCTTTCGGCGGCATGGCGCCATCTCCTTTTAATTTTGATTTATAACATACGTGATATAACAGTAATTATAATATATTTTCCGGGGGTTGTCAAGGGGCAATTAGAGGGGGGAGTGTCCAAACCGCCCACATTATTCATTTTTTTAAAATCGTCGCCGCAGGCGACACCTTGAAATTCTGACTTCTGACTTCTGTGTTCTTGATGCGGCCTAAAAGGACGCATCTGTTTTAGCCCTTGCAATTTCACTTTTAATGTGTTATAATGCTCTTTGGCCGCAGGGCTGTTATTATAAAACGCAAAAAATCATATATATCGGAGGAAGAACTATGAAAGCTGTTATTTCGGTCATCGGCAAGGACGCCGTCGGGATACTCGCAAAGGTATCGGCCATCTGCGCCGACTGCAACGCCAACGTCACCGAAGTCACTCAGTCGGTCTTGCAGGATGTTTTCGCCATGGTGATGCTCGTGGATATCACCAAGCTCTCCATCCCGCTTGCAGAGCTCTCGGACAAAATGAGCGAGCTCGGCAAAAGCCTCGGGCTGTCCATCTACGTCATGCACGAGGATATCTTCAACTCCATGCACCATATCTGATAAGGGGAATATTATTATGCTCAACATAACCGATATTCTGGAAACGATAAGGATGATACAGGACGAATGTCTCGACATCCGCACCATAACCATGGGCATTTCGCTTTTGGACTGCGTAGACAGCGATATAGACGCGGCCTGCGAAAAGGTCTATAACAAGATAACATCGCGCGCTAAAGACCTCGTCAGGGTCGGCGAGGAGATCGAAAAAGAGTACGGCATTCCCATAATCAACAAAAGGATTTCCGTCACGCCTATCTCCATCGTTTCGGCGGCGTGCCGCCAAAGCCCGGTAAAATTCGCGCTCACGATGGATAAGGCCGCCGAAGCCGTCGGGGTAAATCTTATAGGAGGATACTCGGCGCTCGTGCAAAAGGGTTTCGCGGCGGGCGACCGGGAGCTTATTGAATCCATTCCCGAGGCCCTGGCAAAGACTTCACGGGTATGCTCGTCGGTAAACATCGGCTCGACAAAGACCGGCATAAACCTTGACGCATGCAAGCTTATGGGCAGAATAATCCGCCGAACCGCCGAGGCCACCGTCGACAATAACTGCTTCGGGGCGGCCAAGTTGGTCGTGTTCTGCAATTCGGTCGACGACAACCCGTTCATGGCGGGCGCTTACCACGGCGTAGGCGAGCCGGACTGCATAATCAACGTCGGCGTTTCGGGGCCGGGAGTCGTTCGCGCAGCTTTAGCAAAACACCCCGACGCAAACATAAACGAGGTCTGCGGCATTATCAAAACCACCGCGTACAAGATAACCCGAGTGGGACAGCTCGTCGGCGTTACCGCTTCGGAGCGCTTGGGCGTGCCGTTCGGCATTGTCGACCTTTCACTCGCGCCCACGCCTGCCGTCGGCGACAGCGTGGCGCATATCTTAGAGGAAATAGGCCTTGAGCACTGCGGTGCGCCCGGAACAACGGCATGCCTGGCGCTTTTGAACGACAGCGTTAAAAAAGGCGGGGTCATGGCATGCTCGTCGGTCGGCGGGCTCTCGGGGGCGTTCATTCCCGTTTCCGAGGACGCGGGCATGATAGACGCGGCGAAGATAGGCGCGCTCTCGATTGAAAAGCTCGAAGCGATGACGGCGGTCTGCTCGGTAGGACTTGATATGATAGCCATTCCGGGCGATACGACTGCCGATCAGATAGCGGGAATAATCGCCGACGAGGCCGCGATAGGCATGATAAATTCAAAGACCACCGCCGTAAGGGTCATCCCCGCCATCGGCAAAAAAGAGGGCGAGGAGCTCGACTGGGGCGGGCTTTTCGGCCACGCGCCGATAATGAAAATAAGCGGCAGCTCCCCGGAAAAATTTATAAACCGCGGCGGACAGATCCCCGCCCCGCTGCATAGTCTGAAGAATTAAAGCGATTAAAAAAGCCGTATCTGGCCCGAGGACCGACGCGGCTTTTATAATACCTATGCACATGCGGGGCGTTCGCATACAAGAAATGAAAAGGGGAGCCCGTCCAAACTGAGAAAAAGTATTCGCTTTGCTCACACTGGCTTAAATTTCCTCATCCCCTTTCCCAAACGTAGGGACGACAGGGGCTTTTACATTTCTATGAACGAACAAAAATCTAAAGAAAAGTTTAAGACTTGGCGTGTTGCTTTTCCTCTCCGCTTCTACCCTCTACCCCCTATTCACCAGCCCTCCCTTATCGTCTCGGCGAGGGCTTTTCCTATTAGCTCCCCGCTGTAAAGCGCCTCCCCGAGGGAATTCGAGTCCGAGCCCATCTCGATAAGAAAACTTCCGTGCGTGAGTTCCTGGTTGTAGTTTCTCTCATCGAAAAGAATCGGCCTCGTGAGCCCCGGGAACATCCCCTCGGCCTTTGACTGGAGCCTCGAAGCTATCCTCAGATTATAGCGGTACTGCGGCACGTTCGTGCACCCGCATATCATCATGACCTGTGCCGCGCTTACGCCGTTTATCTCGACTGCCGGGGCATATCTTGTGCCGTTTTCCTCGATGGCGTCGCGGTGGACGTCGATGACGATTTTAACGGTCGGGTTTTCCTCTAAAATTTTTTTGACAGTCTCCGCGCTTCGGTCGTATGCTCCTGTGTATCTTGGGTAGTCGTGCACCGTTTCGTCGTGTATGACCCCTATCCCGGCCGCCCTCAATTCGTCCGCGATTTTTTCACCGACGGCCACCACGCTTTTGTCAAGGTCCGTGGTTCGGGAGACGCTGTTTTCACCGTAGCTGTCGCTTATTTCGTCCTCATAACATTCCGTCGTGTGGGTATGCATGATAAGAACGAACGGCATGCCCGAAGTATCCGCCGAAAAATCCGGCTTTTTTGCGCACTGCTCCAAAAGATACCCCGAATCTATATCGGTGCAGTTTCTTATAAGCCCGCCTCCCGGCAGCTCAAGGTATGTATCGGACGTGCGGTAGGTATAGGTCTTGCGGACGATTTTTCCGGACGGATTTTCAGTTTTATCTTGTTCATCTTCCTCGGGCTCGTCCTTTTCCTCGGGAGCGGCCTCAGAGTCCCAGCCGCCGAAGCCGGACAGCGATATAAGGCTTCTCGAGAGCCGTGGGCTGATTTTCACGGGTTCCTCTTTCGGCATGGTTGTTTCATCGTCCTGCGCGGGCGCGTCCTCGGAAAAATAATTCAGCTTTGCCGACATGACCGCGAGGCCCTCGGCAAATTCCGAGCAGCTCGGCGAGGACGCTAATGCTCCCGAAAAAAGAGTCAGCGCCGAAAAAAGCGCAGCCGCCGCAACTGCCCCAAAAGCAAACTCCCCGGGATTTTTGTCGGAATTTTTCATATTTTCTCCTTTCATACGGTTTTTACCGAATTGTAATATAATCTTAATCGTTTTGTTATTGAAATTTTCGGCAGGATGTGGTATACTTACCGTGGAAATATCCGGCGGCCGTTATTTTTTAAATGTTTTGAGCATATAATATCGGGCGCCGTTAAAAAGGATGTAATTAAAATGAAGAGGTTTACTGCCGTGATTTTTGCGGCGTTATTGCTTGCGGGATGCGCGGCCGGTGAAAAAAATCTGACGTCGGGGGATATGCTCCCCGAAACGACTGCGCCCGCGACCGAGGCTTCGGCCGAGACGACTGCGGAAACGGAACCCGCTATAGAAACGACCGTTGAAACGACAGCCGCGCCCGAGACCGTACCCGAGGTCACGACCGACCCCCTTGACTTTGCATTTGAACCATTTTCGGCGGTCATGTACGCCACCGACACTTTAAACGTGAGGGAGCTTCCGAGCACCGATTCAAAGGTCGTCGGTCAGCTCAATCCCGGCGACGAAGCCGAGGTCGTCGGTAAAACTCCCGAGGGAGAATGGTATGTGATACGCTTTAACGGCTCGAACGCCTGCGCATATGCAGAGTATCTCTCGCTTGAGAAGCCCGAGATAGAAAAGGAGGAGCTTGACCTGCCGGAGGGATATTATTTCCAAAAGGACAGCGACTATCTCTTTGTCGTGAACAAGGACGTTTTTCTGCCGGACGATTATGAAATAGAGACGTCTTTCGTGCAGGGGAGCTACGAGCTTGAAGCCGTTGCCGCCGAGCACTGCCGTGAGATGATAGAGGCCGCAAAAAAGGACGGGATAGATTTAAAAGTTCTTTCTGCCTACCGCACCGTCGAATACCAGAAAAATTTATTCGACAGGAACGTCAAACAGCGCATGGAGGATATGGGGATGAGCTATGACGAGGCGGTATACGACGTATCGATTAACATAGCGCCTCCCGGCGGAAGCGAGCACAACGCCGGTCTTGCGGTAGATATAATCGACGCCGGCCACTGGGATACATACGAGGAATTTGAAGACACCAAGGAATTCGACTGGCTCATAAACCACTGCACCGAATACGGATTTATCTTAAGATATCCCAAGGGCAAGGAGGACATCACCGGCTATATTTACGAGCCCTGGCACTATCGCTATGTGGGTCTCGAGAGCGCAAAAGCCGTGATGGACTCGGGACTCTGCCTCGAAGAATATCTTGGATAGAGCACTGACTAACGGAGTAACTATGAATATTGCTTATTTTCTGACGCCGAAACAGGACACGGCGTTTCTGTACGACGAATATACCGTGAGGCAGGCCCTCGAAAAGATGCGCGCCCACGGCTACACAAGAATACCCGTAATAGACCGCGACGGGGCATATGTATGCGTGATAGGGGAGGGGGATTTTCTCTGGTACCTTATCGATTTGAACGGTCCCGAGGGGGTATCGATGGCGAGGGCGGAGAATTTGAAGCTTCGGGACATCTTCCCTCTAAGAACGACGAGGGAGTATAAGCCGGTGAAGATAACGGCGTCGCGTGCCGAGGTTGTGAGCGTCGCCATGAACCAGAACTTCGTGCCGGTAATAGACGACGACGGAAGCTACATCGGGATCGTCACGCGCCGAAACATCTTAAAATATCTTGCGACCACCGGCGGGCTGCTGACAAAGAATTAAACCTTAATTTTCCTTTTTAAACAATAGCACCCTTTGATAAAAAAAGCGGTCGGATTATGGCGGCGCGGGAATGCATAAAACATAAATAATAATAAAAAGGACAGTATATTCAGCCGCCCCGAGGACTGATTTACAGAAAATTACAAATTTCGGGCTATAAATTGTTGGAAAAACTAACAAATTATCAAGAAAAAAATATGCAATTCTCACAATGTTGGAAATATTTTATTGACAAGTTATTTTTAAAGGGTTATAATAAGAGTGCGATTAGCAAAATCGACTTTAATTTCTATCGGGGGATAATTTACCATGAAGAAAATTATTTCATTAGCTCTTGTTCTTGTTATGGCGATGGTATGCCTCACCGCCTGCGGCGAGACCCTGGTTGCTCCTGCCGGCACTTATGCCAGCGAGTCCGGCACCTACAAGGCCGAGTTCACCGGCTATGACGCCGACGCCAACACCGGCAACCTTGCCATCACTTTCACTGTTATGGAAACTCCTGAGGTCGTCTCCGGCACGTTCTCCGTCGCCGTCAACGATCCCGACGCGGGCACCTACTTCATCGACTTCACTCCTGACGGCGGTTCCGTCATCGAAGGCTTCATGATCTTCGATCCCGCCCAGAAAGTCGTCGCTCAGTACGCCGATGTTGACCCCATCGCGGGCGCCAACACCACCTACTATGAGTACACCGAGACTGAGGCCGAGGCCGAGTAATTCGGAAAAAGAAAACACAAAGACAGGACTCCGCGAGGGGTCCTGTTTTTT
>CANQNF010000063.1 GCA_947625125.1 uncultured Clostridia bacterium
CGGGAAAGCCCGAAAACACGGGCTATACCGACATTTAAGAACTTCTAAAGAGATAATCTAAATTCCTATCTAATTTTATCTCTAAAATCAGGCGAGATATAGGAGAAAATACTGTATATTTTTTGAACTTAAGCGAGTGGGAGTGATAAACAAGACCTCAGAAACGGCGTAGATACGCCATTTCCGAAGTCTCAAAATCTCAGTGATAACAATTTGATAACAGGGAGCTAAGCGGAATTATTCTGCGGTTCAAGTGGCTTATAGGTTACGCCACTCTTTCGCAGGTTCATGCTTTCCGCAGTCATCGGTCGTTTTCGGCCAGTTAAGATTCCATTCTGTATATTCGGCCTTGCTGATCTTACCGTCAGCAAGGTCTTTTTTCGTCTCTGCCACTCAGAAAGGAGGTCAGTCATCAGGATAGAGCCGAAAACAATGCCCTTTCTTCTGTTGCCGTCCTCGTCTTCGCCGACCTCAATGCTGATCGGGTAATGCTCGTCAAGCTCAAAGAGCATCATCATAACGCCCTCAGCTCCGAGGATCTCATAGTCTGCAAGAAAACGGGGATTCACATCCAATGCCTCGGCAAGCTGTTCAACAAGTGCCTGCTTGGATGTGCGTGTGCCGGATTCATACTGAGCGATGCGGACATCGGCGGACCTCTCGTCAAAGTCGACAGCCATACCGAGCTGTTTCTGCGTCATTCCTCTGAAATCACGAATGCGGTGTATCTTATCTCCTATAATGCTCATGGTGGTTCACTCCTTAATTATGTTATGTTTGGCAAAATCTCATACTATCCAGGTAAAGACCTCAGCTGCACTTTCATAGTTTTCCATATGATCGTGGATATTCCAGATCCACGCAGTTGCTATGTAAATATGCTCTTTTTCTCGGTCGATCAAATAGAAAGAAACAGCTTTCTTTCCTGATGATTCTTCTGCATTAAAGCCATACCATTCCCATTCATCTCCAAATTCGTCTGGTAGTAATTTTGATAATTCGTTTGGGTCAGGAAGACTGATGGCAAATGTCTGTGTGCCTTCCGTATAACCAAATGTAAAAAGGCGTTCATCGGATGCTCTGCTCTCAATTGGAACAGAGGTTTTCACATAATACGTCTTACCAATTTCAAGCGAAGCTGTTCTTATCCTGATTTGTTTTTCTTCATAGTCAGTCGCCTCAATGATATTGTTTTCATCATTATTGATATATACATCATGGTCGCTATTCCAACTTTCAACAATATCAAAAGGAACATTATTATCTTCCTCATCAACTATTTCAATATCTACAAGCGGGGTTCTGAGCACAGTCACGCTGCTTTCCAGCACCTTATCTTCTATCATATGATTCACCTCCGGGATAGTAGCTTTACTGCATTATAACATATTTGTTTAGGACAGTCAATAGATACTAAACAAAAAAATTTAGAAAATTTCGATTTAGGGGTTGACAAAAGCAAAAATATTTAGTATAATAAGGCTAAGCAAAAATGTTTAGATAGAGAATTTTGCTTATCGGATACGCAAACGCGCCCGATACCACACAGAACAATATTTTAAGAAAGGGTTGACTACTATGTCAGAAAAATTTATCCGTGCTGAGGAACTCGCAGAGATCATGGAGATCTCCGTTCCGTATGCATACAAGATCATCAAGCAGCTCAATGAGGAGCTTGACGCGAAGGGCTACATCACCATCACAGGCAGAGTGAACCGTGAGTATTTCAACGAGAGAGTGTACTCGGCATAGCGCCCGGTGAAAGCACCTGAAAAGAAAGAGAGGGAGGACTGATGTCCGTATACAAGGACAAAAACGGAACTTGGTATGTCATGACTCGCTGTGATGACTGGCAGGGGCAGCGCAATCAGAAGTGCAAGCGTGGCTTCAAGACAAAGCGTGAGGCTCAGGATTGGGAGCTCAGATTTCTTCTCCAGCAGGGCGGCGACCTCGATATGCTGTTCAAGGACTTCTACAAACTGTATGAGCAGGACATGAAAGCCCGTTTGAAGCAGAATACCTGGGAGCATAAGGCTTGTGTCATCAAGTCGAAGATACTGCCCTATTTCGGGGAGAAGTCCACTAAGGACATCCAGGCAAGAGATGTGCTGACGTGGCAGAATGAGCTTCTGCGTCACCGTGACAAGAACGGCAAGCCCTATTCGGAAACCTACCTGAAGAACCTGCATAACCAGCTCTCGTGTATTTTTAACCACGCTGTCCGCTACTATGACCTGAGTACCAATCCCGCAGCCAAGGCAGGAAGCATCGGCGTGAAGAATGCCAAAGAGATGAACTTCTGGACGAAGGACGAGTATATGCAGTTCTCCGAGGTCATGATGGATAAGCCGATCTCGTTCTATGCCTTTGAGATGCTCTACTGGTGCGGGATCCGTCTCGGTGAGCTGCTGGCTCTCACGACTGCGGACTTCGATTTCAAGAACCGCAAGCTCCGCATCAACAAGTCCTATCAGCGTCTCAAGGGGCAGGACGTCATCACAGAGCCGAAGACCAAGAAAAGCAATCGCACCATTGAAATGTCCGATTTTCTTTGTGAGAAGATGCAGGAGTATTTCAGTATGCTCTACGACCAGAAACCCGACGAGCGTATCTTCCCCATATCCAAGAGCTATCTGCACCACGAAATGGACAGGGGCGTGAAAGCGACAGGCTTGAAGCGTATCCGCATTCACGATCTGCGTCACAGCCACGTTTCGCTTCTGATCGAACTGGGCTTCTCTGCTGTTGCTATCGCTGACCGTGTGGGACATGAGAGCATCGAGATCACCTATCGCTATGCGCGTCTGTTCCCGTCCAAGCAGGCGGAGATGGCTAATAGGCTCAGTGAGCTGAAGAAGGGAGGCGATTTTAATGTCAGCGAAAAACCTTGACAGCAAGGGCAGATTCCGGGCAAGGACGATCGGTTTTCGTGTCTCGCCCGAAGAAGATCAGCTGATCAATTCCGCTGTGGCTCTCTCAGGACTGACCAAGCAGGACTACATCGTGAAGCGGCTGCTGTGCCGTGATGTGGTGGTGCAGGGCAATCCGAGAGTGTACAAGGCTCTGAAAAATCAGCTTGCCGAAGTCCTCGGTGAGCTGAAAAGAATCAAGAGCGGCTCTGCTGTGGACGATGAGCTGCTGTCTACAATACAGCTTATCACAACAACTCTGAATGGTCTGAAAGGAGATAGAGAATGACCGATAAAAGAGAAATGACCGCCCCTATGACCACTGCTTCGGCAGAGGTCGGGCAGTCACCTGATTTAACACCTACTATTATACCAGATTACGGGGAGGATTTCAACCCCTCAGACGAGGAAATGTTCGAGGCTCAGGTGCAGTACGAACAGGAAATGCAGGCACAGGCTCAGGCGGAGCGTGAATCCGCACCGGGCTTTATGCAGACTGTTTCGATGCCGGAGCTTTATGAGATGGTCTATCCGGGAAAACCGCCGATCATCGACAATTTCCTCTACCCGGGAACTTATCTGTTCGTCGGAGCGCCAAAGGTCGGCAAGAGTTTTATGATGGCTCAGATTGCCTATCATGTCAGCTTGGGAACGCCGATGTGGAATTATTCCGTCCGCAAGTGTACGGTGCTGTATCTCGCTCTCGAAGATGATTACCGCAGATTACAGGAGCGTCTGTACCGAATGTTCGGCACAGAGACAACGCCCGATCTTTTCTTTTCAGTTGCTTCCAAGTCGCTGAACGAAGGTCTGCTCGATCAGCTCGGTACGTTTCTGAACGAACACCCCGAAACCTCAGTTGTCATCATCGACACCTAGCAGAAAGTGCGTGAAGCCGATGGCGACACTTACAGCTATGCCCGTGATTACGATGTTATCGCAGGGCTGAAAGCGTTTGCGGACAGGACGGGTATATGCCTGATACTTGTTCACCACACCCGCAAGCAGAAGTCTGATGACAATTTCGACAGGATTTCGGGGATAAATGGTCTGCTCGATGCAGCGGACGGAGCGTTCATCATGTATAAGAATAAGCGTTCCGACGGCGATGCGACTATTGAGGTGTCTGGCAGAGATCAGCCGGACAAGAAGTTTATGCTCACCCGAAACAAAGAAACGCTGTGCTGGGAACTGAGCGGAGAGAAGTCTCCCGAATACACGGAGCCGCCTGAGCCAGTGCTTGAAGCCATCGGCAATTTCATCAATGCGGATAATCCGACTTGGGATGGTACGGCGACCGAGCTTATCGAAAAGCTGGAGCTTGACATCAAGCCGAATGCCCTGTCGCTGAAACTGAATGTCAATGCAGGAAAGCTGTATAATCTTTTCTTTGTGCAGTACAGCAATAAGTGGACACACAAGGCAAAGCTGATTCAGCTCCGCTACGATGCTGATCACCGATCGTGATCTCGCCTGAACCGGCAGAAGAAACCGAAAAAAGTGCAGATGGTGTTCCTGCCGTTAAGGGAGAGATCATCATCAGCGCCGACACGGTTGATGATATTGCAGGTGAAGATTATGACCGAGCTTATCAGCAGATGATCGACAACGCTTTAGCGTGACGATGTGCGTCGATGCGTCGATGGTTTGAGGTGTGTCTAAAACATCGTCACCACCGACGCACATCGACGCAGGGTTTGAATGATTATCATTTTTATGAAAGGGGTGCAATATATGCCCGATATGGAAAAGGTAAAAGCGCTGACTTCTATCCTTGAAGAAAGAAGCAATCTTGATATTCGTGGAGCCGTTGCTCGCAACATTCACTACCTCGATGGATATGAGAGCTATCTCTATAAAAATGAGATCGAGTATCTGCTCGAAACTCTCGATGTCGAGGAGGAGCCGCCGTTCTGATTCTTATGATATCGGAGCGAGTGTTTTTACAGAATCCGATCTGAGATTTTTGAAAAAAATATCATTTCCGATATGATGTTTTTAAAAAATGTAATGCGGATTTCTGTAAAATTGTACCCACATTTTCAGCTGCTCCGACAGCCGTTCTTCTCCCGTAAGGGATAGCCCCGCAGGGCGGAGTAGTTCTTGTGGCGGTCTGATGCTGCCGCAAGTACTACAAAGTTACAAGCGGCGCTCTGCACCCTTGTAACCGCTGCTCCGCAGCTTTTTCCTTGCGACCATATTTTGTGTCGTTCAGGGAAAATTTGCCCGTCAGGGCTGGCGATAGTCCTTCCGCCTCAGCGGTTAAGAAAGGAGTTGATGCCTATGATTTTTGATTGGATTTCGTAGAAAGAGAGAAGTAAATCCAACGAACAAGAAAGGCGAAATTATGAAACAGAAAAGAATCTCATTCGGTCAGGGAAAGGGTTCTCTGACTCACAATAACAGGGAGTTCGTTGCGGACAATGTTGATCCGCTCCGCACTCCGCAGAACATCACCTTCGTGCGTCAGCCGATCGGTGAAGCATACGATCAGCTTTTTGCTGAATCCACTGCACGTTACAACGCCAAGCAGAAGCGTAACGACCGTAAGGTTCACGGCAGCTACTACGAACACCTTTTTGGCGTGAAGCCCTGCAATACTGTCCGCACTGCCGCCGACAAACGTAAGAGCTTTTATGAGGACGTTGTTCAGATCGGAAAGCGTGAGGATTCCGGCTATGGCACAGAGGACTTTCAGCTTGTTGCTGACTGCCTGAAAGAGTACATGGAGGGTTTCCAGAATCGCAATCCGAACTTTTACGTTTTTAACGCCGTCCTGCACATGGACGAGGCGACTCCGCATCTGCACATCGACTACATTCCTGTCGGTCACTACAAGCGTGGGCAGGATATTCAGAACGGTATCGCCCAGGCTCTGAAAGAAATGGGATACGGCGAGGGCAAGCAGGCTATTGCCCGTTGGCGAGCTGCCGAGGTAGAGGTGCTGAACAAAATCTGCCTTGAACACGGTATCCAGCCCCTTGCTCTCGAAAAGGCGAGAGGGACACTGGAGATACCGGAATACAAAGAGAAGCGCAGTCAGGCGGACGAGCTGGCGGTGCAGAATGCTCAGGCAGCAGCGGAGCTTTCGGAGAAGCAGGCAAAGAGTGAAAAGCTCGATGCTCAGATTGAGAAAAAGACTGCCACGGTCAATGCGATCATGAGCTATCTGCCCGACCTTGAAAAAGACAACAAGGTCGAGGACGATTGCCTTGCTATCAGGCAGGAGCTTGACAGTTTGCTTGACGGCAAGCTGTCTATCATGAAACACAAGGACGATATCATTGACAAAGTTGAAAAGCTCGGCAAGATCGCAGCGAAAGCGGCTGATGCTTCGCACAGGAAAAGTCTTACCATATATGACCTGCGTGAACTTCTCTGGAAGAAAGAGAATGAATACGATGATATGTGGCATAAAGCTGCGGAGCGTTCGGGACGTATCAACGAGCTTACCCATGAGGTTTCAGCTCTGCAAGTAAAGGCTGATGTACAGGCTGAATTTATCGGTCTGTTCAAAAGATGCGAACCGCAGAAATTCGCTGAGGTGAAACAGCTTCAAGAGCATATTCAGGATCAGCGTGAAGAAGAACAGATACAACAGTCCGCCATCAGAAAGAAAAAATCGTGGGGGGACTGTAATAACAGGAGGAATAATTATGATCATCAGAAGCAAAGACAAGGTACAGGTGGGCGGCAAGAACAAGCCTGTATGGGTTCTCAACACCGATGCCTTGACCGTTACTCACAACGCAACAGATGCCGAGCCGAGCGTGACAACATTCAGCTCCGACCACATCAAGTATCATCTGCACTATTCGGCGGAGTACCGTCCTGCAAGGCTGAAAAAGCTGGTCAACGACGGCACGATTCTCAGCTACCTGACCGAGCTTGACCTTTCCATAGCGGAAGCAATTAAGCGCCAGGTGGGAATGATGCTCGAAAATGATACGGAGTATCTCATAGCAGTGGCGGTCGGTGATCTTGCAAAAGCGAGAGGTCTTGAGAACATGGATCGCCTGATTGCCAGAGAGCCGATTTATGAGGCTATGGTGTAGGTGTGATATGATTTGACATTAAGGCTGTGCTTGATTGTGTCAGGCATAGCCTTTTTGTAAAAATATGCTTGTTCAGATTGACTTATTTACAAAATTATAGTATAATATAAATAATAAGCTGGTGCTTGCACTAAAGGAGGGGAATCATGGATAATAACGCAATTGAAGTGAAAGTTACTTCGATAGAAACAGTTGCCCGTACTGATTTTGATGCTGTCATATATGACCTTGATAAGCAGATCGAGCTGCTTTCAAGTCAGGCGGATAAGTGGGATTACCTTGTGGCGGTTGCTTCAGGTATTCTGTGCGGTATGCTCGATATTTTGTGGGTAGGCGATTTCGGCCTTGAAAACGGCAGAGCTTTCGCAAGTGATAAAGTCGATGGGTTCGTAGAAAAAACAGCAAAGATACTCGGCTTTAAGGGCGATGATCTGAAAAAGGCTGTCAAGTTTCTGGAAGATAAATTTCCCATACCCAGCGACGGAAACACGCCCGACTTCGGTGGAGGATTACAGCATCATCTTCGTGATTTTGCTCATCATCAAACAATCGTTGGACTTGTATTTTCTTTGTTGACACAGTTTACAGGTATGTCGTATGGAACAGACGTGAACGGCGCATTCAAGGTCGTGCCTGTATCCGATAAGAGCAAGGCGTTCATAGGCGAGGATATTCCCGATAAGCTGTTCAAGGGTACAGTCGTTTGGTTCTTTCATCTTGTCAGCGATATGGCAGGTTCGAGCAGTACGGCAGGTATCACGGGCGGTACAGGAATCCCCAGTCCGATACTATCTCTTGCAAAAGAATTATCGGCATTGCCTATTTTCAAAAACATGAAAATAGGCGATCATAAGCTGTCGGTATTACTTTCGAAGGTTTTCAACGGAACGATATTTGCCCGACATGATGAGAACGGTCAGATCATCAAAGATACAGTTATCAAGTTTGATCTTCGTGGGGAGCTCGGTGCTGTTGCTGAACTTGGCAAGCATGCAATACCTGTTATAGCAAATGATTGTATCGTTCGCAGTTTCTATTTTATCAGGAGATTTGCAATCGAGCTGAAAAAGTTGAATTGCTCGTCTATCGGAGATATTCGCCTGAAAGAGATTGATTGGGATAGCGTAAAGCCCTTTGAAAACCCGACTATCACTAGAATGCTGACCATATCAAGCGCTGTTTTTTCTACGGTAGATATTGCAGAAGCAGTTGTATCCCAGAAGTACTTTGTTGCTGTCAATTATATCGGTGTCGGAAGATTTGCTGTTGCGATCGGCAGCGAGATCACGAATTATCTGAAAGTACGTAATGTCAAGCTGATAAAGCAGATGTATGAGGATATTCGGCGCAATACTCTTACAGAAACAGATAACAACATATATAACAGGATCGGAGACGGTATGGATATTGGAAAATTCGGTCTGACCTTAGAGCAGACGCAGATACTCTACAACCTTGAACTGTATAAGACAATCAATGATGTAAATCGTGGCGGTAAGGAAGCAGACCTGAAAGGTCAATGGCTGGAAGAATGGAAGCATTATATGGAAGAAGGTTTTTCTTCTTTTGTTGGTGATGAAACCGCCGTTCTTCATTGGTATACTGTTCAGGAGCTTCACAATGCGGTAAGTGGCAATTCACCTGAGCTGCCATGGTTCAGGCTTGCGCTGTTGGAAGCAATGCTCTTTGAACCATACTATCCTCTCAGCACAGAGATCGATAAAAAGGGAAACGAAGTACCCAGCACGAAATACAAGGAACTGCATTTGCCATTGTTCGGATACAGCAAATCAGACGGTGACAAATTCCTTGATGAATTCTTCAATGAGAGTTTTTACCAGAAAGGCTATATTGCAAGGCTTCGGAAATGTCACGATAAGGTTCTTCGTGAACTAAATGAAGTACTGAAAAACGCTATCAAGAGTATTTCCATTACTGCCGGAGTTGCTATTGTAGCGATCGCTACCGCAGGAGCATTTGCCCCTGCTATTGCAGTTGCACTTGTAGGCTCGAATTTTGCAGGTCTCAGCGGAGCGGCATTGACAAGTGCCTGCCTTGCGTATCTCGGTGGTGGTGCGATCGCAGCAGGCGGATTAGGAATGGCAGGAGGCACTATGGCTATCGTTGGCGGCGGTGCTGTTCTTGGTCTTGGTGTCGGTGCAGGAGTTGGCGGTGCAGTCGGTACGGCAGGTGTCCTCGGAAAGAAAGATACTATTTTGCAATCAGCTGAACTCATGGTTTCTGTTCGTGAGATATTCTTGAACGACGAGCACGATATTGCATACTCGAACACGGTATATGAGCAGTATGTTCAGAACATCACCGATATTGAAAAAGGTCTTGTAGAGCTCAAGATCAAAGCCGATGTAGCTGACAAGGAAGAAAAGAAACAGCTCCAAAAGCAGATCAAGAATACCGAGGAAGCTGTGCAGGCAATGAAAATCGCTATGAAGAGTATGAATAAGTTCAACAGCTCATTTGCTTTGGGTGAGAGTGTATCTGAACAATAATGGAGGTAACATAAATGTCAAAATTAAACATAGATCAGAAAACGATAGAAGCACTGTTCAGCGACCCGAAGACAGATTTCCTGATACCTGACTATCAGCGTCCATATGCTTGGTCAGAGGCTGAGTGCAGGACTTTGTGGGATGATATATTCTCTTTTGCGTTTCCTGAGAATAATAGCGATAATTTCAAGACTACCGATGAATATTTCCTAGGTCCGATTGTAACATTCAAGAATGATGAAGGCAAGCAGGAAATCATTGACGGTCAGCAGCGATTAACAACTCTTATGCTTCTGCTGAGAGCTTTCTATGCTCGTTTTGGGAAAATGAAAGATGCAAGCACTCAGTTAGTACAGGAACGAGTAGAGAAGTGCATCTGGAAGAAAGATGAACTCGGTGCGATCATAAAAACGCAGCTGAAAATCGACTCAGAGGTCGCAACGGATGTTCAGAAAGATCAGTTCCTCAGCATACTGAAAAACGGCGATGCTCCTGATAGTATGAAAAGTCAGTATGCCATCAATTACCGTTTCTTCCAGGCAAAGATAAATGAATTTCTGAACGACTATCCGACTTACTTTGCATATCTGCCTGCAAGACTTATCAATAATTGTATCCTACTCCCCATTGAAGCGGAATCTCAGGATACCGCATTACGCATTTTCTCAACTCTGAACGACAGAGGTATGCCCTTGTCTGATTCGGATATTTTCAAAGCTCAGTTCTACAAGTTCTATTCATCACAGGGCAAAAAGGATGATTTTATAAAAAAAGTGGAAAGAGTTAGAAGAACTTAGCAATAAGATATTCCACCCTATTTCCGGAATCCCAATGGACGAGCTGTTTACCCGTTATATGTATTACGAAAGAGCAAAACAAGGAATCAAGAGCTCTACTACCGAGGCTCTCCGCAAGTTCTATGAGAAGAATTCTTATTCCTTATTGAAAAGTGAGGAAACATTTGAAAATTTGCGAGATTTAGCTGATTTCTGGAATGACGTATCCAATCAGTGTAAGGACAGGTTCTCCGAGAAGATACTGCGAAAGCTGTTTGTGCTGAATTATGCTCCAAACGGTATGTGGTATTATTTCGTATCGGTATACTATTTACATAACCGTGATGCTGACGGTAATCTCGACGATGATGCATTCGATACCTTCCTTGAAAAGATCATAGCTTTCATATGGACATACGCTGTGACAAATCCGGGTGTTAATATGCTCCGTACCCCTGTGTATGCAGAGATGGTCAACGTTGTCAATGATAAGCCAGTGTCCTTTGATGATTTCAAGTTTGATATAGGCTCTGTAAAGGCTGCTTTCCTAAATTTCAGTTTCAATAATGCACGTCCGATCACTAAGGCAATGCTGGCTTGGTGGGCTTTCCTTGATGAATCACAGGAACTTCTTTCTCTGGAGACAGTATTCGAGATCGAGCATATTTTTGCAAATAGCCGACAGGATAAGGAGCATTCTCTTGAAAGCAGCAAAAGTCTTGAAGCTCTTGGCAACAAGGCTATGCTTGAAAAGCGAATCAATATCCGTGCTTCCGATTATCGTTTTGAGGATAAGAAAAAGTATTACAACGGATATATCAATAGCAGGAAACAGGAGAAGAAAGGCACAAAGATCAATGAGCTGCTGAATCTTGCTAAAACCAATGACGACTTCGTCGAAGCTGATATTATAAAACGTACCAATGATATGATCGAGAGGTTTATGCAGTATATCGCTGAGAATGGGTTGGCACAGTAAGGAGAATTAATATGTGGTTTGCTGATTTGAACACTGACGATTTATCAAAGGAGCAGTTAATTGAAGCCAGAAAGATGATAGGACAATTTATCAAGCAATCAAAAAGCGAAGCTAAACATGAAGAGTGCTTAATATGTGGACAAAAAGCACCGTTTTGTAATTCACATACCATTCCCCAATTCTGCTTAAAAAACATTGCAGATAATGGTAAAATGAAATCATTTAATGCACTTGTTGGAACGGAGCTACTTTCTGTTGAGTCAGGTGTTAATAATGCAGGGACGTTTCATATTATTTGTCGTCAGTGCGATGGTACTATATTTCAAGACTATGAGGATCCACAAGCATATGCTACCACACCTAGTAGCAAGCTTCTCAACCAGATTGCTTTAAAAAATGCTCTTCGAGATATAAACAAACACGAAACAGAAATCGAAATGATAAAAAGCATAAAGAAAATGATGCATGAAAAAGAACCATTATTATCATTTATGATGGATAGCTGCTTCGATAGTCAAATAACCGCACGTAGCAGAGATGTAGAGGAATGTTATGACATTTTTAATGATGCTAAGAACAACTTGACATCAGCTAATTCTAATTATCACTTGATTTCTTTTGATCAATTAGGTTATGTGGTACCAATTGCATTTCAAGGAATGGTTGCATTAATAACTGGTGTTAACAGAGAAGTTATTAATGACCAGTATAATTATGATCCCAACTATTCTGTCGAATATCTACACTTATCTGTTTTTCCGCTTAAAAACACATCGGTAATTATTACTTTTTCAGATGATAAAAACACTCGCATGATCGCATTTGAAAATGAACTGAAAAAAATGACTATTACACAAAGGCTTGAAATTATTAATCGAATATTGATGTGGTATGCTGAAGATTACTTCTTCTCACCTAAGTTGCCAAAAGAAGTATCAAGTCAATTGGAAAAAGCGGCACAACAGATGCAGGATTTAGTAACGATCAATCCAGAGCAATCATTGAGAAATGCTGTAAATGACTATGATTTGCGCAGAGATACTTGCTTACCAATTTTATTCTCATATGAATATTCAGTAGTATAAAAACCTCTTGACAACCGCCCCAATCTGCGCTATAATACCAAATAAGGAGCAAGCCACCGGACACATATTCTCCTATAAGTCGCTGGTTTTGGTTATCATGGCACTAAAAAAATGATAACTTGTCATCAGCGGGCAGTATAGTACAGAGCAAAATGTATAACTGAGATACCACAACGCAAATTATCTAAATAAATTTGTTTAGTATTGGGCGAAATCTGGGGAGTGGGAATAACCCGTCGACCTCATAAACCCGCGTAAATACGCGTTTTGAACGGTGTTGCACCCCCGTGGCAACGCTTTGGCAACAATTTTTCATTATTCAAAAAGTAAGAGCTAACTGATAAATCGGTTAGCTCTTTTATTTATTTCTTCTTCGATTTTTTCCTAATCTCCCTAACCAAAATATTGCTCACTTCCTGCGACGGCATGACCGCGTGCCAAGGTACTGTCAAGTATTTTTCGCAAATTCCCATAGAATGAAGTAATATTTTTGGATTATCACCCTCGGCATGCCGAGAGGCGGTTTAGTGCTTTAAAGCGATACCGTGAAATTATTCCGCGGTTTTTTCAAGATATTTCATGCACAAATATCTCTTGCACCCCCAGTCCTTGCCGGCAACATAGCGCAGCCTCGCGCAAACGAGCATCAGCGCCGAGTTCCCGTCAGGAAATGCGCCGACCACCCTCGTTCTGCGCCGGATCTCGCGGTTCAGCCGCTCAATTACGTTGTTCGTGCGAATTTTCAACCAATGCTGCGACGGAAAATCCATATATGTAAGCGTTTCTTCGATCCCGTCTTCAAGCTTTTTCGCAGCGGCGTTGAGCTTCATTTCTCGCAGCTTTTCAACGACCTCTCTCGCCTTCTTTCTCGCAGCCTCCTTACTCTCCTGAGCATGGATTGCTTTAAGCATCATCGTGACTTCCCGAATCCTGTTTCTCGGTAC
>CANQNF010000064.1 GCA_947625125.1 uncultured Clostridia bacterium
ACAGAGGCTGTTTTACAGAAACGTGTACCATTCTGTAAACCCATGCGCATATAAAACCAAAATAAGTATAGCACAAAACCGTCGCCTTTTCCACACTTCTGTCGAGAAATTTTTCGCTATCCGGCGAAAAGTGGGAAAAGGCGTAAAAGGTTACAGGATGGTACACATTTTCGCCGGTAATGTGACATGAACTTAAATCCCTGCCAGCACGACTACACGGGAGGGATTTAAGTTTTGATTATCGGGATACAAGACGAAATATTGCGAATAAATTCCCTCGGTCTTTTGGACAGGCTGCTGGCGGACAAGACAACAAAGACGAATATCCTCTGGGCGACAGACGCTTACAGCGATATGGGCTCTGACTACCAGCGGGACAAAGAGATAAAAGCCCCGCTGATCACAGGCGAACACTCCGGCATTATCAAGAACCGGGCAAGAAAAGCTCTGGAACAGCAATTCGAGCGCACCCGGCAGCACGCGGAAGTGTTCACTCCTTTATGGGTCTGCGCAAAGATGAACGATTACGCAGATGAGGTGTGGTTTGACAAGCCGGATGTCTTCACCAAAGACGGCAAGCCGATGGAGCGGGTGGAGTTCCCGAAAGGCAAGAGCTGGCAGCGGTATGTGGATTCCCGGCGGCTGGAGATCACCTGCGGCGAGGCTCCATACCTTGTGAGCCGTTACGACGTATCAACCGGCGAGAGTATCCCTATAGAGCGGCGGATCGGGCTTCTGGATCGAAAACTGCGTGTTGTGAACGAGAATGCGGCCACGGAAGATGAATGGCTGAAATGGACGCTGCGGGCGTTTCAATCGACCTACGGCTACGAATTTCAGGGGGACAATGTACTGATTTCCCGTGTGAACCTGTTGACGACGTTTGAAGAATATCTGACAGCCAGATGGAAACGAAAGCCGACGAAAAAGGAATATGCGGAGATAACCAACATCATCGCATGGAACCTGTGGCAGATGGACGGACTGACCTCGGCGCTCCCCTACTGCAAGGCGGAGGACGAGTATAGGCAGATGTCCATATTCGACTGGCTTGGAATGAATGAAAATGTTGACGCTGCCAATACGCAGCCGCAATGTCGGATCATGAACTGGCTGGGTGGTAGGAGCGTTGAATTTATAAATTTGCCAATAAGGGGGAATCACGGGATGAAGTTTGATTTTATAATCGGAAATCCACCGTATCAGGAGGAAACTGAAAGCGATAGTACAAGAATGCCGCCCATATATCATCGTTTTATGGAAGAAGCATATAAGATTGCAGGCGGCGTTGAACTTATTACACCAGCAAGATTCTTGTTTAATGCTGGTTATACGCCAAAATTATGGAATGACAAAATGTTGAATGACCCTCACTTTGAAGTCTTATATTATGAGGCTGATAGTTCTAAAGTCTTTACAAACACGGATATCAAGGGCGGTGTTTGTGTTTCTTATCGGGACGAGCGAAGGGACTTCGGAGCAATAATAACTTTTACAAAATACGAAGAATTAAATCATATTTTGAGAAAAGTCAAAGGTAAGACCCAGCAATACTTAAATCAAATTATCTCGTCACCGCTTAATTTTCAGTTATCAGATTTGGCAAAGGTTGAACACCCAGAGTTAGTTGACAGACTAAGATCAAGTGCTTTTTCAAATTTAGCTTCTGTATTTTTTGAGACTCCACCAACTGATTCCCATGATTATATCGGGATGATTGGATTACTAAATGGAAAACGCACTAAAAGGTATATTCGTCGAGATTATATTCGAGAAATTTCAAATACGCTTGATAAATATACGTTATTAATATCTAAAGCAAATGGGGCTGGACAGTTTGGGGAGATTTTGTCTGAACCTGAAATTGCAGAACCCGGCATTGGTTACACACAGACATTTATTGCAGTAGGGTCGTTTGATACACTTCAAGAAGTCCAGAATACGGAGAAATATATTAGAACTAAATTTGCGAGAGCAATGCTCGGCATACTGAAGATTACTCAAGATTGTCCCGGGCCAAAATGGGCATTCGTCCCCCTCCAAAACTTTACCCACGCGTCCGACATCGACTGGTCAAAATCCATCCCGGAGATTGACCAACAGCTTTACGCCAAGTATGGGCTGGACGAGTCCGAGATCGCGTTCATTGAATCTCATGTAAAGGAGATGAAGTGATATGCCAGCAGTACAGATAAAACCCTTTGTGAACGTCATGCCCATGGTCTACTGTTACAGCGAGCCGGGCGTTACATACCGCGACGGATGGATCAAGATTGGATATACGGAGAAACAGACACCGCAGGAACGTATCAAGCAGCAGACCCACACGCCGGGCATCCGCACGAAGTTAGAGTGGGCGGACTTTGCCATGTTCAAGGACGGCTCCGGCGAATACTTCGACGATAAAGACTTCCACAAGTTTCTGGAGGTGGAGAAGCGGGTCGAGCGCGAACCCAAGACAGAGCTGTTTCACATCGACGGCTCCCGTTCCCAGGTTTATTTCAACGATTTCGCCAGCCGCCGGTCTGTCTATGACGATACGGAACAGTTTGACTATCAGCTCCGGCAGGAACAGCAGGACGCCGTGGAGCAGACCTGCGCCTACTTCAAAAACGGCGGCACAGAATTTTTATGGAACGCCAAGCCGCGCTTCGGGAAAACGCTGACGGCTTATGACCTTGTGCGAAGGATGAAATTTACAAAAGTCCTGATTGTGACGAACCGGCCAAGCATCGCTAATTCGTGGGCAGAGGATTTCAACAAATTCATTGGCTGGCGCGGCGAGCTTGCTTTTGTCTCTGATACCGACGCGCTGAAAGGCAAAAAGGGCGTCCTGTCGCGGGAGCAATATACCCGGCAAATGCTTTCAAGCGGCGACGGTGAACAGAAAGGCATGGTTGCCTTTGAATCGCTCCAAGGACTGAAAGGCTCCATCTATTTTGGCGGGAAATATGATAAGTTGGAGTGGATGTCAAACCGTGATGTTTACGGGAAGCCGAAAAACGGTATTGAGTTTGACCTGCTAATCGTGGACGAGGCGCAGGAAGGCGTAGACACTATGCGCACCGACCGGGCGTTTCGGTATATCACCCGCAAGCACACGCTGTATCTGTCCGGGACACCGTTCAAGGCATTGGCAGATGGACAGTTCAACGCCGACCAGATTTTCAACTGGACATACGCCGACGAGCAGGACGCGAAAGCAAAGTGGGCCGGTGAGGAATACAATCCCTATGAACCGCTGCCCCGCCTTGCCATGTTCACCTATCAGCTCTCCAATATGATATACGATCAGATTCAGCGGGGAGCGGATTTGTCCGACGACGATACGGTGGATTATGCCTTTGACCTGAATGAGTTTTTCGCCACCAATGAATCCGGCGCCTTTCTCCATGAGGCGGAGATCAAAAAGTTTCTCCATGCCCTCGTGACGCAGGAAAAATATCCATTCTCCACGCCGGAGCTTCGCGGGGAGCTGACGCACACACTTTGGCTCCTGAACCGCGTGGCGTCCGCCCGGGCGCTGGCAAAGCTGCTTCAGGCCGACCCGGTGTTCTCGGAGTATGAGATCGTTCTTGCTGCCGGTGACGGGAGGCTTGACGACGACGATGAAAACATGAAAGCCTTTGACCGGGTGAAACAGGCTATCGCCACCCATGAGAAGACCATCACGCTGAGCGTGGGGCAGCTCACTGTGGGTGTGACCATCCCGGAATGGAGCGGCGTCCTAATGCTCTGCAATATGCAGAGCCCGTCGTCCTATATGCAGGCGGCTTTCCGTGCGCAAAACCCCTGCATCTTCACGAAGAACGGAAGGCGGTACAGGAAAGAGACGGCTTATGTGTTTGATTTCGACCCGGCACGAACGCTGATAGTCTTTGACGAGTTTGCCAACAATCTCAGTCCCGACACGGCCGCGGGGCGCGGCACCAGCGAGGAACGCCGGGCAAAGATCAAGAGGCTCCTGAACTTCTTCCCCGTGTTGGGTGAGGACGACGAGGGGCGCATGGTGGAGCTGGACGCGGCGCAGGTGCTTTCCATTCCGAGGCGGCTCAAGAGTGTCGAGGTTGTCCGGCGCGGCTTTATGTCAAATTTCCTGTTTCAGAATATCAGCAATGTATTCGGCGCTCCTGCCGTGGTGCAGGAGATCGTGGGCAAGCTGACCCCGGCCCATGAAGAGCCGAAAGCCAAGAAGAGCGACGGCCTCAAGCAGATGGGCAGCGTCCCGGTGGACGACCAGGGCAACGTGGACATCCCCCGTGAGATCGTCATCGGGAAGACCCAGGAGCTGTTCGGGCCGAAGATCTACGAGGATCTGACGAGCCAGCTGACCTCCGATTTGAACAGACTCCATGAGAGTACGTCGCCCATTGAGGACAGCGTCAAGAGCTTTGTGGACAAGGTCAAGGAATCTGTAAAGAAAACCGTGGTCGAGCCGGTCATGGACAGTTACGATGTGAAGAAATCCGCCCGGAACCGCATCGAGCGTCAGGTCAGTCAGGAGATCGAGCGGACGTTTGGGGACTTGCAGGATGATTTTATCCAGCAGAAAAATATCGCCGTGGCGGAGCTGAACCGCCGCCAGCAGGAGGCGGAGACACAGGAAGAAATTGCTGCGACAGACAGGGATTTTCAGTCCGCCATGCAGGAGGCACAGGCTACTTTCCAAAACGCATTGCAGGAGGCTGTGCAGGATACAATCCAGAACAAACCCGCGGCTGTCGTGGAACAGATGGAGCGGCAGAAAGCGGAGGAAGAAAAGAAGTCCGTGGAAGATTCCGTGAGGGATCACCTGCGCGGTTTCTCCCGCACGATTCCCAGCTTCATTATGGCTTACGGCGACGATGGGCTGACGCTTGCCAATTTCGACGAGTACACGGAAGACGATGTGTTCCTCGCTGTCACCGGCATCACGGAGGATGATTTCCGTTTCCTGCGGGACGGCGGCGATTATGAAGACCCAAGCACCGGGGAGACGGCGCACTTTGAGGGACACCTCTTTGACGAAACGGTATTCAACGACTCCATCCGGGAGTTTTTGCGCAAGAAAGAGGAACTGGCAAATTATTTTGAGGAAGGACACACCGAGGACATTTTCGACTATATCCCACCACAGAAGACCAACCAAATCTTCACGCCACGATGGGTGGTGAAGAAGATGGTGGATGAACTGGAAGCCGAGAATCCCGGCTGCTTTGACAACCCGACACACACCTTTGCCGACCTCTATATGAAGTCCGGGCTCTACATCACGGAGATTGTCAAGCGGCTGTTCCACAGTCCGGCCATCAAAGAAGCGTACCCGGACGACGGAGAGCGCATCCGCCATATTCTCCGGAAGCAGGTCTACGGGCTGGCTCCAACGAGAATTATCTATCTGATTGCTACGAATTATATCTTAGGATTTGATGAAACATTGAAATCCGAAACAAGGAACTTTGCCCAAGGGGACGCTGCGGAAGCGGCAAAGAACGGCACGCTGGAAGCGTTGGTGGATCAATGCTTTAAGCAACGCTAATAATCCCTTTGAACCGAACGGCGCACTTCTATACGGGGGCAAGCCCCGTATCGTGCGCTCTGCGAGGCTGAACCGCCCTGACACCTGAATGTCCGGGCGGTTTTCCGTCGTTTCACTCCGACAAGGGGCTGCGCCCCTTGCGCCGCTTCGCGGCTATCAAGCAGATGCAAAGCATCTGCTGCACACACCGCCGTGACAGTGCATCCGCTTTCGCGTCTGCACCATCCTAACAGGTTTTGAAAAATCTATTCTATAAGTCAGACCGCTTACCGAAAAAGTAGGCGGTCTTTTTCTGTCACGTTTTTTGAAAACGTGTTGTCACGCCATTAGCCTGTTTTTTCAAAAATCTAACATAACCACATCAGAAGGAGGATGATAAATTGAGCGAAGCATTAGACCGGCTCCAATCCGAAAAGGAAAAAGCGGAGCGAGAGCTTGCGCAGACACAGCACAAGATTCAGCGGTTGGAAAACCTCAAACAGTATTACGAAAAGGGCGAGCGCCGTGCACGGTCACACCGGCTGATCACACGGGGCGCGGCGGTTGAGAGCATCGTACCAGAAGTCAAGGGCATGAGTGAGACGGACTTCTACTCTCTCATGTCAGATGTCCTCACCATGCCGGAGGTCGCAAGGCGCATCCGTGCCGCCGCACCGCAGGATGGAGGTGATTAAGATAGCGGATTTTCATTTTCACGTTGAACAGATCAAGCGAAGTAAGGGACAGTCAGCGATTGCGTCCGCCGCTTACCGCGCCGGGGAGAAGTTGCACAGTGAGTATTACGGCGAGGACAGCGACTACACCCGCAAGGGCGGCGTGGTGTGTTCCGAAATTCTCCTGCTCTCTCACGCCCCGGCAGAGTACGCAGATCGGCAGACGCTATGGAACGCAGTCGAAAAAGTCGAGCAACACCCCAAAGCGCAGTTAGCATACAGTTTTGATTTTGCCTTGCAGAACGAGTTTTCCATGGAGGAAAACATCGCCCTTGCAAGGCAATTTTTGTTGGACGAGTTTGTAAGCCGGGGCATGACCGTGGACTTTGCGATTCACCAGCCTGACAGGGAAGAAGGAGGAATCCCCAATCCCCACGTCCATGTGATGTGCCCCATCCGTCCGCTGGATGAGCATGGGCAGTGGGGAGCAAAACAGCACCGTGTCTATGAGCTTGACGAGAATGGGAACCGCATCCGCGACGAGGCGGGCAACTATGTGTTCAACGCCGTCCACACCACTGACTGGGGAGATTCGGAAACTCTGGAGCATTGGCGCGAGGAATGGGCGAACCGCTGCAATGCCAAGTTTGCGGAGAAAGGACTTTCCGTCCGTGTCGATCACCGCAGTAATGAACGCCGGGGCATCGACCAGCTCCCAACAATCCATGAGGGGCCGGTTGTCCGGCAGATGGAGGCAAAGGGCATCCGCACCGACAAGGGCGACCTCAACCGATGGATTCGTGCCACCAACAGCATGATAAGGAAAGCCAAAGACCGCGCCGCCGAACTGACGGGTAAGCTCAAAGATTTGATCGCAAAAATGCGGGAGCCGCAGTCACCGAACCTTGCCGCCCTGCTGGGTCAGTATTACTCCATCCGCAACGCCGGAGCATATTCGGACAAGGCGAAAGCCGGTAATCTGAAGCGCTTTTCTGAGGACTTTGGTTTCCTGCAATCCAAAGGCTTATACAGCGTGAAACAGCTTCACGATTATGTCTCTGGGCTGAGCGGCAGACTTCACGACATGAACGCTGCCAGCCGGAAGAAATCAGACCGCATGAAAGAATTGAAAGAGCTGCTGCGTTTGGCTGACGATTACACCCGCCTCAAACCAATCTACGACGGTATCCCGCCCAAAGGCGGCTTCGGGAAGAAGCGTGAGAAGTATATGGCGGAACATGAAAGCGAGATCAGCCAGTACCACGCCGTCCGGCGCAAGCTGGATAATCTTCTGCCGGAGAAAAAGTTTGCAACGAGAGCGTGGAAGTCCGAGCTTGACCGGCTTGCTGATGAATACGCCGTTATGGGCAGGGAGATTTCCGCCATAAACTCCGACTTAAAAAAGCTATGGAAGATCCAGAGTAACGTGGACAGTACCCTGCGCCAGCAGGAGCAGTCACAAAACCTGAACAAAAATCAAAGGAGAGATCACGATGAACGATGAATTGAAACAGACCCCGGAGCTTGATGATACCGACCTTACGGAGGAAATCATGGAAGCAATTACTGATGATAGCGGGGAAGCTGAGGAAGAAGTACCCGCCGAGTATTATTTCACCAATCCAGACCCATACGCCAAAGTTTCGCCGCTGCCCTATGAGCAGCGGCGGCATGAGTTTCATTTTGACGCAGACGGTCATATCCGCGTGAAGAACCCATCGGCTTTCTGGCTCCCGGAGCTGACTTTACAGAAAGAGATCAACGGCACCATTTACACCGTCACCGGCAGTTATGTTGGGACGGAGACACTGGACAGGAGGCTGACAAGAATTTTTGAAAATAATCTGGAGAACAGGGAGGATTCAGAATGACAAACGCCGCGGCTTTTGATATAATAGAGGCATCCAATCCTGTACTGACAGTTGCCCAGGTAAAGGAGGATACAGATATGTTACGGGCAACTGAAAAAATCACAGCGTTGTATTGCAGATTGAGCCAAGAGGATGCATTGGACGGTGAGTCGAATTCAATAACGCATCAAAAGGACATCCTGCTGAAGTACTGTAAAGACCACAGATTTTTTAACCCAACTTTTTTCGTGGACGATGGGTACAGCGGCACGAGTATGGAACGCCCCGGATTTCAGAAGATGATCGAGGAAGTGGAGAACGACAGGGTATCAACGGTCATAGTCAAAGACCTCAGCCGGTTTTCGAGGAACTCCGCAATGGCGGGAATGTATATCAACATCACGTTTGCGGAGCATGGTGTACGGTTCATCGCCATCAACGACAACTACGATACCATCGACCCCAACAGCCTTGATGCTGACTTCGCCGGCCTGAAGAACTGGTTCAACGAGTTTTATAGCCGTGATACCAGCAGGAAGATACGGGCGGTCAACAAGTCCAAAGGCGAGAAAGGCATCCCGCTGACGGTCAACGTCCCATACGGATACGTCAAAGACCCGGAGGATAAAACGAAGTGGCTTGTGGACGAGGAAGCGGCGCAGGTGGTGAAGCGCATTTTCACCCTCTGCATGGAGGGACGAGGGCCGATGCAGATTGCAAAAGCTTTGCATGATGAAAAGATTCTTAACCCTACCGCTTACAAGCACAGAGAAGGCAGAAATACTCCGAATAAGGAAACTGCTGACCCTTTTCATTGGGATACTAACACTGTCGTCCGCATCTTGGAACGCATGGAGTACACCGGCTGTACGGTAAATTTCAAGACCTACACCAACTCAATCTGGGACAAGAAGCAACGGGATAACCCAGAGGAAAACTGGGCGATTTTCTGGGATACCCATCCGGCTATCATTGAGCCGGAAGTATTCAAGAAAGTTCAGGAGATCCGCAAGCAACGGCACAGGCGTACAAAGACGGGTAAAAGCAGTATGTTTTCAGGGCTCGTCTACTGTGCGGACTGTGGGGCGAAGATGCGCTACTGTACCACCAGCTACTTTGAAAAACGGCAAGACCATTTTGTATGCGCCAACTACCGCAGCAATACAGGGAGCTGCTCGGCGCACTTCATACGGGCGGTAGTTCTGGAGGAAATAGTCTGGATGCACATGGAGGCCGTTATCTCGTATGTATCCCGTCATGAGGCTCACTTCCGTAAGCAGATGGAGCAACGGCTCCTGCTACAGAGTCAGGAAGCCGTCCGGGTAAACCGAAAGAAGCTGTCGCAGGATGAGAAGCGCATCACGGAGCTTGACCGGCTTTTTATCCGTATCTATGAGGACAACGTAGCCGGACGGGTGAGCGACGAGCGGTTCGCCATGATGAGCCGGAACTACGAAGATGAACAGGCGCAGCTCAAAGCCGAGGTGCAGACGTTAAAGCAGGAAATCGAAGTACAGGAACGACAGATTGAAGATTTAGAACAGTTTATCCGGCGAGTAAAGAAATACGCCGAACTGAAGGAGCTTACGCCCTACGCCCTGAGGGAACTTGTGAAGGCAATCTATATCGGAGCGCCGGACAAGTCCAGCGGCAAGCGGCGGCAGGAAATCCGTATTGAGTACGATCTTGTGGGCTATATCCCGCTAGATAAGCTGATGGAACAGGAAAAGCAGGAAACGGCATGACCAAAATCATGCCGTCCCTGCAAAACTTGATAAAACTTTCTTATGACGCCCCGGCTTTCGATAGGGCTTGATTTTCAAGCCGGACACTTATTAGACGCCTCCGGTGAGCGAACAATATTTTCGGGCCGTTCATTTATAGGCCGCCAGCGGTAAGCGGACAATATTTTCGATGACGGAGTACTTCCCTCATCGTTATTATCATTATACGAAGGCAACGAAAATATGTCAATTAACTTTAAAAAAATTTTAGATTTCCATTTAACGAAAGATCGTTCCATGGAAAGGCCGGGAACGGTTTTTGAGTGGCTGGCGCGGAGGCGCAATGTTACGGTGAAGGAAATGAGGGCGTATATTTCGGCCCGCATTGCGGAGGGATGAAATAGTCCTGATCCGGCGCGCCGGGAGCAATGGCGGTGGATATCAATGCGCAGGAGAATAATAGCTCTTTCTCCAGGATATTCATACGCTGGAGGAATGGTCGCGGTATGCGGTGGAGAAAATTAGGGCGGATGGGCGCGGGGATCTGCCGGATGATTGGGAAGGATAGTGCTGTTGGGGATTACATTTGTGTGGTTGAACGCAAGGGATGTTTTTGATATACTCAAAGAAAAATCGACGTTTGTAAGGAGGGATTCCTGTGAAAATATTCTGTGTATGGGAGCACAACGGCGGTGACAGCCTTTTATTTGCAGATACCTTTGTCGGAGCCTTTACACGCGGTGCCTCCAGGGACTCGGTTCTTGAGAAAATGCCTGCTGAAATAAGGTCTTATGTAAGCTGGAAAGGCGGCCTGATGCCCGATGCCTTTGAATGCGAGATCATCCAGGAAAAGCAATCTGACCTGACTGTTTCCGATGCCGATTCGGATGTCATCTTTGATTCGGAGAGGAAAGGACTAAGCCCGACCGAATATGCGGAATTGAAGGCGCTCGCCTTAAAATCAGCGCAGGATTTTTTGACACTGTATCAGGCCATTCCCGATAAAAGTAAAAGCTGTCTGCCGGGCCGAAAAACTTTTTACGGGCAGGTTCCGCGGACAGCGCGGGAAATGTATGAGCACACAAAAAACGTCAACGCGTATTATTTTGGAGAAATTGGCGTTCCTGCGGATAATGAAGGTACGATTCTGGAATGCAGAGAGCGCGGATTTGCGGCTCTTGAAAACCAGGCGGATTTTTTGAAATGTGCGGTCTGCCTTGGCAGCTATGACGAAGAATGGTCGTTGCGAAAGGTACTGAGACGTTTTGTCTGGCATGACAGGATCCATGCAAAGGCTATGTACCGAATGGCTGTAAAGACTTTTGGCGACAAATCTGTGCCAAACGTGTTTCGGTTTACTATATAATTAGACTCATGGGTTGAAATTATAGCTTCAAATTCCCGTTTGTCGAAAAGAACAAACAGAAAACTCCTCACCTCCGATGTGGAAGTGAGGAGTTCCTTTTTGTGTCACAGTAAAAATAAACCACCTGCTCTGCAGGTGGAGGGAAGATCTTTAGATGAAAGCAATCTCCCGTGTTA
>CANQNF010000065.1 GCA_947625125.1 uncultured Clostridia bacterium
TACATCAGAAATCAGCAGAACGTAGATATAATGATGGATCAGCTAAGCTTTCGGGAGTATGAGGATCCGTTCAAGAATGCTGAGCCTGACGATGACGATTCGCCCGAGATAGGGCGCAGGAAGTAAAGTTTATGACAGGTGCGGTTGTCGGTGCTCATAGCGCACCCTACTTGGGTGCGGCTGGTATTATGGCCCTTATAGGGCCATTATTCAAACCCCACGTTTTACGTGGGGTTGTGATTCCCTCAGGACGTTCTCACACATCAATTGAGGTTAGTTTTTTTATACCATCAGTAATATCACTCTTTATGACGATAAAATAATAGAAATCATAAAATATTCACAACTCGGCATTGTTGACAAGGAGTTCAGATAATTTGGATGAAGAAATACAAAATGACGTTTGATAGCTTAGAAGAAGCTCATAGCGTATATTGCAGTCGCCGAGGTTTTGAGGGCTGGGACAACTGCCAATTATGTAATCGTGAAGTTAATGGTACGAAGTATCATTGCAACGAATTTGCCAAACAATTCCCCGACAAAGCTGCCGAGATTATGGGCATTGAATTAGTGGAGGTTGATTAGAATGTAGAAATATAGAATAATGAAGGGGTTTACTAACTTAAAGGATGCGTGTGTGGCTTATTGTAAGTTATATCCAGCGCGTACTAAATATTTGAATAAATTTCCAGAAAGATTGGAACATTGCGATGGCACAGAGGTCGTCGAAGTAGAGTCAAGACTTACTGAATCGGAGCTTGCAATTTGTAAGGCGATTGGGGCGGCCTATGTTACCAGAGATCAAATCAGCAGCCATGTGTCTCTTTGGTCAATACTACCGAATATTGATTGTGCATTTTCATCATATGAGAGATATATTATCCCAGAAGAATATGTGCATGCGGGTGATCCCGACCAATATATGATAGCTCGAGTGCCTACATATCTTTTTTCATCAGTGCAGCGGGGGTGATTGTATCAGTGTACAGAACGCTTCTCTGGCTGCCTTGTTTTTAATATTGAACAGGGTAAAAACGGTGGTCTGGGTCGAACCATACAACGTGAAACAGCTCGTTATCCCTATAGCCAATTTCTCTCCCATGAGTTTGCTGCTTTATCTCACTCCACGTCATTTTCTCATATTGGATCATTTTTTCAAAAATGGTCGATAAGCAATTGCGTTCCTGTATTGTATGGGAGTGCGCATGTGGGTCTGGTGAGCTGAGTAACGTTCTCGAAGAGCATGGCTACAATGTTCTCTCCACCGACCTTATATACCGAAATTTTGGGCGAGGGGGGGTAGACTTCTTCAAATGTCATGAAATCTTCAACGGAGATATAATCACTAATCCGCCATACAAGTATGCCAAGGAGTTCTGCGACCACGCTCTTGAGCTCGTCCCCGAAGGCAACAAGGTTGCAATGTTCCTGCGACTCAATTTCTTAGAGGGAAAATCCCGCAGAAAGCTCTTCGACGAGAACCCTCCGAAGACAATATATGTCGCCTCGGGTAGAATCAACTGCTATAAGAATGGAGTCCGAGAGGGCGCAGATGTCGGAGCGCAGGCCTACGCTTGGTACATATGGGAAAAAGGATACAAAGGAGAAACAGTCGTTAAGTGGTTTAACTGACAGAAAGGAGTGCAAATATGCCGTGCTTGGTTGTTAATCTTTTTGGAGCGCCGTCGGCAGGCAAATCTACGGGAGCCGCATACATATTCAGCAAACTCAAGTTGGCAGGCGTAAATGCCGAGCTTGTTACAGAGTTTGCCAAAGAGAAGTGTTGGGAAGATAACAAAGAGGTATTCAAGCCCGGAAATCAATGTTATCTGTTTGGCGAACAGTTTTACAGGCTAAACCGTCTTAGAGACAAAGTGTCGGTGATAATCACCGACAGCCCATTACCTCTCAACATTATATAAGCTTACACTCACAGTGAAAGAGGCGGCGGCATATTCAAACATAGGGATCAATAAGTTGGAAACAATGCTTCGCTCTCCCAATTGCCCATTCGTCCTATTTGTTGGCAGCAAAAAGCTTGTTAAACGAAAAGAGTTTGAGGAATTCATACATAACAAATTTGTTATTTAGTTTGTTGTTGTTGCGAGAAAGTCTTGAAATTACAAAAGGAATATGCTATAATTTAAGATATTGTATTGGACTTTTTCGCAGGAAGGAGTTCAGAAATTATGGGCAAAAACCTTAGAGGAAAAGAATGTGGCAAAGGAATCTTACAAAGAAAGGATGGATTATATTCAGCAAGGTTAGTTACTCACACTGGTAGACGTGTTGAGAGATATTTCAGCACTCTGGCGGAAGCAAAAAACTGGATAGCGGAATCAAAGTACCAAGAAGCAACAGAGCAAAATCTTGATTTCTCTGACATGACTGTAGATGAGTGGTTTGATTTTTGGATAAACAACATTGTTTGCGACTTGGCACCTAACACCATAAGAAATTATCGTGAACGATATATCCAGAACATCAAACAGTCAATAGGAAAAATGCAGATTGGAGATGTTAAGCCGCTTCATTGCAAAATGATACTCAACAAGATGAGCGACAGTTATGCTGGTTCAACTATAAGGCAAACATACATCACCATGGGAGTTCTATTTAAATCTGCTCTGTTGAATGATGTTATCTCGAAACACCCTATGAATGGTGTTACGTTTTCTAAGCCGATAAGAGCCTCAAACGATATTCACTATTTGACCGTAGACGAACAGCGCAGGTTTCTTGAAGTCGCTCGAAGATCTCATAATTATAACCAGTATGCACTGATTCTTGAAACGGGATTAAGAACCGGAGAACTGATCGGGCTCACATGGGATTCGATAGATTGGGACAACAGAACGCTCACCATAAACAAAACTTTAGAATACAGGTATAGCAGTGGATGTTGGAGAGCGGGTCCGCCTAAGTCTCAAGCGGGATACCGTACAATTCCTTTAACGGATAAGGCGTATGAGATACTAAAAGGGCTCTATGACAATCGAACCAAACGTAAAGAGTCGGATTTGTTGTCAACAACTCTCGATTATCCAGACAGACGCACCGGTGAGACAAAAAGGTTCACAATGAAAAACCTTGTGTTTATCAATTACCGCACTGGAGAACCAACGAAAAACAGTTCGTATGATACCCATTTATACAAGCTTTGTGATGAGGCTGGAATAGAAAGGTTCTGTATGCATGCTCTGCGTCACACTTATGCCACCCGTGCAATAGAATACGGCGTACAGCCGAAAGTCCTTCAAAGGTTACTTGGGCATTCAAACATTAAAATGACAATGGACAGATACGTTCATGTAACCGAAGAATCTATGTTTGAAGCAGTCCGAAATTTTGGACAGCAGCAAATTATTAAGCTATCGCAAAACGCCGACAACCTTTAAAAATGGTGTAAAAATGGTGTAAAACGTAATTTAAAAGTCTGCAAACCCGCAGTAATAAAGGAGATACGAAAAATTATGAAATTAGGAATGGTGGGGCTACCGAACGTCGGAAAAAGCACCCTTTTCAACGCCCTGACAAACGCAGGAGCCGAGTCTGCGAACTACCCGTTCTGCACGATAGAGCCCAACGTCGGCATCGTTTCGGTGCCGGACGAGCGCCTTGACTGGCTTGCAAAATTCTATGACACCTTAAGCTTCAAGCCGGCGACTCTCGAATTTGTAGACATAGCAGGCCTTGTCAAGGGCGCCTCGAAAGGGGAGGGCCTCGGCAACAAATTTTTGGCAAGCATCCGCGAGTGCGACGCTATAATCCATGTTGTGCGATGTTTTGAGTCGGACGACATCATCCACGTCGAGGGCTCGGTAGACCCGAAGCGTGACATCGAGACCATCGATTTGGAGCTTATTTTTGCGGATTTAGAGGTGCTGGAGCGTCGTCTCGACAGGGCTAAAAAGGCCTTAAAGGGCGATAAAAAATACCAGTCCGACATAGACATGACCGAGGCTCTGATAGCCCATCTGACGGACGGCAAGCCCGCAAGATCCTACAAATTCAGCGACGAAGAAGCCGAGATGATAAAATCCACGCCGCTTCTTTCCCAGAAGCCGGTAATTTACGCCGCGAACCTTTCCGACGATGATTTTTCCGCGGATTATGAGACCCGCCCGAACTATCAGGCCGTAAAGAAGATTGCCGACGCCGAGGGCTCGGTGGTGCTTCCTATATGCGCGCAGATAGAGGCCGAGATAAGCGAGATGGACGAGGAAGACAAGGCGATGTTTTTGGCGGATTTAGGTCTTGAGACATCCGGTCTCAACAGGATCATCAAGGAGGGTTATTCGCTTTTGGGTCTTATATCATTCCTGACAGCCGGCCACGACGAGTGCCGTGCATGGACCATCAAAAACGGAACGAAAGCTCCCCGGGCCGCGGGCAAAATTCATACCGACTTTGAGCGCGGTTTTATACGCGCCGAGGTCGTGGCATTCGATGATTTAAAGGCATGCGGGTCGATGAACGCGGCAAAAGAAAAGGGCCTTGTGCGCTCCGAGGGCAAGGACTATGTGGTTGCCGACGGCGACGTTATACTGTTCAAGTTTAACGTTTAAACTTTTCGGAGGAAAAAATGAAACGAATTTTATGCATTTTTCTGGCGCTTATGCTTCTCACGGCCTGCGGTTCTCATGCCCCGAAAAAGGCAAAAACTGAGATACTTTCCGCCGCCGACGGCTCCCTTTTGGCGACCCTTGACGACGCCGAAACCGTCAGCATGCTTATAAATACCGACAGCTGGGAGACTTTGGAAGCATTGCCGGAGGGCCTCACCCCCGAATACAAGCTTTTGACATATCAGGAAAAAACTCTTCTTTTCGGGCAGGACCCCGAGGCCGAGCGCGGGTACGATCTCGTTGTAACGATGATAACATACCTTGACAGCGCCTGCGTTGAGCTGCGGTTTTCCGACGGCGTTGTCGGCGAGGTGTTCGACGGCATCGGCATTCCCGGAGAAATCCTGACGAATTACTTTGTCATGCCGGCAGACGTCCGCAATGTTTTAGAATCATATATCGCCGCCTGAAACCGCCTATTATCGGGCTTTTATCGGTAATGTAAAGTTTTGTTGCGGCAATGTAAATCAAAAGCGGTGGCATTGGCGCGGGCATTGCGGTATAATGAAATCGCAAAAAGGAGGCCTCATTATGACGTTACCCGAAAAAATCGTCAAGCACCGAAAAGAAAACGGCTGGTCTCAGGAGGAACTCGCCGAAAGGCTGTATGTTTCCCGTCAGGCGGTGAGCAGGTGGGAGAACGGATTGATTTCCGAAAAAGGAGGATTTCCATGCTTCTTTATTCAATTGTGACATTTTTAGTGTCGGCGCTGATTTTTGTTTTCGGCATAATGGTCAGCCGCGGCAGGACCGACCTGATACACGAGTACCATCAAAAAAACGTCGGCGACAGGGCGGCCTACGGAAAATCTTTCGGCAGGGCGCTTCTTGTCATGGCGGCGGGATTGCTTCTCAGCTCCGTTACATCCCTCATCGGCTATCCGAAACCTGCGGTCGCCATACTTATCGTCGGCCTTATCATCGGCATAGCCATGCTCGTCGCCGTTCAGATAAAACACAACGGCGGTATTTTCTGAGCCGCCGAATATTGCAGGAGGAAATATGTTCCAAAAAGCCCGCGAGGCCCTCAAAAAAATTTACAAAGCAATTTACAATTACAGAATTTTCCTTTATATTTTTTGCGGCATTTTGTACGCCTCGTACATCATAAAAAGCGTAATATCAACCCGTTCTGCCGGGATTTTTAAGGAAGCGCTTATTTTTGCGGCAGTCTGCGTTATTCTGACGGCGCTTCCCGTCCACAGAAGAAGATTTTTCGCGGCGGAATATTTTTTAGAGCTTTTGATTCTGCCGATTTTTATTTTGGCAATGCTCGCCCTTGCGGCCGCGGGCTTTGCAATCCACGACAGCGAGCCAATAGGAATTATAGCCTCGGCCGGGCTCTATGCGCAGACGATATATGCCGTAAAATCGGCAAAATCCGGCGACGACTTCTGACAAAAAAGACCTCCCGTTTTTGGGAGGCCCTTTATATTCAGTCAAATCAGTCGTTGAGGGACTTGTCGAGCTCAGCGAAGTACTTGATGGTCTTGACCATCTGAGAGGTGTAGCTGTTCTCGTTGTCGTACCAGGAAACTACCTGGACCTCATAGAGGCCGTCGGCGATCTTGGCGACCATGGTCTGAGTGGCGTCGAAGAGGGAGCCGTATCTCATGCCGATAACGTCGGAGGAGACGATGGGATCCTCATTGTAGCCGTAGGACTCGGAAGAAGCAGCCTTCATAGCGGCGTTGATGCCTTCCTTGGTCAGCTCGTCAGCCTTGACGACAGCGGTCAGGATGGTGGTGGAGCCGGTCGGAACGGGGACTCTCTGAGCGGAGCCGATGAGCTTGCCGTTCAGCTCGGGGATGACAAGGCCGATAGCCTTAGCAGCGCCGGTAGAGTTAGGAACGATGTTGGCAGCGCCGGCACGGGCTCTTCTCAAATCGCCCTTGCGGTGCGGGCCGTCGAGGATCATCTGGTCGCCGGTGTAGGCGTGGATGGTGGACATGATGCCGCTCTGGATGGGAGCATAATCGTTAAGAGCCTTAGCCATAGGAGCTAAGCAGTTGGTGGTGCAGGAAGCGGCGGAGATGATGGTGTCGTCCTTGGTGAGGGACTTCTCGTTTACGCCGTAGACGATGGTGGGAAGATCGTTGCCCGCAGGAGCGGAGATGACGACTTTCTTAGCGCCGGCCTTGATGTGAGCTTCGCTCTTGGCCTTGGAGGTGTAGAAGCCGGTGCACTCGAGGACTACGTCGACGCCGAGCTCACCCCAAGGGAGGTTCTCAGCCTTAGGCTCTGCATAAATGGTGATCTCCTTGCCGTCTACGATGATAGCGCCGGGAACGGTAACGGTCTTGCCGTCTTCGGCATACTGAGCGGGCTTTACGTCAACGGTGTGAAGATTCTCGCCGATTCTTCCGCAGTAGCCGCCCTGAGCGGTATCATACTTGAGAAGATGAGCGAGCATCTCGGGCTTGGTGAGGTCGTTGATAGCGACGATCTCATAGCCGGGAGCGTTGAACATCTGCCTGAAAGCAAGACGTCCGATTCTGCCGAATCCGTTAATTGCAACTTTAACTGACATGGTAAATTCCTCCTAAAAATAATTGCGTTTTATTGCACTTTCTATATTACAACAAAACTCCGAAGTTTTCAAGACCTTTGGCAAAAAAATTTAATAATTTTTCTCTTTTTTCGGAAAAACATGCCCCGCCGCCGCAAAAAGTCCTGAAATCTATTTACAATATCTCTAAATTGTGGTATACTTTATTTTTAAAGGCAGCTTTAGCCGCATATGCTTGGAGGTATCCAGATGAGCAGCAACTTTATCTCATCCGACAAAAGCCGCCCCTCGGTCGGCGACCAAATTGAACAGCTCACCGACGTCGACGTTATACACAATGCGATGGTCCGCGCTGTTTCCGATTGCGCGTCTCTCTATTATCGGTACATGACTCTTGACGACGACGGCTACAACCTCTCCGAGGAGCGTAAAACCATCCTTAGCCTTGCAAATCAGTGCTACAAGACCTTGGCATATGTTGAAAACGCCATTGAGATGAAGCGCTACGGCGATGAGAACGAGACCAAGGGCAGGGCAGTATGCGCATCCGAAATCGTCAGGGACGTCGTCTCGGCTTTTCGCAGCCGAGTCATTTCCGATGTTGTTTTGGAGGACGACTGCGGCGGAACGATCTACTGCGTATGCCATCCCGAGAGACTGTCGTTTTGCCTTGCGAATCTTATCGAAAACGCGTATAAAAACGTAGGAGGCGAGGGGACTATCCGCGTTTCACTGAAAAGAGGAAAGGACGGCATAGTTTTGCTAAGCGTATCCGACTCCGGCTTCGGCATGAGCGAGGAGGTCTACCAAAAAGCCGTCATGGGGGAGAAGTCCTGCAGCGGTCTGAACATCTTAAAGGCGTTTTGCGAGACCGTCGACAGCAAGCCCATCATCGAGACGACCGAAAACGGCGGCACAACGGTCTCCGTCCGGCTTCCCGCAGCCGATAAGCCCTCGGGCGACGAAATGCATTCTCCCGACGAACCGTGGGTCGGCGGCCGATTCATCCACGGCAGCGTTCTCGCCTACAAGCTCGAATCGGTAAGGACAATTCTCCCGAAGATTTGACTTATGATCCGTCGTTTTTTCGGCGGATTTTTTATGCAGAAACTGCCGACTGCACCGTAATGGTTATATCTCCGTCCACAGTGGTTACCCTCACATCCCCTGTGCACCCCGACAGCAGTATATCCGCAAGCGGGTCCTCGATTTTTTCTTCAATCACCCTTGCAATATCCCTTGCACCGAAACGCTTATAGTCCGATAGCCGTGCTATTTCCCGGGGAATATCCTCCCCGAGACAGAGCCGAATGCCCTTTGAAGAAGCCCTTTTTGCAAGCTCGTCAAGCCTTATCCGCGCTATTTTTGCGCAGTCGCCCTCCTCAAGCCGTCTGAACGGGCAGACCGCGTCGAGCCTGTTCATCAGCTCAAACGAAAACACCTTTGACAGCCCTGCCCTCGGCCCCGAGGTTTGACTCTCCGAGAACCCGAGGCCGCCGAATTTCGAGGCTTCGGCATTTGTCGTGACGATAACGACGGTGCTCCGAAACGACACCTTTCTGCCGCACCCGTCGGTCAAGAATCCCGCGTCAAGAAGCTGCAAAAGTATGGCCGTGACTTCCCTGTCCGCCTTTTCCAGTTCGTCGAACAACACCACGCAGGACGGCTTTTTCCTGACTCTTTCGGTGAGCTCTCCGCCGTTTTCATGCCCGACATATCCGGGAGGGGAGCCGATAAGCCGCGAGACGGTGTATCTCTCGGAAAATTCCGACATGTCAAATCGTATCAGGGCGTCCTCGCTGCCGAAAAGCTGTAAAGCCAAAAGCCTTGCCAGCTCTGTTTTCCCGACGCCCGTAGGCCCCGAAAACATCAGCGCCGCCAACGGCCCCTCGCGCCCCCTAAGACCCGTCCCGGAGCGCTTAAGCGCCGATACAAGGGAGCCTATCGCCTCGGGCTGGCCGATTATTTTTTCTGATAGAGAGCGGTACAGTTCCTCGGACAGCCCCGCCGTCAGCCTTTCCTGCGGCAGCTGGGTCTGTAAAGCTATAACCCTTTTCACATCCTCCGCGTCGACGGTTCTTAGCGAGCCTGCCGGCGAGGTCTTTTTAAACAGCTCCTCAAAATATTTCTCTTTTGGTATCCTGCCGCTGATATAGTCGTTGAACGCCTCCGACAGCCCTCCGCCTTCGCTTTCATCTGTAAAGCTTTTCAGCTTGACAGACGCGCACGCCTCGTCGATAAGATCAATTGCCTTGTCGGGCAGAAATCTGTCCGAAATATATCTTTGCGACAGCTCCACGGCTGCCTCTACCGCCTCGTCGGCAACGTAGACCCCGTGGTGCTGCTCGTATTTTCCCTTTATTTTTTTGAGCATTTTCACCGCGGTCTCACGGTCCGGCTCGTTTACTTTCACAACGCAGAACCGCCTTTCAAGCGCCTTGTCTCCCTCAATTGTCTTTCGGTATTCGTCATAGGTCGTAGCGCCTATTAGCCGCAGTTCGCCCCTTGCGAGCATCGGTTTCAGGATGTTCGCGGCGTCGATAGCGCCCTCGGCGGCTCCCGCTCCGACAAGCGTGTGCAGCTCATCTATAAATAGTATCACGTCATTGGCGCCGGTCGCATCTTCTATGCAGGCTTTAAGCCTCTCCTCAAAGTCTCCCCGGTATTTTGCGCCTGCCAAAAGCGATGTCAGGCTCATCGAAAATATTCTTTTCCCGAGCAGCGCGTCCGGCACCTCTCCGCGTGAAATTTTAGTCGCTAAAGCCTCAACTATAGCGGTTTTCCCGACGCCGGCCTCACCGACGAGGCAGGGGTTGTTTTTCGTTCTTCTGAGCAAGATCTCTATCATTCTTCTTATTTCGTCGTCTCTCATGGCGCAGGGGTCGTAGCCGTATTTTCTTGCCCGCTCAACCATGTCAAAGCCGTATTTTTCGAGTTGGGAGAGCCTTTTCGGTTCGTCTCTCGGGGCGGTCGCCGCGCTTTTTTCGACAGCCTCTCCCGCAGATGATGAAAGCTTTGCAATATCGCAGTTTAAATCATAAAGAATGCTTCTTGCCGTTGAATTCTGCTGATTGAGTATCGCGCACAGAATGTGTTCGGTGCCGACCTTTGTCCCTGAAATTTCACAGGCTGTCTTTTTGGCGAATCTTATGCATCTTTTTGCGGCAGGTGTGAGCATTGACCCGTTTACTGCTGTAGGCTCCCCGACGCCTATAAGTTCCGAAATTTTTTTCTCGACAGTCTTATAATCCACCGAAAACCTCGTTAATATCGCGCATGCCGCTCCCTCGGAATAGAGAAGCCCCAAAAGAAGATGCTCCGTCCCGACATAGGTATGCCCGAGGCCTGAAGCCCGACGGATGGCATGGCTGACTGATTTTAATGCGTCAGTCGTAAAATCCTCGCTTCGGTAGAGCTCGTTGAATTCATACATATCCGATCGTCCTTTCCCAAAATTTATGCGGCGCAGATATCTGCCCTGTAATTTAATTATCGCCGGAAAAATAAGTTATAATCATATTCAGATAATTCTATGCGCAAACTCGGCTTGGTTACGAATGAAAGGGGAGTAACACATTTTTGACGAGGGCATAAACTGTAGTATGAAGTTTGAAAGCTTCAAAAACTACATGAAGGAGCAATCTTTATGAACTGTTTCAACAATAGCTACTGGTGGATCATCATTTTAATCCTGATCATCCTCTTCGGCTTCAACGGCATCGGCTGCGGATGCGGCAACAGCTGTGGCAATAGCTGCGGCTGCGGAAACAACTGCGGCAACGACTGCGGCTGCGGATGCTAAGACCCCGGCCAAGGGAAAAAACGAAAACCGAAAAAGCCGCCGACTTCAAGCCGGCGGCTATAGCTTTTGTAAATAATTTAAATCGCCATAGGCGACTCCTTGAAATTCTGACATCTGATTTCTGACATCTGTATTCTGATGCGGCCATTTCGATCACATAATAAAAAGTTTAGGATCAAGCCCTTTTCAAAGGGCTTGCAGGGTCAAGGGCAAATGACGATTGCGTTAAAA
>CANQNF010000066.1 GCA_947625125.1 uncultured Clostridia bacterium
GCCTGCCGGCGTTCTCTCGGGGGATTTCGCAGCCTGCGGGCTGCGACGAGGGCTCCTCGCCCTCGACCTCGTGAGCCTTTTGAAAAAGGCTCAAGCGAAAACTTTTAGATTTTATTTTCTTCGGGCATGCGCGTGCCGAGAGGCCGCCAAAACATTTTAACCATTGCCTACCTTACAGCCTCACACAATGATCTTCGCGCGGCTGCCGCCGGTCTTTTCTTTCCTGACTACTATCTGCCTCTCGATCCTGCTCCGAAGCTCCGAAACATGCGAAATAATGCCTATAATTCGGCTTTCGCCCGCCAGTGAACACAGCGCGTTTATCGCCATGTCAAGCGTCTCGCTGTCCAAAGAGCCGAACCCCTCGTCGACAAACATCGCCTCTACCGTGACCCCGCCCGCCGACGCCTGTATCTCCTCCGAAAGGCCGAGCGCAAGGCTCAGCGAAGCGATAAAGCTCTCGCCCCCGGAGAGCGACCGCACGCTCCTCTCGCTGCCGTTATAATGGTCGATAACGTCGAGCTCAAGCCCGCTCTGGCTCTTTAAATTTTCGGCAGTTTTTTTGCGGACAAGGTCGTACTTCCCGCCGGACATCCGCATCAGATGGACGTTTGCGCGCGAAACTATCCTGTCGAAAAATGCCGCCTGCACATACGCCTCAAGCTTGATTTTTTCCTTTCCCGGCAGCTCCCCGTTCGCGGTCTGCGACAGCGAATTCGCGACCTGCCACCTGCGGTCGAGCTCCGAAAGCTCTTCCTCACGCTTGGAGAGCCCGCCGAGGGCGTTTTTGTTTGCGCTCAGCCTCTGCGACAGCTTTTTCGACATCTCCCGAAGCCGCGAATCCTCTGCTTTAAGCCTTGAAAGCTCCTCGCCATCCTTTTCGGGGTCGCGCTCGGGCAGGTCTTTTGTCAGCTTTTCAAGGCTTTCGATTGCGGCTGCGCAGCCCTTAACCTCGCCGTCGACTGCGCTGTAACTTTTCCTTGCCGACTCAAGTTCGGCCCTTAATTTTTCCTTATTTTCCTCGGCATTTTTTATGGCATGCTCTGCCTCTGCCGTAGAATGATAAATAAATATTTTTGACATTTCCTCGGCACGGCTCTTGTCTCCCTTGATTATCTCCGTCAAGGACGCTTTTCCGGCGTTCAGGTCTGATATAAGCTTATCTGAAGCGGATATTTTCTTTTCAAGTTCGGGCAGTATCTTGTCGATATTTTCTCTGCGCAGAATCTTGTCCCCAATGGATTTTAACGTATTCTCATATCTCTGCTTTTCGGCCGAGACAGCCCTGTATCGCTCGCGAAGCTTTTCAAGGGCATGCGAAACATTCGGCTCGTCACCGTCGTCCGCAAGCACCCCGAGGTCCCGAAGTCCGTCGCAGACGTTCTTTTTTCGGGCCTCGAATTCGCCCTTTAGGCGGCCCGACTCGTCGCGGAGCCTGCCGGTCTCCTCCCTTGCGGCATTGAGCGCTTCCTCGGCCTTGGCGACGTCGTCCTGCCTCGGGACCGAGCTGCTCCTGACCGCCTTTTTCGGATGCTCCATCGACCCGCAGACCGGGCAGGGTTCGCCGTCCTTAAGCTCCTCGGCGATGATACCCGCCTGGCCGTCGTTGAACGCTCTCCTTAAGATTTTTGCCTGCTCTGCAAGCTTTTCTTCCCGCTCGGCAGCCGCTAAATAACGCTTTGCCGCGGCATTTTTTCTTTCCTCCGAATTGCCGAGTTCCCGCAATGAGATCCCCGCCAACTCGACCCGCTTAAGCTCCTTTTCGGAGTTTTCTTTCATGCTTAAAGTCCGTGCACGGTCGGCCTCTGCGGATTCCAAGGTCTTTCTTTCCGCGGTCAGCGCGCTTTGCTGCTCACGAAGAGAATTTCCGTCGAAAACTGCGGCCTCCAGCCTTTTTGAACAGGCCGCAAGTTCCCTTTCGTTTTTCTCAATGCTGCCCAAAATTTTAAGATATTCGCGTTGCTTTTCAAGGTCTATCCGAGCCTCGGAAAGCGCCCGATCAAGGGCTTTGTCGCGCTCGGGAAATTCCCGCTCAAGCTTTTCGGCCATAGATTTTAAATCGCCAAGCTTCGGCAGCAGCTCGGCCATTTTCGCCCTGTGCCGCTCAAGCTGTTCGGCATTTTTTCTTCGGTTTTCATCGGCGCTCATCTCGGCAGTCAGCGCAAAAAGTCTCTCTGTCACGGCTTTTGCGGCCTCCGCGGTCTTTTTTTCTGCGGCTTCATCTTCTATAATCAGCGCTCTGACCGTTTCTATCGCCTCGGCTGCCGGGAGCTCTCCCGCCCTTGCCTTTTCGGCGCTTAAGGCATGCTCCGACGACGCGTCAAACATCAGGCCCGAAAAAAGCTGCTTTTCAAGCTCAACCGCCTCGTCGCGTTTGTCCTTTATTTTTTTGCATTCGTTTGACAGCCTTTCCTGCAAAACAAGAAATTTTCCGGTGCCGAAAATATCGCGGAAAATGGCCTGTCTGTCCTTGGTGTCGGCCAGCAAAAGCTTCAAAAAGTCGCCCTGCGCTATCATCGCGATTTGGGAGAATTGCCGGCGGTCGAGGCCGATTATCTCCCGTATCTTTTTGTTCACGTCGTCCGCTTTCTGAATTATTTTTCCGTCGGGGAGCATGAGCTCGGCTGCGGCTTTTTGCAGGGTAACGCCCTCGCCTCGTGACTTCGGCCTCTCGTATTCGGGATTTCTGAAAACGGCGTAGGCTTTCCCGGCGCTCTCAAATTCAAGCTGCACATATGTGGCGGTATCGGGCTCTGCATATTTTGACCGGAGCATGGTTTTGTCCCGGTTATCGCCGCTCGGTTCGCCGTAAAGGGCGTATGTAATAGCGTCAAAAACGGTGGTTTTACCGGCTCCTGTCTCTCCGCAGATAAGATAAAGCCCGCTTTTTCCGAGATCGTTCATATTCAGTTCTACCTTGCCGGCATACGGCCCAAATGCTGAAACTGTAAGTTTTAACGGCCTCATTCTCTCACCTCCTTTACTCGTCGCCCCAAATGCCCGAGATAAGCCTGCTTACAAGCTCGCTCTGCTCCGAATTCATCGGCGCGCCGTTCTGCTTTTCATAAAGCTCTCCGAAAAGTTCGGCAGGGGTCTTTTTTGACATATCTCCCGCGTCGGTTACATTTGAGCCGCTTCTTGTGCGCTTGTTGTCGTATTCAAGGCGCATGATGTTCGGGTAAATCGCCCTCAGACGTCCGACGGCGTCGGGCACGTCTTCCTCGTCGGTAAGAACGATTCGCAGATAATCCTCTCTCGGAGTGCCGTCGTAGTTTGATTTTAATGTTATCTCGGAGTAGCTGCCCCGTATTTCGCGCATATCACGAAGCGGTTTCAGGGGGACCTGCTCAATATTTAATTCTCCCTTATTTTTTAGCTCAATTATCGTCGCGGATTTTTTGTGATTCATCTCGGAGAGCGAGTATTTAAGGGGCGCTCCGCAGTATCTTATATTGTCTGCGCCCGCTCTTTGGGCGGCATGAAGATGCCCGAGGGCGACATAATCAAATGCCCCGAAAACATCGCAATCAACGCTGTCTGCGCCGCCCACGCTTATCTCCTCGGAATCGCTCCGAAGAGCCCCTGTTACGAACTGGTGAGTGACAAGAATATTTCGCTCATCGGTGTTTATTTCCATCGAATCGACGGCCGCTTTGCAGGCCTCGGTGTAGCTCATCGGTTCGTCGGTGCCGAGGGACTGCCTGACCAAAGACGGCCTGATATACGGAAGCAGCCAGAAATTGACGGGGCCGAAGCTGTCGTTTAAAGTTATCGGGGAAATCTTTCCGCCGTAAACCGGCGAGACATGCACGCCCGTCTGCCCGAAAAGGCTCTCGCCGAAAGCTATGCGCTCGGGGGAATCGTGGTTTCCGTAGATTACGAATACCCTGAGTTTTCGCGATGCAAGCTCCCGCAGAAACATATCGAAAAGCCCGACGGCCTCGGCAGGCGGCACGGGTTTATCGTATATATCGCCGGCGATAACGACCGCGTCGGGGCGCGTTTCGTCGGCTATCCGCAGGATCTCCCGGAGGATGTAGTCCTGGTCCTCGAGCATGGAAAATTCGTTGACCCGCTTGCCGAGATGCAGGTCGGAAAGATGCAGAAGCTTCATTTTAAGACCCCCTTTTCTCCTATTTTAGCAGATTTTCGGGGGAACGTCAATATGCAAACGGAGTGCGGATAACAGTTTTCGGGGTCTCACGGCTCCCCTGCTATATTATAATTATTATCCAATTTCCCTTGTTTTGGATAAAATAGTATTATCCCGCGATGGGTAGATTTTTATCGGGAGTGATACTATGAACAACTCATACCTCTTAATTCAACTATTGCTCGTGACCGCTGCTCTTCTGACAGCCCTTTCAGCCGCAATGATTTTTAAACGCCGTTTTAAAAGCGGCGGCGGCTCAAAAAATAATAAAAAAACAACTGCCGAGCGCCGCACGCGATCCCCACAAAGCTTAAGAAACGAATTTCTTTCGGGGATGAGTCATGAACTCAGAACGCCGCTTAACGGTATCATCGGCATGAGCCACCTCATTTTCATGCACGCCGACGAGCCTGATAAAATAAGGCTGTACTCCGAAAAAACGCTGTCGTCTGCAAGGTATCTGCTCGCGCTCGTCGACGACCTCTTGGACCTGTCCAAATTTCGGGACGGCAGCATAAAGATATCGAAAAGACCGTTTGACCTCACCCGCCTCACCGACTCGGTCTACGAGATGATGTCAGACAGCTTCTCCTCAAGGGGCGTTTCATTCAGCGTGGACCGGGAGATGTTTTTCGACTGCATTGTCGGCGACGAAAGCCGCCTTAAACAGGTCATCGTAAAGCTTCTTTCATTGTCGGCAAAGCGCGTTCCCGCAGGAGGCCGCGTAAGGCTAAGCGTGATACAAAAACCGGGCGCAGGCTGTGTAATAACGACGTTTTCTGTAGAAGACACCGGCAACGGAATGTCGCCGGAGCAGCTCAAAAAAATCTTCTGCGGCAGCGATGACCCGGAAATTTTCAGCGAACCGTGGCTCGGGCTGAGCGTCTGCCGGATGCTCGTTAAGGCGATGGGCGGCGAGATAACCGCCGAAAGCAGGCTCGGCGACGGCACGGCATTTTCTGTCACGCTTCCGTCGGAGCTCTGCGGCCCCGACCCTGACGAGATACCCTGCACTGAAAAAATGGACCCAAACTGCCTTGGCGCTACGAGAATTTTGGTCGCCGAGGACAACGAGCTGAATGCCGAAATAATAAGCGAAATTCTCTCGGCACACGGGTTTCCTGTCACCGTCGTAAAGGACGGTTTGGAAGCGGTCGGGGCGTTTGAGCGCTCGCCGTCGGGGTATTACAGGATAATTCTGATGGACTTGCAGATGCCGAAGATGAACGGCTGGGAGGCGGCCGAGAAGATAAGGTCGCTTGACAGGCCCGACGCGCTCGGTGTGCTGATATTTGCATGCACCGCGAACGCTCTGAAAGAGGACCGGGAGACGGCGCTCGCCAGCGGGATGAACGATTTTCTGACGAAGCCGGTGGACGTCACAGAGCTGCTGAATAAGCTCTGCGAGCACATAGAGGCGCAGACGGAGGGGGTGGAGTGAGAAAGCTACGGGATGTGTGACGTGGCATGCTCCGAGACTATCTCTGCGGACGGAAGCAGCACAGGGGGGAGTGGGCGGAGCCCCGGCTCGCGTAAGCGAGCCCGACGGCGAAGCCGTCGGCCCGGCCCGGAGGGCCGGCGGGGCTCCGCATACGCAGGAAGTGGGAGTCCGGATGCATTGTGAAATCAAAGGTCTGTCAACGCCCATCCTGCCCCAGAAATTTCAACATGCGAGTTCCATTAGTCCACATAATTCATTGCTTTAAATCGGACACACCTCGAAATTCTGACTTCTGACATCTAACCTCTGTTTTCTTTTTGCGCCGCTTAGGACCTATCTTTGAAACTCCCCCTTGACATTCCGAATTTTGTGTGTTATAATGCTTATATCAATCGCGCACGATTAAATCGTGAAAAATTAAAACGGAGGTAAAATCATGAACATCTACGATTTCAAAGTCACGGCTCGGGACGGCAGCGAGGTGGCACTTTCCGATTACCGGGGCAAAGTTTTGCTTATCGTCAACACCGCGACCGGCTGCGGGTTCACGCCGCAGTATGACGAGCTTCAAGCCCTCTACGACCTGCACCAAAAGGACGGCCTCGAAATTCTCGACTTCCCCTGCAATCAGTTTGGCGAGCAGGCTCCCGGCAGCGACGAGGAGATCCACAGCTTCTGCACGGGTCGGTTCGGCATTACATTCCCGCAGTTCGCAAAAATCGACGTCAACGGCGAAAATGCGATTCCGCTATATAAATTCCTGACCGAAAATACGACGTTTGCGGGGTTCAGCGGGCCGATGGCGATTATACTTAAGCCTATCGTCAAGAAAATGGACAAGGACTACAAGAGCAACGGCAACATAAAGTGGAATTTTACCAAATTTTTGATAGACAGAAACGGCGAAATCGTCGCGCGCTTTGAGCCGACCGAATCGCTCGAAAAAGTAAAGGCAAAGGTCGAGGAGGCGCTGTGATGTTCCATTATGACTATAAGACCGAATACACCTGCTCGCAGCTGAACAGTCTTGATCTGGACGGCGATGTTGCCCACAACGTTAAATTCACGGGCGACTGCAACGGAAATCTCAAGGAATGAAGCCGAGCGGAAAGTATCTTGATTTTTGGAGGTATAAAAAATGAGTAAAATTTTGACAGCATATTTCAGCGCGAGCGGTGTGACCGCAGACGCGGCAAAGAAAATTGCAGAAATCACCGGTTCTGAGCTTTACGAGATACGCCCCGAGGCTGCGTATACCCGCGCCGACCTTGACTGGACGGACAAAAATTCCCACAGTTCGGTTGAGATGAAAGACAAGTCCTCCCGCCCGAAAATCGCGGATAAAAGCGCGCCTGTTGCGGATTGCGACACGGTTTTCCTCGGCTTTCCGATTTGGTGGTACACCGCGCCGACGATCATCAACACGTTTTTGGAGAGCTACGATTTTTCGGGTAAGAGGATTATTTTATTCGCAACATCGGGCAGCAGCGGCTTCGAGCATTCTCTTGAGGATCTGAAAAAGAGCGCCGGAAATGCGACGATTGAAGAGGGCATTGTCGTACACGGAAAAAAGAGCGTCGACGAGTGGAAAAAGCTGCTCGAAAAGCTTAAAAAGTGAGGCAAAATATGAAAATCGCAGTGCGTTATTATTCCCGCGGGGGCAACACCAAAAAGGTCGCGGAGGAGATTGCGAAAGCCGTCGGCGTGGAGGCAAAAACAGTATCGGAACCGCTTGCAGAGGACGTTGACATTCTTTTCCTCGGCAGCTCGCCCTATGCATTCGATGTCGACGACGATGTCAAAAAATTCATAAATGGCATTAACGTCAAAGTCGGCAAAGCCGTTAATTTCAGCACGTCCGCCGCCGTAAAATCCACCAAAAAATATGTCGAAAAACTTCTTGCGGAGAAAAATATCCCGATGGCAAAAGAGGAATTTTCCTGCCGCGGGTCGTTTATGATGCTTCACAAAGGCAGACCGAACGAGATTGATCTCAGAGCGGCCGCAGAGTTTGCAAAAAATATAATAAAATGAAAAAAGAAGAAAATATGGAGAAGAATTTTGACCCGTTAAAGCTTGAAAATCAGCTCTGTTTCCCGCTTTACGCGTGCGCAAAGGAAATCGTAAAGGCGTACAAGCCGTACCTCGACGAGCTCGACCTGACCTACACGCAGTACATCACGATGATGGTGATGTGGGAGCATAGGGAGCTGCGGGTAAAGGACGTCGGCGAGCGTTTGTATCTTGATTCGAGCACGCTTACGCCCTTGCTGAAGCGCTTGGAGGAAAAGGGGTACATCTCCCGCCGGCGGTCGGAAAAAGACGAGCGCGACCTTATCGTCACGGTGACGGACGAGGGCATGGCACTTCGGGAGCGGGCGCTGAGCGTGCCGGGAAAGCTCGCCGCCTGCGTGGATTTGGAGCAGGAAAAAGCGGCGGCACTGTACGGGATTTTGTATGAGGTGTTGGGGAAGATGAGGCAGGACGGCAAGAGGAGTGGGGAGTGAGGGGGCAGTCCTCAAAAAACCAAATAATAATTTAAAAGCGCGTCGCCGAAAAGCGACGCGCAATTTTTTGCAATCACTGCCCTATCGCTCTTGCGGGGGCATTTTATGTTACATGATGATCTTAAATCCCCAAAATTTTCAAAAACCCCTTGACAAAAATAATACTATATAGTATAATCCTATATAAGATAAGTTGAGAGGTGATTTTATGGCGTCGCAGGCGGGATTTATGATCTCAAAAATCAAACGAATCGGAGACCGTATCTTTCAAAAAAAGCTGGAAGAGGCCGATATTTCGGCGTTTAACGGCGCTCAGGGGAAGCTTCTTTACATCCTTTGGCAGCAGGACGGAATATCTGCGGCCGAGCTTGCAAGGCAGGCCGGACTCGCCGTCACAACGCTCACAAGCATGCTCGACAGGATGGAACAGGCGGGCCTGATAAGCCGTGAGCGGGACGACCCCGACCGCCGAAAGACGAAAATCTGCCTCACCGAGCTTGCACGCGGGCTAAAGGGGCAGTACGAGCGCCTCTCGGACGACATGACCGACGTTTATATGCGCGGGTTTTCGCAGGACGAGGTCGGACTTTTAGAGCAGCTTCTTGGGCGCGTGCTGAAAAATTTAGAGGATGAAGAAAATAAATCGGATAAATAATTATGTTTATCTTTTTTCGTCCGAAGCGGCCGGTTTTTTATCGGCAGTTATTTAAGCAGGTTATTCAAAAAGAGGCGCCCTTTTTTGAATGATAAATTAAACAGATTATCAATGAGTTAAAGGAGAATTAACAATGAACGAAAAAATTTCAGTGCCCGTAACAAACGATTTTTGCCCGCAGACGCTGTTTTGCTACGGCACATACTGCGACGACGGACGCCCTGATTTCGGGCTTTTCTGCTGGTTCAGCTATATCTGGGACGGCGAACTCGGGGTCATGATGTGCATAGGAGACGAAAAGCAGACGAAGGACAATATCCGCAAAAATAAATATTTTTCCGCAAATCTTGTGACGGAAAAAATGCTGCCCATGGCGGATTATCTCGGCAATTCCGACGGCAGGGATCCTAAAAAAATCACCGGCAATATTTTGATTGAAAAGGGCCGGAGGCTCGAGGCGCCGATACTTTCGGACAGCCCCGTGGTCTTTGAGCTTGAGGCGGTGCGCTCGTTCCCGCTCAACGAGGGCGAGGTGTTTTTCTGCAAGATTCGGAATGTGCTGATGGACAAAAATCTGACCGACGAGAGCGTTTCGCTCGAGAAGCGAATCAGGGGCATTGCGCCCGTTTCGACCACCTGTGAGACTTATTTTTCATGGGGCGGCAGGGCCCTCGGCGGATGGGGAGAATTAGCGGGGAGGGAAGAGAGATAATCTCAGAGGATGGACGTAGGGCAGACAATAAAAATTGTTTAAATTAAATGCAGGAAACAAGTAGTCGACATGCCCTAAACAACTCATGAAAACATGCTAAACTGTTCAGACAGCAGGATTATTTGCATGCCTCCTGCAAAAGGATCGGGTCCTTGCCCATTTGTAATTTTTACCTGTTGTTAAAAACTCGCTATACCAATTCTCTTGACTAAAGATTTTTGAGTACAATAAAAGCGGGATGAAATTTTAAACATAAAAAGTCCAGAACAGCCAACCGTTCTGGGCTTTTTTGCGGCAATAAGCCTGCGATATGCAAGTGCGAACTAATTTTTGGAAACGATTATGTCAAAAAGTTCGTCACTTGTGGATTTGGTGGAG
>CANQNF010000067.1 GCA_947625125.1 uncultured Clostridia bacterium
GCAGCCTGTTCAACCTTGGGGGCGTTCGCGGAAACACATGGGTGTCGGTGTGAGCGCGGCAGGAATTTATAATAAAAAATCGTCAATGCTGGGCTGTGCATTGGCGATTTTTAAATTCCCGCAAAGCCCCAAGACTTTGTGGGGAAAAGGAGGAAAAAGAAGCGTTACTTCTTGCCGCTTGACTTCCCTTGGCAAACAAAGCGTTAAAACTTTCTTTTCGCCCGCCCTCGGCAAAAACGACTGCCTCGGTTGTCGCGCAGACAAAACCCCGCGTGCATAAGCCAAATTTGGTCCCGCGGGAGAATCTTGCTCTAAAAAATCATTCTAACCTAAAATCACAAACTTTGCGGCTTTCCAACTCCAAATTATAATCAAAATAAATATTTTCCATTCTATTGCTTTTGCATGGCGCGTCATGTATAATTATACTGATGGATTTTGAGAAAAATGTGTGTCTTTGGATTATACGTCCCCAATGATAAAATGCACAAAAAATGAAAACTACACATAAATCACAAATAACTGTGCTATGCTTGTTTTGGAGGTGATACCGTGCAAAAGATTTTAGTCGTTGAGGACGATTTTGATATTCAGGAAATCTTGCTGAACTTTTTGAAAGAAGCCGGCTATGATGTTACTGTTGCAAATGACGGAGTAGAAGCACTCTCTGTCTTTACAGACAATCAGTTTGATTTAATTCTGCTGGATATAATGCTACCCAAAATTGACGGTTTTGGCGTTTGCGAGTTGATACGCAAGCAATCTCAAATCCCTATTATTATGCTAACTGCGCTAAGCGGGGAGGAGCAGCAAATAAGAGGGTTGGATTTACAGGTTGACGACTATATAACAAAACCCTTTTCTATGCCTGTTTTAGTTCGGAAAATTGCCGCCGTACTCAGGCGCAGCAATCATCAGAAAGACGATAAGCATTGTACTGTCAGCTATCAAAATCTTGTTTTGGATTTGGATAGCTACACCGCCGTAATTGACGGAAACGCTTATGAATTAACGCAAAGAGAGTTTGAGGTGCTGCGTGAATTACTTACGCATCAAGGACGGGTTCTGACCCGTCAAAATCTATTAAATAAGCTGTGGAAGTATGACTTCTACGGGGACGAGCGCGTAGTCGATACCCATATAAAAAACCTGCGGAAAAAGTTGGGCATTGATTTTATCAGGACGATCAGAGGGGTGGGATATAAAATTGATAAAGAAAATTAAAAGCAGCTTATTTGCAAAAGTTTTTATTATAACTGCGCTGCTTTTAGCCGGCGTGAGCTTTCTTGTATACGGTGTTTTGGCTTGGTTTATGCCCAAGACGTATTCCAACGAATTAAACGAGGTTTTGAGAGAACAGACAAGGGCTTTTGTTGACAAACTGTCACAAATATCAATGGAAGATAGTGCAAACCTGTTTGACCGTTTTCTTGAAAATCCGAACATAGATCATATGGAATTGCTCGGAAATAACGGTCAACAGGTAGACCTGCCAACCGAAAAAGAAACGCTTGCCCTTGTTGACGACGCGGTATATGAAACTCCCGGCGATCCTTGGGACAGCGAGCCTGACAACATCCCGGTTATATCCGGCAGCTACTCTTTCTCGTTTTTCGGAGATAGCACAGAATACACGTTGGTTGTTTACGGCGCAGCGGGGCAGGTGGCGGAATTACGGCGGTCCTTTATACGGATATTGCCGTTTTTGGCGTTCACCGTAATTATTGTATCGCTGATTTCGTCGTGGATTTTTTCAAGGCTCATTACTAATCCTGTACTTAAAATCAGCCGTATCTCTAAAGAAATGTCGGAATTAAAATTAGACTGGCAGTTAGACGAACGACGAACGGACGAATTGGGTACTCTGGAAACAAGCTTAAATTATTTGTCTAGGCAGCTTGGAGCGACTTTGAAAGATTTGCATGATGCCAATAAAAAATTAGAAGCGGATATTGAACACGAAAAAGCATTAGAACAAGTGCAACTGGACTTTTTCGCCGCCGCCTCACATGAATTGAAAACTCCTATAACAGTTATCAAAGGGCAATTAGAGGGTATGCTTCTCGGCATAGGAGCATATAAAGACCGCGAAAAATATCTTTCTCGGTCATTGGAAATTGCAAATACTCTTGAAACTATGGTACAGGAACTGTTGACCGTTTCAAGGCTGCAAACACCGAATGCTGACTATAAATCAGATTATTTTGACTGCATTCCTATCATACAAAGTTATCTAAAGGAAACGGAAGATTTGATAGTAAACCGAGAATTGCAAATAAATCTCAATCTCCCCGACGCTGTATTTGTAAACGGCAATAAGTTTCTCATTGAAAAGGTCTTTTCCAATTTAATAGGAAATGCTGTTAAATACTCTCCGCAGGGGGCAAATATAGATATATCCGTACATATGGAGCAGGCAAAATACCTATTCCGCATAGAGAACAGCGGTACGCATATTCCCGAAGAAGCTATTGAAAAAATTTTTGACGCCTTTTACCGCGTCGATCGATCCCACAGCCGTAAAACCGGCGGCAGCGGATTAGGATTATATATCGTACAGAAAGTTTTGCAGCAGCATAATAGTTATTGTTCTGTTTGCAATACAAAAACAGGCGTCAGGTTTTCTTTTGAACTTTCATAATTAAAAGGCGGCAGGGTTTAAACTGTCGCCTTTTTAACTTCATATAAAACACAAACCAATCCCAATTCTATCACAAAGAGCCGTGCTATACTTTAAGTAACTTCAAAGAAAGGAACGGTATTTATCCATGAAAAGAAAAATTTTATGTACGGCGCTTGCCCTTGTGCTTTTGCACGGTATGACGGCTTGCGCCTCAGCGCCCAACATTCAACCCGAAGCAGACAAAATTTCAGGCAAAATACGGCCTCAGCAGTCGCTGTCTGCTCCCGACGTGACCGACACGGTTCGGGATAGTACAGCGGCACAAAGCAACTCACCGCAAGGAGCAACAACATCACAGGGTAATGAAAATTCCCTGCAAAGCGCGAACACGTCAAGCCCCTCTCTTAATGCTGTTGCCGAGGACGGAGGGGATTACAGCGAAATTTCTTATGAAGAACAATTCAAGATGTATGAGGAATTTGGACTGACATACAATTCCGGCAAAAACGAATTGTTATACAATGGGAAATTGGTTCGGTGGTTTGAGGACTACTATACAATGGAAGATGGCTTACAGGCGGGTAAAGACTTTTTCAATGCAAATGGCATAGTAGATGTTTACGCTGTCCGTGACCGTAGTAGTTTTGTCCGATCTGCCGACGGTTCCTTTGACCCCAGCGGAAAACTTGTTGGTCTAAAAGAGTTTTCGGAAGAAGAATTTGCTGCCCGTGACATTGACGCAATTCAAAACCCGGCTCAAATCATTATGTCGGCTGGGGCTGGTAATCCTTTATTGGAAAGAGAACTTGAAGATATAGCCAAAGAGTATGAAGTATTTGGTGTTACCTATAATTATGATGAAAACCAATGGTACTTCAACGGCGAGAAAGTACGCTTTTTCCGTGATATTTTGACTTCAAACGGAGAAGATTTGGCAGGGGGAAAATTTAACGGAGCTATCCGCACTTTCGAGAGTGCAAATGGTGTAATAGATATTTATACGGTTCGTGACTTTGAAAATACGGATATTGCTGGGAATGGAACGCTGACAGGCATTGAAAAGTATAGTCAAGCAGAATTTGATGAACACACGCACACTGTTCGGGATAATACAGCGGCAGAAACTCCAGTCAGTAATAATGACTATTCCGCGAATGAGCCAAGCAGTACAACGGCTTGTGACCCAAAACCTGACGCCCACCTCGAAGCAGAAAAAAACTCGGGCACACCGTCCCCGCAGCCGTCCTTATCTGCTCCCGACATGACCGGCACAGTTCGGGATAGTACAACAAAAGAATCGCCCGGAGGCAATATTGACTATTCCGTGTACGAGCCATATGGTTTGCTTTATGATTCACAAAACCGCTGCTACACTTTCAACGGCAGCATAGTAAGGTATTTTAATGACACAGTAGTCGGCGCAAGTTTTACAAACTATTTTACCGGAACAGTAGATATTGAAGCAGAATATGACGCGAAAAACGTCCTTATAGGAATAAAAGAATGCTCCAAAGAAGTGTATGATTACCATGATAAAAAGCAGGCAGCATTTTCCAAAGCCGGCAGAACAGATACAACTCTCCAAAGCGGAGCGCAATCGCCCGATACACAGTGGCTTAAAGATTATGAAGCCTACGGGATTTCCTATAATGCGGAAAAACGCAGTTGGTATTACGGTGACGAAAGGATAAAAGTACTGATAGACAGCGAAAAGAAATTAGTTTATCAGACTGATGAGAACGGTACTTATCTTTCTGTCGTCAGAAATGAAGATAACATCGCAGAAATCAAAAAGATTTCAGAAGCGGAAGCCAAAGATTTAATGAAGGAAAATAATCCGCAAGACAATGGGAAACTCACGACGGAAGAATAAAATCAACTTCAAAATCAGTATTCTGGCACCCGACGGCAAAGGGAAAAGTCGCCGTGCAACATGATACAGCCACACCTTACACAGCGGCTTTGATAAATCAATGCTGCTGTGCTTTTTCCTCCAATTAGGGCAATGGCTTAACAGCGATAGATATAGCGGTGAATGGAAGTGGGCGGTATAAAAAATTTCATGTGGATAATGGTTTTTGCATTTAAGGAAACGGCTCTTGTTACTTTTTAGGAACAAGAGCCGTGGTGGGATTAAACGCAGTTATATTGTAAGCGTGGGAATGGGTGGCGGGTCTTTAAGTGTGGGGAACTCCCCAAGGGGAGGGGGCGCTGCCATTCTTGGGAGTTCAGCAATGCCCGGACGGGGAGGGGGACTAAAATAGTATGAGCCACGCAGTGGCGAATACCTTGTATAGGTGGTTCGCGCAGGAGATTCATCAAAAAGTCACTTCACAATCCTTTAGGATTTGATGTGACTTTTTCGCACTAAGTTCGTGCGCCAGTTCCCCCTCCTTGAGGAGGGGGGCAGGGGGAGGTGACTTAAAATAGCATTCGCGAAGCGAATACCGCTCTCTCCCTCGCCCGGGGCGCTCATGTCAAGGCCCGAGCCGTCCGATTCGGGGATAGTCACGCCTGCCTGCGAGGCATAGGTTTCATCCCCCGTCAGAAAAATCGTAGATTTACGAAACGGAGACGGATTTCATCACGTTCATGCATATACCGTCAAACTCCATATCGGTCATGCCGTCCGGCTTTATAAATGTCATATAAACGCCGTAATCTCCGCATTTTACGACATATACCGCCACATCCCACCCGCCGTAGTAGCCTTCGGTGTGATAATTCTGCAGGAAAATATAGGGCATTTCTTCACTCTGCTCGTTCGCCTGCTCATAGTATACCGTTATCTCGCCGTGCTCCCCATCCGATGGGGTATAGCTTTGCGGGTAAACCGTGCCCTCGGGGAGTAGGCGGAAAATCTCGGGGTCAAATTCCTCTATCGGGAAAGGATAGGCGATCTCAAAGACCTTTGCGCCGTCCATGTCCGCGACGGAGTAGCCGTTGAATTCCCAATCCCCCGGCAGCGTAAGCTCTACCGCCATCCGCTCGTTTCGCTCGGAAAACTCAATGCTGTCGCCACTTTTCGACACGTCGGAAAGCGACATTTCTACTGTGTATCTTGCATCCGTGCTCTCCTGCTCGTCCGGAGCCTCGGAGATCCCGAGCGTTCTTATGACGTTTATGCAGATCCCGTCAAATTCTCCGCTGTCGATATTTGCGGTATTGAAGAAACTCAGATATACCCCATAGTCGCCGCTTTGGACGACATACCGAGAGATCCCGAACTCACTGTTCCCCTCGGTCACTACAGATTTTTTCAGGAATACATACGGAGCACCGGCCTCGGGGTCATGCTCCTCTTCGGAAAGCACCGTCACCTCCGAGAATTCGCCCTCGTCAGGGGTATAGCTTTGCGGGTATTCGGTGCCCTCGGGGAATGTGCGGAATAGGTCTGGGTCGTATTCGTCGATAGAGAACGGGCTTGAAATTTCAAAGACTTTTCTGTCCCCCAAAAGCGCGACCGACCAGCCGTCATAGGCCCAGTCATCGGGAAGCTCGAATGTGAGGCGCATTATATCTTCCTGCTCCTCATTGCTTAAGACGTCGACAAGCGCCTTGTCCACGCTGTAGTTGTTATACTGTCTTGAGTCGCTTGCGGCGGGCGTGCCCGCGTTTGCGGCAACATCGGAATATTCGGAGGATTTCTGAGCTATCCTCCAGCCCTCGGACTGCTTCACAAGGCGGTAGTAGGTAAATTCGGTAAAATCGGTCTGCGTGCCGTCAAAGTATTCGTTCCATACCCGTATGACCGCGCCCTCGCTGCCGTCGTACTGATACCTCGACATGAATGTGTAGCCGTACCTGTCGGTGCGGTCATACCCCTTGCTTCCGCCGTCGCAGTAGAGCTTACCGTCCTGCTCCAAAAATGCCGACCTTGCTCTTGCAAGCTCCTCGCCCGCATATACCGAGCCGACGTAACTGAGCCACTTCTCGCCCGTGTCAAATCTCTCGTCGGTTATTCGGTAATAGGTCGTAAGGCCCGCTTCAACGGTGTCGTTTTCATCGTATTCGGGGCACTCATAATCGATGAGCCTCGTTATCAAAAGGTCGTTTTCTATAAGACTTTCCACCTCGGCAGGCTCGGGTCCGATATAATCCTCAGCCCCCGGGGCGAGCGTTGCTATATCATCCAAAAACGCAAGCTTATAGACCCCGTCGCCGTCCTCTATTGCATGCAGAGTATCGCCGCTGAGACGGAACGTGCGGTTATAATTCAGCTGCCAGCCCTCTTGGTCAATGACGTAATAATTCAGATTGATGATTTGATTCCAGCGCAGGATTATATTTCTTATCTCAGCGCCTCTCGATCTTATGTCGTCGAGCGCCTCCCTGCCGCCGTCGTAGCTTTCAAACTGCTTTTCGGTTATCTCCTCGCCGGCGTATTCCTTAAAGCCCTCGCCGTCGTAATAGAGATAGTAGGTCTTATAGGTATGCCCGCCGCCGTCGTTTCCGTTTTCGTCGTACGCCGAATCATATCCCGAGCTGTCGACGATGGTGACGTTGTCGGCGCTTTCGGCATGGATATCGCTGCCGCGGCCGGAGATTGCGTCCTCATACCAACGGCCGTTTTTAACGCCCAAGACGATGGAGGACGTGACCGTTCCATAGCCCTGCTCGACGGTATAGAGGCATGCAGATCCGAGTTCAAGCACATGGCTGCCGTCGTCTTCCGACACAGCGAAGCCCTCGTTTTCGTATACGGCCTCGGCGGCGTTTGACGTCACATACCAAAGCGTGCCCGATTCGAGCGGCACGCCGGTAACGCCGAACGCTTCATACGTTCCGTCGCCGTCATAATCTCTCGCCTCAAAGGCGTAGACCGTATCTGTGCCCGCCGCAGTCTTGAGGACATTTTCAAGCGTCTTTGCATTCTCTTCGGGAATCTCCGCGGAAGGCAGACCCATATCCTCGCGAGTTACGGGGGCTGCGATGTCGCAGACGCTGCTGCTGTCGGGGTCGGTAATGCTGTCTATCTTCCATGAACCGCCCTCTTTTTTGAACGTGATGACGCAGTCGGAAAGGGAGTCGTCCTGCCAGACAAAATGGGTATATGCGGTTATCTCCCTGCCCGATACCCTCTCTGCGCTCTCAAACGGTACGAGGAACTGATACCTCACCGGCTCGCCCAAGGCGTACCAAAGCGTTCCGTCGTCGCCGACGTCGCAGTGCATATCCGGCTCAAAGTAATGCTCCCTCGCCTTGCACGCCGATTCGGTGAATATCCTGCCGATGGCTTCCATACAGCGCTCTTTGGTGTTATAGGGAGTCGGCATGGCGGCGAATTGGTCGGTATAGCCGTCGACGGTCGACCGTTCGGTGTAGTACGGATAAGGCTGCTCGCTGTCGATGAATTCGGAGGAAATATCGTGGTGGAAAATTTCGTTTGCAAGCTCCAAGTCCCGGCTTTCCTGCATTTCGGAGATTATTTCGTTAGCCTGCTCAAGCGCGTCCCTGCTGAACGTAAAGCCGATGAGCGCGCCTGCCAAAACTGCCAAAACAACTACCGCCAAAAGAATAAGTACGCCGTTTTTGCGATTGATTTTTGATAATATATTTGAAAACCGCTTCTTCATTATTTTTGTGCCGCCGTTAAAGTGCGTGGACAGAGGGCTCGGCACGAATCCCCCCTGCTCGACCGTGGAATAAAGGGCCTCGGTGTAGGCCTTTTTCGTTTCATACCCCGACCCGCCTATCAGCTTTTCGTCGACGGACAGCTCCATATCTACGTCTGCGCGCCGTCTTAAAAGCCAGACCACGGGGTTGAACCAGTGCACCGAAACCGCCGCCGCAAATAAAAGCTTCGACCAGACGTCCGCACGGCTGTAATGAATCAGCTCGTGGCGAAGTATAAAGCTGAGCTGCTCTTTCGGGTAGTCCTCCCTCGGCAGTACGAGGACCGGCCTCAGATACCCCATCGTCATCGGCCCGGGCGCTTTTCTGCTGTAAACAAGCCGAAGCCTCCTGCCGGTGTTCATCTCTTTTTTCAGCTCGGTGAATATCTCATACGCCTCGCCGTCTCTGACGACCCTGCCCGATTTCAGGAGCACGGTTTTATAGACGGCAAACGAGATAATGTGCATAAGCGCGAGAAGCACCGCGCCCGCCGCCCATACCAAAGAGACTATCTCAATAAATGAAAGGGGCTCGCGCTTATCGGGGGTTTGATTCGCAGGGCCGGAGACGTTGTAGCGGGGCTCGGTCAACGTCTGCGGAAGCTCGACCTCGATTCTCGGGTACACCGTCCTCGGGACTGCCGGCGAGATATCCGGGGCCTCGGCCTGCGCAGGCTCATACTGATACTGCGTATTTTCAAGCGTTTTTTGGGTATCGGATCTCGAAACAAACCCGCTCACCGGGACGATGAGCCGAATCGCTATGACTGCCCAAATCAAAAACCGCCATTTTGAGGCGTATTTTTTCGTCACGGCGGGAAGTATCAGCAAAAGCGCCGCCGCCAAGATACCGGTGGAGAGCGAGATGTCGAGGACCGTCAAAAAAATATCAGTCATTATGTTCACGCTCCAGTCTGTCGAGGTATTCCCTCAGCTCGCGGATATCGTCCTCCCCGAGCATATCGTTGGAGTAAAGCGTTGCGACCAAAGAGCGCGCCGAGTTGTTGTAGAGCTTTTGCAGGAAGCTTCGGCTCGCGCCCGCCTTATAGTCGTTTTCGCTCACAAGCGCAGAGTAGAGGTTGGAGCCTCCGCTGCGCTCGCACCTGACAAAGCCCTTGTCCTCGAGCCTCGAAAGCGAGGTCATGAGCGTGCTCAGCGGCCAGTTCCGAAGCCCCTTGAGGCTGTTGCGGATCATGACCGACGTGAGGGGTCTGTCCTCCCGCCAAATGGTCTGCATGATCTCGAGCTCGGCCTCTCCGAGCTTTTTTAGGTTGCTTTTCAATTTAAATCACCTCTTGTTATACTTTTGTGTAATGATTATACCACGGTATAACACAAATGTCAATAGGAAAATTGAGGGAACGGGAAAAATTTATGAGAAAAAATTTTTCAAAAACCCCTTGACAATCGTTTGGATTTCTGTTATAATCGCAATGTTGACATGAGGGTATAGCTCAGCTGGTAGAGCACCTGCTTGACGTGCAGGGGGTCATAGGTTCGAGTCCTATTATCCTCACCAAGGCGTC
>CANQNF010000068.1 GCA_947625125.1 uncultured Clostridia bacterium
ACGGAAAGACAAAAAGGAAGGAAAAATAGAAGGATCGTTATCTGTATAGTGAGTGTTCTAATTTTGGTATCTACCATTTTTATCGGGAGATCTTCCCGGAGGGGTCATTTGAACGGAAGGGGCATTATGAGGACAGTAAGCCGAATGGGATTGCTGTTTCACTGCCTGGTAGGGGCGGCTCCGTCAACGGGATTGCTCTGGAGATTGAGGGTGACGGTACGGCCAAGCGGTATATTATTACTGACGATTTGAAGAAGTTGGATGAACTGAAGGAAACAGACTTTACTATCATGGCTCCTATATCGTACTTTGGTAAGAAGCGGTCGGGAAAGTTTGCCCGGTTTATCTATGCTCTGGTGTTTGACCTGGATGGGGTAGGAATGCCACAGCTTTGGGATGTGCTTCACCAGATGAATAAGGGGATATTGCCAAAGGCTACTTTTGTGGTGAATAGCGGGACGGGGCTGCATCTGTATTATGTGCTGACTGAGCCGGTTCCTATGTACCCGCAGAACCAGCACTATCTGAAGGAGCTGAAGTATTCGCTCACCCGGCAGATTTGGAATAGGTTCACGTCCTCCATTAAGCAGCCGCAGATGCAGGGACTAATGCAGGGGTTTCGGGTGATTGGCTCAGGGACGAAGCTGGGCAAGGGCTATCCTGTAGTGGCCTATCGGTTCGGTGCCCGTGTGGATCTGGGTGAGCTTCTGGAGTACATACCATCCTCCAACGGGGAGAGGCAAAAATTAGAGGGCATTTTGAGAAAGAGCAGTATGCCGCTGGCCGAGGCCAAGGAGAAGTATCCAGATTGGTATGAGCGGCGGATAGTGAAGGGGGAGCGGCGGGGCCGCTGGACGGTAAAAAGAGATCTCTATGATTGGTGGCTGCGCCGCATCCGGGACGAGATCCGGGTGGGCCACCGCTATCATGGGGTGATGACCCTGGCGATCTACGCTAAGAAGTGCGGTATTGAGGAGGCCGAGTTGCGCCAGGACGCCTATTCTCTCCTTCTGCCCTATGATGAAATGAGCATCGAAGAGGTCAACCGCTTCACCAGGGAAGATGTAGAGGCTGCGCTCTCGATGTTCAATGAGGACTATGTGACGTTTCCCAGGGACGATATAGCAAGGCTCTCCGGGATGCCTATGCCGGTCAATAAGAGAAATTGGCGCAAACAGGCGGAGCATTTAGGTCGAGCAAGAGCGGTGCAAGCCTTTGATGATCCTGACGGTAGGTGGCGAAACCGGGAAGGACGGCCTAAAGCCCAGATTTGTGTTTTTGAATGGCGGCAGCAGCATCCAGAGGGCCGCAAGGCCGACTGCCACCGGGATACTGGCCTTGACCCTAAGACCATTCGGAAGTGGTGGGACTGTCCGCCGCCAGCGGTGAGCATGAGGGATGGACATATCACGGTGCGGGTTGAGCCGTCCCGGGAGGTGAGCGACTGGCTTCTGGATGCGCTACATGATGGGAGCCAGGATTAGGGCGGGGAAGGCCCCTGTAACGCATTGGAGGCCGTTTTCTGCCCTCCGAGGGTAAACATACCAGCCCCCTTTTTACTGCGCCCGGAAAGCCGCATAAATCAAGGGCTTTTTGCCCTTTAGATGTCCACGCTCCAAGACGAATAATGCACAGACTATTGACAAAAAGGGAGAATGGGGATATACTAATTTCACTTAGCTAATTAACTAAGTTGATTGATGTGGAGGTAGTTGTTATGAGTGATAATACAGTGACGTGTTCTTTCACGATGGATAGAGATGTTTACAATGCTTATAAGAGCATTGTTGCATCGTATGGGGAGAACGTGAAAGGGAATATTGTGCGGTATATGAAGTCTGTTATTTTGTATGAAACACCTAATGCAGAAACAATACAGGCCATTAAAGAAGTGCAGGAGTTGAAGAAGAATTCGCATAAGAAATCTTATAGTTCATTTAGTGAGATTCTTGCAGAGATGGAGGAGGACGATGAAGTATAAGATTGTGCAGACCAGTAAATTCAGGAAAGACTTGAAGCTGGTGAAACGGAGAGGGTATGACTTATCTCTTATGGAAACGGTAGTGGATACATTGGCCGCAGGGGAGGAATTACCGCAACGGAATCAAGACCACCCGTTAAAAGGAAACTATTTGAATTGCAGAGAATGTCACATTACTCCTGATTGGCTTTTAGTCTATGAGATTGTTGAGGATGAACTTTATTTATATCTGACCCGGACAGGGACGCACAGTGATTTGTTTTAGAGGGCCTTGCCGATGACACGCCAGGAGTACGAGGAAAAATTGGAGAGAGGGATTGCCCAGGTTCGAGCCGGCCAGGGCATCACTAAGACGATGGAGGAGTTGGAACGTATGGCAGAGGATGAAGTGAGAGTTGCCCAGCTTCAGCTACCAGACCCGGCAGACGCCGATCCGCACCCTCGGTTGCTCCTGGAGGGCCGGGGCATCCATGCCGGGGAGTGCTTTTCTGCTCTGTTCCCTGATGGCTGGCACGACATTACTCTGGAGGTGAGCTGGGAGCCGACCGGCCCCGGCTGCTGGTACATATCGACACCTGGCTTTGGGGACATCTGCCCGATTGGGCTGTTTGTCAAGGTATGAAAACGATCCGGCAGATAGCCGATGAGATAGGCGTATCGAAGCAGGCGGTCTATAAGCGGTTCAAGGGTAAACTGCATACGGTTTGCGCTCCGTATGCGCATACGGAGCAGGGGGTCTTGTATCTATCGGAGCAGGGCGAAAACCTTATAAAACAAGACTTTTTACAGGATGACCGCTCCGTTGGAGCGCATACGGATACGCATACGGAGCGCTCCAATGGAGCGGTGCTGGAGCAGGGCCGGGAGGATGGTTTGATTGCCGTTTTACAGGCTACCATCGACACGTTGCAAGGCCAGCTTGAAGTGAAGGACAGGCAGCTCGAGCAACAGGCGCAGACCATCACCCGGTTGTCTGATGCCCTGGTTGTCGCCCAGCAGACGGCGGCAGCGGCCCAGGCCCTCCACGCTGGGACAATTCAGCAGCAGCTTCTTTCTGGCGAGGTTGGGACTGATCAGCAGCACTCTGAGCCGGAGCCAGGGCAAAAGCGAGGTTGGTTTAGTCGGTTCTTTCGAATATAAGATATAAGTGAGGAGATTTTTATGAAAAAAGTGTTAATGACTTTTGTTGTCATGCTAATTGTTATATATATTATCTCATTGATAGGGCATAATATTTTCAAATCTTCTGAGTTTAGTGTATTGGTTTCTATTGCCGCAGCGAGTGCTGTTATCGTGTTTTTTAATAATTTTGATGGAGATAAGAAATAAAGAGAGGAACCGAGGGGAGATTCCCCTCGGTTCCTCTCTTTACTGTTAAGGGATGTAGTGGACTTCTCTTTCCGCACTTCTTATATCTTTGTTGATTCCAGGTTCAATACCAATGGATGCAGATACAGAACCGGAGGTATCAATAGATACGGAGGGGCTGAAGCCCAGGCTAATGGTGGTGTGTGTGTAGGTTCCAACTGTGTTAAAATAGCTTTCGATTTTGGGATATGATACATGACCTTTGTACTCAAAATAAGCTTGGAGGTCTGTGTGCATGATGCTTATTCCTGTATTGGGATCAGAAACATCGTTGGGAAGATTGAAAACACCAACAGAACCGTACCAACTTCCGTTTACTTCATTGCTTATATCTGTTATAGTTATATCGCCGGATTTGCTGGTTGATACGCTCCCAATGTTGAATAGCTTTGTTGTGTAACTGTATTTTCCAGAGCTTGTATTGGGAGTCACAGTTCCATTCATTGCACAAGCACCGATGGAATCATACCCACGGAAAAAGGGCATGGTAAGCCATGTCGCAGTTACAGTGAATTCTCCAACTGGAACACCTCCTTCCTGCTGGAAAGAGTCGCAGCACTGGAGATAGTACCAAATTTCGACAGAAAAAACAATACCTGGGAGTTGGATTTCATGGCTGCATCAGATCAAAAGTAATTGTTACGCAGAACATTCCAACTGGGACAGAACTTTTGCGATGAGAGAATACCAGTATGGCTGTACTTTTTATGAGAAAAAGTACAGCCATACTGGTATTTTTCGATAGTGCGACTGCAGATCGATGCAGCACATTGCTCAGTGACGTCAACGAACAGCCTGCAGGAGAGGCGGATCGTTGACGTCACTGAGTGGGGGGGGAGGCGTCCGCAGACGCCTGGGGCTTGCCCCATCCGGAGCTGCAGCTCCGGCACTCTTGGCATCTTTGGATGCCAAATAACGGTTTACCGGTTTATGCGTAAGCATGAACGGGTAAACCGTTATACGGTTATATTTGAGAATATGTTGACATTCAACCCATTCTATGGTATAGTAGTGATGAGATAAAATATGCTCGTCTGGGCGAGGGTAAACAGCTAATTAGGCCCAGAGCGTTCCGGGATGATCCTGGGAGTTTAGTATTTTTATACTAAGGAGCGATACAGGCTTGATACCCCTGTATGGTGTGTGGCTCACCGTAGTAACCTTTGTGAATTGGGAAGCACACCATTGACCCTGCATCAGTAACCTTTGTGAAAGTGCTGGTAAGCGAAAATGTATCATGTACGCCCATCCACCTTTGTGAATGCAGCCGGGAATGCTGTAAAATTGCCCGGAGATTTGATCTATCTACTTTAAGATCCGACAGAACCTTAACTGCCGTAGACGTTAATAAATAAGGCTGCACACATAAGCAAGAGGAAAAAGTGTCGGGATGAATTTCCCAAACCGGTCACACATAAGACCTAAAAAAGTGTATTTGCCGATTGTTGGGGTCTTCGGATCTGGCATGAGGCGGCTTTAGCTTTAACGAATTTTACAGGAGGAATACATGGGACGGAAAAATAAGTCATATTCCAAAGATCTGCACCAGCAGGCGTATGACCGTCTGACCGGGATGCAGGCTTTTGGCGAGAGCAAAAAAGAAGCTATGGCCAACGGTACGGCCCAGGACAAGATTTTCTCCTTTAACACCTATCAGACCTACTGGAAACATACCAAGTATTTCTTGAAGTATGTCAAGGAGCTGCATCCGGAGTGTACTACACTCAAAAGCGCAAAAAAATATGTCAATGAGTGGCTTCAGGTCAGAGTGGACCAGGGATTATCTGCCTGGACAATCCAGACGGAAGCAAAGGCTCTTGGAAAGCTATATGGTATCCAACCGGATGATCCGGATTATTTTCAGCCGCCCAAACGGAACAGGGCAGAGATTAAACGGAGTCGGGGAGACCGTGTGCGGGATCTTCATTTTTCAAAAACCAATAATGATGAGCTGATAAAGTTCTGCCAGGGAACAGGGCTGCGCCGCAGCGAGCTGGAGGCTCTGAGAGGGAGCGATCTAATGACCAGAGCGCAGATCGAGGCGGAGATTGCCAGGATCGAGGCTCTCTCGGAGGGTGAGCGACAGCCCCATGAGGAAAAGCACCTGGGAGTGCTGCGTGATGCCAGGATGTTCGACTGCGAGTATTTTCTTCATGTCCGGAATGGCAAAGGGGGCCGGGAACGAATCAGTCCGATCATCGGAAAACATGCCGGGCAGATCCTGGCGCGTATACAGAACACTGCTGCTGATGAAAAGGTATGGCAGCATGTAAATGCCAATGCAGATATTCATGCCTACCGTGGAGATTATGCTACTACAATCTACAAGGCTCATGCCAGGGCAATCGAGGACATTCCGTTTGATCGAGTGAATAAGGGAACCGGCAAGCGGTTTCAGAGCGAGGTTTATGTCTGCAGAAAGGATGAGGCAGGTAAGCGGCTGGATAAGGCTGCAATGCGGATCTGCAGCAAGGCTCTGGGACATAATCGAATCGAGGTCGTGGCAAATAACTATATTCGGGCATTGTAAGGAGGTGCCACCGTGAGTGAGTTTGTGAGAAAGACTGCCCTGGGAGGATATAAGCTTGTTCCCGGTGGCTATAGCGATCCAGAAATGTCTCATGTCATTATGACAAAGGCAGAATATGATGGACTGCTGGATCAGATCCAGAATGCAAAAAAAGAGGCGTCTGCAGCAGTAACCCAAGCGGATCAGCGAGTGAGATCTATTAAAAGTCAGGCAGATGCAAAAATTCAGAAGATTCAAGCTGCTGCAGATAAGGCAGCAGGGGAGCTGCAGGAGGAATTATCTGCAGAAAGGGCAGAAAGAAAATATCAGCAGGGCTTGAATGCGAATCTGCTGCGGATTTCAAAAGAGCGAGCTAACGCATCAAGGAAACTGAAACCCAAAAAGGAGCATTCCGGATATGTGGTGATCAGCTCCACCGAAAAAGACCATTCTTACAAGTATGGAGCCAACAGAAAGACAGTGAGACTTTGGGAGACTGTTCTGCAGACGCCGTTTTCTATTGATTTCACAGAGGAACAGGCCAGAACGGAAATGGCAGAGCTGTTCCGGGATGATGAATCGGGCGGATGGCCAGTTGAAAAGATCGGTATAACCGGCATGTATCTGGATGGGTATGGAGAGATGATCCGGGACAAAGATGCTACGGAATGGCTGCATCGTAATGTCATGGTGGAGCGCAAGCTCCGGGCCAACTTCCGAGCTGGCTACTGGGAAATTGTTTTTCTTCATACTAAGCCGTTAGGTATAGTTCCTGCGGAAATGCGACCATAATAAAGAGAGAGGTGCATATAATGATTATGAGAGCTGGAAAGCCAGAGAATAGCAGAACGGTGAGGCAGTGGGCCTTGAGAGGGAGAATTCCTGTTGAGGGGGCAAAGCCTTCGTACATTTGGGATAATGTCCTGGGTGAGCCGAGGAGTATATATTACCTGGATGTAGACACACGGGAAATGACGCAGGAAGAAGCTGCGGCGTTTCAGGAAGATGAGCGGATAAAGAAAGAACGTCAGAGAGAACACATGAAAGAAATGCGGACTAAGCGTGGTCGCTGCTGTGTTCAATAAACTCATTGATAATATAGCCAGCCTCTGGCTGGCTCCACGTGGATTTAAAGAAACTTATTGCAAGCAGGAAAAGTGTTCAATAAATTATATTGATAATATAGCCAGCCATGGGCTGCTTGCTTTTCTCTTTCTGATGGGGTAATATAGGGCATAAGAAAAGTGTTCAATAAATTATATTGATAATATAGCCAGCCACGTGGTGCTCTGCTTGGGCTATTCCTATCCAGATATAAAATAATATTTTTCTCTATATATCAGGAATTCAAGGCGCTGCATTAGGGATTTTCTCTCTGTTGCAGGGGTGTGCTGTAGTAGGCGGGTTTTCCATCAGGAGTTGTCCATCACCCCCTTGTGGGGTGTGGGCAAGCCTGTGGTAAACCCAGCCGGATGGTTTAGTTTCCCGGCCGCAGCCGATTTTCTTTTTGGAGGTAATGAAATGGCTACACGAAAGCCGACAGATAAGCAGCTTTATAAAATGAAAAACTTGGTGCTCCAGGAGTGCTGCTCTCAGGTATCTCCGTTTGAGTTTTACAGAGACGTGTTTCCTGAAGGTTCCTTGGGCGTTCGAGGAGCGCCGGAAATACAGAGACCCAATATGATATTTACCATGATTGAAAAAGACGAGCACGGGGCGCCACACGCCTTTAACTGGCTGGCTTTTGATGATTTGAAGGATATCTCCATGACCAATGGTGTTGAGTTCGCTGTGGCCTCTCCAGTGGCTTACAGGGGTAAAAATCGGACTGCTGCCAATGCACATCACTTGTGGGGCTTCTGCATCGATTTGGACGGGGTGAAGCTGGAACAGCTTCGAGATCTACTATTCCAGATAAAAAATGATTTGCTGCCGGCACCAACCTACATAGTCAATAGTGGCCACGGACTTCATGTGTATTATCTCCTGGAGGAGCCGGTTCCCCTGTATAAGCATTTGCATCGTCCGCTGGATGAGCTGAAGAAAGGTCTGACAAAAATCGTCTGGAACAGGTATACCAGCGAGATCGATCCTGAGAAACGGCAGTTTCAAGGTATCTTCCAGGGCTTTCGGATGCCAGGAACACAAAGTAAGCTCGGTAAGCGATATCCAGTGGTAGCATTTCGATTCGGTAATAAAACCAGCATAGAGGTTCTGAATCGTTACGTGGAGGACAAGTACCGTATTCCTGATCTGGAGCAGCAGCGGCTCCCTCTGGAGCAAGCAAAGGCGCTCTATCCGGAATGGTATGAGCGCAGGATCGTGCGTCAGGAGAAGGCCAGAAACAAATGGGATATTGCCGGCAAGGTTCATGGTGACAATCCATATGCACTGTACGACTGGTGGCTGGATAAGATTCGGACCGGCGCATTTGATGGAAACCGCTATAATTGCATTGCTGCGCTTATGACCTATGCGGTCAAGTGTGACGTCGATAAGGAAAAGGCTCTGAACGATGCGCTGGAGCTGGTGCCCTGGCTGAATACACTGACCGAAACTCCGGACAATGATTTTACGGTGCAGGATGTGTACGACGCCTATACTTATTACTCAGATGCTTACGCTACCTACAGCATCCGTGCGATTGAGGCCAAAACAAAAATTTCCATTGAGCGAAATAAACGGAATGGACGAAAGCAGGCATTACACCTTCGAATGGCTCGCTCAAACAGGGATATTCTTTGCGAAGAAAGAGGGAAGAGTGATTGGAGAGAGGGTGCTGGACGACCGCGAGGTTCCGGAACTGCGGCTCAGAAAGTGGCAGCGTACCGGGCGGAACATCCTGGTAGCACAGTTACAGAGGTAGCCAGGGCATTGAACCTTAGTAGAACAACGGTCTATAAATGGTGGGATTCACATTAAACCCATTCAACTCAACCGTTGACAAACCTTTCAACCAAAAGTAGAATGGGTTTAATAAAGAAAAATGGAGGGTTTCACATGGAAAGACCGGGCGAATTGATGACAATTAAAGCCTTTGCGGAGGCTGCAGGCCGGAGCCAGCAGGCGATCTACAAGCAGATCGGCACGAGACTGGCTTCCTATGTCCATGAAAAGGACGGTCAGAAGTACATAGAACGGCGAGCACTGGAGGAAGTGTTCAAAATTGGGGAAGTTCAACCTATTCAACCCTCAAAAACGGTAAAATCATCAGAGGAGAACAACGTTGAACAACGGTTGTATGCCACGCTGCAGGCGACGATTGACCTCCTGCAGGAGCAGCTCCGGGCAAAGGATCAGCAGATCGAAAGCAAGGACAAGCAGATTGCAGCGCAGCAGGAGCAGCTTACTCAGCTCACCGCAGCACTGGAGCATACAACAACCAGCCTGCAGGCTGCCCAGGCTCTCCATGCCGGCACGATGCAGCAGCTGGGAGCTGCAGAGCAGGAGAGTATCCAGGAAGATTTTTCAGATTCCGTGCCGGCACCGGAACCGGCGCAGGAAGTTCCTTCAGTACGGCGCAGATGGCGGTGGCCATGGCAGCGATAAGGGAAATT
>CANQNF010000069.1 GCA_947625125.1 uncultured Clostridia bacterium
AAAGTTTAAAAGGAGACTTTGTTTATATGAATACTATTTTAACACCTAACTCTACATTTGCTTCTTCTGCGCATAAGGTCATAATCGCTGAAACTCATCTGGTCGCTCAGCCTGTCTTCTTCAAGCTGGTTTCTGATGTATGCCTCAATATTTTTAGCATTCTTCCCTGCCGTATCTACATAGTACCCCCTCTGCACCAGAATTCTCGGTTTCGGTACTTCATTTTCAGATTCCCCCACCTTTCGTATATCATCATGCTGCTCTTCCCTTTCAGAAATCCCATGAAACTTGATATACTCATCTTTGGCGGTATCTCCACAAGCATATGCACATGGTCCGGGCATACTTCTGCCGCTATTATATTTACTCCTTTCCACTTGCACAGCTCTCGAAGTATTGCTCCTACTTCCAACCTCTTTTCCTCAAAGAAAACCTTTCTGCGGTACTTGGGAGCAAAGACTATATGATACTTGCAATTCCACTTTGTGTGTGATAAACTGTGTATGTCGTTATTTACCTCTTGGTTCATAATGATACCTCCGTCATTTATAATTCTTCTACAGTTGCCAGACCGTAGTTCTATTATATTTCTCGGAGGTTTTCTTTTCAATTATTTTATTAAAGACTCATCGCTAAAGCTTCACCGAACCCCGCGTCTAACGCGGGGTTTTAGGAGACAAAAAGTCATCTCAAAAACTTTAATATTGAGATGACTTTTTCCGGCAAGGTGCGTGCGCACATTTCCCCCTCCTCGAGGAGGGGCCGGGGGAGGTGATTTAAAATAGCATGAGCGAAGCGAATACTTTTTATCACGGTTGCGACGGCTCGGGATTTTTTACTTCACGGGCTAAACCTTTTAACAATGCATCGCAGTCTCATCTGCATTTTGCTCTCGCCGCCATTCCCGCCCCTCTCCCTATGGCTTGTGCCCAAGAAAAAACCGACGCTTTTGCGCCGGTTCTTTCCCACAATAACACGAAACAACAAAGGAGATAGCTTTTAAAGTACCCTGACCCCGGTCACGCCCTCGATCTTCTCGATGTCGGACGTCGTGACCGCGCCCGTCACGTCGAGCATCGTGTAGGCCCAGTCTTTTTTGGACTTCGAGGCGATGTTCTCGATGTTTCCGCCGCCGGCCGAAATTACGCCGGTGATCTGGGTGATGAGCGCAGGGACGTTCTTGTGGATGACGCAGACAAGGCAGTCCGCAGTCTTTGCAAGCTCGCAGTCGGGCAGGTTGACGGAATTCGTGACATTGCCGTGCTCAAGGTAGTCGATGAGCTCTTTTGCGGCCATGACGGCGCAGTTGTCCTCCGATTCGGGGGTAGAAGCGCCGAGGTGGGGTATGGCGACAACGCCGTCTACGCCGATAACGTCGTCGGACGGGAAGTCGGTGATGTAGGCGGCGACCTTACCTGCCGAAAGGGCTGCTATAAGGTCGGCAGAATTGACAAGCTCGCCTCTTGCGAAGTTGAGAATTCTCACGCCGTCTTTCATTTTTGCGATGGACTCCGCGTTTACGGTGCCCTTGGTGTCTTTGTTGTAGGGCAGGTGCAGGGTGATGTAGTCTGCGGCGGCATATACGTCGGTGATGGCCTTTACGACTTCAACGCCCGGCTTCAGATTGAGGGCGGCATTGACCGAGAGGAACGGGTCGTATCCGACGACTTTCATGCCGAGAGAAAGGGCAGTGTTTGCAACCTTTACGCCGATAGCGCCGAGACCGACGATGCCGAGGGTCTTGCCCATTATCTCGGGGCCTGCGAACTGGCTCTTGCCTTTTTCGACAAGCTTTCCGACCTCTGCGCCCTGACCCTTAAGGGTCTTTGCCCAGTCGATAGCGGCGGGAATTTTTCTTGACGTCATGAGAAGTCCCGCGATAACAAGCTCCTTGACGGCGTTGGCGTTCGCGCCCGGGGTATTGAATACGCAGATTCCCTCTTCCGAGCAGCGGTCGACAGGGATGTTGTTTACGCCTGCGCCGGCTCTGGCGATGGCCTTGAGGTTGGGGGCGAATTCCTGCTCAAGCATATTCGCCGAACGGACCATAATTCCGTCGGGGGCGGCTTCGTTGTCGGTTACGGCATACTTCGCCTTGTCGAACAGGTCGGTGCCGCATGCGGCTATTTTATTTAAGGTGAGAATTTTATACATATCGGTTTCTCCTTATGCGTTTTCGGCTTCAAATTTGGTCATGAACTCGACGAGCTTCTCAACGCCCGCCTTGGGCATTGCATTGTAGATGGAAGCTCTCATGCCGCCGACGGAGCGGTGGCCCTTGATATTGATAAGGCCTGCTTTCTTGGCCTCGGATACGAACTTCGCGTCCATCTCCTCGTTGCCGGTGACGAACGGAATGTTCATGATAGAGCGGTCCTTGCCCTGAACGGTCGCCTTGAAAAGCTTGGAATTATCGAGGAATTTATAGAGGATGGCGGCCTTTTCCTCGTTGAGCTTCTTCATAGCCTCGAGGCCGCCCTTTTCCTTGACCCAATCAAGAACAAGGCCTAAGATGTAAATGCCGTAGGTCGGCGGAGTGTTGTACATAGAGCCGTTTTCGGCATGGGTCTTGTAGTTGAACATAGTCGGGGTGATGTCTCTTGCATTGCCGATGAGGTCCTCGCGGACGATGACGACCGTAAGACCCGCAGGCCCCATGTTCTTCTGTGCGCCTGCATAGATGAGTCCGAATTTGGAAACGTCGACAGGCTCGGAGAGAATGCAGCTTGAAAGGTCGGCGACAAGGGGCACGCTTCCGGTGTCGGGAAGCTCGGAGAACCTGGTGCCGTAGATGGTGTTATTTAAGCAGATGTGGAAATAGTCGGCGTCGGGGGTGAAGTCGGCCTTGTTGAGCTCGGGGATGTAGGAAAACGTCTTATCCTTGGAGCTTGCGACGACCTTGCACACGCCGTATCTCGAAGCCTCCTGATAGGCCTTGGTGGCCCACTGGCCGGTCAGAACGAAGTCGGCCTTGCCGGATTTATTCATGAGATTCAGCGGGACCATGGCGAACTGGCTCGAAGCGCCGCCCTGTAAAAACAGGACCTTGTAGTTGTCGGGGATGGACATGACGTCCCTAAGCTTTGCCTCGACGGAGTCGATTATAGCCTGGTATTCCTTGGAACGGTGGGACATCTCCATGACCGACTGGCCGGTCTCGCCGTATTCAAGCATCTCGTCGGCGGCCCTCTTTAAAACTTCCTCGGGCAGCATTGCCGGCCCTGCGCTGAAATTGTAAACTCTCATTGTTATTCCTCCTGTTATTATATGGGTAGGGTAATGTACTGCATAAATTATACGCCATCGGCGCACAAGTGTCAACCCTACAAAGACAAAAACTTTAAAAACACTTTTCGGCGGGATTTGTAAATAATGACGAATAGCGCCTGTCAATATCAGTCAAATGCACTAAATCGGAGCGCGCATTGAGGTTGACAGGCACATAATATTATGGGATTTTCGGGGCTAACGAGGCCAAGTGGCGGCATGATAAGCTAAAAAGCTTCCTCATCGCCGTTCGCGGTCAAAAACGACCGACCGCTCCGGCTCTGAGAGCTTTTTTCGCGTATCATAGCCTCCCCGAAAAGGGGGGGATATTTATGGCAATAGAGCAGTTGATATTATACATATTACTCGCTTACATTCTCTTAGAGATTTTTAAAACCATAAAGAAATAACCGCCCAGCTCGGTCAAAAGCAGCGGTTATTCTTTAACACGTGAAATTTGGCGAGCCGTTCGGCTCTCTGCAACATTATTATAACACACGAATCGCAATTTGTCAACCCCCGGGAGTGCCCGGGGGATTTTTTATGCAAAAACAGCAAGTGCGCCCCAAAGGACGCACCTGCTGCAAGAAGTGGTTTATACAATTTGAAGATGTCAAATAGTAACGTGAATGCCTCTTTTGAGATCAATCGGCGTAAAGTTTTGCCCAGTTGAAGACGGAGTTGGACTGCTTGCCGGCCTCATCCCATGTGCGGCCGTCGAGCGTATAGCCGTAAACCGCGCCGGTTTCGTAGGGATTGCCGACGCCGTTGTTCTCGCCGTCAGCTGCAATTGCTTCTCTGAGCTTGGCGCAGTCAAAGACAAGAGTCTTCGAGCCGTCGTCATTCTCAATAACCTCATCGGGAGCAGCCTCGAACACGAAGTCGCCCTCGGGGTCGGAGCAGTTGTACTGAATAAACAGAGTCATTGCTTCGCCGGTGTAGTTAATCTCAAGGGTTGCGCCCTCGTCCCAATAAATCTCATTGAATGCGTCGGAGACTTCGGGGTGACCCTCGTACCATACGAGCGCGGTCCAGTCGGAAATCTCGGTGCCGGGCTCGATGGTGGCAAAATCAGTAAATTCGTTTTTTACGCTATGGGGGGGGTAATCTCAAATCCGTAGAGAACCGCGCCGTCCTCGGCAACGAGGTAGACGTTTCTCCAGCTGGTGTCCTCGATGGCTTTCTTAGCGGTCTCGAGGAAATCTGCTACGTTGCAGGTCATGGTGTTGAACTCGTCGCCCTCGGTGACTTCGCACTCAACATCGATGATACCCGCATTCTCGGACTCAATACCGAAAGCGGTGATGGTTCCGGTGTAGGTGATCTTGATAACAGCGTCTTCGTTGGCCTGAAGAGCCTTGATGAGGTCGTTGTAGACGGTGCCGCCGCCGACCCAAGAGGTCGCGAGACGGGTTCTGCCGTCGGAGGTTACGAGCTCAGCGCCGCCGGCGATGGTGACGTCCTCAAAGTTCTGGCCGGAAGTCTTCTCAAGAACATAGAGAGCGTCCTCGGAAGCGGTGTAAGTAGGCTTAGCGGGAGCGGGCTCGACGGCCTCAGCCTCGTCGGTCTCTTCATCGGCTTCGATGAGAGCGGAAGCGTCGGTGGTCTTGGGAGCGCGCTGGTGGCAGATCGGGCAGATACCGTTGACGAATCTATGAGGCATAGAGATCATGAACGGGCCGATGCGGAAGCCGTGGTACTTGTTGTTGCCGGTCTGGATGGCGTAGCCGAACGGGGTGTTGTCGGTGGTGTCGGTAGGCTCGTCAATTACAACTTCCTTGAATGTAGTAATCTCGAAAGCGTAGAGAGTCATCTCGTCGCCGTAAACCATGATGAGGTTTCTCCAACCGGTAGCGGCAATGCCGTCGGCAAATGCTTTAACTACGTCGGCAGCGGGAATAGAAGCGACTTTCTTGCCGTCGACTTCGGTAATGGTGAACTTATCAGTTTCGATATCGATCATCTCAGCCAAATCGTCACTGACCTGATACTGGAGGGAAAGCCCCTCAAAGTCGCCGGTGTAGGTGATCTTTAAGTTGCCGTTTGAAGATTTAAGCGCATTGATAATATCGCTGTAGACAGTGCCGCCGTTTACCCAGCTGGTTGCAATTCTGCACATCTGGTCGGTGGTATCGTCCTTTACAAGCTTGAGGCCGCCCTTAAGAGGCTTATCGTCGAAGTACTGACCGCCGGTCTTTTCCATGGAGTAAGAAACTTCTTCAACCTTGGTGGTGGGCTGTTCGGCCTCGACTTCGGTAACGATAGCGATGTAATCGATAGTCAGGCCGTCAAGATTTACACCGTAAGACGGACCCTTGAAGAGAATTCCGTCGGCAGTGCCGGCAGCAGCTTCTGCGGTCTGAGGAGCGCAGGTAAGCTCAACAGTGAAATCGAAAGTGGTGTAATCGTCAAGCTGTTCGCTTGCTTTCCACTGGGGGTCAGCGCAAAGAGTGGTCTGACCGCCGGCAAGCCACATTCTGAAGTCGCCCTTAGAGGAACCCTTGACGTGGAGCTTGATGGTCTCGCCGTTGGCGACAGTCTCGGGAAGCTTGATGATAGTAAGCTCGTCGCTGCAATTCTTAACGTCGGCCTCGATTTCGGTCTCAACGTCAACGGTGGGCTTGCTGGGAGCAACATAGTATGCGTGCATAAGTACATCGCCGAGAGTTAAGGTGCCGGCGTCGCTTCCGCACTGAATGTAAATCTGGGAAATGCCAACCTCATGGTTAAGCTCAGCGGTAACATCCTTGTCGCCTGCGGCAAAGGGAACAGTAGCGGAGGTCTTGTCAACGTACTCTATAACGACCTGGCCGCTGATTTCAGCGCCTTTCGGGAAAGCAATCTTGATGGAATCGTAGCCGGTCATAGGAGCGTCGGTGCCAATCCACCAACCGCGGCCGGCCCAGCTGCTCTCAAAGGTTACGGTGTTGGTGTCTGCATCATATGCGCTCGACCAACCGGACGTGCCGTAGTTATCCAAAGTGAGCGGACCTGCAACGTAGCCGGGGTCACCCTCTGCGGGCTCGCTGGGCTTATCTTCGGGCTTATCTTCGGGCTTATCCTCAACTACCTTTTCGAGCTTCGGGCAGTTGAAAGTAGCGGTAATTTTTCTAAGAGCGGGCATATACTTGGCAACAAAGGTGTCTGTATCAATGCCGAGCTGCTTTACAACAGTATCATAAAGAGCTATGGTAATGTTCGTTCCACTTGTGCCCCAAGCGGTCTTTTCAACGGTGAAAGTGCCGGAATTCTTGGAATCGGCAACCTTAACATCGTCATAGCCGTCGGCGCTGATAACTATGTTCGTTACATTGATCTCATAGTCCGCAGAAGAGCCTTTATCACCGGCGACAGCGCCATCGGGAAGAGTAAACATATCACCGGGAGCATCGATCTGGATGGAAAAAACAGGAGGATGGTCTGCGTTTGCATTGTCCTTTGTGAGGCCGTAATCTTCGGCACCTGTAAAGTTAAAGGTAAGAGTTACGTCCTTGCCGTCGTTCTTCACCTCGCCCCACTTGCCCTCGAAGCCGTGATAGCCCCAACCGACAGTATCTTGAGTGAAGACTTGAATATTTAATCCATATTCACCTGCCGCAGCGACGTTGATGCAGAGCACGGACATTGCCATGACTACAGCAAGCACTACAGCCAAAATCTTCTTTGTCATATAATGACCTCCTAATTCATTTTTCAAGAATTTGCCCGAACGGGCAATAATCCACATTCCAATATTGCCACACTTATTGCAAATTGTCAAGCATTTTTTTGCAATTTCGTTAAATTTTCTGTTTTTGGCCTCTCCATTTATTCATTTTGACGGAAAATGCCTAAAATTTAGCCCCCTATCCCCTTGACAACGGACCCTTTTTTCGCTATTATAGTCCTTGACAATTATTATATCATCTTTCGGAGGACTTGTCAAATGGAAAATACTGAGAAATCTATGCAGAGAATAGTCGAGCTCTGCAAGGGCCGCGGCTTCATTTTCCCCGGTTCGGATATCTACGGAGGTCTGGCAAATACCTGGGACTACGGCCCCTTGGGCGCACGCCTCAAAAATAACGTCAAGGATACCTGGCGCAAGCGCTTTATACAGGAAAGAAAGAATTCCTATGAGCTTGACGCGGATATTTTGATGCATCCGAGAGTGTGGGAGGCTTCCGGCCACGTTCAGAGCTTCTCCGACCCGCTTTTGGACTGCAAAGAGTGCAAGACCCGCCACCGCGCCGACAATCTTATCGAGGCGTTCGACCCCGACTCTCACCCCGATTCGATGACGAAGCAGGAGATGTTTGAATATATTAAGGAGCATCATATACCCTGCCCGAAGTGCGGCAAGCACAATTTCACCGAGATCCGCGAATTCAACCTGATGTTTCAGACGTTCCGGGGCGTTACAAACGACTCCAAGAGCGTGATTTACCTGCGGCCGGAAAATGCCCAGGGAGAATATGTCAATTTTTTGAATGTGCAGAGGACCATGCGCTCGAAGCTTCCGTTCTCAATCGGCCAGATAGGCAAGGCGTTCCGCAATGAAATAACCCCCGGCAACTTTACTTTCCGCACTATTGAATTTGAACAGATGGAATTCCAGACATTCTGCAAAAAAGGCGACGACGGCGAGCTCTACGAATACTTCAAAAATTACGGAAAGAAGTATTTCGAGGACCTCGGCATTCCCGCCGAGCACCTAAGATTCCACGACCATGAGAAGCTTGCGCACTATGCAAAAGCGGCCTGCGATATAGAGTTCCTGTTCCCATTCGGCTGGGGCGAGATAAACGGCACCCATAACCGCACCGACTTCGACCTCAGCAGGCACCAGGAATACTCCGGCACGAACATGTCATATCTCGACCCCGAGACCAACGAGCGATTCATTCCTTATATTATAGAGTCGACCTACGGCCTCGACAGGACGGTGTTGGCGCTTTTGTGCGAAGCCTACGACGAAGAAGTCATCGACGCCGAGAAGAACGACGTGAGGACGGTTTTGCATTTAAATCCCGCCATTGCTCCGTACAAGTGCGCGGTCCTGCCGCTGTCGAAAAAGCTTTCGGAGGGCGCGATGGGAGTCTACGAGAAGCTGTCCAAGAAGTTCATGACCGACTTCGACGAGACCGGCTCCATCGGCAAGCGCTACAGACGTGAGGACGAAATAGGCACGCCCTGGTGCATAACCTACGATTTCGACTCCGAGACGGACGGCTGCGTGACGGTAAGAGACAGAGACACCATGGAGCAGGTGAGAATGAAGATAGAGGACGTAGAGGGGTATGTAGGGGAAAGAGTGGGGTTTTGAGGGATAAAGCTCCGGAAATAGCGCTGCTTTAAGGGGATTTACCGAAGCGCTCATCAAGAGGGATGCGGGATAAGGTACAATATTTTTCGCAAAAAGAAAAAGGACAAAAATATAGACATGTCCCCGCACTTCTGGTAGAATGAAGTAACCACAAACCATTCGAAAGGAAGCAGGAAACATGTCCGAAAAAATTATAACATTAAACGAGGAAGCAGTCAAGACCGAACTGAAAGATTTGGTACGCAAGAGCGTGGAGGAGACTCTGAACGAGCTTCTCGACAATGAAGCAGAAGAACTTACCGGAGCAAGCAAATACGAACGCTCTGAATCCCGAAAAGGCTACCGAAGTGGGCACTATACCCGAAATCTCACCACCACGTCAGGCGATGTAAAACTATCGGTACCCAAGCTCAAAGGCATATC
>CANQNF010000070.1 GCA_947625125.1 uncultured Clostridia bacterium
ATCCCTGTTGGCACACGATTTTGCTTGCAAAGTCTAGTGTGTTATACCTTTTGCGACCGCTGACGCTGGAAAGGGGCCGCCGCCATACCGGACAGACCGTTTCTGTGGCAGCAGAAGTGCGAATATTTGCAAACATAGGGCTTGCGGATATTCGTTCTTCGAGTGTAGGTGAGGGCCGTAAAGCGCAGGGCAATATCCGAAGCTGTGCAGCATCACCGGGGAGTAAAAGGTATATAAACCCGCCGCAGTGACGCCCCAGTATTCCTAATACCACCAAGGCAGCTCCAACCACACGTTATCCAAAGCGTATGCTTCCGTGGATTTTGCTCTGCTCTCTGACAGATGAAAATGCTTTGCCGTTTCCGTCAGCGGATGCTCCATATCGTCATCGAATCCGAATCGGTAACGCAGATACTGCTCCTCTCTGTCCTCAATCATGTATAAGGCGTGATGGATATCATCAAACCTCTCCTGTGCAAGATAAATTTGTTCCGGCGTTTGACAAGTGGGATCAGCAGCAAAATTATGATTGCTTCGCTCCTCGTCTTTTGCAAGATCGTCCAAAGAAATGATATCGTTCAGATGTTTTGCCTCGAATAACACATTCTGTGAGCGGATGTAGTCTATCATGGCATTTCGTATTGCAGGAGCTGCGTAAGTCAAAAACAAATTTCCGCTGTCGGGGTTGTAACTTTCAATGCAGCCGAACAATCCCAACGAGCCCTCCTGCACAAGATCATCGAGCGTGATTTGCAAAGAACGGTTTAGCTCGGCCTGCGCGCTCCACACCTCATACGCTGTCTTTTTGATGAAGCGGAGATTATTTTCAATCAGCAGATTCTGTGCATCAGCATCGCCCTGCTTGGCCGGCGCGCAGAGCTGTTCATTGGTCATCGGCGTCCTTTTCATTGTTCTTTACCGTTCCGACCATCGTAAGAAACATCTGCTTGACTGCTTCTGTATCAACGCCGGGCAGATGGGAAACAGACTGCGCCACCGCCTCGCCGACCTGCTCTGCGGTAATTTTGCGGTTGGGCTTTTTCTGCCCTTTGGTCAACTCGGCATAAATCTTTTTCACTGCCTGTGATGTAAGTTCACGGCTGGCAGACAAGTCGTTGCCGACTTCTTTCTTGACTGCCTGAACCGCAGCCATGAACGATCGTTGTATCGCAGTCAAGTCTGCCTGATACACCGGGGTCTGCAATTTCTTAACATCGTCAACCGCCTCCGATTGACCTTTCAGCATACCTGCGACTGTTGCGTACAGCTGGTTCTGCGCTGCAAATCCTTTGGCGAACTCGTCATCTAAGTAACCGGAGATCAGATTTGTAGTGTTGGCAAACTCCGGATTTTCAAGCAACGCGTTGACTACCTGCGGATTTACTTTATGAGTGTAAAGATTTCTCGCCGCTTGCACCGACAGACCAAGCTCGGAAATATCGTAATTAAGACGGTCGGGGATATCAGCCTCGCCAAGCAGAAAGTCGGTGGAGACATTGAACGCGCGGGCAATGCGGATGATATTTTCATCGCCCAGCTTGTCCGTCTTGCCGCTGATGAAACGGCTCAGCATACTTTCCGAACAACCGATGCGCGTAGCAAGTTCGGCCTGCGTAACTTTGTTGGATTTCATCAAGTCCCGTATACGGTCACGGATTTTGCCGGGAAGATAAGTCTGTTCCATTTCAGAGCCTCTTTTCTAATGTTGATTTATTGCTTAAAGAGAGAAGTAGTAATTGCGGATTTTTTCAGCCATCAGCTTTCTTCTCATTTCGAGGAAGTTGTTATAGTCCGAAATTTCCATATTCTCAAATCCAATAGGGATGCAATTCTGTTCCAGATTTTTGCATAGCTCGACCTCGTCAACGATGTTACCGTAGATGGGCTTCTTCGTTTGGCACTGTTCTAAAACCTTTTTCATGTAGATACATGGCGCATCGTCGCTGATCTTAATATTGATTTGCTGCTGAAGGAAAACATAGTTTGCAATTTGATTATACATCGACTGCGGAACGCCGTTTTTCGTGAGATAATTTTTTGGGAAAAGATGATGAATGTCGCCTCTGTTTTCCAGCATGGTTTCCACGTCAACCTGCATAGATAAAAATCCTCGGTCATGGCTTTTTACCTGTGCCACAAGGAACATATTGAAGTACGGGCTGCTTGCAACAGAAGTGTTCAGGCGCTGAACAAGATTGACATTCCAAAACGCGTCTGACAATTCGCCCGCTTCCGTAAGCCTGAGATATTCCGCAGGATCGTCGTAGGAGAAGAAGCGTTTGATATCGTAGTCAAAGGAAGATTCAGGGGAGCCGGAATAACGGCCTGTCAGAATTGTCAGTGCCAGCCACCGACGGACAATCTGTTCAATTTCATTGCTGTCGATTTTTCTTTCACGCAATGCAAGGTAAAGCGCATATCCGAAGTTCAGCACATTTTGGGAGCGGATCAAAGATTTTCGCACGATGCCGGTAGAACGCACTATCATCAAATACCGTTCATAATTGGTGTGATTAACAGCCTGCAGCACTGCTTCGTGGAGCTGATTAAAAGAATCCTCCTCAATTTCAATTCTGAATTCTCTTGTTTCAAAATCACGGCCTGACAGTAAACTTACAAGATCTGCCAAACGTCCGCGCTTAAATTTATAGGTAAACGCTACGCGCAGAATATCGTTGTATGTAGTTTTGTATATAGGGTTGGTCTTTGAAGCAGCCCACTTAATTGCGTCAAATTCCGGCAGAGCTGCAAATGCGGTGTCGTTATTTTTGATCTCTTTCAGGTCTCCGGGTGATTCAAGCAAATGGCAAAAATAATCAATTGTCTTTCGAGTGACGTTGCCGCCATAGGTTTCATTGGACGAAATCTTGGACATAGCAAAGTCCGCCTGAGAAAGTACGACGCCTTTAGAGTTAATACGAATAAAAATATCCGTAACACTATCGATATCCAGATCGCTTGCCAAGGTAATAACGCCAAGGCTGTTATTCTGAATGCCGCGAAGTCGGTTAATGATATTGTTTACCTGCGACATCTGATCAGGGATCTCATTCTTCTGGCAATAGTCAATTATAAATGAGAACGAGTTAAAATTCGGCTTCAGAACAGGAGCTATGTCCGGAATCCACTTGCTGCTCTTCAAAATAGCATTGTTTGCGACCTCAAATTTTTCTTCGAGAGGGTTAAAGGCAATGGAGATACGTTTCCATTTATAGTGATCGTCCAACACTTCCTGCCCTACGATTGCAGCAGCCATTGCTGTAATACGCTGCTGTCCGTCGATAAGAATCACTTTTCCTGTAGACTTTGTGCCGTCCTTCAGCTTAACATCCGGGTTTTGCCACACAATGATATATCCGATAGGGAACCCTTTATACAAAGAGTCAACCAAGTCTCTGACTTTGGAGCTATCCCAAACAAAAGGACGTTGCATTTCCGGGATTGCAATACTTCCGGACTTGATATTTGACAGCAGTGTTTCGACTGTGTAGTTATTAACGCTATAACGTGCCATTTATTATCCCTCACTTTAATTTATACTTCTTGCCTGCGCCTCGGCCGACAATTTCAATCAACCCGTTTTCGCTCATCTTGCGGATAAGCAGATAAGCTCTCGTCTTTTTGACATTCAGCAGTTCTTGAAGGTCTTCATCGGTCATTTCACCGTATTCTGCCAGATAGTCCATCACGGTTTTCATCTGTGGCGTAATTGCCACAGGCGTTTTATCCGGGAGTGAGGGTGTGCTTTCATTCGCTGTACCGTCAGCATTCATGTTTGGCAGTACAATTTTGAAAGCATTGGCAGTAACCTCTATGTCGGGCTGAACGGGGCAGTTTTCGTACAGCTTGAAAATACGGCGAATACCGGTGCCGTAGCTTTCAATCAAGCGCAGGCGGTGGAACACCTCCGCCAGCTTTTTATTTCGCGGCTGAGAAACGCCAAGGCGAATATCTTCGGTAGTGAGACCGGGCAGGAGACCGCCGAGTGAAATAAACTCCATCTTGCTGTCGTTTACATTGATGATAATGCTGCCGCTGAAGCTGTAATCCCGATGCACTAGAGCGTTTAGAAGCGCCTCACGAATGGCCTCCTCGGGATAGTCCTGCCTATCCGTGCGAACAACGCCCTTGATAGTGGAGGCAGTTTTATTGCACAGAGCGAGGTAGTTTACCGAATCCTCGAACTGCTTGAACACCGACCCACCGAATTCCTTGCTGTCACGGAACTCCGTGCAGAGTTCATCTTTGAATACGGCGATTTTGGTCGTGTGATGGCACTGGTCGGAAAGCAGCAAAGCGAGATTGGTGTAAATACCGTTCTGCGTGATGCCGAGCGCACGGTACTTCCGGGAGGAAAACTCAACGCCGTAACGTTCAAATGCAATCTCTGCGGCGTGAAAAGTCAAATCCTGTTCAAGGCTGCGGGCATCTTCGTATGTGTCGCCGTCAGACTCTTTTATCATATGACGGATTTGCTCGGAAGACGCCTGAACACTGGACGCGCCCTGACGGACGTAAACGCCGGTGGGTTTTATACCTTTGGATTTCAGATAGTAAGGCTTATAGCTGCCTTCTGAAACTTCGATCTGAATCACTTTATTATCTTTGAGGACATACCGCACGAACATGGTCACATCAGGTGCGATCGCGTCACGGATACCGTTAGTCAGACGGGTATATGTTTCGTCCACATTGTCAATGCCGATTGGATTACCTTTATCATCAATGCCGAGATAGATTACACCGCCGTCCGTGTTTGCAAATGCGATGACTTCCTTGTAGATGTCATCGGTAATCTGAGATTTATATTCAATGCGCTCACTTTCATATTGCATATACAGCACCTCCGTTGCAGCTTAATTATATTATACTCATATTTTCACAATTTTCAATAGGCTGGAGTGAAAATTCACTTTTTATTCACATTTGAATGTGAAAATCACTCTTATCAAGTTCAATGCCTTTCTGCACTTGCATTTTTGCAAGATTTGCGGGAGGGCTTTATGCTTTCTTGCATATCCGCCTGATTTTTCAGGTCTAAGACTTTTTCACCGTATAATCAGATGACAAAGAAAATTTGTCGGAAAAACAGAAGGGAGAAATGCCAATGATAATTTTTGAAGCTGTCAAATCAATGGTCACGCCGAAGATTGCTGCGGAATACTACAAGATGTGATTCCGGATTTGCAGGAGCTGAAAATGCGAGGGTATTTTCAAGGCAGATGAAAACAGGAAAAATTTTATCTCAAGAGCGAACGGTTTTCACGAAGCCGTGCTTCTCTGAACCGAGCATAGGCATTATTAAAAAATGTGCATCTGCACGGTTTTATGAAATATCCCGCGGTTCCGTAAAGTCGGATATGTTCATCTGCGGGCAGGGTATCACACCACCAAATCCGAGCGGATTTGCAATCAATCGAATATTCACCATACAGCGAAGTCGGTTTGCCAAGTAATGCGTCGGCTTCGCTGTTTTCACTACTTAAAATCAGGAGGAATGAAATGAACATCAAAAACGAAATCAAAGCACAGATTGTCCGTGCCGGTTTTGCAATGCAAAATCTGGTAGATATATTAGCCGATGAATATGACTGGAGCGACAGCGTTTCCAATCTTTCTGCCAAGCTTCAGCGTGAAAGCATCCGATACAAAGAGGTCGTGGAGCTGGCAGATGTGCTGGGTTACGACATTGTATGGCAGAAACGGAGGGAACGCTAATGAAAGCACAGTATGCCATTCTTCGCTTTGCCAAGTACAAGGGACCGGAAATCGGCCACATCGAAGCTCACAACGAGCGCACCAAGGAGAAATATGCCAGCAATCCCGATGTTGACACCAACTGCAGCCACCTTAATTTTCATTTGGCAACGCCGGAGCGGAAATACCGCGCGGAGGCCGAAAAGCAGATCGCAGAGGCAGGTTGCCGCACCCGATCAGACAGTGTGCGGATGGTCGAGGTGCTGGTCACAGCAAGCCCGGAGTTTTTTAAGGGGAAAAAGCAAGCCGAGGTCAAAGCCTATTTCACCGAAGCGTTGAAATTCATTGAAGAACATCAGCCGAAGGACACGATTATATCCGCCGTGGTGCATATGGACGAGAAAACGCCTCATATGCACCTTTGTTTTGTCCCGCTGACGGAGGACAAACGGCTCAGCGCCAAAGATATCGTTGGCAACAAGAAAAAACTGACATGGTGGCAGGACAAGTTCTGGAAGTACATGGTAAAAAAGTATCCCGATCTGGAGCGCGGCGAAAGTGTCAGCGAAACCGGACGTACCCATATCCCGCCGAGACTGTTTAAGGAAGCCGTGCATCTGAATCGAATGAAAGATCAGATCATAGCAATCTTGAACGACAGCAATTCCTTCAACAAAAAGGCAAAAGCCGAAGAACTGGAGGCGCTGCTGGGCAGGTATATCCCCGGGGTAGAGGAAATGCGGACAAAGCTGAAAAAATATGACAAAACCTATAAAGAACTGACCGAGGAAAATGCAGCGTTGGAAAAGAAGCTTGCTTCCGCATCTAAAGAGAGTGTGCAGAAGAAGCTCGAGATCAACCAAAAGCTAAACGAGCTGGACGAGCTTCGCCGCACGGTGGAGGTTCTTCCTCCGGAGGTTTTGCAGGCAGCAAAAAAGGTAATAGCGCATAAACAACAGGAAATATGATAAAAATAATACCAATGAAGGAGCGTGATTTTATTTGGAGATGAACGTCAGAGATGACAAACAGTTGGTTGAGATCTGGCTGACCAACGCCGAAAAGAATGACCCTGCTCTGCAGGATGGTCTGAAAGACATCTATGACAAATATAAGAAGAAAAAGTATCTGGTGGCCGTCTTTGAATCCGGCGAAAAGGACCTGTATCAAGGCGTACTGGATTTGCTTGCTTATAATAAACGCCGCTGCGCCGAACTTGAGGTGCAGCGGGAGAAGAAACAGCAGGCGGCAGCAGTTGAAAGATGAGGTATTTGGCGGAAGAGAGAAATCTCTTCCGCCTTTTTTCTTTTTTATCTTGACATCTTTACAATTCTATGGTACAATGTTATCTGCAAATGACAAAAACAGCACAGATATATAGTTCTCTCAGGAGGTGAATCACTGTGACCGAGATTTTTGATATTGCGGGATATGCCCGTATTTCCGTGGATGATGAGCTTGATCGGGATAATATCTCTATTGAAAACCAGAAAGCCATTATTCAGGACTTCGTAAAAAACAGATTTCCCGGCAGCTCGCTGACCTTTTATGACGACCGTGACCGTTCCGGCTACACCTTTGAACAGCGCGAGGGTTATCAGGCAATGCGAAAGGGGCTCATATCTCATAAATACGATATTCTGATTGTAAAGGACTTCTCCCGTTTTTCACGCCGAAACAGTCGCGGCCTCGTAGAATTGGAAGACCTTCGCGACGCCGGGGTTCGCATTATCTCCATTGGTGACGGTATCGACTTTCCTAACGATGATGATTGGCTCAAAATCCAGTTTCAGTTTCTCATCAATGAGATGCCCGTTACCGACACGTCTAAAAAGGTACGCAACGTCATCAAGCGCAGACAAGCAGACGGCGAATGGCTGTGTGCCGCTCCCTACGGATACATCATAAACAAACGCAAGGAATTTGAGATCGTCCCCACGGAAGCAGATATAGTGCGTAAAATCTTTGACCTCTATAACAACGAGGGCTGGGGTTACAAGAGAATCGCAAACTATCTGACCGATCAGGGGGTACCGACGCCCCGAATGTCGGAGCAAATGCGTAAAGAGGCCGACGGTCTGGAATACAAGCGTCAGGTCAAGGCGGCATGGGCAATTGTGACGGTGCAGGGTATTCTGGACAACGATTTCTATATCGGTACTCTCCGTCAGGGCAAGTATACCCGCGCAAAGATCAACGGCAAGGATATCAAGAGAGACGACGGCGAACACATCGTCATCGAAAACCACCATCAGCCTATCATTGACTACCGTACCTTTGCCATCACCATGGCGCTGCGTGAAAAACGAACGCGGAACAATTACCGCGGCGTGAAGATTAACGACAATGTGTATTCCGGCTTTCTGGAATGCGGAGATTGCGGCAGCCCCATGTTCTCCATGAGCAGAAATGACCTGAAACCTGCCTACACCTGCGGTACATATCACCGCAGAGGCTTAAAAGGCTGCACCAGCCATCACATTCGGGTGGACAGGTTAGATGAACTTCTGAAAAGCTATGTGCGTAAGCTCATGGAAAACTCTGCCGCTATGATTGAGCAGCTCAACCGAGATCTTGCCCGTGAGAATGACGACATTGTCGAAGCCGAGCAGTCCGCCGACCGTCTTGCCGAGGTGCTGGACGAGCTGATGGAGGAAATGAAAGTCACCAAGCGCCAGCGTATCCGCGAGATCATGAAAAAGCCGGAGAAAGAGGCCGAAATTGAAGCTACCTATGACGAACTGGAAGAAGAACTGCAAAAGAAGATTGACGGGCTGAACCATCAGATTGATCTGCTCTCCGACCGGCGCAACACCGTCATCAAGGTCAACCGTGCGGCAAAAACAGCGCTGGAAGTATTTTCGGATATTCTGACAAAAGAAAAGCTCGACCGCAACGATCTGGAATTGATTATCGACCGTGTTCTGGTCTTTGAAGATCATCTGGAGATCAAGCTGCAGCGGGACGTCGATTCTCTGCTTCGGTGCGGAATACCGGAGGAAGCCGCAAATTTTAATTCGGGCATCGAAAACATCTTACATTGCCGTTTAGTCCAAAGCTCAGATAAGCGCCCGGACAAGGTTTTCGATGTCAATGTTATCAATAACGGCGA
>CANQNF010000071.1 GCA_947625125.1 uncultured Clostridia bacterium
TACGGGAAAATCATTCGGCGGCGCGCTCGTCGCCGTTGGCGGTTTTACGCAAGTACCACATGGGCAAGTAGACCGACAGGGGCAAAATGAGGACGGCGAACGCCAAATATATGCTACCCGAGATGGCATACTGCCTTATCGCGTTTGCCATGTCTGCTTTCTCCCATTCATCCGTCGCCGCTTCCAAAAAATCACGGAAGGTCGGGATAGAGAGGAGATTGGCAATCCCGCCTATCAGAAGGAAGGAGAAAACCGAAAGAGCGGCGCATATCATGGCGACCGTCGCAAAGGCGCGCGGCTTGATTTTTGCGGTATATAAAGCCGTGAAAATAACCGAGGCGACGGCGGGGAGCGCGGAAATTAAGAATATCCCGTTCAAGGCTATCGCGTAACCCACGGTAAAGACGACAAACCCGACTTCCGCAATCATCACAAAGAGCAACAGTTTTCGAGAACCCGAGGCGGTCGATTTCCCCTGCGGCACTTCATTTTCTTCCATTTAGACACCTATAAATCGTTTTTTTACGCTTATTTTGCCCAAAACCGCTCGGCAAGATGACGTACCGAATAGCCCATTTTCACTTGCGCGCTCGGAATATAGAGGTACTTCCACAGCTTCATGTCGTGGGCTTGACAGTAGACGTTCGCCACTTCACAGTAACGGATCGCGCGCTCTTTCTTCTTGATATTGTCCTCGGCGGTCAGTTTGTCCTCTCCCTTGATTTCCACGAGGTACATTGTATCTGCCGTTTCCACGACAAAATCGGGTTCGTATCTGCGCCCGCCGTCATAGTAAATGTTGAACTGCTTCGGCGCGGGGCGAAGCCAACGAAGGACTTCCCCGTCGTCCTCGCACAGCATAGCAAACCGCCGCTCGGGGGCAGAGTCGAATTTATACTCGTCGTGCAACGCTTTCTTGAAGCCCGTGAAAATCTGCTTCGGAACGTCGCCGTCGTCGATCTGCGCGTAGAGGGACACGGACTCCTGTCCCGCTTCCCGCCTAAACGACGGCTCGCAAATGGTATAGCTGACACCCGACACTTCTTCCACGAGGTCAAAATCGGCGCGTTGGAAGTGGCGCGTCATCTGCGCGTATATCCTGTCGGCAATCTCGTTCTTATAGCACATGACGATGTTCTTGACTTGTTCCGCGGTGTATTTCTCCGAGAAGTATGCCATGAGGGAGGTCAAGAGGTTATAGATAAGCTCGAAGTCTGCTTCATAGTCAATCTCGGGCTTATTTCTTAATGCCTCGGACAGCACTTTCAAAGGGTTGGTTGCCTTGAAGTCAAGCACCGCGCCGCCCTCGACGACGACCTCGCTGTTCCTCGTGAGGTTGCGATATTCGACCTCGTTCACAATGGGGGCAAACCCCTCGAAGTCTGAAATATCAAGCTCGAACGGCTCGAAGCGGAAATTCGTCCTTTGGTTCTGCGTGACTTTTATCTGCGGAATCGGCATCGTCTGTGACTCGATGATTTTCCTCTGCCGCTCGATTTCCTGTCCCGCGAAGCGGCGCACGATGTCCGAGAAGTCTGTTCTCCGTGCGACCAGCTCACCTAAATCGACGGTTTCCACCGCGCGCCGCGCGATTGTCGCCGTATCAATACCCGCCAAGCCGTCCTTTCCGACCATGCGGTAACTCTCTAATAAGCCGTCTGCCGCTTTCTTCGTGACACCGCGTATTGCCTCGACTTCCTTTTCGTCGAAGCCCTGCGCGCGCAGAGCAACGTCCATATCGTACATACTCTGCTGAATACCCGCCTTATATCTCGGCTTCACGGACACGTTTTCGCCCGTTTCGGGGTCATCGGCGTAAATCACGTTCCCGCGTTTGAGTAGGCTGTCGGGCTTATTCGCCTCGTCTATAATCTGCTGAAATTTGTCGTGCGCCGTGACGACAAGCATATCTACAAGTTGATTGCCCGTCCTCTTTCCGTAGGGAAGGCGCAGACCGCGCCCGATCGTCTGCTCGCGGAGGGTTTGGCTCGCGGCTGTCCGAAGCGGGATGATGGTGTAGAGGTTGTTCACGTCCCAACCCTCTTTGAGTATATTGACGTGGATGACGATTTCGACGGGGTTGTCGAAGTTTTCGACCTCTAACAGCTTCTGCACGTTTTCTTCGCGTTCCGATCCTTTTTGATTGCTGTGAACGATTATCGTCTTTTTCTTGTATTTCCCGCCGAAAAACTCGTCCGAAGTGACATAGGCAAGCACTTCCTCGGCGTGTTTGGTGTTCTGACAGACGACCAAGACGAACGGTTTCACGGGTTTGACGATTTTCCCGCTGATTTCATCGGTGTTCTCCCGCGCATAGTCAAGCAAGGCGGCTTTGACTTTTTCATGGTGTTTCACGCCGTCGTGTAACATCATCTTATCTAAATCGTCCTTGTCGAAGTTGAACACGTCAATGTCCCGCCGCGTCATGGCGAACGGGATTTTCGTGTAGCCGTCGCGGAGAGCAGAGGAAAGCGGGTATTCGTAGACGACGTTACGGAATTTTGCCGTTCGCGTCCCGCTCTCTACCTGCGGCGTCGCCGTAAGTTCCAAGCCGAGGACGGGTTTGAGGTCATTGATTGCCGCCATGCCCTTGTCTGCGCGGTAGTGGTGCGACTCGTCCATGATGACAACGAGGTCGTCGCGGGAAGCCAAGTAGTCAAAATAGCTTTTCCCCAAGTATTCGGAAAGGGAATGAATTTTCCCGATTTCACGGTTGAATTTTGAGATATTGAAGATATTGATAGTGACATCGGAGAAGCCGACGTAAGCCCCGCGCTCCGCATAATTTTCGCCCGTGATGAGGTTCGGCGGCAGTTGTGCAAAACAGCCCAGCCCGCGGAAAACATACTTTTCGCTCGACGGATCGCCCAAGTCTTTCTTTAATTTCTCGTAAATCGTGAGGTTCGGTGCGACGACAAAGAAGTTTTTCACGCCCTTCTGCGTGTAGAGATAGGCGATAAATGCGCCCATAAGCCGTGTTTTCCCAACGCCCGTCGCAAGGGCGAAGGTTATGCTCAAAAAATCGCGCTCAAAATCGGTGCAAGTGGGAAAAAGGTCGTGAACAATTTCGACCGCGCCCTCTAAATCTTGCTTCTTTTTGAGGTCAAGCTCGTCTAAAAGGTCATCGAGAATCTTCAAACTCCGCTTCTGCGGCGGGCGAAGGTTCATACAGCCCGATATGTAATTTACGTCGTACTCGGAATAAAGCGTTCTCATAGGCTTCCCCTTATTCGTCGTCATCTGCCGTCGGAACGTCAATAATGTTCAAATTGTAGTTATCCTTTCCGAACTCGCAACGGTCAAGGAGCATTTGCGGGATTTTCTTCACCTTGATATTTTTGAACTGCCGTTCTATCCCGCTGTCATAGCTCTTGCAAGCGATAACGAGAAATTCTCCGTCCTGCATTTCCGTTTCGATTGCGGCAAGGACGGAAGCCGTGACGTGCGCCGTTGTCGTGAAAATATAGGCGTTTTCGTTCTTCCCTTGCTTCCAATAGTAGCTCTCGTCGGGGGAATACTCGAAGCCCTCGTGCAAAGCGACTGCCGCCGCAAGCATATCGGCATTATACTCTTTGTTGATGATGGGGTTGCCCAATCTGTCCTCGACGATCAGCGTGGGAGCAAGCTCGTAGAAGCGATACCCACCGCCGCCTTTCCACTTCCGACTTTCTGTAATACCGCCTTTATCTTCGCCCGCGATGACTTTATCCAAGCGCACCTTGCAATGTGTATAGGCATGGTCGCCCATTTCAATACCGATGTGCCGCCGTCCCATTTTATGCGCGACCGCAGATGTCGTCCCCGAGCCGAGGAAGCTGTCGAGGACTAAATCGCCCTCGTTGCTTCCCAACGTCAAAACACGCTCTATCAAGCGTTCGGGTTTTGGCGTGGGGAACGGATTCTTTGAGAAAAGGGCTTTGATTTCCTTTTTTGCCTCTTGATTATGCCCGACTTCGGAACACTTCCAAATGGTCATAGGGACAACGCCCGCTTGCACTTCACTCAAAAATGTTTTTTTACGGGGAACATTATTGCCCCGCGCGCCGAACCAAATTCTATTATCCGCGACAAGCCGCTCAAAGGTTTCTTTGTCAACCGTCCAGCTCCTACTTTCGCTCGGGTTTACAATTCTTCCGCTCGGAGTACGGATAGGATAATCGCAAGCCGCGCTATATGTTCTTGCCGTCAAATCACTCGATGTCCACGGTCCGCGGGGGTCATTGTCGGGGTTGCTATATCGACTGTCCATTGCCTCTGTGCGCATTAAAAGATTGGGATGCCAAAGCTCCTTATTTTTTGCGTAGACCATGATAAAATCATGGCTATCGGACAGCCAATTTGCGTCATTTTGAGGGGAAAATTTCTTTTCCCATATCACGTTATTTACAAAGTTAGACCGACCGAATATCTCGTCGCACAGCACCTTCAAATAGGCTTGCTCGTCGTCATCAATGCTTATCCATATACTTCCGTCCTCGGACAGCAGGGTGTGTAGAATTTCAAGGCGCGGCTTCATCAAGCCGAGCCAAATGCTGTGTTCGAGGTTGTCATCGTAATGGGAGAAGGCATAGCCCGTGTTATAGGGCGGGTCTATGTAAATGCACTTGATTTTGCCCGCAAACTTGCTTTCGAGGGCTTTCAAGGCAAGCAAATTGTCACCGTGAATCAGCATATTCTCGGTGTCAATATCTCTATCGGTATTGCTCAAATCGGGCTTCTCAATTAAAATACGCGGCTCGATTTTGACTTCCTTGTCCTTTCCAACCCAAGTCAGTTCTAACTTGTTCGCCATGTTCGTTCTCCCATACTTGACTGTCTTTCCCCATAATTATACCAAATTCGTGGGAGAAAATCAAGCGGGAAGCCGTCGCATATTGAAATGGAACAGGAAAAATCACATCGCCGCCGCGCCGCGAAGCACGAAAACCGTGCCTAAATTGTAGAAAAAATGATTGTAGAATTATATAAAACTTTGAAAAAGCGTCGTTCCGACCGCTTTACTCGTTCACTTCGTCAAAAATCGGGTCGTCGAAGAAGTCTTTCAACGTCACGTCCATTGTGGAGAGAATGTCGTACAGGAGATTCAAGCTAACCTTTTCTTGCTTCCGATTGAACAGTTGGGAGAGCGTAGACTTGGCAATACCGCCTTCACGGTTGAGGCTGTATATCGTCGCGCCTTTCTGCTTCATCAGCACTTGCAGACGCGCTATCACGGCATCTATCAATTTCATACGCCTTGCACTCCTTGTGGTTCTCCCGAACGAACTATACTAATTATAGAGTAGGAAGGTGTAAAAAATGGTTCTACCCATAGAAATACATTTTACATTCGGGAGCGACTGTGTTACAATGGATGGTATGGCTCGGGAGGCTCGGCATGGGGAAAATATGCTGTGTAACGGGGCATCGTCCCAAAGGTTTTCCGTGGGACTATGGCGACACCGATTGCATACCACATCAAAAATATTTAGAGAAAATGGCTCTATGTATCAGACAAGCCGTGTGCGCGGAAGGTGCGGAATGGTTCATTGCAGGCGGCGCGCTCGGCTCGGACACCGATTTTGCGGAAACGGTGCTTCGGCTTCGTGACGGCGCGTTTGGGCATATACGGCTCGAAGTTGCCGTCCCCTGTCCCAATCAAGACTTGAAGTGGAACGCCCGCGACAAGGTGCGTTACAGGGCTATTCTCGACCGCGCCGATCTCGTCACGACCGTCAGCGACCGCTATACTCGGTTCTGTATGCAGAAACGAAATGCGTATATGGTCGATAAGGCGGACATTCTGTTTGCCTTTTGGAACAATACCATAAGTGAGGGTGGCACTTGGAACACCATTCAATACGCGGAGAGGAAGGGAAAGCGCGTAGAAATGATTGTCCTAAACGATTTTCTTTGATAGACCGCTTTTCGCGCCGTCTGTCTTTCGGGGCTTCCGCAAGGACGATTTTCAATTTATCTTTCGATTGGCATGGAGAGCAGAAAAGACTGCTCTCTTTTTTTATGTCAATGGTTCTTTTCGCCCCGACCGCGCGCGGTCAATCTCGGGCAAAAAGGAGGTGAAATTACATGGAAGAAAAAAGAGCCGCTCTCGTTATCCGCAAGTCATCGAAAACAGGTATCGGACAGAGGAAGCGGGAGCAAATCCGCGAGGCATACGCCACAGCGAATCCCAACCTTGAAGTTATCCCCGTAAAGGCAGAGGAAAGTGTCGGCGCGCCTCGCAAGTTGCGTGTGTGCGGTTATTGCCGCGTCAGTACGGAAACGGAACAACAGCAAGGGAGCTTTGAATTGCAAGTACAAGACCAAGAGCGTGTGATTCGAGCCAACCCCGCGTGGGAGTTTGCGGGTATCTATGCCGACGAGGGAATTTCCGCGACAGGGGTAGAAAAACGCAAGGAATTTCTACGCATGATTGACGACTGCAAGGCGGGACGGATAGACCTTATCATCACGAAATCGGTCAGCCGCTTCGCTCGCAACCTCGTAGACAGTATCACCTATATCCGCTTGCTTAAATCACTTTCGCCGCCCGTCGGGATATACTTCCAAAACGACAATCTGAACACCCTCGACCAAACGTCCGAAATGTTGATTGCCTTTATGTCCTGCGTCGCGCAGGATGAATCGGCAAAAAAATCAGAGGCGATAAAGTACGGGGTGCGGAAGAAGTTTGCGGTCGGAATCCCACGGTGTCCGCGTCTGCTCGGGTACGACAAAGACAAGGACGGAAATTATATCATCGTGGAGGAAGAAGCGCGGATCGTCAGACAAATTTTCCACTTCTACTTGGAAGGGTATTCGTCGTTCGTGATAGCCGACGCGCTCACGCGGGCGGGCGTTCCGACAATAACGGGACAAAACCCGATATGGAGCGCGGGGGTCGTGCTGTCTATTCTCCACAACGAGAAATACTGCGGGGACATCGCCATGCAGAAAACCTTCACGAAGGACTACCTCACACACAAACAAGTCAAGAACACGGGACAGGTGCAGGCATACCTGTTGCATTGCCACCATCCCCCGATAGTATCCAAAGCCGATTGGCAGCGTGTCCAAGAGCTGCTTGAAACTTGGAGAACTCGGACAAGACGCAAAACTCGGAAACAACGAAAGGTCTTTACGGTCAAGAAAGGTCGTTTCGCCGGGTACATCATTATTGACCCTACTTGGACGGAAAATATTTTAGATTAAAGGAGAATTTGTTATGTCACTCAAAAATTTCAAGGTTATCGAACTCGTATCGAGCAAGACGAAGGCGGGACTCACCGTCTACGCAGATAGGTTGAAATTCAACCCCCACACCGCGCCCGACCTCGACTACGCGCCCTATGTGCAGTTGCTCATGGATCCGAACGGAAAGAATTTCGCCGTGCAAGCGTGCGACAAGGATGCCGTCAACGCCATCCCGTTCTCCCGCCCCAAAGACGCGAAGCCCTATCCCATTCTCGTTCGCACCCCGCAAGCAATCAAGCAAATCCGCACGGTGATGGGTTGGGACGATCCGAACAAGTATTACATCGTCACGGGACAAAAATTTTACGACGAGAAGGCAATCGTTTTCCACCTCGACGACGCAGAGGAGTACACCGTCACGAAGCGCAAGGGCAAGGACGACACCGAGGAATGATAGCTCCCAAGTGAGGTGGCGTTTGCGCCTCGAACAAAAACGGAGAGCCGAAGCAATTCGGCTCTCTTATCTTTTGTGAAATTTTACGGAAATTTTTCGGGAAGTGGAAACTTTTGGGCTTGTTACTTGCCTACCA
>CANQNF010000072.1 GCA_947625125.1 uncultured Clostridia bacterium
TGAAAATGTCAACATTAAATGCGAAAGAATTTTTGATTTTTTGCGATTCCACAAAACGCACAAAACAGACGTTCTTTTTTGTGTATTTTTAACATATTATATTGCCTTTAACTCCATTTCAAACAATTCTCGACTGCTGCAATACCCGAAATTTCGGCGCGGATAGTCGTTTATCCAGTTTTCGATCCGCTCGATCTCCGCGTCCGGCGTTTCGTCAATGTCCGCCCCTTTCGGGATATGCCGCCGGATCATCCGGTTCTGGTTCTCGTTGCTGCCCCGCTCGTAACTGCTATATGGATGACAATAATATATTTCCGTCCGCTTTCCCTCTTTCCTGCAGGAACGCTCCATCCCCTCATAATCCGCGAATTCCGATCCGTTGTCTACTGTTATACTTTTGAATACGTTGTAAAACTGATCTCCCCATTTCTTTTCTATCCTGTCAAGCGTCCGGATCACGCTTTCCGATTTCTGATCCGGCAGCTTTGCGATTATTTCCGCCCGCGTTTTCCGCTCCGTCAAAACCAACATACACGACTTCGTGACGCCCTGTTTCCCTTTTACCGTGTCCATTTCCCAATGACCGAAGGTTTCCCGGCTCCCGATTTCCTCCGGGCGGTTCTCTATGCTTTCGCCCCGGCTTGCCCGCGCCTGTCTTACCCTCTGTTTTTTCTTTTTCTGGTTCTTCTTTATCGGCAGATCCTTATTCGTCAGTTTTAGAAATATCCCCTTGTCGATGTATGAATAAAATGTCGTTGTGCAGATCATAGTTGAAAATTCGTCCCGGTGTTCCCGCGCCTTTGCTAACGCCGCGTCCGGGGAATACTTTTCATCCGCGACAAGGCTTTCAAGATAATTCGCCAGTTTGATATCATTCCCGATTTTCAGTCCCGCGCCCTTTTCTTTCAGGTTGTCCTGCGCCTTTCTGTCTGCTTCATCCGGGTTATATCGTTCTTCCTCTGTCAGATCGCTATTTGTATGAATATATCGCCCGCGTTTTAATTCTCTGTATATTGTGCTGACGTGCTTATGTAGTATACCCGCGACCTCTTTCGGACTATGCCCCGCCCTGATAAGGATATCAAGCCGCAGACGATCGTTATATGTCATATGTGAAAATTTTTTCATGTGATTTTCCCCGCCTTTCTAAATGAAAACGCCGTCAGGCGCGTTCCCCTCACGGCGTTTCTTTATCATCGGATATTAACCACATTATATTAACATTCAAAACCTTTGCGAATATTTTCAGTTCGTAGTCTGTTACGAAACGCGTCCCGATTTCGATCCTGCTTATGCTGTCCCGCTCGATCGTGATTCCCTCGACCTGCATACGCGCCGCAAGTTCGCTTTGTGAGATCCGCCGCAACGCCCGCGCCTGTCTTATGCGATCGCCGCAAATATTCTTTTTGCCGCCATAGTCATATATTTTCACTTTCCGCATTTCCTTTTTTTATGTTAATGTTCTGCATTTTTCTTGACATTAACACATTCAATGCGATAATCTGTGTTAAAGATCAGCATTTGCAACGCCGATCGAAAAAAATTCAAAAGGAAGGTGCAATATATGTTTACTATTAGCGTTTCACTGGATGAAAACGGGATCCCCCGCGTTTCTGTCGATCAGTCCGAAGCGGAACCGATCCGGCGTCCTGAAAAGAAAAAAAGTATGATTTCATTCCCGGATGACTTTATCGTGATCGACGTTGAAACGACCGGACTTGACGTTCGTTTTTGTGAGATTATCGAAATATCCGCCATCAGATACCGCGCCGGATCCGAAACGGAAGTTTTTCATTCGCTTGTAAAGCCGTCCGAACCTATCGACGAATTTATAACTTCGCTGACCGGGATCACAAACGAAATGTTGGAATCCGCCCCGGATATATCGTCCGTGATTTCTGATTTTTATAATTTTGTGGGTTCCGAAACGCTCGTCGGGTACAATGTCAATTTTGATATAAATTTCTTGTATGATAATTTGATGATGTATAAATCCCTCCCGCTTGCGAATAATTTTATTGATGTTATGCGGATATCGAAGCGGCTCCTGCCGGATCTGGAAAACCATAAACTTTTAACCGTCGCGAAACACTTTAAGACTTCCGCGCCCTCTCATAGATCCCTTGACGATTGCCGCGCCTGTTTTGAGTGCTTTCAGCGTTTAAGGGACGAAGCGATCCGGCAATTCGGCAGCGTTGACGCCTTTCTTTCGGCGTTCCCCGCCCGGAAACATAACCTTTCCGCGAAGGATATCACGGCGACGACAACGAATTTCGATGAATCTAATCCCCTTTATGGGAAAAACGTCTGTTTCACTGGTGCGCTTGAAAAGATGATCCGCCGGGACGCCATGCAATTAGTTGTTAATCTCGGCGGCGTCTGTTCCGATAACGTGAATAAACACACGAATTATCTTGTTATCGGAAATAATGATTTCTGCGCGTCCATAAAGGACGGGAAAAGCAACAAACAGAAAAAGGCGGAAGCCCTGATTCTAAAGGGAAGCGATCTTGAAATCCTGTCTGAATCCGCTTTTTATGATATGGTTCTGGATCAATAGTCAGAACGGGCGGCGTTCACTCTGCGCCGCCCGTCTTTACCTGCTGCCCGCTGCCCTGCTGCCCTCTGCTATTCTCTTTCAGCGTCCGTTTTACTACCATGTAAAGATCCCTTGCAATCTGCTTTTCGTCATCGTAGGGCGTCAACGCCGTTATTAGTTTTATAGCGTTCAGGAATGTAATATTTTCAAGTTTGATTTCCCCGGCTTCTAATTTCTGGATCCATCGGATATTAACGCCGATTTCCTCCGCCAGTTCCCGCTGCGTCATCCCTTTGTTTTTCCTCATTTCCTTAATATTCATCTTTTCGCCCTCTTTCTTTTTATTTACGCCCTTTTTGGCGTATTTATATATTACGCCTTTTTTGGCGTATTGTCAAGCGCGTTTTCACAAAAAGAAAGACGGCTTTTTATAGCCGCCTTTCATCCGTGACATATTATCCAATTCGACCAAAAGAAAGTTTTTGTTAATAGTTACGCGCCCGCGCCTTTTTGCGGACTGGAACCCCCTTTCTTCCAGTATTCCCGCGATCCGGATCCGCTGATCCTGTCGCTGTTTCAGGCTTTGCGCAGGTAAACGCTTGACGAAAATCCCGTGTACTGAACGCCGTCCATTGTGAACTGAATATAAAGCCAGTTCACGCCGCCGGACACGTTATAATATCCGTAACACTGAACCTTCGTCCCTTTCGGGATCAGACACAACGCCTTTTTGTTTGTCCCGGCGTCGTTCCTGCAGTACAGATCCGCCGTTGTGACGTATGTTCCCGCGACGCCCTTATCGAATTTATGGGCGTAACACGTTGACGTCGCTTTCCGGGCGACGGGCTGCGCCTGATCGACGGAATTATCGTTTTCCGGCGTTGCCGCTCCGCCGTTCAGAATCCGATTCACTTCCGCCTGAACCGTGTCGTAATCGTAACCATGCGCCGCCAGTTCGCGCTGCCTTTCCTCGCCGTCGCCATAGATCCCCGCTATGACCTCATGGGCGACTTCCGAAACGCTTTTCCCGCCTGTCTTTTCAGGCTCCGCGACTGTTCCGTCATCATAGTTCGGAACGATGAATCCGCGTATATATCGACCGTTTAGGGAAATAGTTCGCTTTTTGACGGCGTTCCCATAGTTCCCTTCGGTTACGACCATATATCCGGCGTCCTGATTCACATATGTAACCGCGCCGACGTGATCCGGGTTCCCGGTATTGTCCCCCTGCCCGCTGTCGTCCCAATCGTACAGAACGCCGTCTCCCGGCTTCGGGATATACGCGTCGTTCTCCACCCATGCCTTCAACTTTTTAGCCGCTTCGATCAGATAATAACAACTGATTTCGATCGGCATAATTGCAAGGTATTTCAGGGCGACGGCGATCGCCGACCAGAAACACGCACACCACGCCCAACCGTACTGCATACGCGTTTTTCTCGGTAACTGATCCGCCGGAAGCGTGTTGTATGTGTCGATAATGGATTTATACGATCCGTCCGATTCCTTTTTTCCGACCTGACTATTTGCATAGTCAACGACTTTCTGTCTGCTATACATATTATATTTCCCTTTCTGCCCGTCCTGCTGCCCGTCCTGCGCCTTTTCCGGTTCGGATATATATTTATCCCATTCCGTCAGATTGTGCGCCGTGACGACCGCCAGAACGTCGCGAACGTATGTTGACGACGTGGCATATCCCGCCGCCTTGATCTCCTGCAGGTACTTTTCCGGCGTTTCCTGATTCCTGACCGCCGCATAACGCGCCAGTTCCAGAAATTCATAATAACCCCGGACGCCTGATTCCATGTCGGGATATGCCCGGAAATCGTCGGAAATGGGCGTCTTTACTCCCGGCGTGTATTCTTCCATTGTCCGCATATTCACGGACGCGCCCGTCCATTTCGTCCCGCATTTCATCCCGAAATAGTTATGATACTGCGCCGCCAGACGGGACAGTCCATAACCGGATTCCAGACACGCCATAGCAACGGCGGCGGACACGTTTTTATATCCGTATTCCGCCGCGTACTTTACGCATAAAGGCGCGATCTGGTTGATAAAGACTTCACATTCTGCCGCCGTTGCCATATCACACGCCCCCTTCGGTCATTATCCCGGCTGCTTCCATCGTTTCGCCCTCGACGGCTTCCAGTTCCAGAACGCCGCCGGATTCCGCGATTTTCATTCCCTTAACCGCCGCTTCGATCATGTCGTCGATAAACTGATCCGTCATATTGATTCCGGCGTTTTTCAGGGCTTCCTGCAGGGCGTCTTTTACAATCTGTTTCCGCTCCTGCCCGGACTTATCGCCGAACGCCTGTTCCGCCATATAGACGAACATTTTCGCCATTTCCTGCGCGGTTTTCAACTGATCCTCTGTCATTTTCGACTGGATGAACGGAACCAGATTCCGCCGGATGACACAGACAAGGATCGCCATAACGAACATGACGACAAATTTCAGAAGTTCCATCGTGAATTCATTCATAAAAACACATCCTTTCTTTTTGCTTTTCCTGTTATCTATCACATAAACCCGGCGTCATCCCCGCGCCGGATATTGTGATCCGCTCCCCTGCTGCCGGATCCGCGTTCAGCGTATGATCCCGGCGGCAATAGCCGCGCCGATCGCCCCGGCGATCGCTCCTATAATTCCGGTGATAAGCGATTCCCACCGCTTCCCCGGCTTTGATTCGATGTTTTCCAGACGTTCGCCCTGTTTCGATATTTCTTCGGTCATCTGCTGAATGGAACCCGCGATCCGCTCGATCTGGATCGCAAGTTTATTAAATTCCCGGACGGATTCTTCAACTAACGCGATCCGTTTGTTCTGACGTTCGTTTTCGTCCTTTATCCTCTGGTTTTCCGTGTCCATCCGGCGGGCGAACTCGTTATGTTCATTCCGTGTGATATAATCCGGTTCCATGTTCTTTTTCTCCTTTCCGCTCCGCTGCTTTTCTTTGTACGGTCATCATACAAAATAAAACCCCGACGGAATGACTAATTTCAGCCATCCCGCCGGGGAATTCAGGAAAAGATCCGGAAGCCGGATCCGCTTCCGGCATAGTTACGCGGCGTCCGCCGCCTGTTCGTCCAAAACCTCGCCCACAACTTCCTGCAGGTTGAACATTTTCGGAACCTGATCCCGTGTGTATGCGCCGGACTGAACCATGTTCACCCATACGATCACAAGTCCGCTATTTCTATCGAATGTCATTTCGTGCGCCCCCCTCTCTACATCATAAGCCCGGAAACAATGATCGTCAGTTCGGCGACGGATTTCTGCGCCGCCTGAAGCTGCGTTTTCAGGTTCCGGTTTTCGATTTCCTGATCCGTCATTTCCCGCAGGGCGAAACGGGTTCCTTCGTCCCACGGGTACGCGCAGATCAGCTTCATATCACGGTAAACCGTCCCGTTAATCGTGACTTCCGACAGATTGTCGTCCGTGAATTTCTCCGCCGGGATCTCTTTCCCGCTTTCATACGTCGTTCCGTTAATTACGGCGTCAAACTCTGTGCCGTCTTTCAGCCGGATCGATACGTTCGGGGAAATCATATCGTTTGAATTCCCCGCGATAGTTTTTGTGTTTTTTGCCATTGTTGCCGCTCCTTTCTTTTCTGATTTCTTCCGAAAACAGTTCTTGAAACAGATTATCCATATTCCGCCGTGTGCGGTATGAATCAAAATGTTTTATATGCCCCTGCCATGAATTATAGGCTTGCCGGACGTCCGCGAATGTGATTTCCCCGGCGTCCAGTTTCCGGCGCAGGGCTTTTAATTTGCGCCGTTCCCGTGTGATCGTCCCGCGATCCGGACGCATGACGACGCGCCCGGTATCTGTCAAGTGTGTTTTCGCCTTTAAGAACTTGAATTCATCCGACAGGCGGACGATCCGCGTTTTCTTTTCGTTCAGTTCGATTCCGATATCCGCGTACATCTGCCGGATCTGTTTCAAACATTCCTGCAGATATTCCCGGCTTTCGTGAATCAGATAAAAGTCGTCCATATACCGCCCGTAACCTTTCACTTTTAACTGTTCCTTGATATAGTGATCGATCCGGTTCGGATAATATACGGCGGTCATCTGCGAAACCTGCGATCCCAATCCTAACGACTTATCCCCGAACGCGTCCACGAAATCCATTATCAGATTCACGATATCCGGATCATACGCGAAAATCTTTCCATATTCCCGGAATATGACGTCGTGATCGATTGAATCAAAATAGGAATGTAGATCCCCGGTCAGAATATAACCGTCGTTCGTGCCGTGTTCCCGGTAATATTTCCATAAGTGAACCTTTAACCGTTTCAGCGCGAAATGTGTTCCCCGGTCTTTTAAGGACGCCGCGTTATCGTAAATCAGCTTCGGGCGCAGCGTCGGAACCAGAACGACGTCATTTAACGCCCTATGGACGACGCGTTCGTTAATATGGATCGACCGGATTTCCCGGCGTTTCCCGCGTTCGCATACCGTGAACTGAACGAAACCGTCCGACATTCTGTCCCGGTTTTCCAGACGTTCCTTCGTGATCCGGATCCGTTCTATACGGTCTAAATAATACGCCTGTGTTGAATATTTCCACATAACGCCCTTCATACACTGTTTCGCGGCGTCCATTAAGACGTTCGGATCCGTGATTGCTTTATATGTTGCCTTTGTTTCCATATCTCCATAAACCTATAAAACGCCCGCTGATAGTCCGACGAAGTGTGTTCCTTTTAAGCACTCCCGGACGTCAGGCGACAAATTTCAGCGGTTCCCCGCTGCGGTTGCGCGTTCCTATCGTTCTGCGTCCGGCGGATCCTTATCGTGTCCGCCTTGCTGACGATATCGGGGCGACGCCGCCCTCGTTGGACGCGTTGTTGTTGTTGGTGTTGCCGTTGTTGTTGAAATTGCAGAAGTTCGTCGTGTTCGCGGCGGACGGATCGGCAGTCCAGTACCACATCCGGGCGGCTGTGCAACGCGTAACCGAATATTATTATTTCCTTTGTGATTTACGGCTTTTCCTTTCTTTTTCTTTTTCCAGACGCGACGCCTTTTTCTCTGGATGAAGGAATTCGTCGTAATCCCTGACCGTTGACTT
>CANQNF010000073.1 GCA_947625125.1 uncultured Clostridia bacterium
TTTCGGACATGTTTCCTACTCCTTTCGAATGATGTTACGGTTACTTCATTCTACCAGAAGTGCGGGGACATGTCTATATTTTTGTCCCGATTTTCTTTTTGCGAAAGATATTGTACCTTATCGTTCGTCACGGGTCAGTTTTTCAAGTATTTCGTTTGGCATAATTCATTCTCCTTAAAACAAAAAAGGAGGCCTGCGCTCGGCAAGCCTCCTGATTTATTATTCACTTTCCTGCTCTTGCAGACGTTTTTCTTTTTCTTTTGCTCTCCATCGCCTTCCGCGTTCGCGATAATAAGCTCTTCGCTTTTTTGCTTTTTCCTGCTGCCTGATTTCTTCCTCGGTGAGCTCCGGCATAGGAGGGTCGAATTTTCCGATGAATTTTAGATAAATATCTACCTGCTGAATCCTATCGCCGTCAATCTTTTCGGAAAGATACGCTAAAGATACACTTCTGAAAAATTTTAGGAGTCACACAATAAACTATATATCTGCAAACCGAGTTATTTAAAAAGATTTGCCACAATTTCGCTCAATGAGAAGAGAGAGTTTGTGGTATAAAAGATTATTATGACAACCCCAACTATTAGAAGCAATTCATTCCCCAATCTGTCCGCATAACAAAGTTTAAAACATATTCCTTTCTTGAGAGGATATAAAAGTCTTATAGGCGATTTGTTAAATAAGTCAATAAACAAATGAGAACCATATCCAATAGCAAACGCCAATCCTAAATGAGGCTCAATCATAACAACAGACGCCGTAAATAATGCCCATGCCAACAAAGAGTGTGTCCTGTCTCTATGCTCGCTCATTTTGCCAACAACTATGAGGGCGGCAAGCATTATGGCTCCAATCATAGATAATATAACATGTTTGACGATACCGTCTATTAAATTACCATCAGCAAAATAATCTGCAATTATAAAGCTAAATGAGATCGCAACTGCAAGCATCTCTCCATATAACGCATCAAGAGAAGCTTTAGCAGCAAACCTGTTTTCAGTGTTAATATGAACATCTATATCCGCCATTACCCCGCCTATGCTGCCTCCTATAGTTGCAACGGCAAATTCTGTAAGGGTTTTAGGCTGCATGATTAAATATGCGGCGGGTATGCCTACTGCAATATGAGTTTTTCCCAGCATTACTATTTTCCCCCGTGATCATAAATGGTTAAATTTCCGAGCAATATATCATTTTCTGAGAACATTATACTGCTTACACATTAAAAAATCAATAGCAATATATCAAAAACAACTTAATTATTCAGAAACGGCGCGAATTCGTTGCTGTTCTGGTCGTTACTGTCAACATTATTGCCGACAGCGACAAAGTGGACGTCATACTGTCTGAATAAAACCTCGGTGTAAAAGCCTGTCTGCAAATAGTCCCTGCCGATCCGCGACATATCTTTTACGAGAACGTGCGCCACTTTGCCAGCTTCGATGTCCGAAACAAGCTTCTTCCAATCGGGTCGCTCGAAGTTGCCGCCCGAGTAGCCGTCGTCGGTGTAATGGACGACATTTTCATAGCCCTGCTGGGCGGCGTACCCCTCAAGGTATTTCTTTTGATTGATGATTGAATTGCTGTCGCCGGCAGCGTTTCTGATCACGCTTCCTGCGAATAATGCAGAATCAGCAAAGCTCGAAATGTTATGTCGCAGAATCTCCGTGTTGGGGTTTTCCAATCAATTTCAAGCTGCTGTCCGCTATACGTTCCGAACCCCTTTAGCTGATTTTCTACAATCGGCGCTTTGCAGATCCCCTCGTCGCTCACAAAGCTCAGCAAAAGCTCAATTTCCCTTTGCAGCGGTTCAAGATACGGCGCTAACCCGCATCGGCACAGCCATTCTAATCTATCCAAATATGTATAATGTACCCCGTTTTCTTCAAGCCCGAGCCGATACCCCTCTTTTATGCAGCCTGTCGCGCCGAGCACATAGCCGACCCATGAATCTCCGCCGACCTGCTTCTCGGGGCGGTCTGTACGCATAAGCTGTTTAAATGATTTCGCAAGCATTTGTATATTTTCTTCGGTTTTCCAAGAATTTGTATGCGCAAGAATATCAAGATGATAATAGCAGGGCCATTTTTCGTAATCGTTAAATATGCGTTTCTCTTTCCCGCCGATTTTCCTGACCCTCGTTATATCTAAAATCGAATCCACTTCAAGCACGCGCTTAAACGAATCAAGCGCCAACTGTATCTGCGGTTTTATGTCGATCACATCATCGTAACCTGCGCGGGCAATACAGGCGCAGCGAATGATATTCTGACCGTTTGCAGCATAGCGAAACTCGTCAAAATATCTCCCCTTTGTGCGATAGCAAGGGTCAGTCAGATCGGTTGTCACAAAGGCCTCCATGGCCTTTTTCAGAACAGGCGTATCTTTGTATACAAGCTTTTCGCCCAAGTATTTTGTCCCCACTTCTTGATTTTCATAAGGCCCCGCGATTTTGTTCGGCCCGTGAAAGCCGTCGCCGAGCCATCCGTTTTCCTTTTGGCAGGCTATGATAGATTGAATAATCGGCTCATTCAAAATTTCCGCCTGCAATTTATCTTTTTCAGCGGCAGATAATTCCTCATGCAGCACCTCGGTCTTAACGCGAAACCGAATAGACGGATTTGCATTAGCCAGTAAAAAATTGATCATTTTATTTTTCATATTGTTTTTTTCTCCTTGATGTATTTTCAAGACTTATAGCTATAAGCTCTTTTGACCCCTGGCCGAGCCGGGGGGTTCGGTTACCAAAAATGCCGTCGCGAACGATACGAGGTCCGCTAAATCACAACCGCGAAAAGTTGGTAAAATTTGCGATAAAGCTTTCTTTTCGGACTTCGCAATCGCAAACGATTGATTGCTCGTCTTCAAAGAGCTTTATTGCGCAATTTCCGCCGTGAAGCCGTCGGGAGCGAACTTGCAAGCGAGCAGGCGGAACAAGCGTGACTTTTTGTGGAAAAGCCGGAATCAGAAACATTGCTTTTAGCCGCTCGACCTCCCTCGACAAACAAAGCGTTAAAACTAAAACTATCTTTTCGCCTGCCCTCGGCGGCAACGATTGCCTCGGTCAGCTCAAAGAGTTTTAATCGCGTTGTTTAACGACCGCCTCGGTCGTCTTGCGGAAAAGCAATCGCGTCTGGCGACGGAGTGAGTGAGAGACGGCATTTATCCAATTATAAAAATGCCGCCGCGAACGTAGTCCGCGACCATAGTGGCCCCCGAAAATGCTTGCATTTTTGGGGAAAAGCCGGAGCGACGGAGTGAATGAGCGATGGCATTTAACAGCTTATAAAAATGCCGTCGCGAACGATACGAAGTCCGCGACGGCGTGCGACGCCGTGGTGCCATTAGAAGCGTTGCTTTCAACCGCTCGACTTCCCTCGGCGAAAACGACCGCCTCGGTCGTCTTGCGGGAAAGCAATCGCATCTATGCGCACCAAACAAAAAAATCCGCTTGCGCGGATTTTTTTGTTTGGTGCCGGAAGCGGGGGTCGAACCCGCACGGTATCTCTACCACCGGATTTTGAGTCCGGCACGTCTGCCAATTCCATCATTCCGGCCTGTCAACTTGACCATTATAGCAGATTTTTTCGCCGTTGTCAAGATGTCTTTTTAAAAAGGAAGTGTCCAAACCGCTCTCATTATAATAATTCATGGTTTGATGATTAAAGGTTCGCATCTACTGTCGGAACTGCGTATCACAAGGGGACGCCCTCACTTGCAGTGGCGTCAAACAATGCTCGTACTTTCTGCAAGTAGGTAAGCTTTGTTAGCATTGTTTTGCAAAGGCTTCGCCTTTGCCTGACTTTTCATATAACAGACCACAGCCCACCGGGCTATTTTTTCAATTCACCCCTTGCGGAGCGCCTTCGTGTAAAAAATTTCGCAGCCTGCGGGCTGCGACAAGGGGCTGACTTGCGATTAAAACTCTTTGAAAGGCTTCAGCGAAGCCTTGAAAAGCAAGTTTTAACGCAATCGTCATTTGCCCTTGACCCTGCAAGCCCTTTGAAAAGGGCTTGATCCTAAACTTTTATATTATGTGGCCAAAATGGACGCTCCCTTTTAAAAACTGCCCCAAAATCTGCACCCCGTCCGAAACCCCGACCATAACCTTTACCGTCAGGTCAGGGTCTCGCTCGAATTGAGGATAAGCGTCGAATAGATAAACAGCACGTCCCTGCCCTCGAAATCCGCAAAGCGGTTCAAAAGCGGCGCGGGCAGATACCGAATGTCCAAAAGCGTGATCTTTTTGTAGGCTTCGATAAGATGGGGCGCAAGCGACGAACCGAAGCTGTCGCGGATGATTATAAGCTCTTTATCGGTTTCGGCATTTTTATTTTCTATCACCATCATCGAGCGCGGGCCGCTGAGATAGAATTCGTACGGGTCCTGTCCGTCGGCTCTTTCAAAGTCGTACACGCCCTGATTTTTCCCGGTCTCGGCATTGTATACCGTCGCATTTTCTATATCCGGCGAGGTGATGTAATACATTTTTTCATCGGATGAGCCGAGCGCCAGCTGTCCGGAATATACCCCGTAAAAAAGAGCGCTCACCTCTTTTACCTCGTAATTTCCGGCAAGGGTCGTCCCCATGCCCTCGGCAAGCGCCTTTGCGGCAGGGCCTATTTTCTCAATGCGCCAGTGCGTGTCGGTCTTGTAATAATCGGCAAGCTCAAGATAGGGGAAAATGTCGATATATTCGGCAAAATCGTCCTTTTCGCGCATGATAGAAACAAGCCTGTCGTAATCAAGGGTCGGCACGCCGGTGTCCTTAAGAAAATAATTTTTATCCGGGACTATCGAGAGATAGACGGCGCTTGCCTTGTCCTTTAAAAATTTTTCATAGACAAATCTTATCCGACCTGCGGCATAGTCTAAAGATTCCTCGTCAAGGTCCTTTTCGAGACCGCTTAAGTACCCTTTGTGTATATATACCCCGTTTGAATCGGACTGCCGGAAGATATAGAACTCCCCCGCGGACTTTATCTTGCGGAAGCTTTCCCGAAGCGGGAACTGGTCTGCCGAGTATTTTTCAAAATCGCTCATAAAGCTGCCGTCCAAAAGTGTCTCCCGCTTTATTTCCGGGAAAGTTTTGAGCTTTCTTCTTTCGGAATAGGAAACGTCTTTATCGGGCAGTATCATGCCGAAAATCATAAACCCGAATATCCAGGCGAGAAAGACGAGCGCCACGGAAATATCTCTTATTTTATTTTTCATGCCGCCGCCTCCTTAAAATCTGAAATACAAAAACGGGTTGAACGAGCCGTCGACGAGATACCCTGTGCAGAGCGCCAAAAGCCCCAGTATCGCTATCGGCTCCATGACGTTGACGGCGGCTGCGCACGCTTTATTTTCGCATGCCTTTAAAACGGCGTTTTTGACTATCGGAGTCGAGCCCAAAAGCCCCAAAACAAGTATCACGGCGTAGCTCTTAAGCTGATAGACCGCCTCGGTCGAGATAAGGGGCAGTCCCCCGAGACCGAACATAGAGCCCACTGTCTTAAAGCCGTTTAGCAGCCCCGACGAATCGAATATCACAAAGCTTATCAGCACAAATAAAATTTTGTAGATATGCGGCAGGACTTTCATCTTCTCAAGCTTTTTTAAGTACCACGTTTTTTCGCATACCAAAAGAACCGCGAAGAACAGCCCCCAGAAGATAAAGACCCAGTCGGCTCCGTGCCAGAAGCCGGTGAGCATCCACACTACCAAGATATTAAAGTACCACCTCGGCTTCGAGACCCGGTTGCCGCCCATCGGGATGTAGACGTAGTCCCGAAACCACGACCCGAGGGTCATGTGCCAGCGCCGCCAGAACTCGGTGGCGCTTTTTGAGATGAACGGATAGTTGAAGTTTTCGGGGAAGTCGAACCCGAGCATCCTGCCGAGGCCTATCGCCATATCGGAATAACCCGAGAAGTCGAAGTAGATGTGCACGGCGTATGCGACCGCGTAGAGCCATACGAACAGCACCGATTTGTCGGAGGAGTCCTTAAAGACGTTTATCAGCTCGCCGAGCTGGTTCGCGATGAGGATTTTTTTGGCAAGACCTATCACGAATCTCACCGTGCCCCGGGAAAAGCCCTCGAGCGTGCATCTGCGGTCGCTGAGCTGCTTTTCGATGTCGGAATACCGAACTATCGGCCCCGCTATAAGCTGCGGGAACATCGCGACGTATGCCCCTAAGCTTATAGGATTTTTTTGTGCATTTACGCTGCCTCTTGCGACGTCGACAGTGTAGCTTAAGATCTGGAAAGTGTAGAAGCTTATGCCTATCGGCAGGGCTACGCCCAAAAGCTTCACCGAAAGACCGGTCAGGGCGTTGAAATTCTCAATGAAGAAATCGGTGTATTTGCAGTATGCCAAAAGCCCTATGCTGATTAAACAGGACAGCACAGTGAAGAGGTTTTTCAGCGGTTTTTTATCGCGGTATTTTTCTATTAAAAGCCCCAAGACGTAGCCCTGGGCTATCGCTATCGCCATGAAAACGACAAAGCGAGGCTCGCCCCACGCGTAAAAACCGAGTGAGGCGATGAGGAGCACGAGATTTTTTAAAAACTTCGGAACCAAAAAGTAGAGCGCCAAAGTTATCGGCAGAAAGTAAAAAAGAAACGGGATCGATGAAAATACCATGGCGTTATCCGAGCTCGGGCACGGGGAACATGGCGGTGTTGTCGCCTCCGGCATTCTCCATCGATTCGTCAAAGAGAATATCTATCGGCGGAACGGTGCCGTCGTCGTAGGCAAACGAGCCTGCGGCGTCTCTGAGAGCGTAGACGAGGTCGGTGGTGCCGTATGCGCTTAATACGTATTTGCCGTCAATCGACATAACGACCAGAACCTCCGGCCAGCCGCACATATATGCCCTGTTCATGAGGCTGTCGCGAATACCCTGCGCAAACGCCGAAATATCTGCGCCGTCGGCCATAAGATACATAGCGGCGGAAAGCGAGTTGACGTTAAGCATGTGGCGGATGGTGGCGGCCTCTTTGACGCTGTCGGTCATATCGGTCGGGAATCCGAAGCCGGAATCGAGCTCGGTGCCGTCGCCTATTTCATGCTTGCCGGGGGCGTTTTCGACCTGGTTTTCTTCATTGTAATCGCCGCCGAACGACATGGGTCTGCTATCCTCGGGGACCAAATTCCAGACCTGTGTGAAAACGTCGAGGACCGGCACGGCGGGGGTCTCGGCGGGGGTCTCAACGGGAGTCTCGACGGGGGTGTTATTTACGTCGCCGTCGGGGGCCTCGTCATTGCCGCCGCAGCCGACGAGGGAAAATGCCATAACGGCCGCCAGAATAATTGCCAAAATTTTTTTCATGATTTGTTCTCCTTTAAAAAGCTTTTTCAATATTTTACGGTTTCTCCGTAATTTTCAAATTTTTCATCCCGAAGCTTTTCACCTATAATACGCTCGGGAACGGCAAAATATTGCATGGAAAAAATTTTCTATTCTAGTATATAATAAATGGGAGAGTTTGTCAAGATGGGGGGGATAAGTGGATGTGGCCATTTCGGCCACATAATATAAAAGTTTAGGATCAAGCCCTTTTCAAAGGGCTTGCAGGGTCAAGGGC
>CANQNF010000074.1 GCA_947625125.1 uncultured Clostridia bacterium
CTCTCGGACTACTACGGGCGTTCCGTACCCATGCAGGATTTTCAGGCTCTGCAGCCATAGCCGAATTCTCACCTCCTGTTACAATATATTTGCCCCTTGGAATATGGCAGCCGGCCATAGGCATGGGACATCTCGTTGCCTAAACTGTTAGAATAGAGAGGTAATGGTCTGACCTTCACCTCCAAGGGCTTTTACGTCCGAAGCAAAGTCAGTCAGCCATCCTCCTATTCGCAGTGTTCGATTTGTGCAGGTAGAGCCGGAGCGTTCGAGTCAGCAAACAGATAGAATCGGCAATGGGTAAGATGGCGTTTGTCCATTGCAAATTCTAAACAGGAGTGATGTTATGAACGCAGTAGGCATTGATGTTTCCAGCAGAAAGAGTACGGTTGCGGTGCTTCGACCATTTGGCGAGATTGTCAGATCCCCGTTCGATGTTGCCCATAGTACGGAAGAACTGGCTTTTCTCGCTAAGCAATTAAAAGAGCTTGACGGTGAAACCCGCGTCGTGATGGAGCACACAGGACGCTATTATGAACCGGTTGCAAAGGCATTGCATGAAGCCGGTCTCTATGTCAGCGCGGTGAATCCGCTGCTCATCAAGAGGTATGGCGCTAATTCCCTTCGCAATGTTAAAACAGATAAGGCCGACGCCATGAAAATCGCCCGCTATGCACTTGACAATTGGTCTGATTTGCGAGATTATATCCCTATGGATACAATTCGTTATGACCTAAAAACCTTGAACCGCCAGTTTCAGCTTGCTTCTAAGCAGTGTACTGCCTGTTCCAACAACCTGATCGCTCTTCTGGAGCAATCCTTCCCCGGAATACGTAAGTGCTTTGACAGTCCTGTACGAAGCGACGGAACACAAAAATGGGTGGACTTCGTTCATACCTTCTGGCATGTGGACTGCGTGCGGAAGCAGAGTCTCAACGCCTTCTCTGAGCGCTACCGGAAATGGTGCAAACGTCACGGCTACAATTTTAGCAGCGACAAGGTCGCAGAAGTGTATTCTCTTGCTAAGAATGCTGTAGTGCTGGTTCCCAAATCCGAAGTAACGAAACTTCTCGTACAGGAGGCGACAAGCCGGCTCACCAGTCTCTCACACTCTGTGGAAACCTACCGCGCCGAAATGGAGCGACTTGCCTCCATGCTGCCGGAGTACCCTGTAGTCATGGAGATGTATGGCGTCGGAAAATCCTTCGGCCCGCAGCTCATGGCAGAGATTGGCGATGTACGTCGCTTTGAGCGCAAGCAAGCTTTGGTTGCCTTCGCAGGTATTGACCCAATGCCAAACCAGTCAGGTGACAAGAACGTAAGAAGCAATAAATCATCTAAACGAGGTTCTCCTTATCTCCGCAAGACCCTGTTTAACATTATGGGCGTCTACTTGCAACGCGCTCCACAGGATGAACCGGTGATCCGGTTTCTTGACCGTAAACGCTCTGAGGGCAAACCCTTCTACGTCTATATGACCGCAGCATCCAACAAGTTCCTGCGGCGCTATTATGCAAAAGTTATGGACTATCTCGTTACATTGGAGAGTCTGCCGCCGGTGGACATGGACTCTGGCGGATTACAGAGTAACAACGACTGACATTATTATTCGCTACATGTTTTTCAAGCCAGCACTCTGTGGTGGCTCTTTTGTGCTGCACTTTTGTTCTTCCTGCTACCTGCAAAATTTTTATTCCTTATTTCCTATTTTGCTCTTGACTTTTTATTTGCAGACTTCGGTTGGCGCTCCTGTTTAGGGCATCCCCAGTTAGCGTTGAGCATAGGCAAATGTGGATTGTCGGTCTCCGCTTTCGTTTCCTTACCATAGGTTCTCCTACAGATTGCACACCGTCCTTGATAACCGATTGATTGACACTTATAATCAATCGCCAATGTGCCAGAGGTTACAGATACTTTCCTCCGCCTGACCGATAACAGAAATTAGAAACTTGCGTTCAGTAAACCCAACTTAAGCCTCATATCCACTTAACATTGCAGTTCAGTCGCACCAAGTTATCTTTAGGTGACTTACTGCTTTCCTGCCGTGCTGTGTTCCCGTGTCAGCTTTCGCCTTTCGGTTAGGCAGGTTGTTTCCCGCGTTATCTTACGGGGTAGTGCCTTACGCTACTTTGCTCAAAGCCCTATCTGGGCGCACAATGTCAATCGTTTCTTTTTCATCTTCTGTTAAATTGTCAGGATTGCTGCCCGCCAATTCTTCGCGACTTATTATAAATTTGCCTCTGTGATAATTAAAGAGTATAGGGCATACGAGGCCGTTATCCCACGCCTCAAAGTCTTCATTAAATAACGGTTCTCCCGTCCATGCCAAAGACCAAGCCTGAGAATAATAACAAAGCTTTTGCAATTTCCAAGTTGTCATAGCCCCGCTCTTCTGCAAAATATACGCCGCCACATTGAGCACGTTTGAATTCATACCGCCCATGATTTTCACCTCTTATCGTGTTCTTTGAAAGGTATTCTAAATCTCCACAGCTTGAAACCGTGGAGATTAGTAAACAATGTTTCTTTGCCGTACATTGTGAAACATGTTTGTATAAGCAGTGTTTAAGCGACAGCACTGCAAAGCTTACTTTAAAATCATCGCTCGGCTATATTTATTTTACTGACGTGTCTTCGCCGTCACACGTCTGAATCACGATGATAAAGTTATCTATAGTAAGTCAAGATGTAATATGTAAAGGGGACATTCTCCCAAAAATATCACATCATAGCTGACGGCTCATTTGCGGAAATGACGTTCTATGAAGGAAGGAAAGGTGACATTGATAATATATAATCACTCTCAGGCAGGCGCTTGAGAGTGATTTAATTTTAAAAATACTGTTATCTTTCTCCGCGGTCGCTTCTGATTTTAGGCTTTGGAGCAGCTTGCTGCACTTCTTCCTTGTGCTCTTTCAACTGAGCTAAAATGCTTTGCTTTGGATTATTGTCAATTTCATTTAACTGTTGTTCAAGCCCTGAATATATTTTGAATATATCCGGAAAGATGACTTTTGCACCGCGCTTAGCCAATGCCAAAACTTCATGGGCGTTTTTTACGACATCTTCTGCTACACGGTTGTCGATTCTGATCGGACTGTTATTTTTATCTATGTAAGGGGTCAGATATTTTTCGGTGGCAGGACACATATTCTGAATCAGAAATGCAGTGTTTCTGCCAAGTACCGTTCCGAACCGAATGGTATTGCATTTCCCGTATTTGGCAATTTTATCTTGCTCGATCTTCTTGAATTTTTCATAGCGTGAAGATATAGGAACGATCCATAAAATAGAAGGATTCTTTGCATCGGGAAAGGCGTAAAAGCAAGGACGGTTATGCGGCACTCCGTCAATAATATCCTTGTTCTTCATCAGCTTATCATCAGGGAAATCCTTGTAATATTGGTCCGAAAGAAAATATAATTGAGCTTCGGGCATATTGAAACAACCTCCTGTAAAAGTAAAACCCCATCTTGCGACAGGGCTTTACAAGCATTTTAATCCCGAACTTTTATAAGCCGCATATCGGGGAGCGAACAATATTTGCAGTCCTGAACATTTATAAGCCGCATATCAGGAAGCGAACACTATTTTACGGAGCATCTCTGCTCTCCGATATTATTATACACAAAAGCAGAACTTATGTCAATAGTTTTTAAGGAATTATAAATGTTTAAATTCGGATATGCTGATTATCACCGTTAAACGAATCGTGTATATTATCCTTCGTTCTTTTCTTTTGCCCTGCTTTTATACACATTAAACCTATTTTTGCACTCTGCGCTGCAAAAAAGATTGTCGGGGCGTTTCGCCTCAAAGACCTTGTTACAGTGCTTGCAAAGCCGCAGCGGGTTTTTGCTGTCGGTCAGCATGGTGCTGAACATCATTTGAATCATCAAAAGCAGCGAGTGGAAATCCCAGACAATCGTCGGCTTGTCGCGCAACTCAATGTGATACGTCGGCGCGTTGCCGTCAAACACGGCCATAGCCTGTCTGAAAAGCTCCTTTGTGTCCTCGTCGTCGCTCCCCTCGTAATAGAGTAGGCTCGTCGAGAAAACGAAAATCCAGTCGGTGAATTGCTGTTTCAGCCAGTCGAAACGCTCGGCATATCCACGCTGAAAAGACATATTCATAGCGGTCGGCTTGCCACTCATCGCCATGGCAAGAGCAATCATCGTGCGGTCGTTCTCAATATTCCATATAGATTCTACCCCGCGCTTGGTAACGTCGGGTTTTTCCGTCGGGAAAAACAGCGCGAGGTAGTCTTCGGTCGCCATTGTTTCAGCCTTTATGAACCTGTTTTTCGGCAGGTAGACATATTCGTAATCCATAAAATTTGCCGTGGTCGGAAGCGCAGTCATCAAACCGAGCATACCGTAATTTTTGGCAAATTCAAGGATAGATTCCCGAATCACATCGTCGGGCTTCTTACTCATACAAAGCCGCCCGATGTTCAGCGCGTCAATAACAGCCTGTTTGCCGCTTTTGAGGGGGTCATATATTTCGGGCTTGGAGTTCTCGGCGGGTATTAAATAGATCCTGCCGTCAACTTCTTGCCAGACATATTCGCTGTATCTCACCCAGCTTGTACCCGAATGTTCAAAAAAGTTTCGCATATTATCTCCTTATATCGCGTAATCTATTTTGAATACATCATATTACATATTATAAACCTATCTTCATTCTTTGTCAAGATTTCCTTTTGCTTCTTCAAGAAAATTTCGCTCATCAAAGGTCATAGATAATCCCATTTCCTCTCGGCGTTTAAGCTCCGGGAGGATATTTTTATGTATCTTTTTAAGCACCGTTTTCATTACCTTTCGGATATTCCTGTCGGTCTGCCCTCGGATTCTGGCTATTTTTGCAGAGCTGTAAAGCCTGACTGCGCTGTAAAACAGCAGTTCCTTGTGATTCTCGTTCAGATCAAAAAGCGTTTTGCAAAGGTAATCCTCCGACACGAGCTCGTGAATTTCATACGGGCAGTTAAAGATAACGTCAAGAAAATCTCCCTCACGAATTTGCCTTGCAAAGACGCTGTTCAGGTTGTCGGGAAAATATCTGCCGATGTCCGTAGCTCCATACTCCAATGGTATTTCGTCACCGCTTCGGCTTACTTCGTTATACCTTTCTCGGCGTTCCCTGTTGGCGTCGAGTCTGTCCCACCAAGCGGCGATGTTCTTGAAATCCTCGACCGTTCGCGCTGCGCTTTCAAGACGTGCGAGCGCTTCGGCCTGAAGCTCTCTTTTCAGCTTTCGTTTTTGCGGAGGGTCGTTATTCTCAATCTGCGGATTCTCGTCCTTTTCAAGCCGTATCTCAAAATCGTTCTCCTGCTCTAATAGTAATTCTCGGTCAAACGCTTCCTCGGAGTTGAGCAGTTCTATATCTTCAATATTATCCACCAACTCCACCTCCGAAAAAAATTTTTTCCAAAACAGTTCCGCTTTTATGCCGTTATTTCTCCTATTAGTGAGAGGGTAATCCGTTTTAGTTTATTCAGATTACTCTTAATCTGATGAAAGGAGGGATACCGTGAACGAATACAGTCGTGAACTCACTTCAAGGGAAAAGAGAAAAATCAAAAAGCTCGTTTCCTGCGAGTGTGCTAACTATGACCCCGAATACGGCTGCCTGCCGCTTGACGCAGACTGCTATATGTGCTGCATAGGGTTTACCGGCAGCAAGCTCTGCAAGTATTTTGAAAATGCAGTGCTGCCGTCAAGCCCGGAACTGACTGCGCTTTTCAAACGCCTGCCGACCAAAATCTGCAAGCAGTGCGGCAAGAGATTTCCGCAGGACGGCAAGAGGGTCTACTGTTCCGATGAGTGCGCAAAGACTGCGCGCAGAGAGCAGACGGCAAACAGGGTCAGAAAGCACAGGCAAAAGAAAACGGATATGTAACCGTTTGCGCCCTGTAAAGCCGCTTGTTATGCGGCTTTGCGGGCGCAGTTTTATGCTTTCGGTATAACTGTGCCGAAAATAATGCAAAACGGTTACAAAGAAAAGAACTCACAAAGCAATTTTACTGCATTTGACAGGAAAAGTCAAGAAACGGAGGATCATTTGAACGAAAACAATCAGCAATATTTTATCAAAAGAATCGGCAGAACGAATTTTAAGGTAAACGTCTTTTTCAGCGAAACGGAAAAAGAAACGCCGGAGGACAAAATTTTAAGAATTATTCGCAGAGAAACACTTGAAAACGGCTCGGAAAATGGTATAATGAGATTACCGCAAATGAGCCGTTCAGCCGCCTGGAGTTCAACTATGAACATCAGGCAAACGGAAAATAAGATTACAGCCCTTTACGAACGCTTATCCCGAGATGACGACCTTGCCGGCGACAGCAATTCGATCATCAACCAAAAGAAATACCTTGAAGATTATGCACGTCAACATGGGTTTGAGAATTATGTCCATTATACAGATGATGGGTATTCTGGAGGAAATTTTGAACGCCCTGCATGGAAACAAATGATTTCAGATATTGAATATGGAAAGATTGGTACGGTCATTGTCAAGGATATGTCTCGGGCAGGGCGTGACTATCTTCAAACAGGATTTTATACTGAAGTCCTATTTAAAGAACACCACGTAAGGTTTATCGCAGTAGCAAACGGCGTTGACAGCAACGATCAGAACAGCAACGAGTTCGCGCCGTTTCTGAATATTATGAACGAGTGGTATCTGCGCGACCTGAGCAGGAAACAGAGAGCGGCCATCAAGGTCAAGGGCGAATCGGGGAAGCCGACTACCAACTGTGCCATATATGGGTATAAAAAGGCTCCGGGCGACAAGTACAGTTGGTATATTGATGAGGAAGCCGCAGCGGTGGTGCGCCGTATATTCCGACTGACCGTCGAGGGATTCGGGCCCGGAGAAATTGCACGAATACTTTATGAGGATAAAGTCGAAACGCCTGCCGTTTACCTTGCGAAAAAGGGTATCGGCATCTGGAAAAGCAAAGATGACTTTCCAAACCCATATAACCGGAGCAGTTTTGTTGTTGCGCGCATAATTTCCAAACCGGAATATATGGGTCATACCGTCAATTTCCGCACGCATAAGATTTCCTACAAGGATAAGAAAGCCAAGAAAAATTCGGAAGATGAGTGGCTCGTTTTTGAGAACACCCACGAAGCGATTGTAGACAAGGAAACGTGGGAGCTTGCCCAAAAGCTCCGCATGACGAAGAAACGGCATGATTCACTGGGAGAAGCAAACCCGCTGACGGGACTTGTATATTGCGCGGACTGCGGGGCAAAGATGTATAATCACCGAAGCCGTGGAGGCTCAAAGTGCAAACCTTA
>CANQNF010000075.1 GCA_947625125.1 uncultured Clostridia bacterium
TTCTGCGTGTTCTCTGTGGCTTGCTTTTTCTCTGCCGCTTTCGTGCTGCTGTCGGCATAAGCATTGTAAACGCTGTTTATTGTCATGGACATCGTATCATCCCCCTGCTTTGACTTTTATTTCAAACCTCCTGACGAATAAAGCTCTGCCCCGTACTCAATATCTATGCTCTTATCGTCTTTCAGGACATAATCCTTTCCGCCGATTGTTACCGTCTGCCCCGGCTGGAATTTATCAAGTTCAAACGCCCTCCCGCTGGTTAGCAAATTGTAATATTTGTCATAGGATTCCTTTGGACGAAGCGCACCCACATTTTCATTTTGAGAAAGGTAATAGGTCTGAGAACGATTACCGACCGTTACCGTGAAAAACCCGTGTTGTATGCCCGCTTCCTCCAGTTTCTTCCTGATTTCAGCCGTACTGTACTTTTCTTCTAAGCCAAAAGTAATGCCCTTTGCCAGACTTTCCCAAAAATCAGCATAGTCCGCCGCTTCCTTGTCAATGCGCCCTGTTCCAAAGTTTGCAGAATTATCCACCCTTAAAGATGAACCTCTCGAAAGCACCGTATGTTCTCTCCCGTCTTTGCCCGTAAATTGATAATACGAATGGTTGTCAAAACGCACCTCGTTATCTTTCACGGTCATCCGTTTGGGATTGTGCCTTTCGCCTATCATGCTTCCATCAGATGTATATAGCTTGGACGGTGACTCATTTCCTTTTTCATATACCACGCCGGGTGTTTCCTTGTCTGGAGCAGGAACAGCACCCGTTTCTTGATCTTCGGGTAATTTCGTAAATGCCTGCCTCCTGCCCGTTTCGTGTACTACGCCGGATGTTCCCTTGTCTGGCGCGGGAACAGCACCCGTTTCTTGATCTTCGGGTAATTTCGTAAATGCCTGCCTCCTGCCCGTTTCGTGTACCACGCCGGATGTTCCCTTGTCTGGAGCAGGAACAGCACCCGTTTCTTGATCTTCGGGTAATTTTGTAAATGCCTGCCTTCTGCCATATAAAGCGTCCTCATAATTTCCATTGATCCTCATAGTTATTTCCCTCCTAACATTCTTCTCCTTATAGCGCATCAATCCACTAAACGAAAACATCGATCCTCTTATATTTTACTGTCTGATCCGGCAAAAGCTCTGTGCTGTCTGCAGGCATTTCTGCACTGGCGGCAGCCTCCATTGTTTCCATGCTTTCCTCCGTCAAGCTGTCATATGTTTCTTCCGCAGATTCCGTGATTTCTTCCATCGTCTGGCTCATATCTTCTGTCAGCTCCGACATTTCTTCCTGCATTTCTTCCATACTCTCTGTCAGCTCGCCCTTGTTTTCGTCTGTTCCAAGCGCTTCTTCCGCCATATCCTCCCGTCTTTCCTCGGCAGTCTTAGGCTCGAATTTTTCAGCTTCCTCGGCAATCTTCTCGCCAAGCTCTTTCGCCTCGTCCATTGCGTGCCACATCTGTTCCTGATTATACTGTGTTTTTACAGCGGCAATTTCATTTTCATAGGAATGAAACTGCTCCAGCTTTTTGCCAATCGCTTCCAGCGTATCGCACTCCACATTTTTCAGGCTTTCCTTCTGGTTCTCCCAAAATGCGATCTGGCTCTGCGCCTTCTGCTGGCGCTCTGCCTGATCCTGCGCACTTTTTAAGCCTGTTCTCTGCATCATGGGAAGATTCCCCGCAAATATGGACTTTCCTGTGTCTGGCGAAGTCCGAAACATTGTCACATTCACAACATCATCTCCTTAAAAAATGCGCCAGCGTTCTTCAAAGGATATAGTTTCAGCGAGGCAGTATCTTTTATCGTCTCGCTGAAACTTTCATCCTTCATATACTGGCTGTCAGGATTCATCATCCTCGTCTTTTTTTGTATCAGTTACCGGTTTAAAAGCTTCTCTTTTCTCCTGTTCCTTTTCTTCCAGTTCTTTTTCCCACCACGATTTATCCTTGTCTTTATCGCCTACTTTTTCATCGATCGTGCTGGAAAACAGTTTAGACAGAGTATCGGAATAAGCACCGTTTTTGGTATATGCCGATCCGACAGCGCTGGCTTTTGCAGCCGCATTAGCTGCCGCTCTTGAAATGCCCTGCGCCTTCTGCGCAATCTTATCCGCAAAAGAACCATATCCCGTAAACAGAGATTTTAATGTGGAAATATTGTCAAGCTCAATGCCGCTTTCCCCTAAAGTTGTTGTTTTCTTTAAGGCGTCTTCATCAAACTCCAATTTATTTCCTGCTCCAATCGTGATTCCTGCCTTTGACAGAAGATTGCCGGCTTTCTCTGTGATTTCTGTCATCCACAAAGCGTTGCGCAGCACATTCTTTGTTTCAGAATTTCCTGCCTGTTCCACTACGGAATTGTAATCGGCAACAAAGGTCTTGACCGCTTTCGTAATGGCATCCCAATCGTAATCCTCAACCTCAGTTTCTTCCCCGGTTTCCTCGTCCTTTTTCTTTATCTTCTTTTTCTCCCAAAGAGAGGCATCGCTTAATGCTTCCGCAGATTTTTTCAGGGAATCTGCACTGGACCGCATCAGGGTAAGCGATTTAGAGGAATCGCCCGTCTGGAGGCTGTCTGCATCCTGCTTTGCATAGTATGCCTTCATCAGCTTCCCATAGCTGCCGTTTTTAATCATTGCATAGTCGGACACATTGATCCCGCCTATTCCGCTTTCTATGCTGGGTGCGCCGCCGCCAAACAATGCGGAATAATCAAAATTAGTATTGTATTTACTTGCATAGTCATTAAAATCGCTGAAATCATTTATTCTTGACATAAGCTCTCCCTCCTATAATCGCACATCTACATGGGTATAAACCGCTGCCTGTGCTTCGGGAACGGCTGTCTGGACAGGCTGTGTGTCCTGTGCATTGTTATCCGACTGCACACTCTCTGCACTGTCTGCCTGCGCACCCGCAGATACGCCATCCTGCACTTCTTCTCCTTTTACGCTGCCTGCTGTTTTGCCTTCTGCCTGTGCCGTATTTTCTTCCTTGCTGTCGGATGCTTTCTGCTCTGTGCGTTCTGCTTCAGCAGCTTCTTCCATCGTCTTATTCGCATCACCAAGTGTTTCCATCTGAGAAGCCGTTGCCTGCATAGCTGTCTGTTCTACATCTGCAAGCTCTTCCTTCTTTTTCGTTGCATCCCCGCCACGTGCTTCATCCAGCTTGATCTCTGATTTCAGAACGCCGGCTCTGCCCTCCATCTTCGTTGCCACGCTGCCTTGAGCCTTCGCCTGCTTGATGGATGCGTCTGCCGAAATCATCGCTGTCATGCTTGCCTGTGAAAGTCCGGCACTCTTACTGCCTGTCTTTGCATTTGTCCCGCCAAGCATCTCATCCATTGAAGAACCTTTCGCCTGCTGTTTTTCTCTGCGCTGTTCCATCTGGTGCTGTCTGAGCTGCATATTCAAATCGCTGATCTGCTGCTGGATCTCCTGCCGTTTCTTCATCTTTTCTTCCAGTGTCATTTCTTCGTTGGAAGAAAGTTCCTGCAACTGCTTCTGCGCATTGGCGATCTGGTTCTGGATGTTCTTGCTGTACGAATCCATTGCCTGATTCATCCCCATTTGCGCTGTCTGTGTGTTTGCTCCGCTGATTCCGTTAATTGTCATTGTGATTATCCTCCTTGAATTTTATTGCTTTGAAATCCGTTTCCAGACTTAAATCAGATTGTATAATCTACCTGTGTTCCCTTGCCTTCTTCGGAAATTTTCGTTGCCGTAATCGCAATATCCTCCGCTGTTTCTGTCTGCGAGTCCGCTTTCAGTTTCTCCAAAAGCTGTTCTGCCGTTTCCGCCTGCTCCAGACGCTTTTCCTGCAACCTTTCTTCCTCTTTCTTCTTTGCCCGTTTTTCCTCTAACTGCTTCTGCACCTTTTCTTTGTAGACTGTTCCAGGATTTTCAACCGGCTTAGCCTTACTGATACCCCAATAAGTAACCTTTCCATTTTTGTCGATCACAGTGCCACTGGCAATTTGTTCTCCGCCCATAGCCTCAATTTCTTTTTTAAATCTCTCACCCAAACCGGGAACTTCTGCAATTACTTTTTCATATTTTGCCGCCGCTGCCGGATCAGTTGCCATTTTTTCAACAATGTTAGACGAAATTGCAATATTGTTAGATCCACTGGAACTGAACATATACGCTTTCCGCTGTTCCAGATTGGAAAAGTCTGCCACAGTGATATTCACATCCGAATACTTCTGTCTTAATTCACTCAGATAATCCTGCGCTGTTTCACTTAAACCGCCGCTTCCTTTTGTGCTGGCGCTGTTTGACGCCGCATAAGTGTTTGTGTACTCATTTACTCCTGTTACTGCCATAATTTGTCCTCCTTGAATTTTATTGATTTGAACTCCGTTTCCGGCAAGTTACCATTTTTACATACCCTTTTCATTTTTCAGCATAACGGACAGGGTAAATACGTTATGCCCTATCGACCAGTCCACCGCCCCATAATATTTTTCTGCGGTGTGTTTGATATTGATTAGTCCGATTCCATGCACCTTTTTGTCTGCCTTTGTCGTAACTGGAAATTCTGCATCCTGTTTCCGCACCACCTTTCCGTCAAAACTGTTTTCTATTTCCAGAAAGAACATTTTCCCCTTTGCATAAGAGGACAGGCGGATAAAAGTTTCCGCTTCCGGTTCTTCTGCTTTCAGCTTTTTGCAGGCTTCCAAAGCATTATCCAGAGCATTTCCAAGAATGATGCCAATATCATAGCTCTGTATCATCAGCTTTTCAGGAAACAGCAGCTTATCCGCATGAAACTGTAAATCCGGCAGAGTGCGCATGATCTCATGGTATTTCGTATTCAGCAGCGTATCGACCACTGCATTTCCCGTCTTATACTGAAATTCCAGACGGTCAAGGGTCTGGCTTAATCCGGACAGGTAATCCCGCAATTCCTCATTGCTGCCGCTGTCCGCAAGCTGCATGATCACGGTAAGGGAGTTTTTCATATCGTGTTTCATTCCCCGGATGCCGGAATACATACGATCCATTTCCGCAATATGTTCCTGCATACTGTCAACCTGCTTTTCTAAGATGATCCGGCTGCTTTTTTCCCTGTTCCGGTCGATCATATCCTGAAACAGTCTGACATCGCTTAAAATAAATACCAGGCATAACAGCAAAATCGCCGGAATGATGAAAAACAGCAGCGGTGATGCCATATATATCTGCCCATTCTCTATATAGATGTATGTCTGCAATAGAATACAGATCAGCAGGCTGACCATGCCCGGTGCAAGCAGGAAAAGAAGCTCTGTGCGCCCTATGGCATAATCCTTTTCCCGGAAATTCTGTACAATTTTTCTGAATGCCACTACTGGCAGGGCAGCCGCCACAACGCACAGCAGCATTTGTGCCACAATATAAGTAACGGTTTGCAGATTTCCAAACAAGCTAACAGAAAAGAAATATCCTTTCGCTATGCACCAATTCCCGAAATTCATTATCGGATAATAAATCTCTCCCGCAACACAGGCACAGAAAACACCAATCTCACATACTGCCATAAATGTGATCACAAGAAACCCCGTAATCGCTTTGACTGCCTTATAAAATAACAGGGCTGTCGTAACCAAACCAAGAAACGTGATAAAATGCGTTTCGATTGTCCTTCTGTCCCCATACCCTGATGGCAGGCACAGGCTCAAGCATAATTTCAGTGCCACATAAAAAGCTGCCACGCAAAAGCGTTTTCCGGTCTTTCCCTGCCCTCTGCCCTCCAAAAAACTGCCGTAAAAATATTGCAGGCAGTATCCCTGAAATATCCAGATCAGGAGCATCACACCGTTGTTTACTGCATCATACGCCTCATTCATATGCCGCACCTCCATTCCGCAGATACCGCATATATGCCTTAACGAACTCCTGATATTTTTCTTTTGCCAGATATACCCTTTCCCCGTTGTCCATCTCGATCATATCGCTGCTGTATTCTGTGATATGTTCCATATTCACAAGATACCCTCTGTGACAGCGGTAAAAACTATTTCCAAGCTCCTGTTGAAGCTCATTCATAACAGCATAGACTTCTAATGTATTCTTTGTAGTATGTATCTCCGCTTTTCTGTTCCTGCTCTCAATAAAAATAATCTCATTTTGATTGAAAGTGTAGTTTTTATTTTTTGTCTTAATGAACAGTGTAGGCGTTTCTTTTTGTATCTGGCGCTCCTTTATTTCCTTGACAGCGTTTTCAAAAACTTCCGCAAATTTTTCTTCCCCGATGGGCTTCAAAAGATAATGGAACGCTCCCACATCAAAGGCGTCAAACACATACTCTTTGACTGCCGTTACAAAAACGATAACCGCTTTCCGGTCATACTCCCTGACTGCCTTTGCCGTTTCCATCCCATTGATGCCCTCCATCTGTATGTCGAGGAAGATCAGGTCAAAGTGCCTTTTTTCCGCAAGCAGTTCATTTCCCGCCTGAAAACTTTCTATATGGCAGTCTGTATTCTGCTTTTTTATCAAATCTGCGATGCGTTTGATGATGATTTTCTCATCATCACATATTGCTATCTCTACCAATTCAACCACTTTCCCGTATTTTTATAATCATTTATAATCAGTCACTTAGCTGCTTCCATAAACATAAGCCACATAAAATTATTTGTTCTTTTGCTTATTATATCGGCAAGAAAATCTTATTTTTCTGCCAAATGGTATGAAACCCCCTGTTTAATGGTGTGAAACCTTTTGAAACCAGAAAAAAAATATAAATCAGGGGTTAAGTTTTTATAAAATCGTCCGATAGTTGCCGTCTGAATTGCAAAAAAACAGCGGAACACAGCACATCATGCCATGCTCCGCCGCTTTTTTTCTTTCTTACGGTTATTCCGCCATCTCCACGGAAAGTCCT
>CANQNF010000076.1 GCA_947625125.1 uncultured Clostridia bacterium
TAAGGTGGTACGGGTGTTTCCCTTTGTAAGTGTTTGTTACCTTGCAACGGCTCGCCCCGCGCGTTACGGCGGCTGTCACCGCGTTGGACGACTTATAAACCCCACCGCCCGCGAACTGCACGATGTCGCCGATTTTGTAAGTCGGTGCGCTTATTTTATCGGCGTCAACCCAACCGTAAACGCCTTTCCCGTCCTCGCTGATAAGGTGGTACGGGTGTTTCCCTTTGTAAGTGTTTGTTACCTTGCAACGGCTCGCCCCGCGCGTTACGGCGGCTGTCGCCGCGTTGGACGACTTATAAACCCCGCCGCCCGCGAACTGCACAATGTCGCCGATTTTGTGCGTCGTGCTTTCGGAGGGCTTCGGAGCGGGCGCGGGTGTGCTTGACGTAACGCCGAGCCGCTTGTTTACTTCGTCGGCGATATATGGGAATTTGCTTTCAAGGTACGGTCCCGGACACTCTGTTGCCGCAAACCATTTGTGCATTGTTAAGTTGCCGCTTTTATCGCCCGTATAATTCAGCTTTTCAATGCCGTTGCGTTTGCATATATCAACGCAAAGGTCAATCAACTTAGCAAGCGCCTTGTCGCTAACGTGCCAATTGCCGCCGACTTCATCGTTAGCAACCTCGATTGTGATTGCCTGATGGTCGTTTTCGGCGCTTGAACTGCACCAAGAGCGGTTTTTTTCTTCAACATACATAGCAACACGACCGTCCGTTCCGATACCGTAATTTGAGCTTGCGGCACGGCTCGGACGTGCAAACATTTCGCCGACCGATTCAATGCTCGCATTTCCCGCCATGTGATGTATAGTGATTTTCTTTATGGCGTTTTTACGCGGGGCGTTCATGTTCGGGCTTAATTTTATGTAATTGACAAGTGGGCTATTGCTCATTGTTTTATATCCTTTCCCGACGTTATGGGCGTCGTTTAATATTGATTCCCGCCAACGTTATTAAGGTCAACCGGGATTCCTTCGGTTTCTTTTGAGTATTCACGTTTGATTTTTACGACATTTTCCGCTTTTGCTTTCCAAGCATAAAACCCGATTGCAACGGTCGTCGGTGTGCCTATATATGCAAGCAACACGCCCAATTGCGAAATGTCAAGCACTGTTGCGTAAACTCCAATAAACACGCCGAGAAAATACGTCATAAGAACAAGCGCAAGAACTAATTTTGAAAATTCGGCTTTTTTCAATGCCTTTTTTCGTTCCGTTTGAGTAGTAGCGGACGACAAAAGTTTGTTTCTTACGCGACGCGTATGCCTGATTGCAAGGGCGAGCGCAAAAGTCATAACGACGCCGAGCAAAAAAGCAATCAGCGTCGCAATAATATAATATTTCATATTCTCGCCCCCTCAAATAAGGCGCGCCATAAGATAAGCGACAAGGGCGGTAACAACTCCCGCGATTATAAGCCAAGCAAGGTTTTTCCACTTTGTAGCGGGTTCTTTTTCGATTTCGTCGAGCCGCTTTTCGTGGTCCTCAAAGGTCTTTTCGGTCGACTGCTCGTTGCGCGCCATGACTGATAATGTTTTTTCAATGCTTTGCAGTCTTTCGCCCTGCTCTTTTTGCCCCTGCTCTATGCGGTCAATGTTTTCATCAACACGCTTTGTCAAAAGCCGTATTTCGGAGGATATGCCCGCGATATTCTCGGCAAGTTTGTGAATACCCGCCGTAAGCTCGCCAAGCTCGCCGATTCGCTTATGCGCGATTTTTACGCTTTCGTGTATCTGCGAAATTTCGCTCGTGTGCTGATTTATAATCTGCTCAATGTTGTTGTCCTGCATTACTTCACCCCACTGTCATTATTTGAATTATCGGACGAAAAACGGTCCTTTGCGGCGGTTGGTCGGCGTCGGAACATTCTGTTAAGCCCCTGTCTGAAGCCGTAACTGTTGCAGTATTTCAAAATGCCCTTGTACGACGCTATACGCCTTTGAAAAGATTCGCGCGTCATTGCCCCGCGCTCGACTTTTTCTTTTATGCCCTTTACGGCGTGCCTGATTTTGCGGGCGGTTTTGGCTTTAAGCTTCCTATGTGTCGCCCAAATTCGGAAGCCCACAAATTCAACGCCCATACTGCACGGGCGTATTGCGGTTTTGTTGTTCAACTGCAAGCGCAAGTTTTCCCACAAAAACGATTCGATTTCATCTTTGACGGCGGCAAGATATTTCTTGTCGTGATGTAGGATTATAATATCGTCCATATAACGTATATAATAATGCAACCTTAACTTGTGCTTTGCGAAAATATCAAGCTCGTGCAAGTATAAATTTGCGAACATCTGCGAAGTCAAATTACCGATAGGCATACCGACGTCGGGCAACCTGTCGCACGGGCGGCACAAATCCGGGTCAACGCCAACGGGCAACCCGAAATTTGTATCTTCGCAATTTATGATTTGCGATAGCAAATTAACAAGCCGTTCGTCGCTGATTTTCCGCTTCAATATCCGCATTAAAATTTCGTGGTCTACACGGTAAAAATACTTTGCAATATCAAGTTTGAGATAATAATACCGAACGGGCTTACGGTTTACTTGACAAAGCCAATATTGCAGACGGTCGACCGCTTTGTGCGTTCCTTTGCCGATTCTGCAAGCGTATGAATCAAAGATAAATTGACGGTTGAAAATCGGGAACAACTGCCGATATATCGCCCATTGCACAATTCTGTCTTTGAACGGAAGCGCCATTATCAACCGCTTTTTCGGCTCGTAAATATAAAACGGGTTGTAACGACCGACTTTGTACGTTCCGTAAATCAATTCGTTTTGTATCTCAATAAGGTTGCTTTCAAGATTGCTTGAAAAGCGCATAATGTCGTCGCGGTATCTCTTGCCCTTGCGGGCAGATTCCCAAGCGCCGTAAAGATTTTCAAAATCAACGATTTTGTCAAAGAGGTTTTTAACTGTTTTAATATTCTATCCCTCCCGCAACGCCGCCGTGCAACGCCTTTCATTGCCGGATATATGGCAATTACTAACCGTTCCCGCGGCAATTCAATCTTTTTCCCGCAAAATGCAGGAAGGGAAATAAGCCCCTTTAACTCTCACACCGTACATAAACGCTTGCGCTTATGTCGTTCCGTTGAGAGGTAGAGCGGCACGGAAGCCGATGTTGGTGTTGACGTTGGAGCGCAAGTTGTTCAAGTTGAGAGCGAACACGCCCGCGTTCGCCGAGTTGTTCCAATTCCCGCCGCGAATCGGCAACCGCTAAAATAACGGCTTATTCCCCGTCGTATGTTTTATATTTTTGAGATTCGATATATCTTCCGAGCATACAACCGATTTCGTTAAGAAGTTTAGCCCAATTTTCGTATTTTTTGAACGGCAGGGGCGGAGCGTTTTTCGGATATGCTGACTTGTCGGCGGCTTGCCGTATCAAGTGGCGTAAAACGTCAAGCTCAATATCCATATCGTCAAGCGTCGTTTTCTTTGTACGCTTCTTTTCAACTCTTACCGCATATTCAAGTAATTTATACATACTGTTGCGTATGCGGGTTTCAAGCGCGTATCTTTCACACTTCGGAAAATTCGCCAACGCGGAATTGCCGTAACGTATCATTTCGTATATTTTTTCTTTAATCCTAAATTCGCTCACTTTTGTATACCTCTTAATTTGAATTGTGGGGCGGCTCCCGCCGCCCCTTCAGTTATTCGGTTGTTCGGTTTACGGTTATTCGCAAAAAGCGGCACGGAAGCCGACGCCGGCGGCGACGTAGGAGCGCAAGTTGCCCAAGTCGAGAGCGAACACGCCCGCGTCCGCCGAGTAGTTCCAAAGCCCGCCGCGAATCGGCAACCGCTCGCCGTTGTTTCTAAACCAAAATTGGTCGCCCTCGTAACCGCTTTCATCGTTCGGGAAAAGTCCCAAAGCCTTTAAGAGCATAGGAACGTCCGTACCCGATTTTGCGGTCAACTGCTCAAACGCCTTGTAACCATAAGCGTTGTCGTCGCTCTGCTTATGCGAAAGAGCCGTTGCAAGCTCAATGGCGGAGCTTGCGGCGGAGGGGTCGGCGGTGTAATCCCATTTGAGAGTACCGGGGGTTCCGGGGTCGACAAGCGAGCCGTCCGGCATTATTGCCTTCCATTCGGTCGACTGCGCGCCCATATTGCAAGTATAGCGCATTGCGTTTCCGTAAGGGATTATCTGAATTTCGCCGTCAACAAGGCGAAGCCCCGAAGTCCATTCCCAAACGTTACCGTTAAGGCCGGCGATTCCCGAAATGCTGTGATTGTGATACCACGAAGCCGGTCCGCTGCCCGTCGCGGTTCTCGCCGTTCGTCCGTCGCCCTCAAAGGCAACGGGAACGCCGACTTCGTGCGGGTTTGCGTGGTCTTTTCCGTAATTGTTGTTGCCGTGCGGCATAGTGCCGTTTTTCTTGCACCAAAGCGCGATTGCCGCCCACGTCGCATTTGTCATTAAATGCCAACCCGCGCCCTTGTTGCGGCACACGGTAACGGCGCGGTCAAAGTTGAGGGAAACGGCGGGGTCTTTCATCGGGAGAGAATAAGCACGGTCGTTTACGATGATGTTTTGATATTTGCTGACGTAAATAACGTTCTTTTCCTGCCCGTCGACAAGAAACGCGGGTAATGTGTCCTGCGTACCGCCCGTAAGGACGTCGGAATATTTCAGCTTCGGAACGGCAACGAGTATTGAGGGCATACCCATGTCGTCGAGCTTAACCGTATTAGTGCCGCCGCTCAACGCTTCAACGGCAAGTTTAAGGTCGTCAAAATTTGTCATTGTGTTACCTCCTGAATTTTAGACTAACGCCCAAAGTGTGAGCGTACATTTTGAGATGTCGAACGGTACGGGAATCGGCACTTCGCGCGGCTTCCCGTTTTCGTCTACCCCGTCCGCGATATAATCGTATTCGCGGGGCGGTATGTCAATCTGCGCGGCGTATGTTTCCGCGATACCCGGTATAACGCCCGTTACGATATTGCCGTACTTGTCGCGGCAAATATCAATGTGATTGGCGTCGTCCCTCTCGTTCTTTTCGAGGTTCAAGGTCAATTCGTCGTCGCCGAAAGTGATTTTATTACCGTTGACCGAATAGGCGATTTTTTCGCCCTCGTTCATTTCAACGACTTTGATTGTCTTTTTAGCCATGCTTTTTTTCCTCCATTCTCTTTGATTCTTTGTAGGCTTCGCGCGAACGGGCGGCTATTGTTGCCGCTGCGTCCCTGTCGGCGGGTGTCGCCGTTTTGCCGTCTTTTCCGAACGTACTAAGCACATAATTTTCGTGCGCTCGCCGTTCGTCGCTTTTGATAATGACGTTTGCCATTAGATGATACCTCCCCGAACTGTATATTTTACGGTCACACTTTGAGCGCTCCCCGTAAAGCCGATTTTGAATCCGTTTTTGAGCTTGTCCCTTATGACGATACGCCCGACGCTCTCGCCATTTATAGGCGCTTCGACCTCGGTATCAATCGTATAATCGGTTGTATCGAGTACGGAAGCGAGGGACACGGATTTTTCGGAGTTGTTAAACGGGTAATCGCTTGAATTTGTAAGCGTTATTTTTCCCGTTTGACCTTTTAGCTTGTCAATCTCGCGCCCGCGTTCAAGAAGCACCCGCGCAAGCTCCGCGCCAAGCTCATTGGCGGCGAAAATGCCTTCTTCCATGTTGTTAAAATGGGCGGCGTTTTGCGGCGTACCTTCCTGTATAACTTCGCCCTCAACGGGAATATGCGTTATAGTCCCGTCGGGGTTATTCTGCTCTCGGTAACGGTCCTCAAATTCCGTTACATGGTCTTTGAAAAATTCCCGATTGTACATTATTTATTTACCTCCTTTTCCTTAAAATCGAACGTGAAACGGTATAAATACCCCTCTTGCACACTGTGAATAACGAGATTTTCGGTTTTGGTCGCCCAAAGGTCGTTATTTGTGTCGAAAAGTTGTACTTCCGAAACGGTAACGTTTCCGCTCACGGCGGGAGTGATAGGAAAATATACCGCAACACGCCCGTCATTCAACCGCTCGCGGCGGTGTATTGTTGCGTTGTAATACGTCCCGCCGATTCTGTACCGCGCCCGCGCGATTTTTAGATTCGTGTCGTTTTTATAGCCCTCAATAGCCGCCGCCGTTAAAATTGCCATTTGCTTTTACCTCCTTTGACTATTTCTTTTTGCAACGCGACGTACCGCAACGCTTAACACGGTAAGGGAACGCTTCGGCGGTAACAGTCGGGATAATACCGCCGCCCGCATTTCCTCCGCCCGTATTTTCGTGCGGCGACGTTCCTGCGTCGACCTCTCCCGTCATATCGACGGAATACAAAAACGCTTCCCCCGAACTCTCGACGGAAACGTTATTGTCATAATTGAGATATATTTTATTTCTTGCGGGTTGTGTCCCGATTAGCGGGCTTTCATAGCTCCAACTTTCATTTTCCGCCGTTATCTCAATAGCTCCGTCCGCTGCGCCGCCGCCCGTGTTGCGGTGCGGGATTTCGCCCGATTTCTTTTGCCCCGTTGCCGTTGCTTTTAGCTCGAAGCGTTGAGCGGAGGTTTCGGCTTCAATTTCCGCTTCCGTGACTGCCCCGCCCGTGTTGCGGCGGGGTTCTTCGCCCGTTCTGTATCGACCTGTTGCGCCCACTCTTTGTGAAAACTTTTCGGCGGAGGTTTCAACCTTGATTTCGTCGTCGCGGAGAGCCGCCATTGTGGAGCGTTCGGGAATAGTGCCGACAAGCGGTGATTTGTACGGGTCGCCCTCTCCCTGCGTTTCAATCTC
>CANQNF010000077.1 GCA_947625125.1 uncultured Clostridia bacterium
TCCTCGGCAATGCCGTAAGAGGCGAGATATTCGTCGCGCTCATCTTCGGGAAGCTGCTCCGCATTGGCGTAAAGCTCATTTCTTGCAGCACTGCGGGACTGTCCCTGAAGATAGGCATAGTCGCCGTCGTCGTCCTCATCGGCATTCTCATATTGCGAGCCGTTTTGCTGACCCGTGACGTAGCTGTAGCCTGCGGCAGCTTCTTCCGAATAGGGTTCCTCGGCAATGCCGTAAGAGGCGAGATATTCGTCGCGCTCATCTTCGGGAAGCTGCTCCGCATTGGCGTAAAGCTCGCTTCTTGCGGCACTGCGGGACTTGCCGGTCAGATACGAGAAGCCGCCGTCGACGGCAAAAGCCGTAGTGCAGCAGACGACTGCGACAGCCAAAACAACTGCCCCGATAGCTAAAATTTTCTTCATTTTATACCGCCTTTCTAAAATTTGCGAATCGATTCGATACTTATATTATAGGCAGGAAAGGTGGGATTTCAATGAATTAAATTTAAAATTACGGTGAGTCGAATTTGAAATCGCAGTGAGTCAAATTTGGCATTTCAGTGAAATTCAGGACAATTTATTTACAGCCAAACTTGCCGCCAGAAGCACTATTGCAGCGGCGTACGCGATAATGTATGCCCAATCGGGAATGAGGCCGCTTTTGTCGATCAGATGCTTTGTTATGAACGCCGCCGCGACGATCAGACCTCCGAATATCCTTAAAATTTTCGTCGAAGTCATTTGTTCACCCCGCTTATTTTTTGATTTTGTTCAGCATATTAAGCTTTGCAGCCCTCAGCTTCGTGCCGTAACGGCTCGTGAAAATAAGCGCCACGACGATCATTCCGAAATTTACCCCGCCAGAGAAGCCCTTTAAAAAGCTCGCAAGCCTGCCCTCGATCTCGAAATAATTCAGAAAAATCGCCGTCGCCGACGTGATGAGCGCCAATATAAGTAAAACCCGCAGTATTTTCGTCAGGCGTTTTTTCTCCTCGCTTGCATATTCCGCGACCTTTTCGGCCGTTTCGTTTGTCATTTCGTCCATGCGGTTCTCCTTTCGCTTTCCGTCAAGGATCTCATCGACCCCGACTCCGTACAGCCTTGAAAGTTCGAGCAAGAGGTCGAGGTCGGGCATGTTGTTGCCGTTCTCCCACCGTGAAACGCTTCGGTTTGACACGCCGAGCGCCTCGGCAAGCTGCTCTTGGGTCAGGCTTTTACCGAGCCGCAGCTCTCTTAAAAACGCCCCTGTTTTTTGTTGGTTCATGATTTTCCTCCTTTCAGGCTGATGATACCACATCCTGCGCAAAAATAACAGGACACAAAGCGGGAAGCCGCAAAATTTGCATAAAAAAGCCCGGGCAGACTATTTCCCGGGGCGAGCGCGCCGCCGACGCCTTGGCGCGGAGCCCCCGCCCGGCCTGCGGCCGGGCTCGGTTCGGCTTCGCCGAACCGGCGTCCCGCTTTTGCGGGACGGGGCTCCGCCCCAAAGGCTGCGGCGGCGCTGCCTTAGACTTCTACTCCGCCATCCATCGGTATTTTTCCATCAGCACTCTGCCCTCGGAGTCGAACCCGACCCCGTCGCGCTCCAAAAGCTCCCGCTGTACGTTTATGCCGCCGAACGCGAACGCCTCGGACAGCCCGCCGTCCTTTCTCACGACCCGGTAGCAGGGCGTGCAGTCGGGGTCGGGATTGACGTGCAGGGCGTACCCGACGACCCGAGACCAACGCGGATTGCCGGCGAGGGCGGCGACTTGGCCGTAACTCGCGACTTTTCCCCGCGGGATCTGCCTCACGACCGCGTAAATTTTCTCGAATGTGTTCATGATTTCTCCAAAATTCTATACAATTTGTAATATTATATTATTTTTATACATTATGCAGAGCAAAATTAACGCTTTCGGCAGATATATAAAAGATGATTCGTGTTCCCCAAAAGCTCCCTTTTTTCGGAAAAATTCAGGTACCACTTTGCCAGCGACTCGAAGTCGTCATCGGTAAGGAGAAAGTCGGGGCGTCTCTCGATGGGCTCCAAAAGCCCGTCCACGCCCGCCGTGGTGAGCCGATCAACCGGCTTTTTCGTAAAAAGCTCCTCGAATTCGGCCACGTCGTAGTCGGTAAAAATCTGCTCCTTAAAGTGCCTGATCTTATAGTCGGGGGTAAAATTTTCCTCAAGGCCCTCTTTCCACCTGCCGTAAAAATAGTTCGCGTACATGATTGCAAAGACCGAGATAAATGCAAACATCAGCACTCCGCCGGGCTTTGTGACCCGAACAGCCTGTCGATGGCGCAGTTTACTTCGTCCTTTTCGTACAGGTGATACATCGGCCCAAAGAGAAGCGTTACGTCAAAGGAATCGTCCGGGAACCTGCTAAGGTCTGTGGTGTCGCCTTGGTATGACGAAATATTTTTCAAATTTCTGCTGTTCTCCCGAAGAATTTCAAGATTCTTTTCCACCGGTTCCACCGCCGTGACGTCCATTCCCTCTTTGGCGAGGGCAAGGGAGTATCTGCCGGTGCCGGCTCCGACCCCAAGAATTTTATCGCCCTTTGAGACATAGCGGCGGATGTAATTCATTGTGATATAAAACTCAAGCTGACCGTGTCGGGAGCGCTCTAACCGTCCGTCCTCGTCGTACAGAGTGTAAAAATCGCTGATAATATCCTTTCTTGCGCACATGATAAAGCTCCTTATAAATATCTCCTGAAATCCGGCTTTCACTCAATGGCAAGATATTCTTCCGGGATGTTTTCCAGAACCTCGTCGATGGTCTCCTGCGTAAAGCCCTTGCAGCCGTGGGCGCGCAGGTCGGCCTCGGTGTATTCGGCGTAGGGGACGACGTGCACCTGGTAATATTTCTCGCCGTACTGGTCGATTATGGGTATCGCCTTGATATTTTCAAAGCTTATCTCACCCGTCTGAGAGTTTTTCAGGACGTCGAGAGAGCCCAAGATCCCGACCATGGCGAGCGGCCTGTCCATCGATGAAATAAGATTTCCGAGGCAGTAGAAGCAAAAGCCCTTGGTCCCGTCGGCGCGCTCCACATATCCCAAGGTCTGGGCGGTGTGGGGCTGTGTGCCGATAATTAAATCCGCTCCCCAATCGACGAATTTCTGGGCGAGCATGTACTGCTGTTCCGTGACCTCGTTAGAGACCTCGACCCCGAAGTGCGGCGAGACTACGACGACGTCGGCAAGTTCCTTGGCACGCTTTATCTGAGCCTCGATTATATCGAGTTCTTTTAAATATGTTATTTTGCATGCGGAATCTGCAGGAAGCGACAGCCCGTTCGTATGCTCCATATACCCCAAAAACGCAAAGGTTATATTGTTCACGGTCTTGAGGCGGATATTTTCCATATCGGCCTCATCGCGGTATGCGCCATAACGAATGACCTCGGGATGGCTGTCCCAGAAATCGAGACAGGAAATAAGCCCCTCTTCGCCGCGGTCGAGGACGTGATTGTTAGACATCGAGAACACGTCGAAGCCTATATCTATCATGTGCTCGCCGAGCGCCGCAGGCGAACAGAACCTCGGATAATCCGACGGCTCCAAATCGTCGGTGACGATGGTCTCCTGATTTAAAATCGCAAGGTCGGCGGCCGCGACATATTTCTCGATTTTTTCATACGGATAGGAAAAGTCGTAGCCCGTCTCGCCGTTTGATTTAGCTCTGCGGGCGGCTTGATTATAGATAGAGGAATGGACGAGGTTATCGCCTGCGCATAAGATATTTACCCTGTAAAACTCGGGCTCGGGCGGGAGCGTGACAGGGGGTTCGGAAGTCGTTGTGGGAGCAGCCGTCGCAGGAACTGCAGTAGTAGTCGCGGCAGTCGTCGTCGCAGCGGCAGCGGAGGGGGCTTCGGAAGTAACGGAGGGCAGGGCATCCTCATGAATATTTTCCTCGGCAGGCCCCACGCAGGACGAAAGCATCACGGCCGCCGACAGCCCCGCAAGCAGCCTCATAAACATTTTCATATTATCACTTCTTTTGGATTTTTCTATATTATAGCAGTTTGAACCCGTCTTGGCAAGAGTTTTCGGAAAATTTATGAAAGGGGGCCGCCCGCTCTGACTCATCCTTTCCGTCTCCCCCAAATTATAGTTGACAACCCCGCTTCGATAATATATAATAAATATATCATTTACCGGAACACGGAGGTATTATTATGCAGAAATTTTTAGGCATCGAATTCGGCTCTACAAGAATAAAGGCCATTTTGATCGGCGACGGCTCGGACGTTGTCGCGTCGGGCGCGCATGACTGGGAAAACAGGCTTGAAAACGGGATATGGACATATACCCTCGACGATATCCGCGAGGGAATTCAGGACGCTTTTAAAAACGTCGCGGCAGACTATAAGGCAAAGACGGGCGAGACCCTCGAAACCCTCGACGGGCTCGGGATAAGCGCGATGATGCACGGTTATATGCCGTTCGACAAGGCGGGAAACCTGCTTTCTCCGTTCAGGACATGGCGCAACACCGTGACTGCCGAGGCTTCCGAAAAGCTTTCTCCTCTGTTTAATTTTAACATTCCTCAGCGCTGGAGCATAGCTCATCTTTACCAGTCCATCCTTAACGGCGAGAAGCATGTTGAAAATATCGACAGCGTTCTGACCCTTGCGGCATATGTGCAGAAAATTCTTACCGGAAAAGCCGCCGTTGGCGTCGGCGAGGCTTCGGGCATGTTCCCCATCGACTCGAATACCTGCGACTACGATGAAAAAATGCTTAAGCAGTTTGATGATTTAGTCGCAGATAAGCATTATTCATGGAAATTAAAGGACGTTCTTCCGACGGTTTTAAAGGCCGGCGACAATGCGGGAAGCCTGACGGCCGAGGGCGCTTTATATCTCGACCCGACGGGCACGCTTAAACCCGGCGCTCCGGTATGCCCGCCCGAGGGAGACGCGGGCACGGGCATGGTAGCCACGAACAGCGTAAGAGTAAGGACCGGCAACGTTTCGGCAGGCACCTCTATTTTCGGCATGATAGTGCTCGAAAAACCGCTTTCTAAGCTTTATCCCGAGATCGACATGGTCACGACCCCAAGCGGCGCGCCCGTTGCGATGGTGCACTGCAACAACTGCTCGTCCGACCTCGACGCATGGATGAAGATATTCATGGAGTTTGCCGAGCTTTCCGGCCACCCGATGAAAAAGCCTGCGCTTTACGATTTGCTTCTTTTGAATGCGATGAACGGCGACCCCGACTGCGGAGGAGTCGTGTCCTGCAACTACTTCTCAGGCGAGCCGATAACGCATCTTGACGAGGGCAGGCCGATGCTCCTGAGAAAGCCCGACGCGGAATTTAATCTTGCAAATCTTGTGAGGAACAACCTGTTCTCGGCGCTCGCGACGCTTAAGATAGGGCTTGACATCTTGATGGAAGAAAAAGTAAAAATAGACAAAATTCTCGGCCACGGCGGCTATTTCAAGACAAAGGGCGTCGGCCAGAAGCTTCTTGCGGCCGCGATGAGGACCCCCGTTTCGGTCATGGAGACTGCCGGCGAGGGCGGCGCTTGGGGCATGGCGCTTCTTGCAAAATTCGCGGTAGTCGGCGGCGGCGCCACGCTTGAGGACTGGCTCGACGAGACCGTATTTAAGGGCATGGCGTCGATAACCGAGGCCCCCGACGACAGGGACGTTCAGGGCTTTGAGAGCTACATGCGCAGCTACAAGGCGATGCTTTCTGCCGAACAGGCCGCGGTAAAGGGGTTTTGAGAAGCGCTGATTTAAAGCATGCATATCGGACGGCAGCCTGAGCCCGGTTCGGGCTGCCGTCCGATCAGACAAGGATTTTGGCGCGGAGTTTCGGCGGCCGGCGCATGAAAAAAATCAAAAATTTTTCCGAAAAGGGCTTGACAAATCGCCCGCAATGTGATAATATATCTACTGTTGCGGCAAGCCCGCCGACGCCGGTGTAGCTCAGTTGGTAGAGCAGCTGATTTGTAATCAGCAGGTCGGGGGTTCGAGTCCGTCCACCGGCTCCAGACCACAGCAAATTGAATATGGGAGAGTTCCCGAGTGGCCAAAGGGGGCAGACTGTAAATCTGTTGCGTTTCGCTTCAATGGTTCAAATCCATTCTCTCCCACCACGGCGCCGCAAGCTTTGTATCGCTTGTGACGTCCTTTTTATGCTTACGCATAAACGGAGTCCCAAGCTCACGCCGCTGCTCCGCCTCATCCCCACAAACGCAGGCGTTTGCGGGGTCCCAATAGTCGCGGACTACGTATCGTTCGTGACGGCATTTTTGTAATATTTTTAATGCCGTCACTCATTCACTCCGTCGCTCCGGCTTTTCCCCACAAAATCCACGGATTTTGTGGGGCCCCTGTCGCAAGCTTCATATCGCTTGCGGCGCTTTCTGCATGCCTCGCATTTGAAATCACCGCTTCACTCATTCCGCGCACAGACGCGATTGCTTTTCCGCAAGACGACCGAGACTATCCTTTTCGTCGAGGGAAGTCGAGCGGCCAAAAGCAACGCTTCTGATTTCGCCTCCTCCGCGAAAAGTCATGCTCCCGCGCACAAAAATCGCCGGGAGCGCTTTTTATGCGCTCCGCTTTGACTGTAAAATAAACCCCGCGCTACGCGTGGGGACGAGTATAGCGATAGCGTTGAAATGGAAAATAAAGCCTCCTTTTGCTATAATAGAGGCGTGGGTACCGAACCGCACC
>CANQNF010000078.1 GCA_947625125.1 uncultured Clostridia bacterium
TATCCCCACCGAGGGGTTATCCTGGATCTGGAAAAGCGCAGAGAGATTGAGATCCTTCCAGGGCCACAGGATATTAAGAATCTTTGGATGACGTTCGGGGATGTGCCGATGGATCCGGAAACCGAGTGTCTGGAAGCGCCGTTCTTTCATTTCCATGCAGGGACATTCCGCGAAGACGTCTGGAAATGGTTTGAGGAAGAATTTTCCATTTCGGTCCACGACCTGATGTATGAGTAAAAAATAAGTATACAAAACGGGCAAACTGCGATACAATAATATTAGCGAAGAACATTCGCTAACGCTGTTTGCCCGGGAAAGGGAGTCAATATGAGAAATGAACTAGATAAAAGCCTGACTGTGGCGGGCAGCAAGATACTGCTGGATACACAGGTAAAGCGTGTCCTTGCACAAAAGCAGATCTTGTCATGGATCATGAAATACACGGTCAGGGAATTTATGGATCTGCCTTTGGACGTTATCGAAGGATGTATCGAAGGCGACCCGGAAATCTCTACTGTAAAGGTGAATCCCGGTGAGACGAACGAAAAGATCACGGGAATGCCAAACGAGGACAAAGTTCCAGGCGAAGGCGCCGTATATTATGATATTCGGTTTTTCGCTGTGGCGCCAGGGGATTCCCAGCAGATCCGGGTGATCATCAACCTGGAGATGCAAAAGTCCTATTATCCGGGGTATCCCATTGTTACCAGGGGGATCTTTTATGGGGCGAGGATGATCTCGGCCCAGTTGGGAACCGAGTTTTCCGACAGCGATTATTCCAATATCCGCCATGTCTACAGCATTTGGATCTGTACGGGCGTACCGGATAAGATTGGCAACGCGATCTCGGAATACCGGCTGGAAAAACATGATCTTATCCCAGGATTCCCGGATGTGCAAGAGGACTATGATAAACTATCTGTTGTTGTCATCGGGCTTAACGAAAAGAAGGATTCAAGCAGCCAGCTCATCAATATGTTGAATGTACTTCTTTCAACTGAGATGGACACGACTGTAAAAAAACAAAGATTACAGGATGATTTCTCCATGAAAATGGAACACGGGATAGGGAAGGAGGAAGACCTTATGTGTAACTATTCCGATTATGTTTGGGAAAAAGGTATGGTAAAAGGCCGGGAAGAAGGCTTAGAAGAGGGTATGGTAAAAGGCCGGGAAGAAGGCTTGGAAGAGGGTATGGTAAAAGGCCGAGAAGAAGGCTTGGTAAAGGGCCGGGAAGAAGGCCGGGAGGAAGGGGAAACCCGTCTGGCCAGTCTGCTCATGAAAATGAACGCGGCAGGAGAAACCGAACAGGTTTTTATCGTCTTAAATGACGCAAAAGTTCGGGAAGAATTTTACAAGAAGTATGGTTTATAAAATTGGAGCCCGCTTTTTGCGGGCTCTTTCTCTAAGAAACAAATGATTACAAATTCCGGCGCGGGAAAGCCCACGGTTTTAACCGTGGGATGGGAGCCTGTTGTTGAAACGGCCTGTATAGGATGGGAAAGAAGGGAAAATTTATGTGTAATTATTCCGAATATGTATGGGAAAAAGGTATAGAGCGAGGCCGGGAAGAAGGCCGTGAAGAAGGGGAAACCCGCCTGGCAACCCTTCTCTTGCGATTAAACGCTGCAGGGGAGACAGAGCAGTTTCTTGCCGTTCTAAACGATGTCCAGGTACGGAAGGAATTGTATAATCATTACAATTTGTAAAACAATAAGGCACGCTGCAATCAAGGATCTGCTGGCGGCGGAGGGAGAGAAAATGGAACCAAATATGGATAGTGTGAAATTCGAGTCCAGACGGGAGATCAAGGATATTATGGAGGCCATCACGAAATATGAGAAGGCGTATCCAAACGAGGATAATCCAACGCTGAAAAGGCTGCATGATGTTCTTGAAGGGCTATATATTGGCTGGTAACAGGCGGCACCTCGGAAGAGGTGTCTTTTTTTATTAAAATAATCTAAAATTAGATTAAATTACTTGCCATATTTGAAATGTTGTGGTATTCTGATGATGGGAGGAAAAGGAATGATCCGCTATAAGATCAATGTATTTGAAGAATTGAAGAAAAAAGGGTATCCCCCGGCACGGATCCAAAAAGAGGGCCTTTTACCCGGCCAAACTGCCCAAAATATCAGAAACGGGAAAAGCATAACACTGGAGACGTTAAACAAAATCTGCATCATGCTGAAAATGCAGCCAGGGGATATTATAGAAGTTGTTCCTACAGACGATGAGATCGTCAAATATTATTAGTCTAATAATAGATTTATTCTGTTTTTAATAGTTTCTATTTGTATATTCCATCCGAATAGCAAAAGGTTACAGGAAGGCAAAAACTATTTTTGCTTTTCTTTTTCACATTAAACTCTACAAAATAAGAAGAAAAAAGTGTAGAAAAGGAGAAAAAATGAGCAAGAATCTATTTATCGCAGAAAAGCCCAGCGTGGCACAGGAGTTTGCAAAAGCATTAAAATACAAGTTCAAGCGGGAAGACGGTTATCTGGAGTCCCCGGAAGCAGTCGTAACCTGGTGCGTAGGGCACCTGATCACCATGAGTTATCCGGAAGCATACGATGAAAAGTTCAAACGCTGGTCTTACGACACGCTGCCGTTTCTGCCAAAGGAATTTAAGTATGAAGTGATCGCGTCTGTAAAGAAGCAGTACGGGATCGTTAGCAAGCTGCTGAAACGGAAAGACATCCAGACGATATTTGTATGCACAGACTCCGGACGGGAAGGAGAGTACATCTATCGCCTTGTTGAGAATATGGCGGGCGTAAAAGGGAAAAAACGCCGCCGGGTGTGGATCGATTCTCAGACAGAGGAAGAGATCCTGCGCGGCATCAGAGAAGCGAAGGACCTTTCGGAATATGACAACCTATGCGAGTCCGCCTATCTGCGTGCAAAAGAGGATTACCTTATGGGTATCAACTTTTCGCGTGTGATGACCTTGAAATATGGGAATGACATCAAGAAATGCATGAACAGGGAAAAAGCCGTGATTGCTGTCGGGCGTGTCATGACCTGCGTACTGGGGATGGTCGTAGAACGGGAACGTTCTATCCGCGAATTTGTCAAGACGCCGTTTTATAAGATAACAGGACAATTCTCCAACGGCAATGGTACAATCGAGGCTGAATGGCATTTGACGGATTCGAGCCGGATACAGGGCCTCACGCATCTGTATAATCTGTATAAGGATAACGGTTTTTTGCGAAGACAGGACGCGGAAGCGTTCTTAAAGGTTTTATGCGACCGTCCTGTAGCTGTGGTATCATCGATAAAAAGGGAACAGGAGAAAAAATCCGCGCCGCTGCTTTATAACCTGGCCGAGCTGCAGAATGACTGTTCCAGGTTCTTAAAGATCAGCCCCGATGAAACGCTGCAGATTGCCCAGGAACTATATGAAAAGAAATTGACAACCTATCCCAGAACGGATGCCAGGGTATTATCCAGTGCAGTTGCAAAAGTGATCTCAAAGAATATCACAGGGTTAAAAGGCTATAGCCCTGCAGCATCTTTTGCCCAGGAGATTTTGACATCTGGAGTTCCGTCTGATATCGCTAATACAAGGTACTGCAACGACAAGCAGATCACGGATCACTATGCGATCATCCCTACAGGACAGGGACTTAATGCTTTGAATTCCCTTTCGGAAACCTCTGCCAGAGTATATGACATGATTGTTCGCAGATTTTTGTCTATCTTTTATGAACCGGCGGTGTATTATAAAGCGGAAATGAAGATCCTTGTGACAGGCCCCCAGACAAAAAAGGGAGAAGAATTCATTTTTTCGATGAAAGTCCTGGCAAAAGAAGGATATATGAAGGTGACAGGCGTTCCCGAAAAGGAGAGGGCAGGAGCAGACCAGTGGAGAGCGATCAGCACGATCAAGTATGGGGACAGGATCAATGCGGATTCCTTCTCAATCAAGGAAGGGGAAACGATGCCGCCTAAACGGTATAACTCCGGGACACTCATCCTGGCCATGGAAAACGCGGGACAACTGATCGAAGATGAAGAACTGCGGGCACAGATCAAAGGAAGCGGGATAGGGACATCTGCAACCAGGGCAGAGATCCTAAAGAAACTTGTCAAGATCGAGTACCTTTCTCTGAATAAAAAGACACAGATCGTAACGCCGACCCTGTTTGGTGAAATGATCTATGAGACGGTGGCATTATGCGCAAAACAGCTCCTAAATCCGACCCTTACGGCAAGCTGGGAAAAGGGGTTGAACAGTGTAGCGGACGGGACGATCCAGCCGGACGAATATATGCAGAAGCTTGCTGCGTTTGTGGGGCGCCGCGTGGTTGCCATTAAGGATGCTTCCAATTCGGGAGAATTGAAAAACCGATATGACAGCCTGTATGGATTCTATAGTAAAAGCAAATAAGTATAATACCCGGCAGACGAAACAGCCTGCCGGGCTTTTTTAAAAGTTCAAGGAATTTTGCGGGCTACGTTGGCTTATGTTTTTTTTATAGCTTTCCTGGTATACCTGCAGGTTTTTTCATCGGACGCCTACAGCCATTTTTTTTCCTGAGAAATTCCCCAAAAAGCTTATTTCCAGGGAAAATAGGAGTGGAAGGATGAATTTCAACTATGCGCAAAACGCTATTTTAACGAATAGTTAGTAAGAAAAATACGCTAAATCGGCCAGAAAACCGCCTTTTTGGCATAAAATGGCCAATTCATAGCCACATCAAGAAGCCATAAGCGCTTCCAGAATCAACCGGACCGCATCAAAGACCCCTTTGCGATAAGCTAACTCTATACTTCTGGAATGTTCCTGCGTGTCCAGATCCCGGATTTTTTCCACCTCATCAGATAACATGATCTGTGTGATCTTGGGATCGGCGAAGTATTCCTTTTTTTTCTGCAGGATTGTCTGCAATTCCGCATCGTTTTGAAACGTTTCTTCCAAATATTCTATAACGTTTCCTTCCGGGTTATCCAATATACCGTTCATAGCAGCCTCCAGTCTGGAACGTTTACACATTGAAGCCCTTTGCGACGTCCCGGCACAAGGGGCCAAATGCAGGGACAAAATTCTATGAAACAATGAGTTATAAAAATCATTCTTTATATTATTTTGTCCCTTTATACTTCTTGACAAACTCTACATTTTATGTATAATAAATGTAGACAACGAAAGTTGTCTGACGGCAGCGCTTACATCGACATGCCTTCTACCTCTCTTGGCCCTCTGAAACTCCTCGTTCAGGGGGCCTTCTCATCATATTGGGAGACAGCCACATGTTAAAGATTAAGGATTATGAAGACATCATAAAGAATAAAGTCCCGAAAAGGTTTGCCTGGTTTCTTTCATTCTGCCTTTCTGTCCTATTGGCCTATATGCTTATCCTGCATCTGAAACTCTTTGCGACAGATCCTCTGACGTTCCTGGATAAGGTCGAGATCACGGCCAATTGCCTGCTTCTCATCGTCTGTGCCGTAAATGCTGTCCGTTTTTTTCGGGTTCTGGTACTGTCTTTTCAAAAATAAGGGCCTTTGGGCACCTAGCGAGCCTGGTAGAACTCTTGTAAGAACGGCAGAAGGTCTTTTTCCGGTACTACATATGCTTCTGTATGCGTGTACTCCCCTTCTCTTTCATCATAAATGTTGGCGCATTGTCTTGGGGAATCGTCCAGCAGGATCATATTGCTGACCATATCCTGCAAGGCTTTTCCATCCAAATTATCATGATCCGTCCTCCGTTCACCTTTTGAAAAAACGTTCAGAATGAACAAGAAAACCTTATCCGTATGCATCCGGAAACGCCCGTTTTGATACTCCCGATAGAAAGCTTCCTGGTAACGGCGTTTGAACCGGCTGCGTTCATGGGTGTTTTCATATTCCATCGTCGAAGCATTATATTTTAAGCGCTTCGGCAGTAATTCCGGTAGAATGATATGCAAAATCCCATCCGGGAGGTATTCAAACGTAACGGATCCTGGGGACTGCTCTTTTATCCTACTCTTCTGCCCTTTTTCCCATGATCCCCCGAAATGCTCCGGCAGATCGCCCATGGCCCGTGATAGGCGGTCGTAATCCAGGGAGGCTTTTTTACACAATCTGAAGGCTATGTCGTATTCCTTTTTTTTGACATGATCTTCAATCGCAGAAAGACCTTCCATCGCCTTGGAGGATTTTCTCTCCACGTTTTTCAGGATACGCTCCAGTTCTTTTGCGGTCCTGCTCTCCTGCTTGAACCGCTCATATTCCGGATCCTTGGCGAACGTACTGTCGATATATTCCTTTAGATCTGCTTCTGATAATTCGCTGATCACAACAACCCTACTTCCCTTCTCTTTCTCATCATTATTATACATTTCTGAACTATCTTTTGTCAACTTTTCAACAGGCTGTGCGGATCCTGAATCCGTGTAAATCCCTAAATTTTAAACTTTTTTTATATTTCCTGGTATATTCCTGGATTGCGATGCTTGACAGTATCCTACATTTTATGTATAATTAAATAGAACATTCGTAGAACTGTATTATTTTAAACATTACCTGTTGTGAGCCTATCTCGCAGCAGGTTTTTTTATAAATTCACAATGAGAAAGCAATTTGGTGATATGTCAAGAGTAAATTAAAAAAGAAATAACCCAAAAACCAGTAAAAAAGGGTACAAGAA
>CANQNF010000079.1 GCA_947625125.1 uncultured Clostridia bacterium
GGGTTCGGGTTTTGATCGTCTGACCCGCCGCCCGTGCGAAGATAGAGGGTAGAGGGTAGATGAACAGAAGATAGAACTCTTTTAGACGGCATGGTGCGGGGCGTTGGCTTTGCGGCTTTTTGCAGGTTTGGGTTTTGAACGTCTGACCCCTCAATCAGTGTGAAGTCAGGCCCTGCTCCCGCAGCCCCGTTTCGGCTTCAAACTCCGGCCGATTTCCTGTCTCTATCCTCGGATCATCTGACGTTCTGACGCTCTGACTGCTGGGCGGACGGAAACCGAGGGGGAGTGCCGGGCGGAGCCCCGGCTCGCGTGCGCGAGCCCGACGGCTTCGCCGTCGGACCCGGCCTGCGGCCGGGTCGGGGCTCCGCCTTACCCGCAGGCTGCGGGTTTCCGTCCGCCCCGCCGCATCTGCCCGCTCATTTCCGATTACAGATCGGTATTGACTTTCCCGCCGACTTGTACTAAAATATAGCTATCCCGAGCGGGAAATTTTTCTAAGGGGAAATGCTATGCGCGCGCTTATTGCTATGAGCGGCGGTGTGGACAGCTCCGTCGCGGCAAAACTCACCCTCGACAAGGGCTATGACTGCATAGGCTGCATGATGAAGCTTTACGATACCGAGAACCCGTCCGAGCACGGCTGCTGTACCGAAGCCGACGCTTTAGACGCCAAGACCGTGGCTTTTAAGCTCGGTATACCGTTTTATGTTTTTAATTTTTGTGATGATTTCCGCCGCGAAGTCATCGACCTTTTCGTCTCCGAATATCTTTCCGGCAGGACTCCCAACCCCTGCATAGATTGCAACAGCCGTCTGAAATTTGACAGGCTCTACCGACGGGCAATTGAGCTTGACTGTGAAAAAATAGTCACCGGGCACTATGCGATAATCGAATACAGCAGCGGAAAATACAGGCTGAAAAAGGCCGCCGACCGAAACAAGGACCAAAGCTATGTTTTATACCGTCTGACCCAGGAGCAGCTCTCGCACACGCTGTTCCCGCTCGGACGTCTCTCAAAGGACGAGACGAGAAAAATTGCCGCCGAAAACGGCTTTGTGAACGCCTCAAAGCGGGATTCTCAGGACATCTGCTTCGTGCCGGACGGGAAGTATGCCGAAACGGTTGAAAAGCTCTGCGGCAGGCCGTTTGAAGAGGGGGATTTTCTTGATTTGTCGGGGAACGTCATCGGCAGGCACAAGGGCATAGTCAGGTACACCGTGGGCCAGCACAAGGGCCTCGGCGGGAATTTCCCGGACAGGATGTTCGTTTTAAAGCTTCTGCCCGAAAAAAACGCCGTCGTTCTCGGCACTGAGGACGGGCTGTTTTCAAGGGAACTCATAGCCGGGCGCTTCAACTGGATATCCGGCGAAACTCCGAAAGGGGAGATAAGGTGCAATGCCAAGGTGAGATACCGACAAAGCGAGCAGCCCGCGATTGCAGAGGTTCTTCCCGACGGGAATGTAAAGGTAGTTTTTGACGAGCCCCAGAGGGCTATAACCCCGGGACAGTCGGCCGTATTATACGACGGCGACGAGGTTCTGGGCGGGGGTGTGATAATATGAGCGTAAGATCAACTTTATGCTATATCGAAAGCGGCGGCAGATATTTAATGCTCCACAGAATAAAAAAGAAAAACGACATAAACAAGGACAAGTGGATAGGCGTCGGCGGTAAGATCGAGGACGGCGAGACCCCACGGGACTGCGTGATAAGGGAAGCCCGCGAGGAGACCGGTCTTAGGCTTAAAAGCCCGGAATACCGCGGCATAATTCACTTTGAAAGCGACGGGAATTATTCCGAGGAGATGCACCTTTTCACCTGCAAGGACTTCGACGGAGAGATAATACCGTGCGACGAGGGCGAGCTTGAATGGGTCGCGATACCCGACGTCGAAAAGCTCGCCATTTGGGAGGGCGACAGGGTATTTCTCGAGCTTTTGAGGACAGAGCGGCGCTTTTTCGAGGTTTGGCTCGATTATGACGGCGAGAAGCTTGTCGGCAAGCGCGTGACCGTGGGGGAATAGGGGGCTGCGGCCGCAACCTTCAGCCCCTCCGGGCCCTCCTGCTTCTGCCGGGGGCGAAGCCCGGCCCGGCAAAGCCGGGCCCCGGCGGCTCCGCCGCCGGGTCGCTCGGCCGCATGGCGGCCGAGCGGGCTTCGCCCATAAGCAGAAGCAGGAGGGGAGGCAGCCCCGCCCGCGGACACAGGCACTCGGGACGCCCCCTCTCCTACAATTAAGGTATCTCGGAGAAATTCTGACTTCTGATTTCTCAATTCTGTATTCCGGTTTTACCCGTACCTCTCCATAAATATGTCCTGCCACATAAGCGCGTCGGCGTTTTTGTTGATCTCCTCGGGAGTCCACTCCCACCACTTGGTCCGCAAAAGCGCCCTTATCATCTCGGGAGGGTAGCGGTACTTGATGACCTTTGCGGGAACGCCGACCACGACCGAGTAGGGCGGCACGTCCTTTGTCACGACGGCGCCCGCGCCGATAACCGCTCCGTCTCCTATCGATACGACTTTTGAGCAGTTAATAAAAGTGTGCGCGCCTATCCAGACGTCGTTTCCTATCGTTATTTTCGGCTTTCCGTGGGCATAGGGATGCTTCGGGTCAAGCGAGCAGAGCTTTTCAAATTTCCTGCGGTTTTCTTCGTTGAAGAAGTCGTCCAGCTCGTCCGTCACGAACATCATATTCGAGTGATGGTCGCAGTGTATGACGGCGGTGGAGTTTATCGAGGTATACCTGCCGATCGATTCGATATAACCGTTTGAGCATGCCTCGATAATGCCGCTTCCGAAATATGTCTGCCTGCCTATCTTGGCGCCGCTCAGCTCCCAGTCGAACGGCAGTTCCTTGCCCACGTCGGAAAATGAAATATAGTCGTAAACGCTTCTGAAGCCCTTGCCGCCGTAGTCGCATAAAAAGTCGGTGAGATCGTCGTCCGTAACCGCGACTACATAGTGCTTTTCGGGGTCGACGCGCTCGGTGAACGCCCAGTTATATTCGGACAGCTCCCGCTTCAAAAGCCTCGACGGCTCTCCCCAAACAACTATTTCACGCTCTTTGAGGCAGTGGTCGAAGATCTGCTTAAGTCTTGTGCTCATGTCATCACCCGTATCTGAAAAGTTTTTCGACAGCCGTCCGAGGGGCCTGCGGAAGTATTGTCATAATATGATCGATAATTTTTTCAAACGATTTTGCAGGCTCGGACGAATATGCGGAGCTTGTGAAGTCATACCCGAACGCTTCTTCGGGGGTCGAATATCTCGCCACGCCCCAGCCGTAGCGGACGCCGTGTTTATCTACCATGTATTCAAAATCGGATATGCATATGTAGCCCTGCATCTGAAGCCGTGTGATTATGCCGTCGAAGCCCTTTTCGCCGCCGGCCTTGGTGTAGCCGCAGAGGCTCTTTAATTTTTTTGACATAAGACTGCCGTAGCGGGAAACCGTGTCGTATACGTTAAGGTCGCATCGCCCGGCAAGCCCCGAATCGTATCTTGAATCGAAATCGTAGCCGTCGCGGCGGTAGTTCAGAAAGTCTGGTATCATGTCCTTTGAAATATAGCAGGCTTTCCCGGCGAGAAATTTCCCGTATATACAGTCGCCCATTCTTATGACGGGCCCTTTCCATTCCCACGGCCCGTCGGAAGACCCGAACCAGAGACCCGGCGCGCACATCTCCTCAATGGAAAATCCCGGCAGAGTATTTTTAAAAAACGGCAGAAAACCGAGCTTTAGGACCGCCTCGTGCATCTCCTCCGCGGACGAGATCTTCGGCAGATTCGGCATACTATCATCTCCTTGAGGGTATTATACACCAAACCGCGAAAAAAAGCAAGCGCGGGAAACGCATGGGAGCGGCATTTCGACCACATAATATAAAAGTTTAGGATCAAGCCCTTTTCAAAGGGCTTGCAGGGTCAAGGGGCAGAGCCCCTTGTCGCAGCCCGCAGGCTGCGAAATTCTTTACACGAAGGCGCTCCGCAAGGGGTGAATTGAAAAAACAGCCCGGTGGGCTGTTTTTTCAAGAGGGGACGCCCTGCAAGTGAGGGCGTCCCCTTATGATACGCAGCTCCGACAGGAGCTGCGAACCTTTAATCATCTAACCATGAATTATTATGAATTATTATAATGTGGTCGGTTTGGACACTCCCAAACGCATGGGAGCGGCATTTCGACCACATAATATAAAAGTTTAGGATCAAGCCCTTTTCAAAGGGCATGCAATGCGGCCGGGAGCCGGTCAAAGGTTGAGGAAAAAGCGCATGTTGCCGGGGGCATTCCGGGGCCGCGCTCAGACAGGGCTTCGGGCTTGCAACGCGGCCGGACTGTAGCTACTGCTCCGGCGGAGCCCCGCCCGGCCTGCGGCCGGGGCCGACGGCTGCGCCGTCGGGCTCGCGCACGCGAGCCGGGGCTCCGCCCCCGCACTCCCCCCGTTCCGGCCGCCCTGTCAGAAGTCAGAAAACAGACTGTCAGATGTCAGATTTTCAAAGTATCGCCTATGGCGACGGTTTTAAAATAAAAACGCGGGCAAATCAGACGCTTTCAAGAAGCGAAAGGGCTGACAGGACTTCGGGCTTGCAGCGCGGCCGGACTGCACCTCCTGCTCCGGCGGAGCCCCGCCCGGCCGCAGGCCGGGGCCGACGGCTGCGCCGTCGGGCTCGCGCACGCGAGCCGGGGCTCCGCCCCGCACTCCCCCCACGTTCCGGCCGCCCTGTCAGAAGTCAGAAAACAGACTGTCAGATGTCAGATTTTCAAAGTATCGCCTATGGCGACGGTTTTAAAATAAAAACGCGGGCAAATCAGGCGCTTTCAAGAAGCGAAAGGGCTGACAGGACTTCGGGCTTGCAGCGCGGCCGGAAGCCGGTTGAGGGTTGAGGGAAAAACGCATTGTTGCCGGGGGCTTTCCGAGGCCGCGCTTGAACCGGGCTATGGGCATGCAATGCGGCCGGACTGTAGCTACTGCTCCGGCCGCGATGTCAATTTCCCCGACTTTGTGGGGGCATAAAATCTGTCGCTATAGGCGGCGCTTTGTCGATAACATTAAAATCATGATAACCGGTGATGGGAGCGCGGGACGAGCGAGAGGCGCATAAACGTGTAAAAATGATAAAAACCGGATCATTCTAAAAACGCTTGAAAATTCAATCTACATATGGTATAATAAAGTTATGAAAGGAGTGCTTGCAAATGCCCGTTATTTCAAGATTTTACGGATTAGTCATCAAAATGTATTTTCAGCAGGCAGAGCACAACCCGCCGCACTTTCACGTTGTCTATGGCGAACACGTCGGAGTCATTGACATAAAAACGCTTGAAATGATTGAGGGCGACCTGCCGCCAAAGGCTCTGGCACTTGTCAAGGAATGGGCAGAGCAGCACCGCGACGAACTTATGAAAATATGGAATACTCAGGAATTTGTTGAGATTCCTCCGCTGAAGTAAAGGAGGCACTATGTTTCACAAGGTAAAAGAAGTCAGACCTCTTTCGGATTTCAGGCTTGCCGTTTTGTTTGAAAGCGGCGAGCGGCGAAGCTATGACATCCGACCGCTTTTTGAAAAATGGCAGTCTTTCAAAGCGCTTTCGGACGTCGCTGGTCTTTTCAATCAGGTCAAGGTGGACGCAGGCGGCTACGGAATAAGTTGGAACGATGAAATCGACCTGTCCTGCGACGAGCTGTATTTCAATGGGAAAAGCTTGGAAAGTTAAATATTAATTCAAAAAAATTTTTGAAAAAAGAGATTTTTATGGCTGAAATACATTGCAAAAAAACGGAAAGCAAGGTAACTCTGTTTTCCGATTTCTGATTTCTGTATTCTTGATGCGGCCGATTAGGTCGGGGAGTGTTCAAACCGCCCACATTATTCACTATGCCGCCATAGGCGACACCTCGAAATTCTGACATCTGATTTCGGGAGTGGCTAAAGCGGCCACATTTAAATTAAAAGGGAAAAGTGAAAAGCGTTTAGTAACGGCAAGTCATCCTGCAAATAATTTTTATAATGTGGCCGCTTCGGCCACTCCCGGGGAGATGTGGCCGAAGCGGGCGCATCAGAAAACAGAGGTCAGAAATCAGATGTCAGAGTTTCGAGGTGTCGATGGGGAAAGGGGGCTTAGCTTACCGCAAAGCCCCGAGCGAGCGAATCCGACAGGAGTCGCGAGCGAGGGGATGGTATGCAGGAAGTGAAAAGACCCGACAACTATAAAAAGCCAAATATCTGAATCCCGCAAAAGTAAAAGCTTATGCCAAAAAACTAAACCGCAGGAAGTAATGGCTCCCGCGCCCGCGAAAAATCACAACCCCACGTAAAACGTGGGGTTTGAATAATGGCCCTATAAGGGCCTTAATACCAGCCGCACCCAAGTAGGGTGCGCTATGAGCACCGACAACCGCACCTGTCGTAATTCTTACTTTCTGCGCCCTATCTCTGGCGAATCGTCATCGTCAGGCTCTGCGTTCTTGAACGGATCCTCATACTCCCGAAAGCTTAGCTGATCCATCATTATATCTACGTTCTGCTGATTTCTGATGTACTCCTGCACTGCCTTTTTGTTTGCTCCTACTGTGCTTACATAATACCCTTTGCACCAGAAAACTCTTCGGCCGTA
>CANQNF010000080.1 GCA_947625125.1 uncultured Clostridia bacterium
GTCGGGAATTGTTTACTCCATATGTCGCCACCATGCACTATCATGTAATTACGCCTTTTTTACATCCTACTTAATGCACTGCCATGTACTATCATGCACACAATATTTGAACTTCTGTGTACGATTGTAGGACTGGGTTTGAATTTTGTTTACCCATTCGAGCCCATCCTGGACTCTTCCTAAAACATATTGTTACTGTTAAGTTCCTTAAATACTTCCTGTCTTTTCGCTTCTGAAACCTCTGCATAGATATCCAGCGTAGTCTGAATATCCTTATGTCCCATGACCTGCTGAATCACCTTTACATTAGTCTCATTCTCGCACAGTCTGCTACAAAAAGTGTGTCTCGTGATATGGCAGCTGAACCTCGGAATCATCAAAGGTTTTCTGCCCTCACGTCTCGCCTTCACTTCCTCACAGGCATTGTGATTGTCAACAATGCGCTTGATCGCACGGTTGATGCCTGCCGGATTATGAAGATTGCCAAAGCGGTTGCAGAATACAAAGCCAGACATACCATCCACTTCCATTATACAATGGTTATGGGTATCCTCTTGATATTCTCTTTCTTCCATCAGAGCATCCCGCACCTTATCCAGCATTGGAATCGTCCGGATGCCGCTCTCGGTTTTGGGCAGAGATACCGCAAACTCGCACTTGAAGTCTTTTTCACTTCTTGGATAGTAGGTCAGATTGTGGTTGATACTGATCGTATTGCCCTCGAAGTCCAAATCTTTCCACCGAAGACCGATAATCTCGCCCACGCGCCCGCCTGTTCCAAACATTACCGTAAACAAAGGTTTCCACCGGCTATATTCAGGTCTGTCCAGATAAGCCAAAAAAGCTCTTTCTTCTTCCAGAGTCAGCGCATGACGCTGTTCCGGCCTGCCCTTCAGCTTCTTTTTCAGTTCTGCCATCACACCATCTGTGGGATTATTCCTCAAAATGTTGTCCCGGACAGCCATCTGGAATGTTGGATGGAGTACGCCGTGGATAGAATCTATGGTGTTCACCTTCAATCCTTTGTCATACAGCGCATTGTAAAACAACAAAACATCAGAATATCTGATATCTGCTATTTTCTTTCTCCCAAACCCCTTCCTGACATAGCGGTTATAGATATATACATAGTTTGTCATCGTTGTACTGCGCAGTTCCGTTTTCGTCGAAATATACCTGTCAAACACATAATTGATATCCGACTTGGCAAGGGCATACACATCAATGCCGTCAAGCGTATCTTTCGTAATCTGCTTTTCCCGTTCCCTTAATTCTCCAAGTTCCTGGGCATATACGAATTTTCTGACGCCCAATGCGTCCGTGTATGCGTAGCAGTACAGATGCTTTGCCTTATTATAGGACTCTCCCTTATGCAATACCCGCCCCTTTGTGTCTTTCCTAACTTTTGCCATGAATACACATCCTTTCCATGAAGTTAGGAAGAGAGGTCTTGCAAGACTTACGGTCTGGAAGCCATCATCTGTTCGACTCCTTTTCGTACCGTCTCTGTTATGGTAAGGTTATTTTCTTCTGCACACTCCTTCAGCTCCCGATACTCCTTATCCGTAAAACGGACCATCACCTGATTGCGGCGAGGCTCATCCGTTTTCGGTCGTCCCATCTTAGCCAAATCATGCACCTCCTTTAACCTATGACCAGTATACTTTCCCGTTACGAAAAAGTCAAGAACATTTTTCAGTTACTTAAAAGTATGAGCAACACCTCTATTCCCCAACCTATTCCCTGAAATACTCCAGATACCTGTCAATGATGTCAAGTTTTACCAGCGCCATCTTATTTCTCTTGTAGACCGCTCTCGCATCATGCGCCAGTTTATTGAACTCCCTCTCACTCATACCATATATCTTGGCACCTTCCTTATAGCGGACAAATCTTCTTTCGTCATATTGGGTGCGCATGGTCATCGCAAGAAAAATCTTCAGCGGCACCATAATGACGGCGCCGTTATAATGGCACTCTACCATACGCTTTTCGTCAGAAACTCTGCCATTCACATTCCCACGCTCCTCTCGCTGAATTTTGGACAATATGATACCTGCCCATCAATGCCTGTCTGCCTCCAGATAAGCATTGATCAGCAGATATACAGTTAATAGTTATTTTAAAAATGCCTTGCACCGGTATCAGGTTCCATACCGCATTGGCGTTTCACCAGCTTCCTCAGCCCCATCTCTTTCGGGAAGTATCATTATAAAAAGTGCTGTCAGTGTCGTAAAGCTCCCCAGCTTTATTTTGACCGGATATCCGACGCTCCTGCATGTGCAAAATGAATCCGCTTTCTCCATATCTAAACACGCGCGATTATGGCGTACCCGGTTCGCGACTCGGCACTCCCTGTGTTATGCAAGGCATACCCTATGCAGTTGTCAATGTTCAAATGCCGCCGAAGCGGACGGTTTTATGCCGGACTTGCCAGTCCGAAAAGTGTATAAGGTCACCAGCGCCTGCTACAGCGCAAACCCTTATGCACTTTATGAGAATGGCAAATACAGTACAAATATAAGAATACCCGGAGGTTCCGGCATCACTAAACCGTAAATTTTGTCTGGATCAGCCTGATCAGTTCAATAAATACTTCCTGCCTGCAGTCCTGCCGGCACTCTTCCGACAGCCATGGCGCGACCTTATGTATCACAATGTCGATCATCCTGCTATAGCTCTCCAGGATCATTCCGACTGCTATCATGTTTCCTTTGACAGCCGCCGCAATCGTGTCATAATCAATCCTGTTTTCCCTTTCCCCCATTCTTTTCCCTCGCTTTCCTCAGTCCATGATACTTATATGCTTTTGCCCTGTCAGGAGAGATACCGAGCATTCTGCCGATTTCCTCATAATTGAAACCGAACCCCACATGAAGTATCAGCGTCTGCTTTTCCCTTTCCGAAAGTCCATCTAACAATGTGCGAAGCACATCACTATTGATGGTTATCCTGAGATTCTTTATCTCAAGGATAACGCCGTCCTCCTGCGGATCGGCGCTTTCTGCGACCATGCCGCCGGTGGCTCTTTTCAGGTTCAGTGTCTCAATCGGCACTCCACTGTTCCGGGATTCTTCTGCGGTCATCTTCCTGGTCACATTCCTTGCGCAGTTCCATATGGACTGTTCCATAAAACTCTTAAATTCCGCTTCCACCTGTTCCTTCCTGTCTGCAAACTTTTTCAAAGTTCCTCCTTCCCGTCGGAACTTCCCAAGCATCCTTATATCTATAAACTGTGTTTTGGTACTTGCAAACGTAGCGGTTTTTCTTTAACAATTTTATTTCTGCCAGTTTTTACATTCCCGCCATCAGATTGCGACAGATTTGACCATATCATCCCCTTTTATCTGTGAACTGTGCTTTGATCCATCTTAAACATAGCGGCTTTTTGTTAAAAAATTTAATTCCCGTCAGTTTTTGTCAGCGCCGTGTAAAAAATCCCCATTCCATCCGATTAAAATTGACCAATCCCCAGACGATCCTTTTGCCTGGACGCGGTAGATCTGGCCATATCATCCCATTGATATATAAACTGTGTTTTGGCTGCCCCAAACGCAGCGGTTTTCAATAATAAATTTTTGTTCCCGACTCATTCTTTCATATACAGTAGAGTTCTTAGATGTGGCGAATACGGGAATAAAATGCGAAATGTTATAGATGATCCAGATTCTCCACTGTACGTTTCCAACATAAAAAAAATACAGATACCGGAATGTAAACCACTCTCTGGTATCTGCATTAATTTTGCGGTATGAAAAAGGTGCGCAGTTCCCTACGCACCTTTTTATAAAGCTATTTTATTCTGTTCCTGCACGGATCACTGCCTGTTACTTTACAAGCATCTCCTCACGCTCCGCAAGCCACTTCCGGACTGTATCTGTATCGACTTCAACCATATCCGCAATTTCCTCACAGGGCATTCCCTTATCATGAAGCTTATACACCGTTGATTTGGCCTGCTCCATCTTGCCCTTATTTAAAACGCCCACACTCAAGTTGCACATGCTCTGCACCTCCTCGCTCATTTCCCTGCTCACGCTGATCTTAAACTCGTTTTGCAGTGCATCCAGCTTATCCTCATAGCTGAGATCCGTAGAGAACATCTTGCTTAACAGCCGGATCGCATTATCCTCGCTTTTTTCTCCCTTGCTGCCAAGCCGCAGCACCACCACCGTCATCAGGTCGTAGTCCGTTTTCTCCTCGTGGAAGTCCCCTCTTAAGCACTCTTCCATGAAAGAATACCGGTTGATGGTATCGGAACGGATATCTGCCGTGTCCTCACACAACCAGATCGACACCACTTTTTTTATCTTCCCATACTCCTGATCCTTAAATATTGTACCCCTCTGTGACGAAATCATTCTTGATGTATAGTAGACGCCGCGCTTCGGGATGGGATAACCAGGTTTGTCTTTATTCTGAATCTCCAAGTTTAGTAAAATTTCAATCAGTCCGCCGTCAGACGGAAGCACCGCTGTGAAACGGATGTCAAAATAAACCGTACCGTCCCTCTGTGACTTGTCAGCAGTCGGTTTGCCTTCTACCTTGTCATCCCCGCTCATCATGCCGATGTCGTCTTCCCTGTCCGGATGATCCTGATGAACCGCAATCTTTCTCAGTTCCGGTTCGCCCTCGATAAACCTTTCCGCTATCTCCTGCACCGAGTACTCCGCATACTCATCAAGCGCACTCTTTAATATATATGCCAGAACCGACTTCTGGGCCACAATGTTCCTCGCCGACTCATCATACTTAAATGTTGCATTTTCGTCAGCCACTTTTAAGTTCTGCGCGATCTCGCTCGGCGCAGATACAGCTGCCGCTTTCTCCTGACCGGATGAACCCATACTCCATCCCTCCCTGCATCATACTGATGGAGCATTCCATCCGCACTCTTATTTTACCACCGCAGCAGCCATTATGCAATACATGCATCAAACTGATCTATAACGGTTACTTTATTCTATTAAATCTTTGCCTTAAATGCTTCTTGTGCTCTTCAGCAATATTCTTATCATAAGCAAGAAACCTTCCATCTCTATTAGACATTATTTCCGTCTCATCATTAAAATCCCAAAAAGAATGATTGGCTTGCTTGTGTAATAGAATTTTACTCTCACAAAATTTAATAGTCTTTGGATGGCAATTAAAAAATGTGTAATTAAACCCTCCCGGAACTAAAAAGCTCCTGTACTTTATTCCATCTATACCAGTTTTCCTCAAATAATCAGATATGATTTGAGTAGCACGGTACGCATTATCTCCGCTTACCGGCTGCGTAAACCTCAACATTAACTGTGAAAAGAACACCCCCATACTCATTCCGTAAAATTCTGTATCTTTTCTCTGAAATGTTTTTTCCGATGCAAAATCTATTACATACAACGGCTTCAGCAATTCAAATTTTGCAAGAGAAATCAAGTCTCCAAACTGGGATTTTATTTCCATGCAAGCCACCTCTGGATCAGATGCGACATACAAATAGGAAATACCCGCAATATTATTCCTTCCCTCACCACCTATTCCTAAAAGTGGTTCTCTTGAATTTACATCATTGTATCCTAAAAACTTACCATCCAAAGTTTTTCCAATTCCTTTTTCCAGATCACTGTCGTCCTCTGGGTTAATAATTCTTGCCCTATAATATTCTGTTCCTGTATCCAGATGTACCTTAAATTGAGCAGCTTCTTTTTCAAGCACAATATCATCAATAATAGAATATATTTTCTGAACTTCTGTAATTAAGCCATCTTCCGAATGTATTGCATCAATAAATTTGTTAAAATTGTTTCTTGCATTTACAGACCAACCCCAACTATTCATTGTTTCTATAAATTCCTGCTTTTCATCCATATTTGCTCCTCCACCTCTTCAATCGATTTTACATTTTGTTCCCGACTCACTGTCAGACACACATTTATTATAAACTTAGCAAACAATAAGCACAAAATACTCCTACCAAGATATATAAATGGGTCTATAACGCTCTTATAAAAACCGGCATAAGATTATTTGAGCTTTTCCTGTTTTTCCTTTTCCAACCGCTTCCGCAGATGCGGTTTTTTTCTCCTGTAATACCCTACAATTTCCCCTGCTGGAATCCAGATTTGTGCATCCTCTATTTTCTGCAGCACCGCACTTATAATCTTCTCATCTGCATTCGGGTTTTTTTCATGTTTCATGACATATCTTTTATATTCTTCATACACCCATCTGGCAATCTTATCTTTCTGCTTCATTTTCAGACTACTGAATTTCTTGTCCATCTGCAGAAGCCTGCCGTCGATTCTTTTATGTATCTTTGTTTTCTTTTTGTCCGGCATATTGTGTATCCTCTCCCGCCACTTCATGTTTTCACATGATCATTGTATCACAGCCCGTTTCTTTTGCAATACAGGAGTTTCATGACTGCACTTCGAAACCGAGCTTTTTCTGTCCCAAAAAGATT
>CANQNF010000081.1 GCA_947625125.1 uncultured Clostridia bacterium
TTAAGGTGTCACCATTCGCGCAAAAAATGTCCGTTGTAAAGTGAAAGGAGGCTTTATATGCCAAAGAAATACAACACGCCCAAACGCAGCGTTGTCGTCAAAACTCGCATGACCGAGGAAGAATACATCGGCAATACCAAAATAAAGGTGTCGGAGCATTTTGCCAAAGACGGTAAGCCATTAGAAGCTCTGCTCGAAGATGTCATAAAATATTACGCAAAATCATCGCTTTAAAGCTTGAAATCGTCCTGCACTTATGATATAATAAAACCGTATTGTAAGCGTGGGTGCAATGCAAGCTGGTTTTGCAGCCAATCGGACTTTGCAATCGTAAACGATTGATTGCTCGTCCTCTTGGGCAAAACCCCGCGTGCATGTCAAAAAGGAGGTTAAAATGACACCCAACAATGCAAAATATTCAACAGCATTATATATGCGTCTTTCCAGAGATGACGAAAACTTCGGCGACAGCGTTTCAATAGAAACGCAGCGAATAGTCTTGCAGAAATTCGCGCAGGATAACGGACTTTTTGTCTATGATGAGTATGTTGACGACGGTTGGAGCGGAACAAATTTTGAGCGTCCTGCCTTTCAGCGAATGATGTCGGACATTGAGGCGGGCAAGGTCAACTGCGTGGTTACGAAAGATTTAAGCCGCTTCGGACGTGAACACGTCACTATGGACTATTATCTTGAGTTTGTGTTTCCTGAGATGAACGTCCGTTATATCGCGGTCAACGACAACGAAGATACCAACAATGGTTTATCTGATTTTGTTCCGTTCAAAAATTTATTTAACGAGTTCATGGCAAAAGATACCAGTCGTAAAGTTAAGGCTGCTCTTCACGCCAAGTTTGCGGCAGGCGAACGTACTTTTTCAATAGCCCCGCTCGGTTATATGCGCCATCCCGAGGAGCATAATAAGCTCGCGATTGACCCCGACACCTCATGGATAATCGAGAAGATTTTCGACCTCGCTGTTCATAGTGCTGGCGCAGGGAAAATTACAAAAATTCTCATTCAAGAGAAAGTGTCGACGGCGGGTTACATCAACTATAAGAAATACGGTCAGTTTGCAAAGATTTACGAGAATGCGCCCGCCGAAAAAGCCTATGCATGGAACATACGAGCAGTCAGCGACATTTTGAAAGACGAAACATACATAGGCAATTCTGTTCACGGAAAGCAGACAAATGTTTCTTATAAGAACAAAAAGAGCATTCGCCGTTCAGAAAGTGAATGGTTCAAGTCGAGAATACGCACGAGCCGATTATCTCGAAAGACATTTTTGAACAAGTACAGGGTCAGATTGCTAATCGAAGAAGAAGCACAAAGTCTGGCACCACGCAAATTTTTGCGGGACTTGTGAAATGCGCCGACTGCGGTTGGTCGATGAGCTACGCCGAAAGGCAGTACAAAACTTGCTCGACAGGATTCTTTAACTGTACGCAGTTTCGGAAACTCGGGAAAGTCGGTGGGCGATGCTCGGCTCATTACATCAGGTATGATACGCTTTACGCTTACGTTTTAGCAAGGCTGCAAGACTGGATTTATCAGGCACATTCCGATGAAAAGCAACTACTCTCAAAGCTGCTTAAATCGAGTGATAAAGAGGCAGCAAAAGCACATAAAAAGCAGTCTGCCGAACTTAGCAAGGCTGAAAAGCGAAAGGCAGAGGTAGACAGACTGTTCGTTAAGCTCTATGAGGACTGGTCGAGCGGGCATATTACGGAGTACAACTTTAAAATGTTGTCGCAGAAGTATCAGGCAGAGCAGCAGGAGTTAGTTGAAAAAATTGACAAGCTCAAGTCCGAACTTGCGACAGAAAAGCAAACAACCGCTGATGCAGAAAAATGGATTGCTTTAATCAAGCAATACTCCGATCCCACGGAACTTACTGCTGAGATGCTTAACACTCTCATCGAGAAAATAGTCGTACATGAAGCAACAAAAGATTCCAATGGCACCAGAACACAAGAAATTGAATATTTTACCGATTCGTAGGTAAAATTGATTAAAACACAGACGCACGTCTTTAAGTTTGTTAAACGGGGCCCGGGGGAGGGGGAATTTAAGATAGCATGAGCGAAGCGAATACCTTGTCTCCACGGGACGTGCCGCAAGTGTTGATAAAAAGTCATCTCAAAAGCCCTGGCTTTGAGATGACTTTTTCGCACTATGTTTAGGCGAGCACATTCCCCCTCCTTGAGGAGGGGGTCAAGGGGAGGTGACTTAAAATAGCATGAGCCACGCAGTGGCGAATACCTTTTCCCGCGTGGGCGGCTGAGGGCGGGCTTTAAATTTTATGTTATGAGCGAATCCCTTTTAACGGGTTCGTGCCGCAAGTGTTAATAAAAAGTCATCTCAACAACCTTTAGGTTTTGAGATGACTTTGTTCCGGTAAGGTACCGTCAACCCCTTTCCCCCCTAATACCTCCTCACGGCCTTGACCGCCTTTGCCGCGATCTTATACACCGGCCCCTCGAGCTTGCCCCTGACGTTTTTCAGCTCCTCGGGAATATCGATGCCCTGCGGACAGTGCTTTTTGCACATCCCGCAGCCCACGCAGTTGGACGCGGCCGTAGAATTCCGGCGGAGAGCCGTGCACATAAAGTACTCCTTTAAAGCGGTGAACCAGCCGTCCGAGAAGCGCCGGTTATATGCCGCAAAACAGCCCGGAATGTCGACGTTTTTCGGGCATGGCTGGCAGTATCCGCAGCCCGTGCAGCCGACTTTCATCTTCGAGTTGATTGCTTTGATTACTTTTTTCAGCATCTCCTCGTCCTCGGCGTTGAGCGCGCCCGCTTTTGCGTCGGAAGCGCATTTTACATTCTCCGAGACCGCTTCCAAGGTGTTCATTCCCGAGAGCACGCATGTTACCTCGGGCTGGTTCCAAAGCCATCTGAACGACCACTCGGCAGGGCTCCATGCTCGGCTGCTGCTCTTAAAAAGCTCCAAAGCATCTTTCGGCAGCCCGTTCACAAGCCGCCCGCCCCGCAAAGGCTCCATGATCATGACGGGAAGCCCCTTGGAAGAGGCGTAAACGAGCCCCCTGCGGCCGGCCTGCGAATTTTCGTCCATGTAATTATATTGTATCATGCAGAAGTCCCAGGGATAGGCGTCCGCAAGCTTTATGAACATTTCGGTCCCGCCGTGGTATGAAAAGCCGATGTTTTTGATTTCGCCCGACTGTTTTTTATTTTTTATCCATTCCTCTGCCCCGAGGGCTTTAAGGCGTTCCCAGGTCGGAAGATCGGTGAGCATATGCATAAGATAATAATCGACATGGTCAGTGCGAAGCCGGGACAGCTGCTCATAAAAATAACGGTCGAAATCTTCGGAAGTTCTTATTAAGTAGTGGGGCAGTTTTGTGGCAAGATTTATCTTGTCGCGAAGCGAATTTTTTTCTAAAATTTCACCGAGCGCCGCCTCGCTGCCGGGGTAGATGTAGGCAGTGTCGAAATAGTTCACGCCGCCGTTGTAGGCGCAAAGTATTTCCTCCTCGGCCTTTGCGAGGTCGATTTTTCCGCCCGAGCGCTTGAATCTCATGCACCCGTACCCGAGTATCGACAGCGGATTCCCGCTTTTATCCGAACGGTAGTTCATATAGTCCCTCCTTGTGGGATCGTGGGTTTTAAACTTTTAAACATCATACCACTTTTCCGCAGGGAAGTCAATAATGGAATAGGCGTGGGGAGCGGACGAAGCGGACACATCAATAAAACAGAAATCAGATGTCAGAAGTCAGAATTGCAAGGTGTCGCCTGCTGCCACGATTTTTAAAATAATGTATAATGCGGGCGATTTAGACACTTCCATTAGAGGATAGATGGGCAGATTGTCAGAGGACAGAAAGCGCGGCAAAGAGATTGTGCGAGAAATTTCTATCGGAAGTCGCAGGGAGGGGAGGGGGATTTCAGCGAGGTTTGGTAGGAGCGCATCTCCCCTCCCTTGGGAGAGGGGTCGGGGGTGGGGGCCTTAAAAATAGCATGAGCGCGTAGCACGAATACCTTATCCCCGTGGGTCGGTGCAGGAGTGAAACCAAAAAAATCACTTCAAAACCTTAAGGGCTTGAAGTGACTTTTTCGCACTATGTTCGGGCGAGCGTTCTCCCTCCTTGAGGAGGGGGCAGGGGGAGGGGGTATTAAAATAGCATGAGCCACGCCAGTGGCGAATACCTTTTGCCGGGGTTGTGGCGGGTCGGGCTTTTCTTAAATTTTGCGTCATGCTCGAATCCCTCGTCCCCATAGGTTGTGCAGGAGGGAAAGAAACCCCCATCAGATTTTATAAAAATTCAGATGGGGGTTTCATGCAAAGCTGGTTCGGAGCGTTCTCCCCCCTTGGGAGTGGGGCAGGGGAGGAATAGTATGAGCACAGCGAATACCTTGTTTAGGTAGTTCTTGGCAGGAGGTTCATCAAAAAGCCGCTTCACAATTCTTTAGGATTTGAAGTGGCTTTTTGCACACTAAGCTTATCCCCCCCCCCAAAAAATTCCCCCACCCCCTTGACAACTCCCCTTTCCTGTGCTATAATACTCTCGCGCCGATCTTAAGACAGCTGGCGACAGTAAGTCCAGCCGAGGAAAGGATTACATGACTTTCATGTCCCTTTTCCCGTGTGAAAAGGGATTTTAATTTCGGGGCAAATTTATTTACAGGTGGTGAAAATAAATGCCGAACGAAAACATTCTCAACGCCAAGAAGAAAAAGGTCGAGGAGATCACCGAGCTCCTCAAAAACGCAAAGTCGGGCGTTCTCGTCAACTACTCGGGTATCACCGTGGAGGACGACACCAAGCTCAGAAAGGAGCTTCGTGAAGCCGGCGTAAAGTATGCCGTCGAAAAGAACACTCTTTTGAGATTCGCCATGCAGAACGCGGGTCTTGAGCAGCTCAACAGCGTTTTGGAGGGCGCGACCGCCATCGCTATCGCCGATGACGAGACCGCAGCCGCAAGAATTCTCGGAAAATATGCCGAGGACCACGAAAACTTCATCCTCAAGGCCGGCTTCATCGGTACCGAGATCTACGACGCAGACGGCGTAAAGGCCCTCTCGAAGATCCCGTCCAAGGAGACCCTTTTGGCACAGCTCGTCGGCTCCCTCCAGGGACCCGTCCAGAAGCTCGCGGCGACCCTCCAGGCCCTCGCGGACAAGAACGAGGCGGCTTGATTTTTTGGTTCATCATGTCGGCGGCAGTCCTTACTTCCGGCTTTTGAACGCCCTTTTACCGTGAAAGCCCCCGGATAAGATCTCCGTTTTAAGGTTTTTACGGCAGGGGTCGCACGAGGTCCGCAGCCTGACAGAAATGCGAAAAAAATCACAGCGCATGCCCCAAAAAATGCGGCAAAAAATTATACGCCGCGTAAAAAACATCTTAAATATTACGAAAAGGAGATAATTATTATGGCATCTGAAAAGATCATCAAGTTTGTAGAAGACATCAAGGCCCTTTCCGTCTTAGAGCTCAAGGAGCTTGTCGACGCTATCCAGGAAGAGTTCGGCGTTACCGCCGCCGTAGCCGCCGCTCCTGCCGGAGCCGCCGCTCCCGCCGCTGCCGAAAAGACCGAGTTCGACGTCATCCTCGCCTCCTTCGGCGACAACAAGATGGGCGTCATCAAGGCTGTCAAGGACATCCTCGGCCTCGGCCTCAAGGAGTCCAAGGAGTTCGTCGAGGCTGCCCCGAAGGCCGTCAAGGAAGGCGCTTCCAAGGCCGAAGCCGACGAGATCAAGGAAAAGCTCGAAGCTGCCGGCGCAACCGTCGAGATCAAGTAATCCAAGACAAATTTTTACAGGAGCACTCCCAAAAGGGGGTGCTCTTTTTTTGTGGTGTGGCCTAAAAGGCCACATCAGCGGGAGTGTCCAAACCGACCACATTATAATAATTCATGGTTTGATGATTAAAGGTTCGCAGCTCCTGTCGGAGCTGC
>CANQNF010000082.1 GCA_947625125.1 uncultured Clostridia bacterium
TGATTCCTCTATACCATAAAAAGAATAAGCCCAGACCCTGTTTATCTGGGGTATAGGCTTATTATACGAGGAGAATAAGTATGGGTATCTTACAACGTGCTACTGAAATCATGGCGGCGAACATCAACGCGCTTCTGGATAAGGCAGAGGATCCGGAGAAAATGGCTGAACAGTATTTGCTGGACTACAAGAAGGATCTGGCCGAAGCAAAGGTACAGGCGGCAAAGTTTTCGGCAATGCGTGATGCGGCCAAACGGGATGCAGAGAAATGCAAAAACGATATCAGCGCCTATCAGAATGCTGCAGAAAATGCTCTGCGCAGCGGGGACGAAGATGCGGCCCGCCGGCTGATCGAAGACCGCCAGCGTTTGGAAGCGAAACTGCCCTCCCTGGTATCATCGTTTGAGGATGCGGACAAGGATGCCGCTGAGATGGTGCGGTTGTATAACAAACTGGCCGATGACGTCCGGACCCTGGAGGACAGGAGGGACAGCATCAAGCGCACCCAGGCCCGCGCAAAGGCCCAGGAGAGCATGAATAAAGCCCGTGAGAGGGGCGGCAGGCTGGATCACGTCCAGGGGGCTATGGCTCAGATGGAAGAAAAGGCGCAGCGCCGGCTGGATGAGGCGATGGCCGGGGAAAGGCTGGGAGAGGGTTCCAGCGTGGAAGATCTGGTGGAGAAGTATGCACGGCCCTCTTCCAGCGTGGAAGATGAACTGGCTGCCCTTAAAGCAAAGATCGGCGCAGAATAAACGGCGCAGGGCGTTAAGCCTGTATGGGGAGGTTTATGATGAAGAAAGCAGCTATATTGTTCCTGTTATCCTTTACACTGACTGCGGCTGCCTGCAGCAGTAAAACGAAAGAGGCAGAAGGGCCTGCTGCGGCGGAAGAGGAAACCATTTATCCGATCCTGGTTGACAAGTCCATGCTGACAGAGGAACCGACCGAGATAGATACCGGGGGGCCGGCAGCTTCTTATTCCGACAGCGTAAAGATCTATGGTACTACCATCGAGATCGGGGAAACCCATTACCACGACCTGGCGGTGAAGGGTTTTTCCACGCAGGAAACAGAGAATACCGACCAGACCATATATGAATGGGAAGAGGTCAAAATCCCGTTCGTAGACGGTGACGGCAATAAGGTCACGTTTTATTTCCAGGGCGATACCGCCCAGCCGGTCATGCTGTATGATGCGAGGGTGAGCGGCTTTTTCATGGAAGGCAATGGGTATCAGCTTTCCGATGAAAAGCAGCGGCTCATTGGATGCGCAGAATCGGCAGATTCGTCCTCTGAATCAACAATCAGGCTGGTGAATGCTTTTGGCGTGGAGAACGGGTACGTCCATGTGCTGTTCAAGGACGACGGTACGCCAAAACAGATCGAATACCATGTCGATAACATCAATTTCTGAAAGGAAAAGGCTACATGAGGAAAATATATAACGTGATCGATACCATTATCACCGTTTGTATCATTTCTATCGCTCTGGTTATGGTCGTGCCGCTTCTGTTCAATATCCGCAGCTATGTGGTCATGTCCAGCTCCATGGAACCTGTCTTTGGTCCCGGATCCGTGTGCTTTATCGACAGGAAGGATACGCAGCCGCAGGAAGGGGATATCATCGCTTACAGCCTGTCGGATGAATTGATCACCCACAGGGTCATTGATATTGACGTAAACGGCAACTACATCACCAAAGGGGACAACAATGACGTCCCCGACCTGGCGCCGGTAACGCCCGCCCAGGTGGTGGGCAAGAACGTGTTCTGGATCCCCTATTTTGGATATTTCATCATCTGGATCCAGACGACCAGCGGGTGCGTTATCTTTGTTACGGCTATCATCGCCTATATCATAATCAGCCGGCTGGTCTTGAGCCGTAAGGAATACTGGAACTAAAAAAATTCCTTCCGGAAAAAGTTTTTTGATCCAAACTATTGCCAAAACTCTACATTTTATGTATAATTGGTACATAGAAAATTTAATATGTATAGTTTTTGAAAGAGCAGAAACCTTTTGGAATCTGCTCTTTTTTATTTTCACGAAAGGAGGCCCCAAGGGGGAAAAAAGAAACCGCAAACAACAGCAACAGCCCTTGATAGGGGAAAGGAGATCTCTATGAAAGTAGTAGGAGCAACCGGGTATGTGTATTACCCGGTGAAAAAGCGTGAGGCAAAGATCCTCAAAACGATCCGGAGGAAAGTGATCTGGCACTGGGAAAAGATTCGGATCAGGAAGGCAGTCGTAAAGAACTGGCCCAGTATCCTGGCCATCCTGGCCATGTCGCAGATGTACCGGTTTTCGTTTTTCCAGGAACCGGATATGAATTTCTGCCTGACGTCCTTGATCGCGGTCCTTATGCTCCGCCTGTTGAGCCGGATACAGGACACAAAGGCGGAAGATGTCCATTTCAAGAGAAAGGAGCGGCCGAAAAAATGCAGGAAAGCGGCGTAAAAGAAAACGATGTAAGGCAACAAAAGCGGGAAGAGCTGGAAAGGCTTCTGGCTGTCCTGAAGAGGAACCGCGAAAAAGTGCCTCTGGATGTGCTTAAGACCAAGTACAAAAAGGGGTATGACGTTTTATGCTGTCAAATCTCGCAGGCAGCGTCGGAGTATGCTGCCATGGTCGTCTTCGGCGGCATCAGCGTCCGCAGGGACCACTGGGAAGAGGTTTCTTCCTATGTATCCGATACGATGAAGGAATCCGGAATGTTAAAGCAGCTTTCCCAAGCGGCGTTTTCCCATCAGGATCTGGAGGAATTTGACCGTATCGCGGAAGACCTGAGAAAAAAGGTCATTGAAGAATTGAAGCCCTCGATGATGGTGATCGTCACCCCGGGCGTTCTGTAAAAATCGTTCATTCTGAACGGAATGGGAGGTGTTAATCCTGAAAAATTTATTTAAAGAGGTAACGGTTGTCTGCTGTGTCGCGCTCCTGATAGCGGTATGGTTGGCGGTCCGGTATGTCTGATCCGTAGGGGAGGTGAAAAAATTGTCTGAATTGTCTGAGAGACAGAAAAAGGTTCAAAGGGCGGTCGTGCTGGTATTGTTTGCAATGCTGTTATTCGCTTTCAATATGGCACCCGTCTATTCTTTCTCGCCCGAATCGGCAAATGAGGTCTTCCTCACATCGTTGAATGGACTTAGGGAGAAAAATGAGCTTCCTGTCCTGGAAATAGACGAAGATCTCACCGCACTGGCGCAGATAAGGGCGGAGGAAGTAATCACGAAGTTCTCCCATATCAGGCCGGATGGCAGCCGAGGATGCGACCTTGTGCTTGCCGAGGATCCGGATGCGATGTGTGCCGGGGAAAACCTGGTAAGCGGAAAGCGAATGACCGGGACTTACGCGGCCAAGGCTTTCCAAAGGCTGTGTGGGAGCAGTAGTCATCTAAAAAACATGCTGAACTCTGATTTTACAAAGATCGGGATCGCCACTTGTGTGGCCGATGACGGGCATGTTGTGACAGTTTTTTTGTTCCAGGGATAAAGAGTCTGGAATGACCCGGAGGAAAGGAGGCGCAGCCGACCGGGTGCTGCGAATAGTTGCTATGAAAAAAATAAGATGGATAGCAATAATAGCATGTCTGTCGCTTTCGATGTTCTTTCTTACGAAGGCGGCAATATCGTCCATGGTATATGCGGATGACGCCGCTGCAACAACGGCTGAACCTGTAGACCCCATGGCTCAGTCCGCGCTCACTGTTTTTGATGCAGTCAATGAACAGCGTGTTGCGGCAGGCTTGAAGGCTTTGGAGTGGGATGCGGATCTGTATCCGGCGGCCTGTCTCCGGGCACAGGAAGCCTCTGTGCTGTGGTCGCATACGCGGCCTGACGGCACGTTATTTGACTCCGCAATTACGACACAGTGGATATGGCGGGGTGAGAACCTGGCGTGGCAGAAAGGCGCGTCTGATGCGGACATCGTGCCGTGGTGGATGGATTCGCCTGCCCATCATGAGGTTATGATGTACGCCGGGTTTACGAACGGGGCAGTAGGAACCTATACCTGCAGCGATGGCAGGGTGTTCTATTCCCTGCTCGTAGTCGGTAATAAATGAGGAAGACTCCTGGGATGCTGCATAAGGCACGCCAGGAGTTTTTTTTGCAAAAACGCAGTACAGACAGGGCTTTTTGTAAGAGAAAGGTATTGCAAAAACTCTACTTTTTTTGTATAATGTTCCCATAGACAATTTCCCGTGTATAATTTTTTGAGCAGTTACCTTTTGGTATCTGCTCTTTTTTTATTTCACGAAAGGAGTGCCCAGAAAGGGCAGAAAAGGCACGGGTCTTGTCACGGTTGCAAAAAAATGCCGGGATTCCGGTAGATTCCAGAAAGGAGATTATTATTATGATGAAGGATCATGAAAAGATCGTGATCAATGACCAGAAAGAAATGGTGGGCTTTTTTGCCCGCCAGAAAAACACCGATGCATGGGTGAGGGTACTGACCAGCGAAATGTCCACGTTCCCGCTGGATGATATGCCGCTTTTCCTTGACCAGATCATGGAAGAGAACGGCCTTGCATCCCGCGAAGCTGTGGAAGACTGCATGAAAGAGATGCGGCTTCTGCTCCGGTTCCCGTGGAATGACAAGCTGCAGACGGTTCCCCTGCGTTATACGGCGCTGCGCAGCCTTTGCGACAGGGCAGGAGTGTCCGGTATGTCCATCATGTGTTATGAGGATAAGCCGTACCATTCCCCGATTACGCCGAAGGAGCGGGCGGAAACGCTGTCCATGTTCCTGCAGCATTTCAAAAACAAGTCCCTGGTATTGGTCCGGGACGACAAGGTATCCGCCGTTATGAGCGGGGATGAGAAGGAATATTCGATCATGCCCGTCGCGGACCTGCTGGAAGTCATCCTGGAAAAACTGCCGGAAAAGTATGAGAAGTGCAAATTTGTATCCTGTGAAACTTCTCATGAGATCACCAGAGTGACCTTTAAGGTCAATGATTGGCAGATGGAACAGGAGCTGGCCGATGCGATCAACGGGTCTGATACCAGGGTGGATGTATCGGATGCAGCGTTCATCCTGACGATGATCACTTCGGATATCGGCCGCAACAGTGTGACCCTCATCCCGGAGGTCGTCACAAACGGGCTTACTGTCCGGATCGGTGAACCCATCAAGCTGCGCCATAAGGGCTGCAGCATCTCTGATTTTTGCGAGAAGTGCGACATGATCTATTCCATGTTCGCGGACAGCGCAAAAATGATGGAGGAACCGGCTTGGGTGAAGATCGAAAAGGCAGGAGCTGTCCTGGACAACCTCGCTACCAATGCTGATCTGCCTGTCCGCTCCATTAAGCGGGCACAGGAACTTCTGGAGGATGAATGCGGCGAAAGCTGCACAGGCTTTGAGATCTACTACTATATGTACTGGATCTGCAGCGACCACCAGCAGTTCATGGAAGGCAAAGGCAAGCCGCTCTCTATGCAGCAGATATTCGATCTGCAGGAGAAGGCGGCCAGGCAGTTGAGGGTCTTTTCCCTCGCAAACCTGCATAACTGAGGAACTGGCAAGGGGGTGTCGCAAAATCATCAAAATTAGATGATTGAGCGACACCTTCGCTTATTATAACCCAAAAATCCGGGAGACTTCTCTGATTCCAGATGGTTCCCCGGATTTTTGGCATACTCTAATAAGCCTTCTCCATTTTCTACCTTTTTCTATGCACTTTTGACTTCAAACAAGTGACTTCCTGTCCGGTCGCTTTGGATCTTCGCGTGCAGCTTGTTCAGATTGTATCCCATACAAAGTAATAGGATCTCCAGTTTCACTTTGTTTTTCCCACGCAGC
>CANQNF010000083.1 GCA_947625125.1 uncultured Clostridia bacterium
ATACGGCTCAAGCATTTTCCGAGCGCGTTCGAGCCGCTTCGTGACCGCGCTCACGCTGATTTTTAAAACGTCGGCAATCTGCCTCACGGACATATCCTCATAATAAAACATATGGATAACAGCGCGGTATTTTTCAGGCAGCGCCATCACCAAATCAAGAATCTCGGTGTCTGAATCGGTTGTTGAAATTTTGCATACGGCTTCGGCGGGTATGTATTTTGAATGTCTTAAAAAATCCTTGCATTTGTTTATAGTAACCCGAATAAACCACGCTTTTTCATGCTCCGAAGATTCAAACGTCGGGTTAGCCTCGATATATTTCAAAAACACGTCACAGGCGATATCCTGCGCGTCATAGATATTTTTAAGATAGCAGAAGGCAATCTTTGAAAGACTGTCATAATAGGTTTCAAACAGCTTTGCGATATTTTCCCTGTCGGTTAGAGCGGACATCTTTTCAACTCCTTTAATTTGAATACGATTGAGAAGGGTGGGTTGTGACAAAATTTTTTAGTATTATGAACAAAATGTTTGCATATTAAAAGGTTATACTTTTGACCGCGGATAGTCAAGATGTAGAGAAAATTTAATAAATGGATGCTGAGAGAGCAAGATTCTACCGCGGGACCAAATTTCGCAAGTATGCTCATTTTGTCATACGCGGAATCTTGTTGGGGAGTAGCCTTCCCCAAACCCTGCACGTCGTCGCAAGCTCCATATCCCTCGCCCTGCCGAAATCGGCAGAGCTCGCTCATTTTGCTGCTCCTCCTTTTCCCCACAAAGTCTTGGGACTTTGTGGGGACCCTAATAAAAAATACCAGTGTATCGAATCTGATACACTGGTATTTTTATATTCAAATCTTGTTCACGTCAGTTGCTTTTTCTACATTTCATGTGTTACGGAAATGAAAGAAGTCGCTAAAAATTGCACAGCAAAGTTGTCGTCAATTCCTTGCAATTTGTGCTAAACGGAGAAATTTTGCGTTTTGGGCAAACTTTTTTAGAAAGTACCCTGATTTTTGCGAAAAAAATGTACGTTGTATCGTGAGAGAGGGGTATATGACACTGTTAATAAAAATTTTACAATGGTTTGCACTAGTCAACAAAAATCGTACACAAATTTCAAAAAATCATAATGAGAAAATTGTGAATTATACACCACCTCCTGCAAAGTTGGACTCCCGAAACTGCTTCGGCGTCAGATAGCCCAGCGAATACGCCGGACGCTGCTCGTTGAAGAAAATAATGTAGTCGTCTATCTCGCTTTGTACAGGCTTTTCGCCGGTGACATGCATGTCCATGAACAACTCAGCTTTAATCCACCCATTGATTGCCTCCATAGCCGCGTTGTCTGTCGGAGTTCCCGCACGGGACATCGAGCGCGTTATGCCATACATCGGTAAAAGCTCGTTAAACGCTTTGGACGAATACACGGAGCCTTGGTCGGAATGCAGAATCATTCGGTATTCAGGATGCTGTTTCTTGAGTTCAATCAGATCCTCCAACCCGCTTATGTAAGTCATGCGGTCGCCACGCTTAGATGAAAGGGAATGGCTGAGTATCTCATTATTCCACAAATCCATGTAGAGAGTGAGTTCATAATAGACGCCCTTCACATAAAACGCAGTCATATCGCTCACTATGCATTGTAACGGTCCGTCGATCTGCATCTCCGACAGCAAAAGATTCGGAAATATGCGATAAGGCTCGCCCGGTTTTTTGTACTTATAATGCTTGGCTTTGCTCTTGATCCCGGCGGTTTTGCAGCACTTATATGCATATGGATCTGAAAGAACAGTCCCGGTATCAAGCCGTATTTTGGCGTTTAACCAGCGGTATCCGTGAGACGGATATTTAAGGTGGTATTCCTGAAATAACATAATGTTGTTAATAAATGCCTTTGTTCTGTCCGATGGATTGGAAAGCCGCTTTTTCCAACTGTAAAAGCTGCTGCGGCGCATTCCGGCCGTTTCACAAAGCAGTTTTACCGGGAATTCTCCGGAAAGCTCCATGATCACTTGGTATTCGCTTTGCCGTACAGAATTACCGTACCATCCCCCTTCACTTCGTATCCTTTTTTTAGCCGGGCCTCCGTTATCCGAGCTTTTACGATTTCTTGAATCAGTTGCTCCTTTGTCATGGATTCCAGTTCTTCCATTGCTGCTGGCGGAGTCTGAAAGGACGGTGCAGAGATTGAATGCTTTGCCGCCCGCTTCGGCGGAAGCTTATTGACATCACGATAAAGCCTCATGTAGTCTCGTGCAGTCTGTTCGCTAATGTCAAAGATTTCTGCCGCCTTACGGCGAGTGATTTCACCGGAATAAAGTTTGCGCCCGATGTCCAATCTTTGTTCTTTGTTGTACTTCATTTTAAACCTCCTGTTCGCTTCGGGGATTGCTTGTTTGGAAGATGATTCTTTCTTGTATTACATTATACATCTTTCAGTGCAATTTTTAACCCCTATGTGTACGATTTTAGGATAGCACAACAAAAAAATGTACGTTGTAATATGAAGGGGAAAATTTTTTCGGGCGAGGGTTAAAATTTTTCAAAAATTTGTCCGTTTAAGGTGGGAGGGAAAATAATTTTGCGGCATTAGTGGACAAGCCTGCCTCGAGATGTCCGTTATAAATTAGAAAGATTATTTCTGATAAGATTGCCAAAAACTTGGCAAAAAATTATTTTTCGGTGTGGACGATATTGAAAAGTTGGCAAAATCGAAAAAATTGCGTTGAGGGTAATGCAGAAGAAATGTAGTTCATATAAAATTTACATTTCAGGTGTCACCAATCATGCAAAAAATGTCCGTTGTAAAGTGAAAGGGGGCTTTAATATGCCAAAGAAATACAATACGCCCAAGCGCAGCATTGTCGTCAAAACTCGTATGACCAATGAAGAGTATGCAGATTTCACCGAACGAGCAAAATTCTGTGGGATTAGTCATTCAGAATTTATCCGTCAGGCGATAGAAAATGCAGTTATCAAGCCTATCATCACAGTCTCGCCAATCAACGAAAAGTTGCTTTCAGCTGTCGGTTCGCTGACTGCCCAACTTGGCAAAATCGGCGGGAATCTCAATCAAATCGCGCGATTCTTGAATGAGCACGGAACGCCATACAATTATTTGTCAAGTGAGGTTCGAGCCGCCATTGCCAACCTCGCTGATTTGAAATTTGAAATCTTGCGAAAGGTAGGCGACGCGGTTGGCGACGTTCAAACATATAAATGCCGACTATGGCGCACCGAGAAGTACCTGTTGTTTGAACACGACGAGTTTACGAACAACCCCATTCTTGATGAGAACAGCAGACTGATTCCGAGAGAAAACTGCCGCTTTGTGACCTTGAACTGCGGAGAAGATGATTTCGCAATCGCCTGTATGAAATCCAATCTCCAATACGGCAAAAACCGCAATCGGGGCGACATCAAAAGCCACCACTACATAATCAGTTTTGACCCGCGAGACAGTGTCGAAAACGGTTTAACGGTTGACCACGCCCAAACTCTCGGCGAGCAGTTTTGCAAGGAGCATTTTTTGGGACATCAAGCTATCGTTTGCACTCACGCTGATGGTCACAACCACAGTGGGAATATCCACTGCCACATCGTTATCAATTCTCTGCGGATTGAGGACGTGCCGCTGCTGCCATATATGGACAGACCCGCCGACACAAAAGCCGGCTGCAAACACCGCTGCACCAAGGCGGCTATGAACTATTTTCGTGCTGAGGTTATGGATATGTGCCAGCGCGAGGGGTTATATCAAATCGACCTTTTGGACGGAAATGGCGAGCGAATAACCGAGGGTGAATACTGGACAAGGCGGCGAGGACAAGCTGAATTGTCTGCAAGCGGCAAACCGACAAAGTTTGAAACGGATAAGGAAAAGCTACGAAATGTAATTCGCTCGGCACTATCCTCTGCTAATGATTTTGACGAGTTTGCCGAGCTACTTCTCCGAGAGGGCGTGACCGTCAAGCAGAGCCGAGGGCGGTTAAGTTATCTAACGTCAGACCGCGCTAAGCCTATCACCGCTCGACGATTGGGTGACGACTTCGACCTTGCCGCAATAAATGCCGTTTTCGAGCAGAAATCACGACAGTTGGCGCAAAAAGCCATGCCAGACATATCTTCTCGACCAAGCATTTTGGAACGCTTACAGACGGCAAAAAATGCGAAAATCGGCACATATCACGACAGTATTTCGCGAATGGTCGATGTAACGCCTGAAAAGGGTGCGGGTTTCGAGCATTGGACTAAAGTTTTCAACCTCAAGCAGTCGGCAAAGAGTGTTGCAGAGCTTGAGAAGTATGGTTTTAAGTCGCTTGAGGATTTGCAGAGCGCCATTGCCCTTGCCAAAGCAGATGAGCGTGATTGTAGGGAGACGCTCAAAGCTGTCGAGACTGATCTTTATGGCAAAAAGGAGCTTCAGAAACGCGTGCTTGCGTATGAAAACACAAAACCTATTCGGGACGAGTACCGTTCGTTAAAGTCTGACAGGGCAAAGGCGAAATTCCGCAAGCAGCACGAAAGCGAGTTTATAATTATGGAGTCGGCGAAACGGTACTTTGCAGAGCACGGTATAACAAAAATACCGAGCTACAAAGTGCTTCAAGCAGACATTGAACGGCTGACCTCGCAGCAGAATGAACTATATGAGGAGCTTCACGAAAAACGTGATGAGGTCAAGCGGTTGAAAACTATTGCGGATAACATCGACAGAACACTGCACGAAGAATCAAACAAGCCAAAAGACAAAAATCAAGAAATTTAAGGAGGATAACAATGAAAGATTATGAATCAATAGACCTCTGCGAATGTTATGAGCCACTGGACTTCCCGCCCAAGGAGATTTTGAGAAAGTGGAAATTGGAAAATGAGCCAAAGCGTGAGCCATATTACGGCACCGAACCCGACGGCGAAATGTTCTTTTACGTCGGAAATTCCCGCATAAAAGTGTCGGAGCATTTTGCAAAAGACGGCAAACCGTTAGAGAATTTGCTCGAAGATGTAATAAAATATTCCGCAAAATCATCGCTTTAAAGCTTGAAATTGCACCACGTTTATGATATAATGAAACAGTATTGTAAGCGTGGGTGATTCACAAAGGAGGTTATAAATGAAATCACCTAACAATGCAAAATATAGCACTGCTCTTTATATGCGTCTTTCCCGAGATGACGAAAACTTTGGCGACAGTATTTCCATAGAGACGCAGAGAAAAGTCCTCAGACAATATGTAAGCGAGAATAATTTAATCGTTTACGACGAGTACGTCGATGACGGTTGGAGCGGGACAAACTTTGAAAGACCCGCATTTCAGCGAATGATGTCAGACATAGAGACGGGCAAGGTAAACTGCGTCGTGACAAAAGATCTTAGTCGTTTTGGCAGGGAGCACGTCACTATGGACTATTATCTCGAGTTCGTTTTCCCCGAGATGAATGTCCGTTATATTGCCGTCAACGACAATGAAGATACCGACAAAGGACTTTCAGATTTTGTCCCGTTCAAAAATTTATTTAACGAGTTTATGGCAAAAGATACCAGTCGTAAAGTTAAGGCTGCTCTTCACGCCAAGTTTGCAGCAGGTGAGCGTACTTTTTCAATAGCTCCGCTTGGCTATATGCGACACCCCGAGGAGCATAATAAGCTGGCGATTGACCCCGACACGTCTTGGATAATTGAGAAGATTTTCAATCTTGCTGTTCATGGAGCAGGTGCAGGGAAAATTACGAAGATTTTGATTC
>CANQNF010000084.1 GCA_947625125.1 uncultured Clostridia bacterium
GTCTGTACCTTTCATGCCGTAGCCGCCGTGGTACTCCTTTTGGAGAAAGGCAACGATCTCCAAAGCGCCTTTCTGCTTCATAAATTCCGCAGCCACGCGCATACGGCTGTCCGCGGTGTTGCTGCCGAAGCGCAGGATGTTGTCAATATCCTCCTGGGGAACAGAAAAAGCGAAGGGCGCTTTTTCCGCGCTCTCCGCTTCTGTGATACTCTGTATCTGTTGTGCCTCTGTGGGGAACAGGCTTAACTGCTCATTTCCCTCCGAGCTGCCAAAAAGGTTCAGCTGTACCGGAGGCTCATCGTCCGCTGGCTCAGGCTCCGGCTGGGTCAGTCGTACACCAGCTCGTTCAGGATGATCTCCTCCGCCTGGGCCTTGCAGTTGTTCATCAGGCCCACCCACTTCATCGGGTCGGAGGCTTTCAGCGCCTCCGTCGCTCCGGCCGCTTTCGCCAGCTCCGGCATCATCTGCTCCAAGCGGCGGTGCGCCGTCCGGTCGATCTCCAACAGGTGCGCTTGCAGCTTCTCCGACAGCAGCAGGCGGCTGTACAGGCCCGGCCTGTTCTCCTGAAGGTACTTCTTGCGCATCCTCCCGTACTTGCCCAGGCTCTGCGCCGGCTGCGGGCTCATTTCCAGGTTGGGGATCAGGTAATCCCCGCTCCGCTGATAAGTCAGTTTCTCTGCCATGCTGTTCCGTCCTTTCCGCGCTCTTTTCGCGCTCATATTGTCTGATTGTGATCTCGATCTGCCGCAGCACCTCCTGGTTGATGGCGCTGACCGCCGTACCAAGCTCCGCCACCGCCTCCGGGGTGTTCCAGTCGAAGATACCGAGAAAGTCCTCGTGCTCAAAGTAGTTCTCCGGCTCCATCCCGCAGCGGGACATCAGGGAGTAGGTGATGCTGACGGTGGCGGCGCTCCGAAAGGCTGCCCCTACGTTGAAATCATCATACCCGTAAAGGAACGAATCGTCAACGATGCTGAGAATATCCCGCTGGTGGTCATTCCAGTATTCGTTGGCTCGCTGGGCGGCGACCTTTTCAAACTGTTCCTCAATACCGTTTTCGCCGGACACACCGTACTGCCGCTCCAGCATGGCGGAAACGGCCTGCCTGTGCTCCGGTCTGTATTCCCACAGCTCAAAGCGGCGGGACCGCTCCGTGCGGCCGGTGTCGGCCACATCGAAAACATAGCGAATCTTGGGGCTGTCGCCGGTCATGTCGATCAGGGCGATGCCCCGGCTGCCGCGCCGCACATAACGCCCCATGCGCCTGTTCCAGAGGTCGTAGCTGGCGCAGGCGGTGGCCTCCGGGCGCTGGGCGTAGATCATAAGCTGCTCGTGGTAGGGGTACTTATACAACCTCGCCGCGGTCGTTAAAAATGCCGTCCACTCCTGATAGCTCCCGGTGATCTGCGCGGCGGTTTCATCCGCCATTTTTGCATATACCTGAATGTTTTGAGCCATTCACATCCTCCTCTCCTGCAAAATAGTAAAAGGGCGGCATGGAGCCGCCCTTTTACGGGGTATCTATGGGGTATCTTTACTCGTCAAAATCAGGGAACAGGTCCAGTTCATCGAACTCCGCGTCGCTCATCCGCTCCAGTTTCTCCATCACCGCGTCCGTCAGATCGCGGAGCTCGGTCTCGGAGGGTTCCAGATACTCCCGCATGGACGCAAGCTCATCCAGCGTACCCTCCCTGGTGCCGGTGTTATAAATGCACATCAGATTGATCTCATCATTAGAAAAGTTCATAGACCACGCTCTCTTTCCGCGCTCTTTTCAGGCGCTGTTTTTTTATCTGCTTTGCCGGGAAGGGGCCTGCGGATCTTCGCAAGGACGGAGGACCGCTTTCCCTGAGCCTTTCCGTGCCGCTTATCCTGACTTTCCCGCTGGGCGGCTTCTGCCAGCGCCAACAGGGAGATGGGCTGCCCGTTTCTGGCCTGTTCCTCCAGCTCAGCCACTGTAGGCTGCTTTGGGCCGTTGTTGATGATGCCGTCCACCATATTATAATCGTCCTCCACCTGCATCTCAACCGTTTTCAGAGAATTTTGCGGCTGGAGAAAGTCCGGCAGTTCCCTGAATCCGAAGCTGTCTACGAAGTGGCAGGATACCACGCCGTCCTTCTTGATGGCAATGATGTCGCTGACCGACATGGAGGGGCGCATATAGTCCGCGGGGTGGTTGACGTTGAACTGCTCCCACAGGGTATCCAGACCGCCGCCCTCCGGCAGTTTCCCGGTGTAGGCCAGCTCATATTGTTCGCGGCTGGGCTGTACGCCTTTCTTCTGGAAGTAGTCCATGGGCATATACCGCAGGGCTGCCAAATCCTCATCGCCCAGCTTCATCTGGTAGATGGCAAAGCAGTCGCCGGAATGGTCGAGGAACGCGGTCTCCCGCTCCTGCTGCCGGCTCATACGATTTTCCACTTCAATACGGAAATCCGCGCTTGCCTCCCATTCCTCTTTTGGAATAGCAAAGACGGTACTTTCCGGGTAAGCCATGACCTCGCTGCTGTCGAACAGCAACTCCATCGCCTCCGGCGTGACGGCATAGACCGTCATATCCGCGATTATCATACTCCGGGCGGTGCCCTGACCGACCGGCAGCAAATCGCCGTTATTGTAGCCCAGCGCCTCCAGATCCTCCGCCGTCAGGCTGTCATCCGGTACAGGGTACTCATCCAACTTCGTGTCCCACAGTTCCTGATCCTCTTTCTCAAAATACTCCGCCAGTTTCTCCTGCGCGGTGCGGGGCGCGGCAGCGGACGCCGCATCCGCAAATTCCTCCGGCAGCTCACAGGCCACAACGCTCATGCCGTCCATAAGGATGTTGTTCATCTCACAGACCCTCTCTGCGGCGGCGCGGATCGTCAGGTCCGGATCATCCAACTGCCCGCCGTCCATAGCGGTCTTGTCGGCGGCATTGTAGAAGGTATAGTCGTAGCCGCTGTCACAGCGCTGGATGTGCAGGTATTGGCCCTCGTTTACCCGGTAAAACTGCTCATCCGGGCAGGGTTCTTCGCCGGTGAGGTCAAGCCCCTGTTCCTTGCAGATTTCCTTGAAGTGGCGGTCAATGTCGGAGATAAGACCGTCCGCAGTCATGCGGATGGTCTCCAGACTGGCGCGCAGCTCCTTCAGTTCCTTGCCCTTGGACCAGGACGCGATATAGCCGAAGCTGTTTTCCCCGGTCTCGATTCCGTAGTAGGCACATACGGCATAGGAAACGCTCTCAGCCTCCACTTCCTCGGTATGCCGGTCTTTCTCCACCTGATCCGGGTGGGTCTTTTCATAGAAAGCACGAAGAGTTGATTCCTCACCGAGAAAGTTCAGGCCATCCTTTAGTTCCAGATGCCCGCTCTCCGGCAGCTCTATCGGCGCAGCTGTGATGATGGTCCCGGCGTGATTGACCACAACCAAAATCTCCAAGTCAACGGGCTTGCCGGGATCATCGTCTGAACCGCGCAGATCATAGCAGAACAGGCCCTCCGGCAGTTTGCTCGCTTCTACCCGCCCATTGGAAAACAGGGCGGGCTGTCCGAATATCTCCACCTGCTCATATTGCTCCGTGCTGTCGATGGCGTCCTTCTCTTTATGATTATGGAGCTTGGCGTGGGTGATCTCATGGACGGCGGCGCTGACGGTCTGGACCTCGCTCATACCCTCCCGGATAGCGATACGCTGTTCATCCGGGCTGAAATAGCCGTCCAGATTTGGCGCAAGCTGCTCAAAGGCCATCGGGACGGGGGAGGAACGGCGCAGCGCCTCCATGAAAACCTCATAGTGCCGCACATCGCCTTTGAGGTCGGCGGCCAGGGTAGGCAGCGGCTTACCCTCCGTCTGGCTCACGTCGAACACCGTTACCGGCTTATACATGGGGATTTTGATTTCCCGTTCCTCCATGATGATATTGCCGTCCTCGTCCCGCATGGGGAGCCTGGTGTCCGGGTCCAGCTTCTCCGCCTCGATTTTCTTCTTGAAGGGCGTAGGCGCGATGATCTTGATGCCCTTTTCGCCCCGCATGACGCTCCGGGAAAACTCATTCTTCCACTTATTGAAACCGGCCACCAGCGTGGCGTCCGGTTTCTGCATATGGATGAGCATAGTGTTGTTCACACTGTACCGGTGGAAGCGGCTCATGGTACGCAGGTACTGCGCATACCGCTCCGACTGGAACAGCTCCTGGATACCGGCCTCGATGCTGTCTGTGATCTCTTTGAGCCGGTCCTTGTTCGACTGTTTCTCAGGCATTTTAACACTCCCTTCCACGGCTCAGGAGCCGTAAAAATGGACGCTCCGCAGGTAACAGGTATCTGTACCCGCGGAAACGCCTTTAACAAAAAAATCACGGCTCGTGAGCCGTGGGTTTGCGCTGGAAACCATGTTGCCGCGCTCTCTGCCTTGAAGCCTCACGGCGCTCGGCAGTTTGAGGGGCGTGTATCTGGACACAGCGCTTCGGCACATTGTAGCTGACCGCCCCCTCGTGCTCCTTCCGTTCTTCATAGACCTGATCCGGGTACTGCTTCGCCAGCTTTTTCAGACGGGCGATGAGCTTTACATCGTGGGTATAGACGTTGGCCTCGGTATCCGCGTCTGAGAAAAGGATGATGGTTTCCCGTTCCTCCGGCGTAAGCCTCATTTTCTCTGCCCCCTGTCGAACTCGATACCATAAGAACTGCGGCTGCCGTCGTCGGTCAGCTTCAGGAAAGCGTCGTAGGCTTTGCCGGTTTTCTCAGAGTAAATGCCGGAGACAAAGACGCGGCCATTTTTCAAGAGGGCCTCGGCCATGCGCTTGGTGAGGGCGATCTTCTTCGCGGAGAGGTACTTATTGTCCTTCCACAGTCCAAACCGGCAGGTGTTGCTCTCACAGAAAAACCCCGCCTTGCTCTCGGTCACGTCGCAGCCGCAGCGGGGGCATTTGCCCACCACGGGCCGTCCGGAGGGAAACAGCGTCTGCGCCTCCGGCACGACCTTATAATCCCGGACCAAATCACGGAGCATCCCCGCGATGTCCTCCATGAAGCTGTCCGGAGCCAGCTCGCCCTTTTCGATCTGTTTCAGACGGTATTCCCATTCCGCGGTCAGGAGGGGTGACTGGAGCTGTTCCGGCAGGACAGTGATGAGCGCCGTGCCGCCGGGGGACGGCACGAGGCTGACCGCCTTTTTCTGCTTCTTCCGCTCCACAAAGCCGGTGGACACCAGCTTCTCCAGGATGGCGGCGCGGGTGGCGGGCGTTCCCAGGCCCTTGCGCTCTGCGTCATCCGGCGTCTCCTTTGCGCCCGCCGTCTCCATGACCGACAATAGCGTATCCTCCGTGAAGCGCTTGGGCGGCGTGGTCTTGCCCTCCCTGACCGTCACGCTGTCCACAGGGAAGCTCGCACCCTCAGA
>CANQNF010000085.1 GCA_947625125.1 uncultured Clostridia bacterium
CTTTCTTTTTCTTTTTCCAGACGCGACGCCTTTTTCTCTGGATGAAGGAATTCGTCGTAATCCCTGACCGTTGACTTTTTCCATCTATACAGATAGTTCTTCGTCAGTTCCAGTTGTTCGGAATATTCCATGTAGCGCGACAAGTCGATGTTGAAAAATTCTTCAATGAATAGAACTTCCTGCCGGATCCGCGCGATATCGCCGATCGCGTCATCCTCTAACAGAATCCGTTTCACGAATTCGTTTTGTGTCCGACATAGAATTTCATTCGCTGCCGCGATATTTGAAACCAGATCCGACGAATACCGGAATAAATTGTCCCGGACTTTCCCGATAATGTATTCGGGATATTCCGTCAGAAGCCGCGCCTTTTCTACCTCATTCTGGAATTCGTCGATCCTTGCGATCAGACTTTTTAATTCCGGGTATTTCTCGCGGACTTGCTTTCCGACGATCGCGTCGTATTTTGTCCGCTTCAGCCCGAAATTCCTCATTATCATTTGTGTTATGATATGCCGTAATTTTACGGCTTCCGCGAACGCGTCCAGTTTTGACGCCGTTTGTTTCCACGACGGAACCGCCATTTTCTTATTCCTCTTTCCTGTTTGATGTTGCCCCGGTCTTATGCGCCGCCGCTGCCGGGCGGCGCGATTGCCGGATTATCTGTCTACGACAGAACGATAAACGGGGCGACGCCGCCCTCGCGGGACGCGGCGCCGGCGTTGGTGAGGCCGTCGTGGGTGAAATGGCAGAAGCGCGTCGTGTCCGCGGCGGACGGATCGGCAGTCCAGTACCACATCCGGGCGGCTTTCTTCTTGTTATATCCCGCTCCCTTTAACAAGTGCGCATTTCCCCCGGCGAATAACGGAAGCTGATTGAACGCGCCGCCGTCCCACATATCCGCCCAACCGTGGAACCCGACCAGTTCAGGATTCCCCGGCAGGAAGATCCGGCGTTGCGCCCACGCCCACGTTCCTTTATTGTTTTCCAACCTCTTAACATTCGTCATATACCCCTGCAATTTGGAACTGAACTTCGCCGCTTCCAGTTCCAGATTCGCGGGCATTTTCGACGCGGCATATCCCCCGGCGTTGACGTTGGTATCGTTATATTTATAATACGTTTCCAGACAGTCGCGCGGGGACGCGACGATATGCGGTTTGTTCAGTTCGGTATCGCCGCAGTGCAAATAGGAATTCTTTCCCGTTACCTCGAACTGGATTTTTTCGCCCGCCGTGTTTTCCTCGATCCAGTAATCGCCGACCGCGAATTTATCCCATTTCGACGCCTTAACAAGCGTCATCAATTCGTCGATATCCCATTCGGCGCCGAAATAACCGTATGAAGCCATCTGTTCCCGCTTCTGGATCGCGAAATCTGCCAATAACTCCCCGTGATCGGCGACGACCTTTAACAATTTTTCGTTCATTGTGTACGCCAGAAGCCCGGAAATAACCTGCGCTTTCAGCGCGACGACGACGGGATCGTCATCTTTCCCCGGATCTGATACTTCCGGGAATTCCTGAATGATACTTTTCGCCGGGATATACGTTTCGATCTTTTTAATCGCGTCCTGCTGCCATTTCTTGACCTTTCCGGCGACTGTTTTCAGATCGTCGTCCGGCTTTAACTCCGGGAATTCCTCGACCTGTTCGGCGACCTCCGGCAGCTTGACCGCTTCGCACAACTGACCGAATGTCGCCTGTTTTGTGCCGTCCGTCTGTTCCACGGCGAAAATATCCGTCTTTTCCAGACTGACGGCGGGCGTCAATTCCTTAAACATTTTCTGCGCCATTTCTTTTTTACTCCTTTCATGGTTGTTTTATAAGCTAACAGTGACACGTTTCGGACGTCTTTATCGTCCAGAACGCGATCAACTGATCGCCGTCGTCGGTTATCAGTTCGTCGCCGTCCGACGTGATAAGATCCGCCGGGACGCGCCCCGAATAGATGATGTTATATAGTGCCTGAATCAAAAGGATAATTTCGCCCGCCGGATCCGTCGAAAAGATTCCCTTTATCCCGTTGAACCAGTCCAGAAAATCAGAAGTCCATTGTCCCGTATTCGACAGATACCAGTTATTAAAACTCTGTTCCTGATTCTGCCGCCACGCGGCGAAGCCGTCCTGCTGCCCGCTGCTCCATTCCTCGAACCCGGATTTCTGATCGGCGATCCATGCTTCATATACCGCCTTCTGCTGATCGGCGTATGTGTTAAACGCCTGAATCATCAAGTCGTAATTTTCCTGCGCCTGTTCCCGGAACGACTGGATCGCGGCGAAATAATCCTGATATCTGTCGGATATGCTTTTCTTATACTGCGCGAAATACGCGTCAAATTGTGCCTGAATCTGTGTGAAATCAATTTCTTTCACGGTTGCCGCCACCCATCCGCACACGGCGGCGTTCATCCGTGTATCGGAAATTTCCGCTTGTGTTATGCGAACCGTTCCGGCGGCGATATAGATATCCGCCAGTTTCAGATCATAGATCGCGCCGTCCCGCGTCGGCGCAGGTGCTGTCGGCGTCTGTGCGTTCCCGCCCTTGACTATCGTTAGATAGATCCGGCGTTCCGTATCATTCCGGCGGATCATAACGGCGTCAATTCGGTTCAGCGTCCCGGACGCCGTTTCCAGATCAAGCGTCGTCGGCTGCAGGAAATGCCTGTGTTTCCCGTTTATGTAGCCATACCCGGCGGCGACCGTGACGGACATATCGTCGTTCGCGGTTACTTGCATTTGACCGTTAAAAACGCCATTACAGAAAAACGGGCGCAACCAGTCCGCCATAGAATCCGCGTCATAATACCGATCGTTTTCCGAATTCCAAAAATAATCATAACTTCGTTCCTTTGCCATTGTTTCAGCCCCTTTCTTTATTCGTCCCATTTGATAGATTCAGGAAGCGGATCCCCGAACGTCGGAACGACGGTCATTCCGCCGTATTCGTAGACTTCGGATAATTCCGTGATCCTCTGGTTCATGTATAGGTTCCATTTTTTCTTCCTGACTGTTACAATGTCGCCTAAATCATAATCCGTTTTATATGTGAAATTGATCGCGGCGTCCGTTTCACATTCCAGTGTTTCCGACGCGATCGCGGCGTTTAAGGATTCCTGCGCCCGCTGCAATAATGCCGCCTTGTACGCGTCCGCCGTCATTCCCTCCGGGTTTATGTCTTTCGCGTCAACGAATATTTCCCGTAAATCATACCCGGATCCGCCGCCTAATTCGTAATAGGTACGGGCTTCCCCCTCCCCCTGCCCGCCCACGATCGCGAACGTCCGCAGGTTCTGGTTATTGTACCGATAGATCGCGTTATTCAGGTTATTATAATCTTCACTGAACACGACGCGGTTATTTTCGTGCTGACTGAACGTCCGGTCTTTCCCCTTGTACGTTTCAAATATAATTTTCCTGTGCTTGAAGTCCGGGCGGAACCGAAATCCGATCGCGCCCGCCCGTGATAATTTGCTTTCATACGTCAGAAGATTTTTCATTGTGACCTGAAATTCCGCCCGGTCTGTGAATCCGTTTAAGGCTCCCAATTCCACAAGCGGCAGCGGAACCGCGCCGGAATAAAGCTGACGCATAGCGACTTCGATATATCCCGAAAAATTCACGGTCTTTTTTATCAGGCGGCGATCCATGTATGACGACAGAAACCGCCCCTTTGCCGTGATCTCGTTCTTTATGTCGCTTTCCTCTTTTTCGATATCCTCGACAATCCCGGCTTCGTCTGATCCCTTTTTCCCGACGATGTTCCCCGGCTGCAATAACGACAGATTTTCTTCCGTGATCGGGGCGTGAAGTTCAAACGTCCCCGGTTCGTAGAATTTCCGCGTCCAGATCAGGGATGTTTGATTCTCGATCTGCCCCTCCCGGTATAAATCCCGATTGTATATCCTGACTTCCATTTTCCCGCGCTCCTATACGCCTAAATAACGGAACCGATATTTGATCGTCACGTTCAGATAATCGACGCCGGACGCGGCGTCATATATGAACGTGTTGGATCCGTGTACTAACTGGATGAATTCGCTTTCTTCGTCCAGATATTCGTTTATTTTTGTTTCCTCGCCGCCCTTTATCAGATAGACGTTCTTTTCGTTCGTCCCGGTTGTGATCCTTACCACGTCCCCCGGCTCCATGTCGAACGGATAGTCGTCTGTCCCGATCTGGATATGAATATCCTGCTGCATATGGTATAAAACGGGATTCCTGACCGCTCCCAACGCTTCCATGATGACTTCAATCCCGATATAATCCGCCGCAGAATCGTTTTCGACGGTTTTTACAAGTTCCGCGATCCGGACGCCGAATTCTTCCAGTTCGGACGTGAATTCGTGGACGAACTCGAAACACGGTTCCCAACCTGCCATAGTGACCGTTGTATCGGCGGGATCCTTGAAAAACGGATCCGGGCAGATCAGCGAAATAACCGCGTTCCGGCATACGCCCGCTTCGTCGATCTCGATCCCCTCGACGCGATATTCTATTTCCCGTTGCTCCGCGTTCTCCGTATAGTAGAACGTCCCCGGCGACTTCGGTTTGAATATCTTATAAAGGAAATCCCGGCGGGACTGATAGTCAGAATCAAATTCCGCCGTGATAACGATATTCCTTTGTTTCGTCGTGCTGCCCTGATACGTTGATCCGTCCGTCATCGTGTTTTCGGACGTCACGACGTTATTTGATACTGAATAAATTCCGTCGCAGGATATTAGAAAAAATTCCGCGTCATCCTCGTAACTGAATTCGATTTCGACGTTATCCTCATTTTTACACACGATCTTTTTTGACATATCAACGCCCTCCCCCTTGTAACTGTAAAACCAGATTCCGCGTCTGGTTCCGTGTCTGCCTTGCTACCTCATACGGCGACAACGGATCCGGGCTTTCAATCTTTATATTCTGGATGAAATCGCCGCCGTTCCTGCTGCCGTCGTTCGCTCCCTTGACTGCTGCCGTCGCCCGCGCGATCGCGTCGTCGATATATTTTTCCGTCCGCTTATAAAAGATATCAAGCGGCAGGATCGCTTCGTCCCCGGCTTCGCCGCCGCCTTGCAGCTTGCCGCCCAACATTCCGAAAATTGTCGGGTTCCGCATGATTCCGCCGATCGCGTTCCATGAAATGTGTGGAACCGGAACCTTTATCGTAATTCCGGCGATCGTCTTTTCAGCGGATCCCCATTCGATAGACAGTTTCGGAATATGGATCGACTTTATCGCCGACACGAACCCGTCCATGATCTTTTTCCCGGCGTCTGCCAGACTGAACCCGTCAAAAACACTCTTGATCTTGTCAATGACGTTCGTTTTGAACCATGATCCGATATTCTTAAA
>CANQNF010000086.1 GCA_947625125.1 uncultured Clostridia bacterium
CCTCGGCATGCCGAGGGTGATAATCCAAAAATTTTACTTCATTCTATGGGAATTTGCGAAAAATACTTGACATTACCCATGCGCAGAGAGAGTCATAGGGGCGATTGCCGAGCCCTAAGACGCCGAATAAAAGGCAATCTCACCAAAAAATTTACCATAAACCCCTTATTTTCGGCAGTTTTATGCGCAAAATATTCTTGACAAACCCGAAAATAAAAGTTATAATAACGTAGTATGCAGGACTATGGAATATTGCGCCATCGCAGTTTCTGTGGCATGTATAAAATTTATAAAGAAAGGAGAGAAATCATGCCGACGTTTAACCAGTTGGTCCGCAAAGGAAGAAGCACGGTAGTCGACAAGTCGAAGTCCCCGGCCCTCCAGAAGAGCTATAACTCCAAGAAGAAAGCCGTCATCGACCAGTCCTGCCCGCAGAAGAGAGGCGTCTGCACCGCCGTTAAGACCGCTACCCCGAAAAAGCCTAACTCAGCAATGAGAAAGATAGCGAGAGTACGTCTTACCAACGGCACCGAAGTTACCTCTTACATCCCCGGCATCGGACACAACCTTCAGGAGCACTCAGTTGTTCTCATCCGCGGCGGAAGAGTTAAGGATCTCCCGGGTGTGCGTTACCACATCATCAGGGGAACTTTAGACGCTCAGGGCGTTGCAAAGAGAATGCAGGCAAGGTCAAAATACGGCGCCAAGAGGCCCAAGACCAAGTAAGCTCTGAAAAACGCAGCAAAATCCGCCACAGCGTTGTGGAGTTGACATATATATTTATGTTGCCTCTTCGCGCTGACGAGGTCGCCCGTATTTTCGGGTGAAAACGAGTACCAGTGAATTCATTCTGTGAAGGAGGGAAGTAAAGTGCCAAGAAGAGGTAATGTTGCAAAACGCGACGTTTTGCAGGACCCTATCTACAATTCCAAACTTGTTACCAGACTCATCAACAACATCATGCTCGACGGCAAAAAGGGCGTAGCCCAGAAGATCGTCTACGGGGCATTCGAGATCGTTGAGCAGAAGTCGGGTAAGCCTGCTCTTGAGGCATTTGAGCAGGCAATGGAGAACGTCATGCCTAACCTTGAGGTCAAGGCAAGAAGAGTCGGCGGCGCCACCTATCAGGTCCCTATGGAAGTGAGACCCGAAAGACGCCAGACCTTAGGTCTCAGATGGCTCACCACATATTCTCGCTCAAGAAACGAGAAGACCATGAAAGAGAGACTTGCAGGCGAGATCTTAGACGCTCTCAACGGTACCGGCGGCGCTGTCAAAAAGCGCGAAGATACCCACAAGATGGCTGACGCAAACAAGGCGTTCGCACACTTCAGATGGTAATTTGGGAGATGCGAGAGTTTGGCCTGCGCCAAGCCCGATAGGAGACTTCTATCTTCTATTCATCTATCCTCTATCATCTAAATTGATACTGTAAAAAATTGCGGGGCTTGTAAACGAGTCTGAGCCCCGTCAGAAATGGAGATTATTATGGCAAGAGATGTTTCTTTGTCAATGACTCGAAATATTGGTATTATGGCCCATATCGACGCGGGAAAGACCACGACTACCGAGCGTATTCTTTTCTACACCGGTATCAACCATAAGATGGGCGAGACCCACGACGGCAGCGCCACCATGGACTGGATGGAGCAGGAGCAGGAGAGAGGTATCACCATCACCTCCGCCGCCACCACCGCCTATTGGAAAGGCCACCGTATCAATATCATTGACACCCCCGGCCACGTCGACTTTACCGTTGAAGTCGAGCGCTCTTTGAGAGTTCTTGACGGAGCGGTCACGGTCCTGTGCGCCAAGGGAGGCGTTGAGCCCCAGACGGAGACCGTTTGGAGACAGGGCGACAAGTACAACGTCCCGCGCATGATCTATGTCAATAAAATGGACATCATGGGCGCCGACTTCTACCACGTCTTAGACATGATCCATCACCGTCTGAAATGCAACGCCGTTCCGATACAGCTTCCGATAGGAAGCGAGACATTCTTCAAGGGGATCATCGATCTTCTTGAGATGAAAGCCTATATGTACTACGACGACTTAGGCAAGGACATCAGGGTCGAGGATATCCCCGAGCATATGGTCGAGGAAGCCGAGAAGTACCGTGCCCAGCTGGTCGAGGCAGTCGCCGAGCTCGACGACGAGCTCATGGAGAAATACCTCGGCGGCGAGGAGCTCACCATAGACGAGCTCAAAAAGGGCATCCGTGCCGCAACCATCGCAAACAAGATGGTCCCCGTCACCTGCGGAACGTCCTATAAGAACAAGGGCGTTCAGAAGCTCCTTGACGCCGTCGTGGACTATATGCCGGCCCCTACCGACATCCCCGACATAAAGGGAATTAACCCCGACACCGACGAGGAGGAGACAAGACCCTCCGACGACAACGCGCCGTTCGCGGCCTTGGCATTCAAGATCGCTACCGACCCGTTTGTCGGAAAGCTCTGCTTCTTCAGAGTATATTCGGGCACCCTTAACGCCGGCGAGACGGTCCTTAACTGCACCAAGGGCGCAAACGAGAGAATGGGCCGCGTATTACAGATGCACTCCAACCACCGTAAGGACATCGAGACCTGCTACGCGGGCGATATCTACGCGGTCGTAGGCGTAAAGAACACCACTACCGGCGACACCTTGTGCGACCCGAAGCATCCGATAATCCTTGAGTCGATGGAGTTCCCGGAGCCGGTTATCAACCTCGCTATCGAGCCCAAGACCAAGGCCGGCCAGGAAAAAATGGCCATCGCTCTGTCGAAACTCGCCGAAGAGGACCCGACCTTTAAGACATGGACCGACGAGGAGACCGGACAGACCATCATCGCAGGAATGGGCGAGCTGCACCTTGAGATAATCGTCGACAGAATGCTTCGTGAATTCAAGGTCGAGGCCAACGTCGGCGCTCCGCAGGTCGCCTACAAAGAGACCGTCAGGAAGCTTGCCGATGTTGAGTGCAAGTATGCAAGGCAGTCCGGCGGTAAAGGCCAGTACGGCCACGTCAAGATCAAGCTTGAACCGAACGAATCCGGCAAGGGCTACGAGTTTATCAACTCCATCGTCGGCGGCGCTATTCCCAAGGAATACATCCCCGCTGTCGACAAGGGTATTCAGGGCGCGATGAAGTCGGGCGTTTTAGCAGGCTATCCCGTCGTTGACGTCAAGGTCACTCTTTACGACGGCTCCTACCACGAGGTCGACTCCTCCGAGATGGCGTTCTCTATCGCCGGCTCTATGGCGTTCAAGGACGCTATGAAAAAGGCCGACCCCGTCATCTTAGAGCCTATCATGAAAGTCGCCTGCATCGTCCCCGAGGAGTTCATGGGAACCGCTATCGGCGACCTCAACTCCCGCAGAGGCCAGATCTTAGGCCAGGAGACCAACAACGGCGTCGCTCAGGTCGACGCGCTTGTACCGCTTTCCGAGATGTTCGGATACTCTAACGACCTCAGGTCCAAGACCCAGGGCCGCGGACAGTACACCATGGAACCTCACAGCTATACCGAGGTGCCTAAGTCTGTCGCCGAGAGCATCATGAACGCAAGAAAGAAAGCCGAATAACCAAAATTTATAAAAATGTTTGCATAAATGCTTGCATTTTTAAGAAGAATCTGTTAAAATTAAATTAAATTCTAATCAAGGGAGGATAATTCCAATGGCAAAGCAGAAATTTGAAAGAACAAAACCCCATGTAAACATCGGCACCATCGGTCACGTTGACCATGGCAAGACCACCCTCACCGCCGCCATCACCAAGGTGCTGGCTATGAAGGGACAGGCCAAGTTCGAGGCTTACGATATGATCGATAAGGCTCCCGAGGAAAGGGAGCGCGGAATTACCATCAACACCGCTCACGTTGAGTACGAGACCGACAAGCGTCACTATGCTCACGTCGACTGCCCCGGCCATGCTGACTACGTCAAGAACATGATCACCGGCGCTGCTCAGATGGACGGCGCTATCCTCGTTGTCGCCGCTTCCGACGGCCCTATGGCTCAGACCAGAGAGCACATTCTTCTTGCCCGTCAGGTCGGCGTTCCTGCGATCGTTGTTTATATGAACAAGGTCGACCAGGTCGACGACGAAGAGCTCCTTGAGCTCGTCGAGATGGATATCCGCGATCTTCTCACCAAGTATGAGTTCCCCGGCGACGACATCCCGATTATCAAGGGTTCTGCTCTTAAGGCTTTGGAGTCCACTTCCACCGATCCTAACGCTCCCGAGTATGCTTCTATCCTTGAGCTCATGGACGCTGTCGACTCCTACATTCCTACTCCTGACCGTAAGGCCGATCTTCCGTTCCTTATGCCTGTTGAGGACACCATGACCATCACCGGCCGCGGCACCGTTGCCACCGGACGTGTTGAGAGAGGCCAGCTCAAGCTCGGCGACGAAGTCGAGATCATCGGTCTCACCGAAGAGAGAGCCAAGACCGTCGTCACCGGTATCGAGATGTTCAGAAAGACCCTCGATTACGCTGAGGCCGGCGACAACATCGGCGCTCTTCTCAGAGGCGTTCAGAGAAAGGACATCGAAAGAGGTCAGGTTCTCTGCAAACCCGGTTCCATTCATCCGCACACCAAGTTCAAGGGTCAGGTCTATGTTCTTAAGAAAGAAGAGGGCGGCCGTCATACTCCGTTCATGACCAACTACAGACCTCAGTTCTACTTCAGAACCACCGACGTTACCGGCGTTATCACCCTTCCCGAGGGCGTTGAGATGTGCATGCCGGGCGACAACGTTGAAATGAACGTTGAGCTCATCACTCCTATCGCTATCGAAGAGGGACTCCGCTTCGCTATCCGTGAGGGCGGCAGAACCGTCGGTTCCGGCGTTGTTGTCGCCATCAACGGCTAATTAACGCATTAACGCATAATAAAATCTCCTCCGATTTTCGGGGGAGATTTTTTGTTATGTCATTTCTGATAGCTTGCGCCGCGTTCTTTGCCGGCGAGGTAGCTGTAGCCGGTCTTGTCCTCGTCGTCATCTTCAAACCGAGAGCCGTTTTGCTGACCCGTGACGTAGCTGTAGCCTGCGGCAGCTTCTTCCGAATAGGGTTCCTCGGCAATGCCGTA
>CANQNF010000087.1 GCA_947625125.1 uncultured Clostridia bacterium
TCATTCTACCAGAAGTGCGGGGACATGTCTATATTTTTGTCCTTTTTCTTTTTGCGAAAGATATTGTACCTTATCTGATTCCAAAGAAAGCGAGGTCATTTATATGTTAAATTTTTACAGGCGCGCCAAAGAGTCGGGGATATACGGTATATCACCCCCCCACGCTCGCCGCAAATACTGCAAAAATTAAACGAGGTTAATAATATGGAATTCTTAAAAATTTTTCACGCAAAAAACGGCGATTTTTGCGCCAAAACGCGGTTTTAAGGAGGTTTTCGCATGGTAAGACTTCTGCAAATTCTTGATTCGCTGTCCGAAAAATCGGAGGATCTGCGGGCGGTGTTCGACGGCGAGTATGTAATCCCGCAGCGCACGCCCGCGAACCCCACCGACAAGGACGAGGTCGAATCCGACCCGACATACTGGCTCGAGGACGGCTGTTTTTTGCAGATAACCGGGAGCAGCCCCGACCGTCCCATGTTCGCCGACGTCGTCATGGGCATACCCGCGGAAAAGTTAGGGATTTATTACGATTTAGGAAATGAGGTTGATAATTTGAAGCGTTTAAAAAATATTTTGCTCGGCATGAAAGAAAATACCGAAAAATTCGACGGCATTTATAACGGCGACTGCACGGTCGTGAGAACCGACGGAAGTTTCCCGCCTGAGGGCGTTTCCGACCCGGTCTACTGGCGGGAGGGAGTTTTTTATCATATCACACAGACCGGCCGCCTGAAATTAAGCTGTCCGACCGTGACCGTCGGCATTCCGGCAGAGGCGCTCGGAATCTGCCCCGGCGCTGAAAATATCGCGGTCGCGGACTTCTGCCTGCGGGAGCTGAAGCCGTATATGGATGAGATGAACAGCGAACTTTTCAACCGTTCGCGCCCGGTCGAGGAGAACGGTTGGTACTACTTTTGCGAACCGGGCGGGGAGATTCTACTTAGAAATTCTGCATATTTTTCGGCAAGAATGCCGAGGGATTACGACTACGGCTCGGGCATAACGGTCTATCCGTGGGTCGGAAAAGAAGTTAAGGAGGTTATGTATCTCTGCATGATGATACAGGTGCAGCTGCCCTATCACAGGATGAAAAAGACGGTCAGGATGCTCACCTCCGACCTGCCGAAAATCATGGACAGATATATCCGAAATTTTGACAGAAATTCTTTATTAAGGGTCATTGATTTGGCGGAAAAACAGCGCGAGATTCGCAAATATCTCAAAGATTCCGATTTTTGCGCATTTATTGCAAACGGCTCAATTCTGCCCCGAAAAAACGACACGGACCTGCCGATGGAGGGGGCGGTGCCGTTCATGTCCCCAAAAGAGGACGAACGGGAGATCGCGGGCGTGCGGGGAATGGCGATAAAACGGGGCGTCACGGTCGTCACCGGCGGCGGATATTCCGGCAAAACCACTCTTCTTGAGGCCGTCGCGGCGGGAATTTACGACCACGCTCTCGGCGACGGCAGGGAGCTATGCATAACCGACCCGAGCGCCGTTTCGGTCTCGGCCGAGGACGGGCGGGCGATAAGCCATGTCAACATTTCGCCGTTTATAAGCGCGATCCCGGGTTCGGACTCACGCGATTTTTCGACATCGCATGCCTCGGGTTCGACCTCGCAGGCCGCAAATATCGCCGAGGCCGTCAGCAGGGGCTCGAAGCTGCTTCTGATAGACGAGGACCGTTCGGCGACGAATTTCATGATTCGCGACCCGCTTATGCGAAAACTGATAAAAAACGAGCCGATAACCCCCTTTACCGAGCGCGTGCGCGAGCTTTCCGAACATGGCGTTTCGACGGTTTTGGTCATCGGCGGCAGCGGCGAGTATCTGGCGGTCGCTGACAAAATTTACATGATGGAGGATTTTCAGCCGGTCGATGTGACAGCGCATGCAAAAAATCTGACAGAAAATCTTCCCGAAAAAGAAAAAATCCCCGCTGCCGACTGGTCGCAGGGGAAGATCTACCGCTGTGGGGGATTTGATTCGCATCCCGGCGGGTTCGGCAGAGAGGCGCTTAGGGTGTTTGATTTGGGGGTCATGCTGATCGGCGCGGAGGAGCTGGATTTGCGGGGGCTTCACAACGTCGTTTCACCGAGACAGCTGCACGGCCTCGGGTTTATCCTGCGCGCGATCATGTCAAAAAACGCGCCGGATTCGTTCTCGAACCCCGAAAAGGAGCTGGATATTGAAAAGGAAGTAGACGAGATATTTATGAAAATCGAGTCCGAGGGCCTTGACTGCGTATATTCGGGGAATTTTGCGGATATGAAGAGGTTTATTGATTTGCCGAGACGGGAGGAGGTCATGCAGGCGGTTTCAAGACTGCAATCTCTCGTCTGCAAGAGAAATTAAGGCTAATAATGATATATTCTCCGGTGCGAGGAGGATATATGACAAAAAGTGCCACTCTTGTTAGGAAGTGGGTACTCACATTAAGGGAATGAATCCAATGAAAGCCGGTTTTGTTGCTGCGGGGCTGCCCTCATCAAGAACAACCGACTCGGTTGCCCAGCAGATAAAACTCCGCGTTCATCATAAACCTCGGTTTCGTGGCACACGACCTTGCAGGCAAGGTCTAGTGTGTTATACCTTTTGCTGTTGACTGTCCCGAGAAAAGGTTTTTGTGTATATGCACACCCCCCACAAAGCAGGAGGCAGGCAAAAAGCAAAAGGTATATCACCCCTCGTTTTTCCCTCGCATATCGGGTTTTGAATGAGAAGTAAAGCAAACCAGAACTAATGTATTCTGCTAATGATACGCAAGCAAGCTTCCGTATGCATGATCCAATGCCTCGAAAACGGCATTTGAATTAGTCCGCGAATATCTTTGTTGCACCAATAATCAATCAGCCAAATTGCGTTTTCATCGGTGCTCACCACATTTAATGCTCTTAAGTATTCTTTTCTTTCCTCCGGTATCTTTCTTTTCAAATCCTCAAAAGATAACCGTTTGAGCATCTCTTCGGTGCTCTCGGACACCTCAAAAATGTATGCGTACAATTCATCAATATTAAGCTGCATTGAAAAGTCTGCAATCTGCTGTTTGACCAACTCGTTTCCCGTTGTAATTATGGGCGAATTGATGCGCTCTTTATAATTGCCGGCAAAAAATATCTGCTCATCATTATTTATCAATGCGTGCGCGACTATATCTTCAATGCGAAAAATGTGCCAAACAGAATAAGCGATAGTCTTGCTGTGATAGCCGTCAGCGTTTATGAATGGGATAGCGTTAAAATCTTCTCTGCTCAAATCGTTCTTGAAAGATACTAAGGTTTGCATTAGCCTACTTCTCAAAATGAGCAGAGTATCAATTCCCATTTTATAGGTATCTTTCTTTTTTATTTGTGCCTGCACGGCTTTATTAAGTTCGGACCATTCCTTATTCATGCTACATTTCCTTTCAAATTATAACTTGTATTATAAGTGCATTATATCGCGCAGATTAGGAAAAGTCAATGAAGCACAACTGTATTGTTCTATAATTCTGCCCTCGTCTTGCATATCTGCAAGATCTGAGGGCAAATTTTTTAGATTTCCTGCGAAAATGACGGTTTTGGAGGGCTATAGACGAATCTGTGGTATCATTGATTATGAGGTGTTGCACTTGAAATTCTTGTACTGCATGAACAGTTTGTTCATAGGGAAGTCCGAGATGGGAGATATGCTCGACGCGCTCACAATCGAAAAAATAAATCACGAGGCGGCTTGAAATGATAAGGAAAATATGCTACAATAACAGCGGATTTCTGATTGAAAATGCGCTGCATAACAGGAGGTAAAATATGGCTATGCAGATAAATAATCAGGAAAATTACAATGTCGGAATTTACGCAAGATTAAGCTGCGATGATGAGAGAAGCGGGGAATCGGCGGCTATCAATAAATGATTTTTAGGAGGGTTTAATCATGAAATTGGGACTTTTTGGTTCGATTCACAGCGCTGAAGAGATGAAGCAGTTTGGGCTTGACGACAACATGGTCATGGAACTTTTCGACCGGTTCCAGCCTGACATTATCTGCGGCGAAGTACGGCGCGAGGACTATGAGCAAAACCGCGAGTATCAGGGGCCGTCGGAATACCGGAGATTTATTTTCCCGTATTGCAAGGAGCGCGGGATTCGGTTCGTTCCCTGCGATCAATTTGAGGATTCCGACGTGGAGTATGTCCGCCGTATGGAGAAAATTGAGGTAGAAAACGAGGATGAAGCCCGGAAAATAGAAGAAGAGGCTGGGCGCATCATGGAGGCGTACATGAGGACCGGCACCGCTTCTCCTTTGCCGTTTAATTCGGACGAGTTCAACGCTGTTATCGAGGAAAAGCAAGCGTTTCAAGAAAGATTGGACCCAACTGAGCAGGAAATCGTCTGGAATAATCGAAACAAAAATATCGTAAATAATATTAAGCATGTAATAGAGGAAAACCCGAGCGCGAATGTGCTGGCAGTATTCGGAGCCGAGCATATTTATTGGCTTAAAAAGGCGTTTTCGGCGGATGAAAATGTTGAAATAGTTTTCCCGCTTCGTTGATAAAATGTAGCAAGATCCCACCGCTTAGTGGGATTTTACATTGTATATGACTTAAATAAGCTTATTTAGGGATACCACCCCCACCGAAAGCAGTCAAGTTATAGTACGCCTACAATCGCTATATGTCAGGCGGCAAGGACGCTTGCATGGCGACGTTATAAACCGGAAAGCATTGATTGCCGTCGTTCTGACCGACATTCGCAGTAAAGCAATCCTCGCGCAGAGAAATCGTGAAGCACTGAAAGAGCGGATTCTCGCCATAAAAAAGACCTCGAATGAAAAAAGACGAGCATGCTGTTATGTCTTGCCGAAAGTCAATAGCAAAACCAAAATATGAACAAATTAATAACAGGCGCAAAGACCGAGCTT
>CANQNF010000088.1 GCA_947625125.1 uncultured Clostridia bacterium
CTCGGCATGCCGAGGGTGATAATCCAAAAATTTTACTTCATTCTATGGGAATTTGCGAAAAATACTTGACATTACCGTTCCCTCCGAAAAAGTAGCTGAAAACATCTTCAAAAATCGGCTTGACGGCTTCGCAGGGAAAATCGGGCTAATTATCTCCAACGATTCTGACCTCAACGCCGCCGCTTCGCTGAATGATATTCCCGACGGTAAAGCGCTTTTTCAGCCCGTTCAAATCGGAATGCGAAATGACGGCGGTTCAAACCTTTCCCTCAACTTTTCCGAGCAGGTTTTCGGTCGTGTCGATTTTGAGAACCGCGCCGTTTCGCATCATAATCACCTTGCCCGCGATAAACTCCATGTCGGAAATTATGTGCGTTGAGAGCTGTACGATTCTTTGCTCAGAAAGCTCGGAGATGATGTTGCGGAAGCGTATTCTCTCCTGCGGGTCAAGTCCTGCCGTCGGCTCGTCGAGGATAAGTATTTCGGGGTCGTTTAAAAGCGTTTGCGCGATGCCTACTCTGCGAAGCATTCCACCCGAAAACCCGCCCAACTTTTTCTTTGCCTCGTCCTTTAGTCCCACAAGTTCTAAAAGCTCATCTGTTTTTTCATCTGCGGACTTCCCCGTAATTCCTTTGAGAGCGGCGATATATTTCAAGAATTTTCTTGCGGAAAATTTTTATAAACCCCGATTTCCTGCGGCATATAACCAAGCCTGTCGCGGTAAGCCGCGCCGAGTTCTCTGATGTTTACGCCGCCCAAAAGCACCTCGCCCTCGGTCGGGTCAAGAATATCCGCCATCATTTTCATAAGCGTTGTTTTTCCCGCTCCATTGGGGCCTAAAAGACCGTAAACGCCATAGGATAAATCGAAAGACACATTGTTGACAGCGTGTTTACCGTTAAAGTCTTTTGTCAGATTCCGTATAGATAATTCCATTTTCATTTCCTTTCTAAGCGTACATTTTTCTTGATGTTCCGACGGTCGCGGCGGTAAACGCGCCTATGCCGATGAGAAGAATAATCGCCAAATAAGCGACATTTATATTTGTAATCATACTGATAAATTCCTCTTCGGAGAGCATGAAAACCGAGCCAAGAACCCATGCCGACAGGCAGACCGAAAGGGGCAGCGTGCTGTCGGACAGTGACATCAGAATCAGCGCGGCCGCACCCACAAAGAACATCGCGATAAAGGAACACAAATACAGCCGCACGATATGCTCATAGCCCGAAAATACGGCGCCCGAGAGCAGTACCAAGACGGCGTTCAGAAGCATGCAGAGCCATAGGCGCGCAAATTATATTTTTTCGGGCGCATATTTGCAAGTTTTTTCGATTTGCACTAAATCGGGGTCACGGTAATGCGTCTCGCGAATGGCAAATGCAATCACGGGAACGGGCGAAAGCGCAGACATAATCGCAATCGGGTCGAAGCCGTACGCGCCTGACAGATGTGCTGTCATCATGCGGCTTGCAAGCAAAAACGCCGACAAAATCCAAAAGAATGCGGATTCCAAAGAACAGCATGAAAAGACAACTTTCCACAAGCCGACGTCGAAAAGTCCTTGCCTTTTTGAACGGCATAAAGCCGCCGCCCGACATACCGCATCTATCTCCGACTGAGGAACAACGGGAACAGGGTCGTTTTTTACCGCCTCGGCAATTTTCCGCAAAGTTAAATCATTCATCGTAACCCTCCAATTCGTTTTTCAATTTCTCCAAGCTGTAGCGGATCCGAGCCTTAACGGACGACTCCTTCGCACCGGTAATTTTTAATATATCGTGTATTGAAAAACCGTAGTAAAAGCGCAGGATAACGGCTTATTTCTGCTCGATCAGCAATCGCGTCAACGCTGTTTGCGTATCGCTCAATATTAAAATTTTATCGACTTCATTGTCGGGCGCGGGATAATCCTCCAAAAGCTCATAATTTTCGGGACGGCGGGATATTGTCCGGTAATAATTTTTCAGATGATTGGAGGCAATCGTAAAAAGTCAATTCTTAAAAGGCGTTTTCGGGCGGTATTTTGAAATGCCCGCCGCCATCTTCATAAAAACCTCCTGCGTCAAATCCTTCGCCTGATGGTAATTGCCGACGTTTTTGTAGAAAAACGCGAAAACGGGTTGATAATATTTGCTAATTATCTCATTCATCGCCGCCTTGTCGCCGCTTTGAATTTTTCTTACCAAGTTCTGCTCGCTCATGTCCACGCTGCCAATCACCGCCTTTCATTTAAGTATAACACCGAAGTGCGGGAAAAAGATATATTTTTTGAAATGTTTTTTGGGCTGCGGCTTCGACCTTGAATATAGTATGTTTAAAAAAATATCCTTGCGAGGAAGGGCCAATTAAAACGGCACGACCTAGGTCATGCCGTTTTTGCGTATGGAGCGTTTTGGCGTTTATATGCCGACGAGCTGATAGGACTTGTCGGTGTATTGCATAAACTCAATTTTGTTGCCGTCGGGATCGTGAGACCACATCTGCCATGTATTCGAGTTAGGGCTTTGAATCTATCGGAGCGCCGTGAAGCCTAAGCTCGCGCTCGTCCTTGAAAATGTCGTCAACAATGAGCGCAACGTGCTGATAATTAAAGGTCTGCCAGTCGGGAACACCGCTTTTGTCGGCTCACTCGGGGGCGAAAAGCTCAACGAAAAGCCTATTGCTGACTTTAAGATAGACTATCAACTCGCGGTCGGGGTAGCTGCCCTGCTCGGTAGGAAGACGATCGGAATATTGCAGCGAGAATCCTCTCTCAAAGCCCAAAATGTCGGTATAAAACCTATTGAGCCTTTTAAGGCTTGCATGCAATATTTCTGACGCCGCTGTGGTCTTTGTTGAGATTTACACGTACGCTCTCATAATTCAAGTGAGGGAGAGTGCGACCGTTCGAGGGTGGAAATCGGAGGGTGGGGAATCTGCTTAACGGTTATGTGTAGAAAAATAGATGATTGTTGCCGTACATATTTTCTCCGATGTTTTCCCAAGGTCAATTATTGTCGTCAAGTCATTTTTTGCATTATCGGAATATTTCCTTTTTAAATTTCTTTGAGAAGATCTTTGAATGTGCAGTCATGAATTTTTTCGTTTGGCATATATTCTCCTGAAAATAGCTTTTATTCTTTACCTACAAATGGACCGTTTTGACATATGCTGCAAAGGGACTTGAAATTTAATAGATTTTCAAATCCGCTTGTGGCAATTCGTCTTTCATTGTAAAGCTTGTCATACAGAGCGCTTTGGCGATATTTAAAAGATGGACCGGTAGTCACTTTTATTTCGCTCAAAACCGTTGTAGGCATATCAATCAATATTTTTTCTACTCCCAAACTGTGTTGTGGCTTTGCAATAATTCGAACTTCATTTTCGTATTGCCATGCAGAATTTTTAATATAGCCTGTCATGCAAGGATTAGTATCCAGACCGACCAACTCGGAATTTTCTGAAACTTGTATTGTCAAATCTCGGTGCTTCAATTTTATTGAATCGCTTTTAGCTATTCCTTCAGCATAAATAATATCGCTTAATACCAAGGTGATTGGTATTGCCTCACCTATTTTTCCATTTTCCCATATGTATGCGCTGTCTGTTTGACTAACCCAATTCAACATAGCTTTTTGAGGAAGCGCTATTCTCACGGCGTTCTCCCATGGCGTGCCATACAATCCCCACATAGCCATGTTTTCGGAATCGCCAAACGAAAAGCTATCAATATAAGTTTTATTCCATTCATTCCAGGAGCCTTTCATTTTTGACTCGTGTTGATCGTTTATTTGCAATGAATTGCCACGAGTCATAAGAAAAGATGCTCCGTTATATATTTTTTCAAAGTTATTCCACGTGGTATAATGGTAATATGTTCTATGATTTTTCCCAGAATCGACAAGAAATTTTAAAAGGTCGTCAATGCTATTTGGCGTTTTTGCTTTCATAATACATCCTCGCGTTCTTGTTTGAGTTTTTGTCATATGTGCGTTCTCTTATGAATTCCCAGTCATATTAGAAGCTAATAAATTTCTATAACATAACAAATATGCATATTCTTTGTATGACTAAAAGTTATGTTTTATACACTGCCTTATTTTTAATAGTGAATGCACAACGAAAAACATCTGTGTCTTTAAAACTTAAATACAGTATAGTATTAAAAATCTCTTTTTTATATTAATATTTCTCTTATTATACTAAATCCCGCACAATTTGTCAATAGAACAAATAATATGGGAGTGGCTAAAGCGGCCACGTTTAAATGAAAAGGGAGAAGTGAAAAGCGTTTAGTAACGGCAAGTCATCCTGCAAATAATTTTTATAATGTGGCCGCTTCGGCCACTCCCAATAATATAGTACGTAATTATTTATACTTTTTTGTCAATAATAAATAATCAAAAATCAGGGTTTCAAAACAATCTTTAGCATAGCAATGCATAGATTATCTGAGAGCAAGATTCTACCGCGGGACCAAATTTTGCGTATGCACGCGGGTTTTGTCTGCAAGGCAACCGAGGCAATCGTTGCCGCCGAGGGCAGGCGAAAAGTAAGGTTTAACGATTTGTTTGCCAAGGGAAGTCAAGCGGCAAGAAGTAACGCTTCTTTTTCCTCCTTTTCCCCACAAAGTCTTGGGACTTTGTGGGAATTTAAAAATCGCCAATGCACAGCCCGCATTGACGATTTTATTATAAATTCCTGCCGCGCTCACACCGACACCCATGTGTT
>CANQNF010000089.1 GCA_947625125.1 uncultured Clostridia bacterium
TCTCTCCCGCGAAATCTCGCGGGAGAGAACAACCAAACAACAAAGGGCGGGACTCCATCTCCCGCCCTTTCCCTTTGGAAGAAAGCCGACGTCAATCGGCGTCGGCTGTGACAATACGTTTTTTGGGTGCGCAGGTTGTCTCCTGCGCGGTCAGCTCCCGATTGACGGTGATGTGCTGTGCGGGGAAGCCTTGCATGGAAACCTTCAAGGCGTTGAACGCCTGCTGTCCCATTTTCTTGTAATCCTGCACGATAGAAGCGGTGGCAAAGGGCGCATTTTCAATGGAGTGGGAGTCATCGAACGTAATCACGGATACATCTTCGGGAACGGCTATGCCCGCAGACCGCAGACAACGGATAAACGCTTCGGCAATCTGCTCGGAAACGCATAGAAAAGCCGTGATGCGCTTGTTTTTCGAGAGGAAATATTCGGCGGCTTCGATGCCCGTCCGTTCCGACATCTCCCCGAAGTAGGTGAGGTCGTATTGAAAGGGAATCCCGTTCCGTTGCAGACCGAAGTGATACCCCGCGAAGCGCTCCGCATTGACGGCAGAGTTGCTTTCACCGCCGATGAAAGCGATCTGCGTATGACCGAGAGAGGAGAGGTACTCAACTGCTTGCGCGGCAGACATGAGATCGTTCCCGCAAACGCTTGAAATGAGGGCGTTTTCGGGAGCCGTGCAGTTCAAAAAAACGAGGGGCAATTTCGTATTCATGAGCTTGCGATAGGCAATGGAAAAATATCCCGCGTCGGGGGCGAAAATTCCCGAATAGGTATGTTCGGAAAGAAATTTTTCCAAATCGAAATTTTCGTCCATGGGGTAGGAATCGACGGCGATGAGCTGCTTGTCCGCAGTTTCCCTGAATGCTTCTGCGGCGGTCGCATAAATGCCCGCTTCCTTCTTGTCCCCGTTCCACAAAAGGGCAACGTATCCCCTGATCGAGTTCTTTCTGCGCGAATTATAGCCCACAGAAGTAGCATACGCCAAAATCTCCCGCCTTTTTTCGGGAGATATATCAGACGCGCCGTTGAGTGCTTTGGAAACCGTCGAGGGCGAGATATTGAAGTGTTTTGCAATATCATGAATGGTCATTATCGTTACCACACGATAAAATTATAACACAAGACGGATTTTCGGTCAAGGGAAAAATTTGCGCTTTTCTCGAATTTATAAGTACGTTAACCGAAAAAAATCGCTTGCTTTCAGTATGTGAAAACAAGAGAAAAATATTGTTGCGAAAATAAGATAATAATTGGCGTAAATAAAAATAAAAAACGTTATTTTCGAAAAAACACTTGCAAACGAACGCCCGTTGTGCTAAAATATAAGTGTCGTTGCATTTTATGGCACGAAGGAGAAAAAGTGGAAAGCGAAAGCCGCGAAGCGGGAATTTTATTGCCGATATTTTCCCTACCGTCACCTTACGGGATGGGAACGCTTGGCAAAGCCGCGTATGCGTTCGTGGACTTCTTGCATACTGCGGGGTGCTGCGTATGGCAGGTTCTCCCCTTACAGCCGACCTCATTCGGCAACAGTCCGTATTCGTCCTGTGCTTCGGGCGTTTACAACCCGTATTTCATCGACCTCGACCTATTGAAAGACGACGGACTTCTCGATGCTGAAGATTATCAAAACCTTGATTGGGGCACGGATCCCCGCAGGGTAGATTACGGAAAAATATATCTATTACGGAAGCGCGTACTGCAAAAAGCGTTTTCGCGCTTCGAGCGGAACAGCGCCGAATGGCGGGACTTTTTACAGGAAGAAAAATTCTATGAGTTTGCCCTGTTTATGGCGCTCAAAGACCATTTTGGCGGCGTGTCCTGCGAACGGTGGGGGAAGTATTTGGAGTACGGCAAAGACGTTGTGTTACAGTTTGAAAAGGAACACAGCGATGAAATCGCCTTTTGGCAGTTCACACAGTACATTTTTTTGCGGCAATGGCGCGCCCTGAAAACATATGCGAACGAACGCGGCGTGAAAATCATGGGCGACATCCCGATTTATGTCGCAAGGGACAGCGTGGAGCTGTGGAAATACAAGCGGGAATTGTTTCAGCTTGACGAAGCGGGCAATCTCGCGGCGCAGGCGGGGGTTCCGCCCGATGCGTTTTCATCTGACGGGCAACTATGGGGCAATCCGCTCTATTGTTGGCAGGAGATGAAAGCGGGCAACTATTCATGGTGGCATAACAGACTCCGTTTTGCTTTGTCCGACTATGACATTCTGCGCATCGACCACTTTATCGGTTTTGTGCGGTATTACAGTATCCCCATCGAGGCAAAAACCGCAAAAACAGGGAATTGGCGAAGGGGTCCGGGTGCAAAGCTGTTCTGTGAGTTCAAAGGTGCGCCTATTGTCGCCGAGGACTTGGGAATTGTAACGAAAGCCGTCAGAAAGGAGCTTGACAAAACGGGCTATGCGGGAATGAAGATCCTGCAACACGCCTTTGACGGCAATCCCGAAAATGAGCATAAGCCGAGCAATTACACGGAAAACGTGGTCGCCTATACGGGGACGCACGATAATGAAACGCTTATAACGCGAATCCAGCATACGGTTTTCGATGAAAGAAAAACCTTTTTAGAGGATATTCGCACGGAGTGTCTGAAAGCGCGAATAACGCCGCATCTCAAAAGCAACAGGGGGGTCTGCGGCACATTGTTGAGATTGCTATATGCAAGCAAAGCGCGGTTGATTGTCTTTCCTTTGCAGGATGCGCTTTGTATGGGACGAATGGCGCGGATCAATTCCCCGTCAACCGTTTCCGACATGAATTGGTCTTTCCGCTTTTTAGAAAAGGACTTCAAGCCCGAACTTGCCGCAAGGCTCTCGAACCTTGCGAGGCAATATCAAAGAAACAGATAAGGGAAAGAAGATATGAGGAAATACAGCCCTGTCATCGCGCTGTTCCTTGCGCTACTGTTCGTATTCTGCGGCTGTGGCGGCAACGGTCATTCACATACCGATCGGGATGGCGACGGCATTTGCGACGAATGCGGCGATAAGATTCCCGTTGGCGGCACAGGCGAACACACCCTGCCCCTTGAGGACGGCAAAAATCAAATCACGTTCTATTTCTATCGTGCATCGGGAGTTTACGACGATTGCGATATTTGGATGTGGGAAGAAGGCGGCGCGGAAGGTAGAGGTTTTCTTTTGCATCCTTGCGCTTACGGAGCGAAAGCCGTAATGAATATTGATGAAGAAACGACCCGCGTTGGATTTATCGTGCGGACAAAATGCTCGGAGCCGGGGGGAACATCGTGGGGAACGGCGACCAAAGACGCCACGCAGGACGACCGCTTCGTCAGTATCAGTCAGAGAGAGACGGAGATTTACTTACAGGCAGGTGACGATAAGGCGTATTCAAGTCCCGACGGCGGCGTTACGCTTTTGGAAATCATAACCGTCGATATGGCAGACCTGCGTGACTTGAACACCATTCGCTTTAAGGTGAGTTCGTCTACCGCAATGACGACAGATGTGGCGGATATCAAAATTGAGAGTGACAGCGGCGAAAGGATAGAAATCGCTTCGATCACCAAGCAATCTAATCTGCAAGCGACGATTACCACGAAACAGGCGCTTACGCTTGAAAAAGCATACACGTTAAAAATTGGCGACCTTGACCCCGTGCCGATTGTGCCTATCACCTATTTCAGCTCCGAAGAATTTGCCGAAGCGTATAACTATGAGGGGAAGCTCGGCGTAGAGTTTACCGATACGCAGACTGTGTTCAGACTTTGGGCGCCTACGGCAAGTTCTGTCGTGCTGAATCTGTATGATGCAGGCGATGGGGGAGAGGCTGCAAGGCAAATCAATCTAATAAGGGGTGAGCGTGGACTTTGGCAACATACGGAAAACGCGAATCTCGGTGGAAAGTATTACACATATACGGTAAAAACTTCGGCAGGGACGAACGAAGCAGTAGACCCTTATGCCGTGTCTGCGGGAGTAAACGGCAATCGTGGTATGATTCTCGACCTCGATACGACCGACCCTAAGGGTTGGGATAATAAGCTGTTTGTTCCGTCTACGGCAACGGACGGGCAATTCAACTACACAGATGCCGAGCTGTGGGAGATTCACGTCAGGGATTTCTCAAATCAGCTTACGCAGTCAAAATATAAAGGGAAGTACCTTGCTTTTACCGAAACGGGACTCAAGAACGCAGCAGGTGTTCCCGTCGGCGTAGATTATCTAAAAGAACTTGGAATAACGCACGTCCACTTAATGCCTTCCTACGACTACGCAACGGTGGACGAGACAAAAGATACAGGCTTTAATTGGGGATATGACCCGAAGAACTACAATGTTCCGGAAGGAAGCTATTCCACTGATCCCGCCCACGGTGAAGTGCGGGTGAAAGAGTTCAAACAAATGGTGCAGGCGCTCCATTCGCAAGGTATCGGCGTTGTGATGGATGTCGTTTATAACCACACGAGCGGAATTGACAGCAATTTGAACAGAATTGTGCCGTATTATTACTATCGTTTCCAATCGGACGGCAAGCCTGCGAACGGTTCCGGTTGCGGGAATGAAACGGCTTCCGAAAGATATATGTTCAGTCGTTATATGGTCGATTCCGTT
>CANQNF010000090.1 GCA_947625125.1 uncultured Clostridia bacterium
AAGCGTGGGCGGACTTCGTTGGCGGCGTTTATCTGGCAGTCCCCGATATACGAGGAAAGCGGGTCAAGGATTAACACCCTTGCGCCCGTCTCCCGGATAGCGGAGAGGATGCGCCCATCGTCAAAGGTCAGCGGGCTTTCTTTCTCACTGATGAACACCAGACGCTCCCTGTCCCCGTTTGCCTTGATGAAGCGGGGTACAATGGTATCGTCTGCATCGTCCTCCGTGGTCTGGTAAATGACATTGACAGGCGCAGGCGGCTTTACTGTTTCCGTGAACGGCAAAGGCTCTCCCTTTGTGAGCAGGGCGGCGATGGTCAGCATGAAGGTGCTTTTCCCATCGCCGGGGTCGCCCTGCAACAGCGTGACCTTGCCGAAGGGAATGAACGGATACCACAGCCATTCGATTTCCCTCGGCTCGATTTCACTCGCCCTGATAAGCTCAAGGCGGGCATTGATTGTCTGATTTGCGTTTTGCATTTCGTCCTCCTTTTCGTTTTGACAGATTTTCCTGCTTGTTCCATTACCGGCGCATAGGCACCGCCTCCTTTCCGTTACTGCCGGGCACAGAAAAAGCCCTTGCTTTCGGTACATTTTCGGGGCGATTTTGGAGCGTTTGTTCCGTTTTCGCCGCCTTTGAAAGCAAGGGCTATGTATTCGTATTCAGTTGTAGTTATACGCCAATTTGCGGCGTTTGGGGAAGAAAAAAGCGCCCATGTTTTGGCTTGGACGCTATTCTTCCTAAAGATATTGCTTTAATGATAAACCTGTACTGTTCAGCATTTCCTTCTTCATCCCTCAGTCTCACTCAATCCATTTTTATAATTCTTAAAAATCTGTCTACATACTCCTTATCAAAATCACAGTTCTCCCAACCCTTTTTGTCCGCTTCTTTTGGTATTCCCAACTTCACCAGAGACTGATCAAATTCCTCCAATTCCAAATAAGTATGTTCCTCGTATCGCTCTATATCTCCGTTGGGACTTGGCGCATGAAAGGTAATGGTCTGACCGTTTATTTCAATTTGATAGTAAAAGCTGCCCTTTCTCTTGTATTCCGCAAAGGAAAGGTTTTTGTCTCCGAATCCGGTTTTGATAGAATCCACATCGGTATATTCATATTCCACGCCCATCGGCTGCCATGGCGAATAACATATAATTCTGTCCTTTGTAACTGCGGTAAAATTGAACACGCAGCAATAAAGCGCAATCAGCCATAAGACAATTACGGCAACACGCCATTTCCCAAGATGGTTCCAAATAAACAGCAGGTCATTCACATCCTCCATATCATCCAACGGCTTTTTCCTGATTCTTGTAACAATCAATATGCAAATCAAAAAAATCGGGATAAGTACAAGCAATGTCATAATTTTTTGAACAACCGACCCGTGTTCAAAAAACAGATAATCGCCCGGCAGTATCCATTTTGAAATCATAAACATAACCGCGACCGCCGCAACTATTGTCAGAATAATGCCGGCAATCATAGTGGGGACGAGCCATGCCATCTTGCGTGTTTTTCTGTTTACCCGCTCTCTATTTTTCTTGTGCTGATTGGCGTAATGTATCCAACTCCATGTTGTAAGAGCTGTGCCGATGATTGCAAGAACCCCATTAAACATTAACATGTCTGTTCTTTCCGCCTTGATATTGTAAAACAGCCAAAAGACAGGTGCCATGAACATCAATGTATATGCGATAGTGGATACCAGATTAGGAGCCGCAAAATCCTCTACCTGCTCCTTGAACTCGCTCATCTCATCGCTTTCCAGAAATTCAATGGTGTCGTTATATTCTTCCACAACCGCTTCATTATTTTCGTAGTCCTTAGCCAGCAGCAGGCAAAGATTCCGCTTATCTTCGCAGAGATTCTCCCGCTCTGAAAATGCGTCAGCTTTATGTTTCAGCGCATCCCTTATTTCACTGGCCTCCATCGGCAGAAGTCTTTCAATTTCTTCAATACTAAAGTCCAAATAACGGAACATTTTAATCCATCTCAATCTGGTAACATCCGCATCCGTATAATTTCTGTAAGAGTTTTCTTCATTACGCTCTACTGCAATCAGATTCTTTGACTCATAATAACGTATGCTTTTGGATGTCAGTCCCGTAAGTTTTTCAACATCCTTGATTTTCATAAACAATCCCTTTCCTTTCTATTTGCTGATTTCACCATGAGGATACACCCTGACCCAAGGGGAAGGTCAAGAGCTTTCGGAAAAAAACACAGATTATTTACAAATAGCAAAGACTCAAAACCTTTTCATTTTTGACAATGATACCACAGCATAAATTTTTTTGTCCGCTAAAAGGAAAAGCCGCCATCTATTGACAGCGACCTTTCCTAAAACCGTTCTATGACCCATCAACACACTACATTATATTTTGTACCAAATAGAGCTTGGCGTCCGCAGCGACATAGACTATATACAAATGGTCATCATATTTCTCGATGTGCTTCCAAAGATAGTTTTCCGAAAAAGCAGGGGCGTTTTCCTCGGAAACGGACAAATCGGCAAGAATAGCGGAAATTTCAGTCTCTATTTGCTCGTTTTTCTCAGATTCAAAAGTCTTTATGAAATCTGAGCCGTCCGCCTCATAATGGAATACCGTATAGCGTAGCCCTTCGCCACGGAAATCTTGCGGAGTTTTGGCACTGTATTCTTCTTTGATATTTCGTGGGAGATTGAAATCCCAAGTTTCCTCATAGATATGAGCGTCATTGAAATAGTAGTTTCCTGCAACATACAAACCTACGGGAATAGCGATAACAACAACCGCTACTATAATTGCAATCGTCAAAATTTTCTTTTTTGATTTCCTCATTGTTTGTTTTCCTTCTTTCTAACATATTTGATTATGTCTCCCGCCTCGCAATCCAAAGCATCGCATATTGCGTCCAAAGTTGAAAACCGAATGGAGCGGGCTTTTCCTGTTTTAAGCAAGGACAAATTTGTCATTGAAATCCCGACTTTTTCCGACAGTTCGGTCAATGTCATTTTTCGTCTTACCATCATCAAATCCAATTCTACTTCTATCATCGCAGCCTCCTTTTCCTAAACGGAAAGACTGCTGTCGGTGTAGTATTCTTTCCCATCCTTGACAACTTCTTTAAATAGAGTTGCAAGCACAAGCAAGATTACGACGCCAAGCAGAATTACCATTGTCAAGACAAACCTGTACCAGATTACTCCATAGAGATACAGAGCTATTTCTATCAGCAGACAGATTTGTATGCCACCGATATAGCGCAATACCTTGTCTGCAAATACCTTTTCCCGATTGAGCGAAAGACTAATGAGCAGGAAGTATACCAGCATAACGATAAACGGCACACTTGTTATCCACATAAAGATAACATAGGTGTATCCGAGTACCCTGTTTGTTAAGTCCTGATAGTAGTCAACCAAAAATGGCAAGAAGATGACTGCAATCACAACGGCGGCTATGCTCAGTATGCTTAACCCGATCATCGACTTTTTAATAAGTCCTCTTTTCACTTTGGGAGCGCCAAAATCATTACACTCCATCCGTATTCCTCCTTTGCGATAATCATTATGAGATTTCTGTATCTCGTAATATATTTTACGATAATCATAAAACTTTGTCAAGAGGGAAAAGAAAAATTTTTCATATTGCGGACTCCAAAAAGAAAAGCCGCCGTCTGCTGACAGCGACCTTTCCCTGTGATATAGCGGTCTAATTGTAAATCAAATCGCTGTAAACCACTTCCTCGGCACGGTTGCGGATATTATTCATAGCCTGCGTCCATTTCATACCGTCCTCGGCCTTGAGTGCTTCGGTCACGCCCTCTTTTTCGGCAAGCTGCTTTACCAGCCGGGAAAGCATATCCTCCGCTTCCTCGTTCAGTTCGGCAAGGTAGGCGTTGAGCCTGCCGCTTGTCAGAAGCTCCATATACAGCGGCTTGCGGTAATCCTTGATATACCGCAGATGCCGTTGCCCCAACAGCCCGATAGGGCGTTGCTCCTGCCAGTCACCGAAGTCCGGCAGCAAAACCTCCGTTTCCATATCCACTCCCTCCACTACCTGATGAATGATTGATTTCTTGTAATTGATTTCCATAGCGTTCCTCTCCTTTGTGATTCTTGACCTCTACGATGAGACACTAAAACTTCTTGCCCTCTTGCTTTAGCTGACTAAAGAGCAAATCATACCACCTCCCGAAGCTCTTTTTCGTCCTGTTTCCTGTGCCACCATTCGAGACTGTACTCGTTATGATGTTTCTTGCGGCATTCCTCGGAGCAAAGGGTCTGACCGCTGCTGTTCGGCCAGAACATTTTGCCGCAGACCTCGCATACACGCTTGCGATAGTAGTGATCGCCACGCTCGGCCTCCCGTTCCGCTTTCTTCCCCGCCCGTCTTGCCTGATAATTACACTCCTTGGAGCAGAATATCTGACGGTTGCTTGTCGGGATAAACTCTTTCCCGCAGTGAGGGCAGACCTT
>CANQNF010000091.1 GCA_947625125.1 uncultured Clostridia bacterium
CGGGAAAGCCCGAAAATACGGGCTATACCGACATTTAAGAACTTCTAAAGAGATAATCAAAATTCCTATCTAATTTTTGTGTAAAAGTATAAATTCATAGTCCATTTTCAATATGCCGTTTCGGGGATAGGGAAAGCTCCCCATTATTGCGCCGCCCGAGGTGTTCATGGTAGTGGTTTTCTGCCAGATAATCGCTCCCATATAGTCCATGCCCAACGATTCGCAAAAGCGTATAATTTCCGTTCTGATCGGGATAACTTTATATCTGCCGTAATAAACCGACCTTGCAAACTGGTCGCCTATATTTATGCAAAGACGGCAGCCGTCCGAAAGAACGCGGTAACACTCCTGCCAAACCAAATTGAGATTATTTATGTAATCTTCATAGCTGTCGTTAAAGCCTATCTGATTATCCGAGCCATAGTCTTTTAGCTGCCAATAAGGCGGCGAAGTTATGATTAGTTGAACGGATTTGTCGGGAAGTTGGCTCATATTCCTGCTGTCGCCGAACACTATCTTGTGATTTGTCATTTTTCGTCCTTTCTTATTCCACTTTATCGCCGTTGGGCAAAACGAAATATTGCTCATATGTTGCATTTAAAGCACTCGCAATTTGCTTTAATTCTTCTTGCGTTACGGTGTTTCTTTTTAATTTGGCACTGAAATTCTGCGGAGTTTGGTTTATTCTCCGCGCAAGCTCCGACAAGCTGACGCCGGTACGGACGCAAAGTACCCTAATCTGTTCAGATGTTGTCATATAGTTCCCTCCTTGACAGATATTATAAATCATTTGATTGATATTGTCAACCCTAAAGCGATAAAAATACATATATAAGTTTTATGACAAATCTATATCCATGTCGCCGCGACTTTTTCGCAAAATGTTTTCAACGGTTTCGATTCCTATTGCTTTCATGATTTTTTGCAGCATTTTGCTGTCCTCCCGCAGCTCGACGTTCTCGCGCAGCAGCTTTTTGTTATGCTCGCTGACCCGCACATAACTGTTCTCTTTTCTGTCGATGAACGCGGGGTTTTGTCTGCGAGGCAACCGAGGCAATCGTTGCCGCCGAGGGCAGGCGAGCAGAAACAAAACCAGCTTTCATTTTTGGCGCGTAATTCGCGATTCTCGGCTTGCAAATCAAGCACCGAATGATACAGCGACTTGATTAGCCGAACCGCCTTTTCAAGCACAGGTTTTGCCTTTTTCTCACGGTAGGTTTTTGCGGATTCCAGCGCGCCTGCCTCGGGCAAAATCTTATCCACATCATCGGGAAAATCCTGCGCCAACTTCTCAGCGCTCTTTAGTTTCGGTACAGTCTGATTCAACTGTCTTTCGACAGCTTTCAAGTCCGTTTTCGCGGATTCAATCTCGGCGTTAAGCTGCTCAATCTCTCCTGCGCGCTGCTTCTTCTCAAAGTCCAGAACCGAGAGGTGCTTTTCGTGCGTTCCCTTTTGCTCCCACTCAATACCATGCCGCTCCATGACCTCGGCAAGCTGTTCTTTCTCCGATTGCACCCATTGATTCCATTCAGTCATGCCCCTTGTGCTGCCCTTAAATCCGAGAGCCGCGAGAGCTTGTTTTAGCGATACTCGGGTATCCAGTCCCCGTTTACTACCCGTGGTAAACGGAACGAAGTCAATATGCAAATGCGGCGTAGCTTCGTCCATGTGCAGGTGAGCGGAGAAAACTCGGAGCGTGGGATTCCGCTCTTGAAAGCCTTGATAATACTCGTCCAAAACCTGTTTGGCAAGCTCGCCGTTCTCGGTGGTCGCGCCCATGTTGTCCTTGTCGCCAATCTGCAAAATTAGTTCATGGAATGGCTTTTCTTGCTTACCTGACCTTATTTTTTCATAGTAATCAGAAATTTTCCTGTCCTCACGGGTTTGCTTGGCGTTGTACCGTTCCAGAGCGTCATCGAAAAGCTCATGATAAACGTCCTTAATATTTTCATTACAATAATCAATATTTCGGTCGGTGCGCTCGCCGTCAACATTCGCAGCCTTGAACTTGCGTGAATTATGGTTGACAGAACCCTTACCCACCATCGCGCTGATAGTTCTCTTCATAGTCCTCCTTATAATAAAGTAACTTCGGTTCTGTTACTCTTGTCAAGAGTAACGCAAATACAAGCTGGCTTTGTTCCTGCTCGTCTGCCCTCGGCGGCAACGATTGCCTCGGTTGCCTCGCAGACAAAGCCCCGCGTGTATTGCACTTTCGGCAGTTCCCAACAAAAGCGCCCTTGCGGTGCGGGTCGCCGGTGGCGACCTTTGCCGCAGGCAAAAGCACCGACCGAGCCGACAGGCGAGACCAGACTTTCCCTCTGCACTCCCCCGTGACGGCTGTGACGGTTGTGACGGTTTTTTCACACCGCCGCCGTCCCCAAATAAACCGTCACAGCCGACACGAACCGTCACGCGCGGCGTTGAAATTTCAATTTTCTGCCATCGTGGTCGCGGCAGCTTCGGTACTCCACGCCGTACTCGTTCAGCAGCCTGCCGGCGTTGACGTTGAGCCGCTTCGTCAGGGAATTGACCGGGATTTCGGTCGTGATGAGCTTAGCAAGGTCGGTCGGCGAACCCTCCCACAATGGGCTTTCGACGGTCACGATTTTGGCGATTTCTTCCAGCAGCGGCTCGGGCGGCTCTTTCCACAAATCGGTCTCGGCGCGGTCGAGCTCCCACGTCAATTTTTCCTGATTGCGCGTGAGATACAGTTTTTGGTCTTGCTGGTCGCGCCCCGAAATTTCGAGAATCGCTGCGTTCGCCGTCCGCTTTTCTTTATGCAGCACGAACGCGCCGTCGGCAGCGCCAAGCAAGCCGTTCGTCCCCGAAATCATGTCAAACTTGTCGTCAGCCTGCTGTTTTCTGGTATGATGAACGAGCATAAGGCAAATGCCATATGCCCCCGCAAATGATTTCAATCGGGCAATTATCTGGTAATCATTGGCATAGCTGTACGTTTCTTTGCTTTCTTCTCGCACCTTTTGCAGGGTATCAATAATAATTAACTTGGTATCCTTATGCGCTTCGATGAACCCGCGCAGCTGGTTCTCCAGACCGCCGTTCACGCTGTTTGCGACCGTCGAGAAATGCAGGTTGTCCGCGCTGTCTGTTCCAAACATTCTATAAAAACGGCTCTGGAGTCGAGCGTAATCATCTTCGAGCGCGAGATATAAAACCGTCGCAGGCTTGACCTCAAAATTCCACATCGGAGTGCCGGTGCTGACGTGGTAGGCGAGCTGCGCCATCAGAAAGCTCTTTCCGACCTTTGGAGCGCCGACGAAAAATGATTCACAAAATCAGTTGACATTTCCGGAAAAATATTGTATAATAATCGTGCCACACAAATTGAATAAATTTATCGACCAAAGTCCATTTTTACTATTGGTAAAAATGCAGGCTCTTATTTATTATACTTTGGTTGATAAAGAAATTTGTGTGGCAGCAACGAGCCATGTATTTTTCGGTGCGTGGTTTCGGCTGCGCACTTTTTTATTATAAAACCTGCAAATAAAAGTCAATAGGAAAATAAAAAAATATATGAAGAAGAAAAAAGGCATAGCAAAGCAGGCGATGCCTAAAACATCACCGAGTTATGTATGCAATCATAGTTACGGTTTAGCCGTTTGCATCAGCCAAACATTCTTTGGCTCTCGCGTAGTATATGCGCAGGAACTTATTACATCCTGCAACCATATAGACATAATACTTCTTACCCTCGGCTCGTTTGCGGTCTAAGAAGTCATATACAGCGTCGTCGGACGGCGAGGTCTTGAGAAGCACCTGCATTACTTGAAACAGAGTTTTACGAAGAGACGGAGAGCCGCGCTTAGAGATGCTTCGGTCAGCTGACTCAAAAGAGCCCGACTGAAACGGCGGAGCATCCACGCCTGCAAAAGCTACAAGAGCTTTTTTGTGAGGGAATCTTGTGACGTCTCCGATCTCAGCCATAAGCTGAGGACCGAGGGTTTCTCCGACTCCGCACATAGCCAATACTGTCGAGTATTCCGGCAGCATAGAAGCCAATCGCTGCATTTCGACCTTAACTGCGGCAAGTGTTTTTGAGACGGAGTTTAATTGAGCGACCGCTTGTGTTACAAGAGCCTTGGTTCCGTCTGTATACGGAAGAGTGGCAATTTGTGCTTTTGCCAGGTCGTAGAGTTCGTGAGCCTTGCTGTCGCTGCGGTTATAACCGTGCTTTAAGCACCACTTGTTGTAGCAATCCGTGAACCTTGCTTTGCTCATAGACGAAACTGCTTCACAGTGCCAAAAGCGTTCCGCAAAGTCCACCCACTTCTCACTGCCGTCAGCTCTGACAGGGCTTGTGAACATA
>CANQNF010000092.1 GCA_947625125.1 uncultured Clostridia bacterium
TAACACGGGAGATTGCTTTCATCTAAAGATCTTCCCTCCACCTGCAGAGCAGGTGGTTTATTTTTACTGTGACACAACAAAAAATCACCCAAACACAGCCCTGCATGAGCTGCATTTGAGTGATGACATGATCGACGTATTAAAAAGCGGAAAGCTGAACAACCGGCTGCTCTGCGAGATGGTAACGCATGAGAACTTCCGGCGTTTCCTTGTGGATGCGGAAATTTACATAGACCGCATAGCCGATATGCGGATCAACGATATGAACACCGTTCTCGCTGCCGTGAGAAAACAATTATTAGAAAAAGATGGAGCAGACGAGAACAAGTTAGATGTGAGGACATTGGAAGTCGCACAGATTCAGGAAACAGACTATTTCAGCCACATTACTGCTGAAGATATTTCAGTGATCTTGAAAGACATTCGAGAAAAGCATAAGTCAGACACTACAACAGCCGACGAAGATTCCCATGTAGCAGAGGTGCAAAGACAGCTCCAAGACGCCATGAGTTACGAGGGAAGCAAAGAAGAAAAGCAGTTGCGCGCATTTCTCGCCCAATTTGGTATCTCCTATGATAGGCTCTCCAAGGAACAGCTTATCAATCTGATTGAGGTGCTGAAGCTCTCTCTATATATGAAAAATTCGACAAGCTTAAGAGGTAAAGGTAGACCGCAGTTTTCACATGGAAAGGGCAAGCGGAAGTAACAGTGCAGGTTTTCCGAAAAGCTGACTAAGTGGTGCTTGACTTTTCGTCTCTAATGTTGTATATTGAAGAAAATTAGCACTCACCGGCATCGAGTGCCAACAATAGATTGGGAGGTATTTATGAAGAATATTTATGAACGTCAAAAGGATATCTTATCTATCATTCAAGGATTAGATATCTCTCCCACTTTATACCATAACGCTGTGGAGAAATATCAAGCCTTGGGAAAATACTTGAATGATAGCGGATTAAAAGCTGAAATCTATCCTCAAGGATCATTTGCATTCGGCACTGTAGTTCGTCCCAGTGCAAAAGATTCTTCCGCAAGTTATGATCTCGACTTTATCTGCCAGGTAATGGGATCTCGGAATGATTACACACCAAAGGAATTACGAGACAAAGTGGAAATCGCACTTAAGTCCAACAAAACTTATGCTGATCGACTTAAAATAGACGATACATGCTTTACCATTGAATATGCAGATGTTGGCGAGATTGGTTTTTCGATTGACGTTGTTCCAGCAGCTGATGAGTCTGATGAAGTAAAGCAACGTTTAATTCTTAAAAGCCTTGTTCCAGTATTGATTGATACGGCGATCTCGATTCCAAAGTGTAACAATATGTGCAAGTTTCGGTGGATCACTAATAACCCAAAAGGACTTCGTAAGTGGTTTGATGAAATTAATGCGCCCTTTTTATCTTCATCCAAGGAAGCTGAACAAATGCGGATTTTTGCAGAGAATCGTGCATTGTATGAGTCGATTGAAGAAATCCCAAACGAACTTGAACGCTCTGCACTTCAACGAGTCATCCAAATTCTGAAATGCCATCGGAATAATTATTATGCAAGATTAAAAGATGGAGATGAAATAAAACCTATTTCAGCTATTATCAATGTGACTGTAACCAAGATTGCGGAACACTTTAATCCGAATTGTACTGTTTTTGAACTTCTAAATTATGTGCTTTCTGAGCTTACAATTTATGGAGAGCATCAGTACATCACAGAGAAAGACTTTAATCAAAAATATGGATTTCGGACCGTTTTTTCACGACCTGATGGAAAATGGTTTATTGAGAACCCAGCAAATCCTGAAGATAATTTAGCTGATCAGTGGAATAATGATGAGCGTATTCCAAATAGATTTTTCCAGTGGATTGAAATCGCACGAAAGGATCTTATCAGTTCTCTGGAACAAAAAGATAATACGCAATTCAGAGCTATCCTTGAGAACGGTTTTGGAAGTGTAAGTGTTTCGGAATTTCTTGGGAAAAAATATTGTGGAGAAGCGACTCCGCGGCAGATTACTTCACAAACTGCTGCGCGTCCCTACAGTGCTCAATGATTTTTACTAAAGAAATGGCGCATCAACAAATAGCAGAATTGCTTGAAGTCCAGAGTGGATTACATATTGAGGCAGAGAGCGAGACCCAAATTGAGCTTACTGGTGATATTTTCATAAACTGTAAGTCAAAAGGGTTCTTTCTCTCCGAGAACTATCCTGTCCAGATTGTAATTCCTCTAAACTCTAACGAATTACCTTATGTGATTGACAACGAAAATCGCATAGCGAAAGATTATCCACATCGATATGATAATGGAAAACTGTGCCTTGAAACTGAAACGAGTATTCGTATTCGATTTTTTGATAGCTTTTCCTTAGTTGAGTGGATAAGGGAATTTGTTGAAACGTACTATTTCTCTTATGAATTTTTTCAAAGGTACGGAGAATTCCCTTTTGGCGAGCGCGGTCATGGTGTGCAGGGAATCGTGGAAACCTATCAAGAGCTCTTTCATGAGAAAGATCCAATTAAAGTTTTCGCACTTATGAAAGCAATCTGTGAGCATCCTTATCGAGGACATTCGTTATGTCCTTGTGGCTCTAATCAAAAGCTTCGCCTTTGTCATGGACCGATAGTTATGAAATATTATATGGATAATCGCCTCAATAAGATTGTCCAAGCTGACTATAAGAATATATATGATTATTTGGTGAATTGTTATGAGCAACTGCGATATCGTGAAAAAGCAAAATGAATCATTCATGTTAAAGGTTCAGTATGCCGCCAGGTATTGTTATAATTCGGCAGAAAAACAGAACTATTTTGTTTGGCTATTTTGTTTAATATCAGCCTTTTGTATATTCCTTCCGAACGGATTGCCGGTGTATATTTCATTTGTTGTTCCTTTTACTGCGGACGTTTTTGCTTGGGTCCTTATGGCTTTTGTAAATAAAAACGTGCAAAAAGCAGCAGATTTGAGAAAATACTTTGATGCTTACTCAATAGATATCGGTGCAGAACGGTATTCCGAGACTGAAAAACGGCAGCTGGCAGAACTTGCCGAGAAAATCTGTTCAAAAGATTTCAAAGCCGCAGAACTTCAGATGAAAAACACAGGAAACGATAGTCCTCCAGGCGTGCATGATTGGTATGTGTTTTCAAAACCATATGACGGTTTAGAAGCGAAGTTTGAATGTCAACGGCAAAATACATGGTGGGATAAAAAACTGTTCCCTGTAAGATGTATTGTAGCATATATTTCGCTAGGAGTATTTATAGCAATCTACATTGCATTGGCATTACGAAACAGCTTTATAATAACATTGCTGTGTTCTGCTGGATTCCTTATTAAGTTAATAGAAAGAGTAATTGATAACGGACGATATTGGATTCTATCTATTAAGATTGACGGGGCACAGAAAATGCTTGAAGCACATTTAACAAACGAAGGAGTTGAACAACTTCAAGAATTAATTGATGAACGTCGAGCAATTAATATTTTGGGGATAAATATGTTTCATAAAAAATGTGCCAAGAAATTAACAAGTAAATATAATAATATAAGTAATCCCGAATAAATAGGTAGAATTGATCATAGATATTCGCTTATTACTTTTAGAGTAGGAATAAGTGAAATCTGTACGACACAAAAAGGTATGGAGTAAGGCATCGTCTTATCTCCATACCTTTTGTAGTTCTTTCAATCCTGTCTGACAGATGCCATAATCAAATTTTGTTTCAAAACTTTCTTACGGACACCCGGCAAAAGGTAGGGCTATTTTTATCTGAATGGTGAGGAGACCATGATTTACCAGGAAGGGTATGTTTACCATATCAAAGATGAATACTTTAATAAAGTAAAAGATGACAAACTCATGCAGAATAAGGAGAACGGAGCATACCGTCCTACTTTTTACTGCCTTCGAGATGAAAAGACTGGGCTTTTCTGGATGGTTCCGCTCAGCAGCCGGGTAAATAAATTTCAGGCTATCTATGACAGGCAAGTAGAAAAGTACGGGAAGTGCCTGACTATCGTTATAGGAGAGTTTGACGGAAAAAAAGCCGCCTTCTTGTTACAGAACATGTTTCCGGTAACAGAATACTATCTCGACCATATACATACCCGTAATAACAACCCCGTTCCTGTAAAACATTCTATTTACCGGACAGTCAGCACAAATATGAAACAACTCCGGCAGCTTCATGCCAGAGGGAAAAAGGTTGTTTTTCCAGATATTGATTATTCCGGGCGATTAGCCCATGCGCTGAAACGCGTTCAGCGCATGGAAATCACCGTTTAGCAAAGTGTGGCCG
>CANQNF010000093.1 GCA_947625125.1 uncultured Clostridia bacterium
CGGAACCATCCGATTAAGGCTTGAAGAAAATGTTTGGCATACGGGAAAAAGATGGCGGGGGTAGCCTTTGTACCCCAGCCATCCCGGAAATTATCTCGTAGGGATATAGCGGCCTCCTCGAATTACGTGGCCGGGCCGTCTAATCTACCATGTGAGGGGGGTTCCCTCTGACTCGGATTTTAATACGAATTTTGGTGATGGTAAATGAATTAGAAATTTACAGTTTCCATTCGACCGCAAAGCGGCCTTGCGCATTACCGCTTGCGTACCATGACAAAGAGAAAATAAAAACCTCGTCAGTTTCCCGTATGCCTTTTATTTGGTCATGTTAATATTTACATTGTGATACAACAAATTTGTTTCTGAAAATTTTACCGTAGGTTACTTTGAATCCATCTAATAAGGCGTTCATTTGCGATATAGTCTCACCTTTTTTCAGGGCCGTTAAAACTTTGTCGCGTAATTCTATACTGCTAAACGAGGAAAGAACATGAATTGCGTTTGATAACATAAAATCATCGTTTGCTATAACAATCTGTTCCGCACGGGGAGTAAGCGAGGAAACTAAAATATCTCCTTTCTTACAATATCGTTTCGTTACCTTCTTCTTATTGGGTGTTTGTGTTTTAATATCGCTTATCTCAATGTATTTATCCGGCACTTTATCAAAGTCATCTTCTGTATATTCATTTATTTTGCAAAAGTTGGAAAGTGGAGCCCCTTCCGCGTTGATTTTTTTTGGATAAATGTCTCCGGAGAAGTCTTTATCTGGATCCGTATTCAACAATATTTCATTAAGATTTCTTATCGTTGAATATTTTTGTAAAGATTCGTCAATTTGAATCTGTTCGCCCGCAATAAATGTTTTTGTCATTACAGACAATTTAGGCAATAACGATTTTTCTTTAATCATCGTATTTGGCTTATTTCTATCTGAACTAAATTCATATCTCAAAAAATCTATTTCCTTTTTTCTCATCCTCGTCTCATTGGGAGAAGAATATTTAGGAGATTTGTGAATGAGTATGTTGTAGTTAGTGTCGTTCATTTTTTGTTTCCTCGCGATAACAACCACGGGGCTTGTTGTTGTTCCGGAAAATGTTATATCCGCTGTTAGCAAAAGCGATAATATCTTAAAATTAGATAATATGAATCCTCTTGCTTTGCGATATTTTTCTCCCGATAGTACGCTCTGCGGTAAAATGATTGCACCTATGCCTCCTGTTTTTAACAGTTGCTCCATACGTTCTATGAAAAAAATCTCAATTGCAGTCTCTTTGGGATTTATGCCGAAATTTAATAAATCAAATGTGCCGGAATCTTTGTTTATTCCATTTCTTTGGAAATTAAGCATAAATCCTTCTACCGAGTACGGAGGATTGGAAATTACATAATCAAAAATTTCTCTTTTTTTACCATCTGAATACAAAATAGAATGTTCATACTCTCTACATCTAAATTTATTGATACCATCCCCTGCAATTATATTTGCATCTCCGTCTCCATTTAGAAACGATGCTATTTTTGTAGTTTTAGCTAATCTATAGTCTTTTTCTATACCTATTACATTTTCTTTGTTTACCCACGAATACGGATTATCAATAAATGATGTCAAACGTTTTTTTTGAGATGATGTGTAATTACTGCCATTTATAGTGTTTATTATTTTTTGAACAGCAGTCATATAGCTAATTAGGAAATGACCTGCACCACACGCATAATCAATGGCCGCAGGAATGAAATCTCTATTCCCTGACTTTAACGACTGCAATATTCTGTTTTCTATATCTAATGAATCTATCATATAATCGACTAACGGATATGGTGTGAAAAATTGCCCTGCTTCCTGTTTTAAGCTGGTATTCAACAATTCTTCAAAAAAATCTCCAAGAAACTGATGCTTTGTTTCGTATTTTAGCCTAAATCGCTCTATGAGAGCCACCATGTCTTTAACGACATAAAAATTTCCCCTGAATGTTATATCATCATATACATCAATGAACGAAAAATTTACGTCTTTCTTTAATCGTAAATTTTCAATCATTGTTCTAATGACATCCGCATGATTACTGCCTAATAAGGCATTTGATATATCCGAATCGCTATAATCTATTATGGATGTATTTAGATATTTTGACATGCCTTCCTTATATAGGTCATTGAGCCTTTTCATAAATGATTCGGGTGTTTCTGAATCTATATATTGGAATTTCATGCCTCTACATGCTATATCGTTTCCGGTAACATCTTGAAATGAAAAATTTTTGTCTTCGGAAATTTCATCGGCAAGTTTCGCAAGAAATAAGTTAATCATTTTCATAAATGCCGTTGGCTTATCCGATATGGAATTAAGTCTCAATATGGTAAGAAATTGTTTGAATAGTATATCGGTATCAACCTCCGTTAATCGCCGCAGATTTTCAAATGATATTATTTCCTTTTTGATATTAAAAATATCATTGTTGCTTACCCAATTTTGGCGGTCAAATATTTTGTTCCATCTGTCGTAAAAATCATCGCAATTAACAGATGATTCACGTAAATCCGCACAGAACACATTTGAAAAAAGAGAAATCTTTTGCTCAAAATCAAACGTATAAAATGAGACAAGTTTCGTCTCGGCTTCTTGCATTGCATAGGAGAATAATTGCTTTACTTTCTTATCATTGTTTGGTTTGGTATATTTTAAGTATTCTTCCTTATTTTTAACCTCAATCATAAAGATGTCGGAATTTGCCGGATTTTTCAACATGACATCAAGGTACACGGGAGAATGACCTGTTTGCCAACTTTTTTCTAACGTAATATTTTTAGGAGAATATCCTTTTGATAAAAGTTCTATCAAAAGCATTACAACCGAATGATTTTCTTCTTTAGACAAGTCAAAGATATTAGAACGACCGTGAGGAATGGATGGTATATTAAACTGGTTTGCAATTAAATCAAAGATTATTTCGCCTGTGCTAAAATGAAGTTTTGCTATTTGATTGTTAGATTCAAATATAATAGGGAATCCATTTGTTTGAAGAAAGTTTACTAATACCCCCCCCCGACTATTCGTAATTTATTAGTATTCATCGTATTAATTTTTATATTATTTCACTGCAAGATTTACAAGGCATAGGAACGCCTCTTCCTCGTTCCTATGATTGAGCCTGAAACAGAACTCGTCCACGTACCGCTGCATGTACTTGACCGATACGTTGTGGAAGATGCCGTACACACCACGTTTCAGCACCGCCCAAAAGCTCTCGATGCCGTTGGTGTGTATTCCGTCTCCGAGAGAGTATGCTACGGTGTGGTCTATCTTTAGCCGGACGAAGTTGCCCTCGTTTTCCCTGTCGAGGATGTCGTATCCGGATAATTGGTCGGTCATTACCGTCGTGTTCGGCTTGCATACCTTTTTGAGTACGGCGAAAAGCTGCTTTCCGCTCAACCGCTTACCCTCGTCATTGTAGTTTGCGACAACGGCGTGTACCTTTCCCGTATTGCGTTCCTTTACGCCTATTACGGGCGTCTTGGACGTTCCACGACCTCTCTTCGGCCTGTTCTCGTCATCCTTGTCGCTATCGTCAGCCTGTTCTCCTTGCGCGGCTTCCCTCCCACGTAGGTCTCGTCTATCTCCACGATTGCTTCGAAGGTCTCCTTGTATTCCTCGTTCTCCATGGCCTTGCGGATTTGGTGTAACATTCTCCATGCTGATTCGTAAGACCCCATACCCATTTCCCGTTGTAGTTGCAAAGCGGAAATGCCCTTGCGAGAGACGTTCACGAGGTTGATGGCATAGAGCCACATGCGCAGGTCAAGATGCGTCCTCTCGAATATCGTTCCTTTCAGCGCGGAAAACTCGCTCTTGCAGTTGTTGCAGTAGAGCTTCCTCCGGTCGTAGTTCTGCCGATATATCTTGTTGTGCACGCATCCGCATTTCGGACATACATAACCGTCCTTGTATTTCGTCTCCACGATGAAGTCAATCGCGCTTTCCTCGTCGGGGAATCTTTTTGTAAACTCAAAATAAGTCATTACTTTTGCATTTAACTACGATGCAAATGTACGAACAAAATTTGAATT
>CANQNF010000094.1 GCA_947625125.1 uncultured Clostridia bacterium
CAAAGTACACGCTCGGACACCGGCTTAATTTTAATGCTCAAAACTTATGGCCTGGCTGGGCGCTGAATTGTAACAATGGGGGTTTTACTTAATTTTTACTTATTTTTATGGCCAAGATATGCCGGGATATGCTATGATATGCTATGATATGCAAGGATATGGAAATTTTGAGGGGTGGAAAGAAACATTGAGAAATGTTGGAAAACCGGGAAAAACAAGGAAATGAAAGGATATGCCAAGATATGATTAAAATATTATTCATCTGCCACGGCAACATCTGCCCAGCATGGAAAAAGTGTTGAAAATCAGGGATTTTCTGTGTTTCTTATGTAGTTTTACCAACGATTTACCAATATTTCTGGAGAGTCGGACTTGCAATTATAATATGTGAAATGAAAATTGCTGTCGGAAAATGGTGAAAAGGAGCCGAATAATTATGGAGAATAAGCTGATATATGATGGCAAAAATAATATTATGAGTGATTTTATTAAAACGGATGATATATTAAAAGATATGTGCGGCATCATAGAATCATCACAGAAAGCTGCACATCAGGCAGTCAATACAACACTTGTTCAAAGAAATTGGCTTCTTGGATACAGAATTGCCAGTGAAGAAATGGGAGGTAAAGAGCGGGCAAAGTATGGGGCGGAAATTATAAAGAAACTCGCTAAAGAGTTGTCGGCAGAGTATGGCAAAGGATTTACAAAATCTAATTTATACAGTTTTTATTCATTCTATAAAACTTATCCTGAGATTTTCCAGACAGTGTCTGGAAAATCTCAAGAACTACTATCGTGGTCGCATTATGCAGTGCTGTTGCAAGTGGATGACGAAAAAGCACGTGCATGGTACGAGAAAGAAGCGACGGAACAAACATGGAGTGTCAGAACATTACAGCGGAATGTTTCTTCGCAGTATTATTATCGAATGCTTCAGACGCAGAAAAGAGAAATTGTGGAAACAGAAATGAAGGAGTTGACCGCAGAATATCAGAGTGACAAACTGGAATTCATAAAAAATCCGATGATTGCAGAATTTTTGGGACTTGCTTCGAATACCGACTTTACAGAAAGTGATTTTGAGAAGAGCATACTTTCTAATCTACAGAAATTCTTGATGGAACTTGGAAAAGGCTATGCCTTTGTAGCAAGGCAGCAGCATATTCATACGGAAAAACAGGATTATTTTATTGATCTTGTGTTTTACAATTATATTCTCAAATGCTTTGTACTGATTGATTTAAAAACACAGAAAATCACGCATCAGGATGTGGGGCAGATGGATATGTATATCCGTATGTATGATGAATTAAAGCGAAGCGATGGGGATAATCCTACAATCGGCATTGTGCTCTGCGCTGACACGGATGAAGACATTGCAAGGTATTCTGTATTTCATGGTAATGAGCAGTTATTTGCTTCCAAGTATAAGCTTTATTTGCCGACAGAGGAAGAATTGCGAAAGGAAATTGAAACACAGAAGGCGATGTTTTATTTGCAGCAGAATGAGAAAAATGATGAGGAAATATAAAAACGAATTGACATAAATTTTAGCCCTGAATGCCGGATGAAATTTTATTATATCATTGGAGATTGCGTCAACAAAAATATCAATGTCATTTAGATAAGATTAACTACGGTAAAATAAGTATATCACACTCCGCAGCATATTGAAAATACCGTTCAGTTAAGAATTCTAAGATAGGGAAAACGGACGGCTATGCTCAAAAAATGGGGAGACAATGTACTTAGATATATTTTTGCGTACAACAAAAAGACAGATTGCGTATCTGCCGCATAAGGAAGTATAATGGTGGTGAGATTTAAACTGCTCGATACACGAAATCCCTGTTTCTCTTTGGGCGGAGGTTAATGGGGTATTTTCGGTTATCTCTGACAGGTGTCAGATACCTTTGTATCAGAAGCATAGTCTCTGTTTCGTCACCGCCATGTTTAAGATATGCTTTGCATATATTGACGGCGGTGGCGAAATTAATCCTGTAAGTATGTTTGGCATTTTTGTTTGTTTCTACCACTGCATGGGCAGTTACCAATTCACAGAAATTATACAGGATCATGCGGGCATTGATTTCCTGAAGAATGCCTTCATACTTGCTGCTGTGCCAGTTTATCAGTCCAATTGTATATTTCAACTCCCGGAAACTTGTTTCCTCGCTCCAGCGCATTCGATAAAGCTTTTTAAGTTCTTCCAGGGGGAATTCCTTTTCTGGAAGGTTGGTTGCAATACAGATGTAAGTTCCGTTATCAAGCCGGATTCGCGCAATACGAAATTCAATGTCGTAATAAAGACAGCTTTCGTCAAGAAAATCAAAATCTGTATAAGGTTGCAGAACCGTATAGATATTTGGATTACGAAGAGTTTCCTTCGTATGTCGTCTGGTAAGGGTTGTCCTTATGAAAGTATCAAATTCACCATCAGACAGATCATAGGAAGAAAGGATGCCGTTGCTGTTGATATCTTTCATGCGGATTACAAATTTGATGTCTTTCCGGATCAAATGCGCAAAGGTATTGAAACTTTCATATCCCCTGTCAGCCATAAGGATAGCGGGAACAGGATCCTTGTAGCGGTCGATCATGATGTTCAGTGCGGTACGCTCATGGAGTTTCTTTTTGCCCTGGACAAGAAAATTGCAGTAAGTCTTATTGGTGATGTCATAAAGGGCATTGATATGAATGGCATTATAACCTTTTTCGCCTTCATGGATAAAGGTTCTTTCATCAGCTGGGTTACGGGCAATGTTTACATCCGAGCCATCACATGCAAGAAGCCTGTAACCGTTGTATAGATTATCGGACAAGGCACGGCATTTCCAGCAAAAAGAATGGAACAGGAAATCCCAGCCATCTGGTAAAAGTTTGTACCGTTGTTGTGTAAAGGCAGATTTCGTGGGGGCTGAAAGAGCATGTTCATAAAAATCAAGAAGTTCATTGGAAACAGATTTGCTCTGCATCTGGAGCATAAGGTGAATGTAATCCCGGAAGGACAGTTTTCGGTTTCTGGTAAAATCGCTTTCTGGATTCAGGCAGAACAGGGAATGGATTTCTTCCAGCTCGAAAACACAGTTTTCGAGAGTGTTTTTTAGGTCTTCTAAGAAAATATGAGCCATAGGGCACCTCCTTGAAATGTGTTTATAATCAAGGCTCGCGCAATATATTTTGGTTATCTTGTCAAGTTTTTTTCGAGGATTTTTTAAAAAAAGTTTGGTTCTTGCCAAAAAGGAGAAAAAATGGAGTTATACCAGTTTGAAAAGATTTATTCCCAGATGGAAAAGGAATTCGGAAAAATACGGAAGGGCGAGGAAGAACAATACGCCATGCTGTTGTTTCCGTTGGAGGGGAATGCATTAAAAGTACACAGAGCCCACCCAGTGTCAAACAGCCGCAGATTGCGTGAAGCCATTGCCTTGGTATTGTTTGATATAAAAGAAAAGTATACAGGTGAACAACAGGATGTCAGCAAATTCAGGAATGAGGATAATGCAAGACTGGAAAAGGCATTACTAATGGCATTCGATCCTTTTTCAAATGAAGAAGTAGCGGATCTGCTAAAACAGCAGACACAGACAGATAAACTAACACCTGAAATGCTGAAAAGATATTATAAAGAACCAATCATGTGCCTGTTAAGGCTCAAGGATTCAATAGATACATGGGAGAAAAAATCGGGATCGGACGGGTACTTTGTTTTTATAGAAAACTATATGGGAAGCGGGATAAAAGGAACTGAGATGAATTTTACCATCATGAGCCCTACCTATCTTGGAGTGTAACATTTTTTATGTTTTACACAACATTAAGATAGCGGTTTCTGAAATAGGAAACCGCTATAGAGCAAATGGAAAAGTCTTAACTGAATGACATGATGCCGGGGTCAAAAGCCTTCAAAATAGTATCTTGAAAATTTAATATTTTACAGTAAATACAAGCATTCCATC
>CANQNF010000095.1 GCA_947625125.1 uncultured Clostridia bacterium
AACGAGCTGCGGCGTCAGGAGGAAAAGGAGGCGCAGTATATCGCCACAGCGCTGGAGATATACGTCACCGGCTCTCTGAACGTCTTTAACCACAGGACGAACATCAACATCGAGAACCGGATCGTCAGCTTCGACATCAAAGAGCTTGGCAAACAGTTGAAGAAGATCGGGATGCTCATCGTGCAGGACGCCGTTTGGAACCGCGTCACCGTCAACCGGGAGGCCCACAAGTCTACCCGGTATTATATCGACGAGATGCACCTGCTGCTCCGGGAGGAACAGACAGCCGCCTATTCCATTGAGATTTGGAAGCGCTTTAGAAAGTGGGGCGGAGTCCCCACGGGAATCACCCAAAATGTCAAGGACCTGCTGTCCTCCCGTGAGGTGGAGAATATCTTTGAGAACTCGGACTATATCTATATGCTCAACCAGGCCAACGGGGATCGCCAGATCCTCGCCAAGCAGCTCAACATCTCGCCCCACCAGCTCTCCTATGTGACCCATTCCGGCGAGGGCGAGGGGCTGCTGTTCTACGGCAACATCATCCTGCCCTTTGTGGACCGCTTCCCGAAGGACACCGAGCTGTACCGCATTATGACCACGAAACCCCAGGAACAGAACAATACGAATGGATTGGAGGAATAACGGAATGTATCTCATCTTTAAGGACGATTATATCCGGCACATCGACGATAAGCTGACCCTGTACGCCATGCTCCGCCAGTTGGAGGCGGCCATCGAGAAGCTGCCGGAGTGTGCCGCCACCGCCGATGTGCGCGCCCACATGGCGGCCTACTCTCCCAGGATCAAGGAGATGTGGAGTAGCTGGAACATCCCCGCCCGTTACCTTGTCAGCGGGGATGAGGCGGACCTCTCCGACCTCATGGAGGACGAGCTGATGGAGCCGGAGGACGCCGGCTACTTCTGCGCGGAGAGCTACTCTTTCCCCGATGAGGACGAAAGCTCCGATTACAGCAGCGATCTGGCCGATCTTGCCGAGTCCTACCTGACGGAGACGGCAAAGAAAGCGATGCGTTTTGCCCGGACCGCTGCGGAACAGGCCAATGAGCTCCTGAATGACTATGAGGACCTGCGCCTCATTTTCTACGGGAACGAGGCAAAGGACGCTCAGTGACAGCGGCGCTGTGGGGAAAGGGGGTGAGCGCCCATAGCGGTAAAACTGCAATTCACCGAGGAGGAGCTGGCCGATTCCAAGCTGAAGAAATCCGCACACAAGGCCCAGCGCCGCACGAAGAAACTGGAGAAGGCCGAGAAAAAGCTCCCTAAGAAAAAGGTCAGAAAGCCCTTCCGCACCATCGACCCCCAAACCGGCAGGGTCAAGACGCAGCTTCAATTCGCGGAGGCGGCCAAAAAGCCGCCCTCCGCAAAGCTGACGCAGACTGCGGCGGCGGACACCGCCCTTGCCAGGTTCCACCATGAGGTGCGCCAGGCCGGTGATGACAACACCGGCGTGGAGGCGGCCAACGCCACGGCGCAGGCCACGGAGGGCGGCGTCCACACGGCCAGAGCCGTGTACCACGAGCACAGGCTGCGGCCCTATCGGGCGGCAGCGCAGGCGGAGCGCGGGGCCGACCATGCCAATGTGTCCGCATTAAACAGGGAGTTTCAGAACCAGAACGGCGGTTTTTCCAGTAATCCGTATTCCCGCTGGCAGCAGAAACAGGCGATCAAGCGGGAGTATGCCAAGGCGAAAAAGGCCGGTGAACAAGCGGTCAGCGCAGCGCAGACCTCCGCAAGAGCGGCGGAACGCGCGGCAAAGGAGAGCAAAGAGGCCGGCCAATTTATCGCCCGTCACAAAAAGGGCTTTCTGATCGCGGGGTGTATCGCCGCGGCTATCGCTATTTTCGTGTCCATGTTCTCGTCCTGTTCCGTCATGCTGCAAGGCGGTTTGTCCAGTTTCGCGGCGACCACCTACCCCAGCGCTGACAGTGAGATGCTGGCGGCGGAGGCCCGGTACTGTGAGATGGAGGCGGAACTGCAAAGCTATCTTGACACCTATGAGAGCACCCACAGCTATGACGAGTACCTCTACGATCTGGACAGCATCGAGCATGACCCCTATGTGCTGATCTCTGCCGTCACCGCCTACCTCGGCGGCGAGTGGACCATGACTGAGGCGGAGAGTGTCCTGCAAATGCTGTTCGAGCAGCAATACACGCTGACCGAGACCGTCTCAACGGAAACGAGGACGCGCACCGTTACGAATGATGGCGAGGAAGAAACGGAGGAATACACCTACTACACCTGCACCGTGACGCTGGAAAACGCCAACCTCTCCCATGTGCCGGTCTATATCATGTCGGAGGACCAGCTTTCCATGTATGCCGCCTATATGAGTACGCTGGGCAACCGGCCCGACCTGTTCCCAGGCTCCGCCTATGTGGATCGGTACAGCACGGCGTATGATGTCTACGAGATACCCCCGGAGGCGTTGGAGGACGAACAGTTTGCCGCCATGATAACGGAAGCGGAGAAGTTCCTGGGATATCCCTATGTGTGGGGCGGCAGCAGCCCCTCCACTTCCTTCGACTGTTCCGGCTTCGTGAGCTGGGTCATCAACCACTGCGGCGTTGGCTGGAACGTGGGCCGGCTGGGGGCTATGGCGCTCTCCGATTACTGCACCCCCGTCCGGGACCCCAAGCCGGGTGATTTGGTCTTCTTTTCTCACACCTACGATGCGCCATACCCGGATAAGCCCACCCACGTCGGCATCTATGTAGGCAACGGGATGATGATCCACTGTGGCGACCCCATTCAATATGCCAGCATCAACACAAGCTATTGGCAGGAGCATTTTTACGGGTTTGGACGTTTGCCGGAACCATGAGGCAAATTCCCTTTATTCTTGCTTGCTATTGTGCGTACAAACGTGTATAATATCTATGAAGGCAGGCGGCCTTCAGAAGGGAGCGTTTCGCACATGGCAAAGACAGCAAATTTATACGCCCGCATTGAGCCGGATCTGAAAGAGCAGGCCGAGGGTATCCTTACCGCGCTCGGTATTCCGGCCTCCAACGCTATCACGATGTTCTACAAGCAGATCATCCTTCACAAAGGTCTGCCGTTTGATGTCAAGTTACCCGAAGCTGCCGTCCCGGACATCAGCAGGCTTTCCGATGCGGAACTGGACGCGGAGTTGGAGAAAGGGTACGCGGATATGCAGGCAGGCCGGACGCATGACGCGAAAAGCGTATTTGACGGCATCCGCAGGGATTACGGGATATGAAGTTTCAAATCGAGATCTCAGAACAGGCGGACGCCGATCTGCGCGGGATTTTTGAGTATATCGCCATCAAGCTCCGTTCTGTTCAAAACGCTGCCGGACAGTTAGACCGGCTGGAGCAGGCAATACTCAGTCTGGAAACCATGCCGGAGCGGTATCGGGCATACGCGAGAGAGCCCTGGCACGGGCGCGGATTGCGCGTCATGCCGGTTGACAACTATCTTGTTTTCTATATCCCGGATAAAGAAACGGGGGCCGTCAAGGTGATCCGTGTCATGTATGGGGGCCGGAATGTGGACGAACAACTGGAAAAGCACACAACCTTATAGCTGCCAAGTATTTTTGTGAGCGCCTGTCCGTTTCGGACAGGCGCTTCTCTTACCGGAAGGAGGCTCTGAATGAACCCCAAAATTGAAAAGCTGCGGGAGGAACGCGAGAGGAATGTGGAAAAGATCGAGAAGCTCACCGCCCGCAACAAAGTGATCGACGAAACTGTAAAAAGCCTTGAGAACGCCGACATCGTTGGACTTGTCCGCGAACAGGGCCTGACGCCGGATATGCTGGCGGAACTGCTTGCTTCCATCAGGCAGTCCCCGGCTCCGG
>CANQNF010000096.1 GCA_947625125.1 uncultured Clostridia bacterium
GAGGCAGAAATAATTCTCTGTCTCCGGTAGAAAATTTACAAAAAAATGTGTCTACTTACTTGACTATGGTTCACCCGGATTTTGACATCCATCATAGCCATCACTACCGCTCCTTCCCGAAATAAATCCTTCCTGTCATTTTGCAGTTATATCATTCGATGATATTACAAACTATCTTGGAAACCAATAACTCAATATTTATCACACCTTTTTCCCTGCCACGATCACATACTCCTCAATCTTCTTCACAAAGTATTGCGCATTTCTCAACTGTTCTTCTGCCTCTGCTTTTCCTGCTATATAAAAATCATCATAATCCGATTTTTCTCTGCAGAGAGAACTGTCTTTTATGATTGCCGCCAGTCCTCTGTCCAAAACTTCCGTTTTTAAATATTCTTTGGTAAAAAAAGCGATCACTCCGGAATGTTTGGAAGAGTCATATTCTTTCAGCGCATTTGCAGAACGCATCGCATGAAAAACCGCATAATATGACCTGTTCAAAGAAGTTTTATATTGTCCTATCTCCAAATTGCTTTGTGATGCTGCCAACATTTCCTTTGCTCTTGCCAGACGATACTCCGCCAGTTCTTTCAGGCTGCCTTCCATAAAACGATCCCCTCCTTGCGTATATTCTGATAAAACGGTAAAACCTTGTCCCACTTCATCATATTGCTTTCCTGTATGTCTACGATGGAAAATACTCTCTCATACCGGATATCCATGTCTGCAACCCAGTTGACAAATTGGCTTTTTGTATCCTTGTCCATCGGGTCTTTTACAATGATCGCGACATCAACATCGCTCTCGTTCGTCGCCTCATTTCTGGCCACCGATCCATATAGGATAATCATAGATATATTATTTTGGAAAATCTCTGTCAATCCCCGTATCAGTTCCTCTCTCATACTTTCAGGCAACATCACAGAACACCTCCGACACCTTATATACCTCTATTGTGTTATACTTAGTTTTATTATACCCTTAATCCATTCATTCCACAATAATAAAAGAACCTCAAAGGATTACCCCAGAATTGAAATTGAATATTCCACCTTTCGTGGTATGCTTATCTTTCCTTCTGACAGCAGCGGCAGGAGGATCCATGAGCAAATATATCTCTGGCGTAAGCTCGCAATCGCAAGTGCCTAACCATCATCTGCAAATCAAAAAATCCCTGTACCGGCAATGGCACAGGGATTTCGACTAAAATACGGAAGCTATGGCAGATATGCTACAACCATGCATGACTCCAAAATCAAATATGTCGGCAGCCTTTTCCGATCCAACGCTGAAAAACGGGATTCGTCAAATATATTTTTGTCATACCTGTTTGCGAAAAGAGTCTATGCAAACGATTAAATACAACGGCACGCATAAAAACAAAGAATATACATATCTTAATGAATACGACAGCGGAACTGCAAGCATAACAGACAGCCATAGCCCCATCGTAGGCATAACGCATATTAAGCCACTGTAATTATGTTCTGCTAAACATATACAAACAGTTCCAAGCATTATCCATACAAATATTGCCGCGCTGATGTATTTTCTAGGCTCCACCATATTTCTAAACGAAAAATTAAAAAAATATTCAAAATAATCACTCATGACATAATCTACATTAGGATAGTTATAATTACAAATATATGAAGCGCCTGAATTTTCAAAGACATTCCAAAATCCTATTGTTGAGAGCATATATGCCTTAACTGCTTTAACAGGATTATTTAATACAATGTGTGCATAGGTCTTGAGAAATTTCCCTGAATTATTTTCCATATATTCACGATCAAAATCTCCCGAAAACTTGATATAATCAGCTACTGTAGGATCATACAATTCTCTCCATTTTTCCAAAGGCATTAAATTGTTGATTTCATCAATATCATTCTGCGTCAGTTTTCCATCAGTAGAAATAATATAAGCAACCTGCTGCATCGGTATTCCCAAGCTCTCGGTATGACTGTTTATGTCATATCCCAGACTGTCATATACCGGTCCCTGAACAATTCCCGATACAGTCAACATTGCTGCTGACGCTATTCCTATCTTAATTGCTATATTTTTCCTACGCATAATAAGCAAAATAAATGTAATTGTCACAAAATAAAAAGCAGCTACATAAATACCATTATTCCTCGAAAAGATGATAAATGCACTACCTATACAATACATCACAAGCTGCCAGGCCGAAATCCGTTCAGGAGAATTTCTGAACAGATAATATAAAAATACAGAAAATACAAACGTCATTATAGAAAATGGAGTGTCTTTCCACAGAGAAATACCGTAGAACGGATATAGGGAAAAAATGCCAAACACAAGCAGACACAAACAAATAAAAAGTTTATTGCACCCCCAACGATAACACTGAAACAAAAAAAATGATAAAACAAACGCACATGCAAAAATCTGTACCACGGTAAAAAGATTTAGTCCTGCATACTCAGTCTTTCCAGAAAATGTTCCTGCAATCCAAAACATAAATCTCCAGACCAAAGTATATAATATCGGATTATGATTATCCAATTCATTTTTATAAAGAGCCATATTGATTGAATCTACGGTATCTGAGAAAACGCCGCCCGGAAAGTATGAAAGCAGATACGGCAGCCACATGGTCATCAAAAAAAGTGCAGAAAATATAAACAGTCGATAACCCCCCCCCCGATTATGTGTAAAAAACAGACCTGCCGAAGACGCGAATATATACATTACACCTTTGAACACTATGTATACAATAACCGCAGCTACAATCCATATAACGCAATCAATCAAATGAAAATCCGTAATAAATACTGTGTCTACCGTATCCCTATCAGCCCTGAGATCAAACGTATGTCTTGATGCCGTAAGCATTGCCGAAAACATCATAGCAAACAAAAGCAACCATATATTTACCCTGTGGATACATTTTTTAACTTTTTCCCTTATCATATGCCTCCCCCTCTATAAGTTGTATCTGGCGTTTACAAAAGTCAGTCAGATAACTTTTAATTCAGCACAATTTTCCTGTTATCATGAATGCCTTTTAATTATACACCCCTTTTAGATGTTGTAAATACCCTTTTAGATATTCTTTCCCCACCTTGTGTAGGAGTGTCAATGATCGGTAACACTTCACCCTTAAACTATGTCAAGGGTAGGGTGGAGATTCCCAAAGGGAATA
>CANQNF010000097.1 GCA_947625125.1 uncultured Clostridia bacterium
ATTGACTTTTCTGCCGGAAATGGTGTATCATGACAACAACACCAAAACTGCTACAACCTATGGCGCACCACTGCGCCCATGCTGTGGCAGTTTTTCTATTTTCTTTATTTTTCCCTCACAGCACGAAACAATACGCCGGATACGGCGTTATGGGTTCCATGCAGCTCCCCTATGGGAGCCGGAACCCGCATATCCCTAAAGGGATATGCACCAAATCGCAAGCACTGCCTTTGGCTAGCCAAAGGCAAAAAATCCGGCCATTTTTCCGTGCCGAAAAACTGACCCGGATTGTGCTTGCAGGGGAATCTCCCCTGACCCCTTGTCATGCTCCGAATACGGAGCGTTTTACAAGTGCCGGAAACGGCAGATAGTTCATACACGCCGCCCTGTGGCGGCATTCACGGAAAGGGTAAAAAGATTATGGAAAAAAGAGCCAGAAGCAATGTACTTTATCTGAGATTAAGCGATGACGAAATGCGCATTTTAAACGCCAAAACAAAGATGTCCGGTCTGCGTGACCGCTCCGCATTTTTACGCCAGCTCATTGTGGAAGGGATCGTCTACGATGTGGACTATTCCCACCTCCGGGAATACAATGCCGGTCTCGGAAAGATCGGCGGCAACATCAACCAGATCGCCAAGCGGATCAATGAGACAAGAAGCATCTATCAGGCCGATATTGATGAGATAAAAAAGGAGATGGAAAAGCTGTGGCAATTACAAAAATCCATGCTATCAAAGCAACCGTATCGGGAGCAGTAAATTATATCTGCAACGGGGATAAAACTGACAGCAGGCTGCTTATTTCTTCCTTTGCCACATCGCCCGAAACGGCGGCAAAGGACTTCCAATTTACCCTCTCCCATACCGACCTGTCTGACCCGAATAAAGCATACCACCTGATACAGTCTTTTGCCCCCGGAGAAGTCAGTCCGGAGGAAGCGCATCAGATCGGTCAGGAGCTTGCGGACAGGCTTTTAAAAGGTCGTTATTCCTACATCGCAGCGACGCATACGGACAAGGGCCATATCCACAACCACATCATCTTCTGCGCCGCTGACAACATCGACTATAAAAAGTATCATGACTGCAGACAGACCTACCGGAATATCCGCCGCCTGAATGATGAGATCTGTGCCGGACATAACCTGTCCGTCCTGCGTGGAAACACCCATCAGGCTAAAAGCCATAAAGAGTGGCAGGCTGCCGGAAACGGCACATCCTGGAAAGCTCAGTTAAAGAGCGATATAGGCGATGCTATCCGGCAGGCTCACACCTATGAGGAGTTGCTGTCACTGATGCTACAGAAAGGCTATGAAATAAAGGATTCCGAGATCGGCGGAGACGCCCATAAATATATTGCATTCCGCGCCCCTGGACAGGAGCGCTGGATACGCGGACGTGAAAAATCTTTAGGACCGGAATACACCAAGGAACGCATCAAAGAACGTGTCGAGGAAAAGGCCCGCATCCGTGCAGAAAGGATGAAAAAGCTGACCGCCCGCAGACCGTCCATGATCGACACCTCACAGGAGAAGTTTGCCGACAGTCCGGGACTAAAAAGATGGGCGGACAGGCAGAACCTCAAAGCGGCAGCTCAGATACAGTCAAAGCTTGCCGAAATGGGGTTCCGTTCCATGGAAGAAGTGAACGAAAGAATTGATGCCCTCCACCTGCAGGCCCGGACCGGGAAAAAGACCACCGTTGCCCTCGATAAGCAGATCAAAGACGCCGCCGAGATACTGCGCTATGCAAGGCAGTATGGTGAAAAGAAAAAGTATGCTGGAAACTACGAAAAGTCCAAGGACCAGGAACGCTATTACCGCACCCACAGCTATGACCTTCACCTCGCTTGGGGTGCAGCTGAGATATTGGAAAATGCAGGCATCAACCCGAAGGATATGAGCCTGCAGAAGATAGAATCACAATATCAGAATTTATGTGCCGACCGCCGGACATCCAGTACGGCATATAAGAAAGCTGAAAGGGAATCCCGTGAGCTGAAACAGTTCCGGGATCAGCTGCTCGCCTTTATAGGACAGGAACCGATGCTGGAGCCTGACCGCAGCCGTGAGCAGCATTTGGAATAAATTCTTCAAAACATCCTTAATTCTTCAGCGGTATGTCTGGCATACTTGTTCCGACTGTAATAATGCTTATGTCCGGCATACCGTCCTCATTTCACCATACTTATCTCTTGTATTCTTTCGAGCAGCTTTGACGCCGCCACCAAACCATTCGTGCAGGCTAACAAAAACAGCAAGGAGAAAGAACCTAATGCTGTCAGCACCGCACTCATGATCAGGATTACCAGAATGAACAGGCATATGATGGGATAAAAATGCTTTCCATCTTCACTTTGCACACACTCTTTTTTCGCCTCAAAAAATATGACTGCTATGGAAATAACTAAAATCGGCCATGAAACAAAATAATCCGGTGCCAATGAACTCAATCCCAAAACGATGATCAGTGTCACGCATGAGCATATATAGCAGGCCATGTAACCTTTCATATGAAAACCGCCCAAAAACGATCTTAATGGAATAAAAACTGCAAAGAAAATGATCCCTTCAACAATCTTTCCCCATAAGCAGCATATGACAATGCTCGTAATAAATGAAAAACCTATTTCCAATGCCATCTGCATCCCATATTGATATACATTATACATGGATTCTTCTATATAATGCTTTTTCAGCAGAATATCTGCTATTTTAATTGACACTTTTTCCATTGAATACCTCATAATATAAGAATCCGTTATAATCTACAACAAATCTTATACTTAGTCTAAGCCATGTAGAAATCAGGGTTCAACATGTAAGATTTCCGGCGGGTACAGCAGCACCGTCGCCCTGAATACCCCGTCTCC
>CANQNF010000098.1 GCA_947625125.1 uncultured Clostridia bacterium
ATTTTCATCTCTTGCTGAAGCTTTTTTATTCACCCCCGGTAGAACCGGGGGTTTTGTTACGCTAAAGCAGGCAAAAAGTCCCGTGTCCGATAATCAGACACGGGATATAAAAATGACCGATTTTCAGGCAAACGGCTGCTTTTGTCTGTTTATTCTTCCACGCAGCGCAGTATCATTTCCTCAATCATTCCTTTTTTGATCTCCGTCAAACGTGAAAGCATACTCCGAATATCATCGTTCATATCGTTTTTCAGCCATCTTGAGAAGATGCCGTATGCAAGACCTGACAGATACTCTTTGACAACGGCAAGGTCGCTTTCCCGAACGCTTTTTCCTTGCAGGACAGATGTAACATAGGCGTTGACCGTGTGATCGCAGACTTTCCATAAGTACATCTCATAGATTTCCCGATTTGCCGAGTGATAAATATGCAGCACCGCGCGCTTTTTCGCAAGCGCATACGTGATCGCAGCCTCCAGACAGTCCTCGAATTTTTCTATTGTGGGATAGGACTGAATGATCTCGGCGGCGTCCTCCTCGACAATGCTTTCAATAAGTTTAGGCATATCCTCGAAATAGTAGTAAAAGGTGTTGCGATTTACTCCGCAGTCCGCAACAATATCTTTCACCGTGATTTTGGACAGCGGCCGTTCCGTCAGCAGTTTCAGAAAGGACTCCTGAATTGCTTTCTTCGTAAAGTTTGACATGGCTAATCTCCTAAGGGCGTTATAGTTACATAATACGTTGATGTATGATGTATTATACCACAAAAGACGCCGAGGTGCAAGAGTGTTTTGAAGCAAGATGTAGCCGAAGCGGCCGCATCAAGAAAACAGAGGTCAGATGTCAGAAATCAGAATTTCAAGGGGTCGCCTATGGCGACGATTTTTAAAACAATGAATAATGTGGGCGATTTAGACGCTCTCTTGAAGCGCGTACAGGGGGCAGTGAATTTGCGGTAGAGATAAACAATCAGCGGGCGGCACAAAGCGGAGGCTCGGATTATGGATTTTTAGCTTATATAGCAGCATATAGAATCAGCGCCTGCACATTTCCGAAAGCAGGCGCCGGATCGATTGGATTGTTTTACTTTGATTGTAAGCACGGGGGTGGGTAAGGGGCTTTAAGGGTGGGGGACATCCTACCCTTGGGGAGGGGGCCAGGGAGAGGTGACTTAAAATAGAATGAGCCACGAAGTGGCGAATACCTTTTTTCCATGGGCAGAGGCAGGGGGCATATTAAATCCGCAAGGAAATGATACGGATTTTTTCGACAAGGTGTGGGCGTAAGCCCCCCTCCTCGAGGAGGGGTCAGGGGGAGGTGACTCAAATAGCATTCGCGAAGCGAATACCTTTTAACAGTCCTGCGGCGGGCTTCTTTTTTGCATCCCCAGCAATACCTTTTACCCCCCATGGTTCAAGATAAAGGCCAACAAAAAGCCGCCTCAAAGCCGCGGACTTGAGACACCACGCCCGTGTATCAAAGCTCGTCTTAGCACGCCTTTGACGTCAAATTTGCAGCCGTCCCCGATTTAGCGCTTTACATCGCCTTCATCGAGCACCCTCTCCATCTCCCGGCGCTGGGTCGTGTAGCCGAGGCTCTCGTAAAAGCCGCGGGCCGAGGCGTTGAATTCCCAGACGTTAAGTGTTATATTATGGAAATTATTTGCCCGCGCATAGCTCTCCGCCGCAGCCATCAGCGCGCGCCCGACCCCCATCCCGCGCCGATTTTTGTCGACGCAGAGGTCGTCGAGGTAGAGCGTTTTTATCGCTTTCAGGACCGTGCTCGGCCGTTCTGTAATAATTTTACATATGAGATACCCCGCCGGCTCGCCGTCGCACTCGGCCGTAAAAACCGTGCGTGCCGGGTCGTCAAGGAGCCCCTCGAAGTGCTCGCGGTCGTGCTTTCCCGCCGATTCGCCGCCCTCGAAAAGGTCCGGGCGGCCGTCGCGGTGCTGTTTTAGAATTTCGTTCAGAAGTCTGCCGATAAGCTTAAAGTCCTCCGGTCGGGCTTTTCTTACATTTATTTCCATTGCTTCCTCCTTGCCGAAAAACAAAATTTAGAAGTCGTAAAAAGTTCATGAGCATTCCCGAAGAACGGCGGCCGGGTGAGCCGTAAAAACCACGCATGCCGGGTCGTCAAGAAGTGTCTCGAAGTGTTCGCGGTCGTATTTTCCCGCCGATTCGCCGCCCTCGAAAAGGTCGGGACGGCCGTCGCGGTGCTGTTTTAAAATTTCGTTCAGAAGTCTGCCGATAAGCTTAAAGTCCTCCGGCAGGGCTTTTCTTACATTTATTTCCATAGTTTTCCTCCATGTCGAAATTCAAAATTTAGAAGTCATAAAAAGTTCATGAGCATGCCCGAAGACCGGCCGTCGGATGAGCCGTAAAAGCCGTGCACGCCGGGTCGTTAAGAAGCGCCTCGAAGTGCTCGCGGTCGTACTTCCCCGCCGATTCACCGCTCTCGAAAAGGTCGGGGCGGCCGTCGCGGTGCTGTTTTAGAATTTCATTCAGCAGTCTGCGCATTTTAGAAGTCAGAGGTTAGAGGTTAGAGAGTTAGAATTGAGAAGTCAGAAATCAGAATTGAGAAATCAGAGGGTCAGATGTCTGAAAATTCACGAGCAGACCCTTGTCAGGAGTCGGAATTGAGATGTCAGAAATCAGAATGCCAAAAATCACAAGCAGCTCTAACTCCGCTGCCCGAAAAATCATGCCCGAAAACCCGGTTGCGCTTTACAAAATTCTATCTTCTATTTAATTTCTATTTCGTCTCCGCGGACCTCGAGCTCGGTCGAGAAAAATGCGCTGACTGCGCGCTCG
>CANQNF010000099.1 GCA_947625125.1 uncultured Clostridia bacterium
TTAGATGAACAACTTTCTTTTCTCCCCGAAAGCACACCATATATTGTGCTTTTTCTTTTTTATATACACAATATATATGAAAATCACCTTAAGCGCCAGTTCTGTTGTCCACGGATTGTCCACGCTCAAAACACTCGTGGACACCCAAACCCACGCTGTGGGAGGTGGAGCCGAGGACTTCCTCGAACTTCTGGAGAGCCTCGTCTTGCATCGCATCGGTAACGTGGACATAGGTTTGCAACGTTGTTGCAACGTTCCGATGTCCAAGCCGCTGTTGTACAATCTTGGGCGTAACACCGCTCTCTATGAGGATTGTTGCGTGCGTATGTCGGAGCGCGTGGAAGTCATATGTTATTCCAAGTTTGAAGCGTATGACTCTTGACGCATAAGCCAAGCAAGACGGGGAAGTGAAGCGACCGTTCTCGTCAACGCACAGTAAGTTTACTGCCTCGGCATCTACGCCGCTCGCGAAGCCTGTGATGGTTTCGCCTTTTTCATCTTCTTGCTGTACGGTTCCGTAAGTCGCATAGAGTTCCCTGTAAAGCCACTTGTTTTTCTCCTGCCGTTCCTTTTCAGCTTTCAGTTCTGCATACACGTTTTGTCCCATTCTTATTACGCGCCGTGAGTCGTACTTTGGCGACGTAAAGAACCATTCCTGTTTGCCCGTTGTGGTGCTATACCTTTTGACGACCTGCTTGTCAACTTTGATTGTACGAGCCTCAAAGTCGATGTCGTCCCACGTCAGCCCGCAGGTTTCGGAAATGCGAAGCCCGCACTCAACGCCGAGCAACAACGGTATATGATACCTGTTACCGAACGGGAACTTGACCATCAGTCTCTCGAAGTCTTCCGTCGAGAGAACTATGCGTTCGCGTTTCGGTCTCGTGTTTGAAGGGAAACGTATATGTACGACGGGGTTGTCGCGCACATACTCCAATGGGAAAATGGCATAGTTAAAAGCAGATACCAGCACGGAAAGCATACTGTGAACGTAAGAAGTTGAGTAGCCGTTCTTACTTACGTCGTTGATATAGGATTGTATAACCGCCGGCGTAATGCTGCATAGCTTATAGCCGCCAAGAGCGGGACGCAAGTGCTTATCGATGATGAACCGATAGGACTGTTGCGTCTTATACTTAAGGTTGATCTCGCAATACTGTTTCATCCAAAGGTCAAAGTAGTCGCTCAGACTGATTTCGCTTGGTCTGAATAGCATTCCTGCGTTGTTGTACTCGGACATCGCTTTCGCTCCAGCCTGAAGTGCTTCTTTCTTAGTTGCGAAGCCAGACTTTGAGATGCTTTTGCGCCGTCCGTTTACAGATGCGGCCTCAAATCGATATTCCCAATTCGGTTTGCGACCAGGAATGTTTTTGTTCCTGTCTCTTGTGTTTATCTTCGCCATATCACAAATCCTTTACATTGAAAGGCTCGGTGACATCTTTACCCTCGTACTCCCGCAGGAATTCTTGCAGTGCCTCTTTCCGCACTTTATAGGAGCCGAGTTTGATAAATGGCAGAAGTTTTGCTTTTCTTAACTTGTGGACGTAATCCACGTTTGTTTTAAGGATTTCTGCTACCTCAGCCACGGTAAACAACATCGAGCTTTCAATATTGATAATTTTATGTATTGGCTGAGGAGCACAACTAGTGTCATTGTATTTCATCTTTACCTCTTGAAATAGTTAATGACCTTGTTCTCCTTGTATGTCCTTATAATTCGGTGCCTGTAATGGCGATTTACTTCGCGGGAATAAACGTGTGAAGGAAATCGACGTTGCGCTTTTTAATTACCGCGTAAGAGTGATCTCCTGCCGGGATTTTCATAACTCTCTTTTTGGTGTTCCATAAAGTCATTACGTCTTCGGGCGAGAGGGGAGTGACAATCCTTATCTGCGCGCCGCTTTTCATTATGCACACCACATTGGAAACAGGCGTTAGGGCGCCTTCCGTATTTACTCCGAGTTCATCAAGTGCTGCTGTCATTCTGTTCTCCTTTATGTGTCTAAATATGTCATATAATTGCAAAGATAAAAGGGTTATCCCTTATATCTTGTTGCTTTCAAGTGCGCTAACAAAGCGCAGGTATTGCTCACGATAACTGAGCGCATAGTGTTGGTCGCATTTCATAATGTCGATTATCTTTTGCAGAAGGCTCTTATCTGATTTGTCGTTATATACCTCGACGAAGAGCGCATTCTTATGAAGATTCCGAAAGATAATCGCTCGCTGGGTGAACGTAATCGGTATCTGCGCGTTAAACCGTTTTATTATCTGGATGATGCTATCCCCGACGAGCTTTTGGCTGTGTATCGTAGGGCGGAAGAGGTATGACGGATCGCCCGTCAAGTTCATTCTTTTGCCTGTCGGTAAACCTTTATACGACTCTAAATCGCTAAGATAGTAGAGTGCCGCAAAAGGTGCGCCACTGACTTCAAATACCTCGTCGCCGTGCGTGATTTGGTATTTATCCAAACCAAGAGGTTTCAGCGCAGACTTCTTCATTTCTGCAATCTCGTTTGGGGAGAAGCCAAGCCAGCCAAGTACGCAGATTGACTTCACGTTTACGAGGTCTGTTGTGGGATTGTAGCTTTCAAGCCGTATTGCGCCTACGGAGTCAATGAAGCTCATCAACTCGTTGATGCCGCGGAAGTAGCCAACGCTCTGTTGCGACGACATAACGACTTCTCTCGTGGGGACTTCGCTCTGAACGCCGCAAAACGCAAACAGATTTAGCAAGTATTCCTTAATTTTCTGGTAATGGGGGCG
>CANQNF010000100.1 GCA_947625125.1 uncultured Clostridia bacterium
GTCTTGAGTAGGCTAAGCACCCAACGCCTTGCCATATTTCTATGGTAGGTTTTCAAATGCTCGCCTCCGAACCGGACTTACACCTCTCAGCGTATCCGGCTCTCCACTAACTATCAGTCTATCTTACCGTCATGTATCTTTTTATGACAACTTCTGCAAACTGCTATCGTCTTGCGTTTACGTGCTATCATGTGTCTCTCCCAATTTTCCTTACCTTTCAGGCTTTTCAGTTTCCTGACATGGTGCATTACAAGGTCGTCAGTCAAACCACACAACTCACATACTTTGGCTTTAAGCCTTTCAATCAGACTTGTTCGCCCCGCAGTGTAGATAGTTTTTGGCATCGTGTCACAGTTAGAGTTATAAGACGGCTTCTTACGTTTGAATCCATCATTGTAAAAGTGTCTTTCTTTTACACCTGCTTTGGTTTCATACTTCACGACAAACAAGCCGTCCTTTCGATACTTCTTGTTTATCTTTCGTGTGCAGCTCTTATATTTGCCTGCATACGTCTTGTACATACTGTATTCCATTATGTACTTGAAATTGTTTAAAGCATGCGCACAGTTATTGGCTATTGAATAGTAGTTGTAAAACCCTCGGATTTCAGCGTTGTAACTGTCAAGAATTTCAAGGTCATCATTGAAAATCAGATGTGACCTGCATATCGGTTTCCAAATTTCACTTCCGTCTTTACCCTCCAATTTGAGGACTTTCAAGTCGAGAAGTTTCTTTTTTACAACGTCAGCACTTACATTCAGACATACACGTTTGCCATAGGTTCTTCTAAGCCTACCTCTTTTATCCCTTCGTTGTGCATTGGATTTCCTTACAGTGACTTCATATCCAAGGAACTTTGCTGCTTTTTCCGTATGGGTGACAAGTGTCTTCTCATCCGACAATTCAAGGTGCAGTTTTTCGGCAAGGAAGTTTTTAATGTCTGCCTTAATCCGTTGTGCATCTTTCTTACTACCGATGATTCCCACAAGAAAATCATCAGCATACCTTGCATATTTCATGCGTCTGTAATTGGCGTCCATTTCATCACAACTCGGGATTTTTGCTCGTTCTTGTTCTATTTTCTTTAGTTCAAGAATTAACTGTGTCCGCTGATTTTCATCTTTTGCGGATTTCAAACGTCTCACAATACGGTTTCTTGCATTTTCAAAGTCCTTTGTCTCTCTTTTCATCTGACGTTTCTTCCCTTTGTCAAAGCTGGCAATATATTCATTGATATACTTATCAAGTTTGTCAAGGTAGATGTTAGCCAATATTGGGCTTATTATTCCACCTTGCGGAGTCCCACTGTAAGTATTGTGAAACTGCCATTCTTCGACATATCCTGCTTTCATAAACTTCCGTATCAGTCTAATGAAGCGTTCATCAGATATACGTTCCTTAAGGATTCTTATGAGTAACTCATGGTCTATGTTGTCGAAGAAGCCTTTTATGTCTCCTTCCACAAACCATTTGGCTCCGTTAAATTCCTTTTGGATATGAGCCAATGCTGTGTGGCAACTCCGATTGGGTCTGAAACCATGTGAGGTGTATTCAAAACTGCCCTCATATATAGCTTCAAGAATCATTCGGACAACCTCTTGTATCAGCTTGTCGTTGAAAGTAGGTACGCCAAGAGGTCTTTTCTTACCGTTTTTCTTCGGTATATAGACCCTCCTTGACGGTTGGGGTTGGTACGACTCATCTTTGAGCGCACTAATCAGATTTTCAATTCGGGATAGGCTCATGTTGTCAATGATCTGACCGTCTGAGCCTGGTGTCATGTTGCCCTCTTTAGCATAAATGCGTTGATAGGCAACATAAAACATCTCCTCATTGAAAAGGATTCTGTAAAGACGTTCAAACTTGTAGCTTGAATCCTTACTGTGTTCCGATAGACTGTTTAATACTCTTTCGGGATTTCTCATAATGTCTCTCACATTTTCCGTTAATTGTATTAAGTTAATTAGCTGCCCCCCTTTGCCATGTACAAGGCGTTACCTTGCTCGGACTACTATGGGGGCTCCGTTACCACTCCGAATTTTCATAGGTCGGAACCTAATAGCCTTTCGGCATTTCGGGATAGGTAATCCCCGTTTATTGCATCGTAACTATTTGGCATTGATAGATTGTCGGATACGACTTCCGTCCTTTAATCGCTTACTGCGCTTGTGTCGTGATAAGTTCTTGCTACTTGCATACATGTTCACTACAGTAGTATCACGATATGACGATTAACAGTTACCTTACGTCATAGCCTCAAGTCGGACCACTCGGACTATCGTTCAATCAATTCGGACTTTATCCTCATATCTATCTTTTCATCTCGCCATTCAGTCGCAGTCTGGTAACTGACTGACTTATGACTTTTCCGACATGCTACACTCCCTGCTCGGTTAAGTTTTCCCGAAACAAGTAAGTCGGCAGATGATAGGTTTTTTTAACACGTTAAACTTTGTTATCTGACACTTAATAGATGCTAATCAGGCAGATTGCCCAAAGTTTATGTATTGCTGAACTCTAACCTAATCCCTTGCCATAGGGATATTTACGCTGCAACCTTTACGGGCGCACACA
>CANQNF010000101.1 GCA_947625125.1 uncultured Clostridia bacterium
ATCTGCGATCTTCTTTTTAGAGGTACTTTTGCGCTGTTGCCCCATCTGCGGACAGGAAACCGTGCTGTTTGCCAAAATCAATTCTTCCAATGAATGGGAAAATGGCGTATGTCCGATGTCGTGCAAAAGACAAGCTGTTAAAAACAGCACCTCGTATCTATCGAAATGCTCCTTAAAATGTTCGTCCTTATGCAAAGCATCCATCGCTTTTTGACCCAAATGAAAAACGCCCAATGAATGACTGAACCTATCATGCTTTGCAGATGGATAAAGCACCCTCATTCCCGTCTGTTCGATATTGCGAAGCCGTTGAAAATAAATATTGTCAATCAAATTTCTGATATAATATTCCGGCACATAGATGTAACCATGAACAGAATCCTTAAAAATTTTAACTTTCGTTTGAGTCATTATTATTCTCCTCTTTTTCAGTTGCGTCAGCGCCGCCATATAAATACAGACGTAATAACTGCTTAAAATGTTACAATTTTTTTGAAAATTATAAAAAATTTTTCCGTATGTGCCAATATGTGTCGTAGTTATTCCTCTTTCTCCAATATCCGATAATATCCTACCTTATCAGAGCCGATACGTTCAATATAGCCATTCTTGTTCAGCTCGGAAATCCTACGACGCACCGTGGCGGGCGATTTATTGCAAAGGTGAGCCAATTCTTCACGTGTTATTTTGTTGTTTTGACGAATCGCTTCGAATATTTTTGAGCGTCATCACTCAATTTTACGGGGTCATTTACAGGCTCACCGTGAACGACTGCATTTCTCACTCTCCTTAAAACTTCGGTCATGCTCACAGAGCCGTACATAATTCAAACTACTGCCTTTACAAGCAAAACGTCATATACGGCGGGATACTCGTTATCTTATCCTTTACGGATAGATTTTTCGGATGAATGATAAAAGCCTCGCCGATCCTGTCTTTGTATTTCTCGACAAAGCGTTCCAAAGATGCCGTGGCGTATCGTTTGGACGACTTCACTTCTATCGGGAAAATCTTGAATTTCAGCTTGCTGTTGTTAGACGTGATAAAATCAATCTCAATATCGTTGCGGTGCTTTTCTTCGCTGTAATGGGTATAGAAGTAAAGTTTATGCCCGCTTGCAACCAACATCTGCGCGATAGCGTTCTCATAGAGCATCCCCTCGTTGACTGATAGCTTATCATTCAGAATTTGGGAATATAACTGTTCCTCGATGAGTCCGTTTTCGTCAAAAGCGTGGCTCAACAGCAATCCTGTATCCCCCATATAGCACTTCACATAAGTCCTGTCCTCATTCATAGATAATCCGACGTTGGGGTCTTGACAATTAAAACAGACGTTGCAGATCATCGAATCTTCCAACCAAAAGAACGTATCTTCGTATTGCTCGGAATAACTGCCCTTCTCTACATTCTTGAATACCACTCTCTTTTCATGCCGCGACAACAGCCCAGGTATTTGATCGAAGATAGAAAGTACCTTCGATTTATACGGAGATTTGATTTTCATGATGTCCTCGCGGTACAATTTCAAAATATCCCTTTTCTCCGTGTCGGCGTTTGAAAAATCTTTATCGCTCTTTATAAAAGCGCTCACGCTTTGCGGCATTCCCCCTACAAGCAAATATTGTTTGAAGAGCAACATCGCCTGTTTGTGCCTGCCTTCCTCCAAAGGGACGCGCTCCCCAAAACATTGCTTGATATAACCGAGCAGAATGTCCGCATTCATGGCAAGACAAAATTCTTCGAAATCGAGCGGATACATTTTGAAACTGCGTTCTTCCGAGGGAATCAAAATATCCTGCACGTTTTCACGGATAGAAATCAGGGAACCCGTTTCGATATAATCGTATCTGCCATCCTTTACCAAGTGTTTGATACATTCCCTCGCCCGCGGAAATAGCTGCACTTCATCGAAAATGACGACAGACTCTCTTCGATACAGCTTTACGTTATATGCGCTCATGAGGAACATGAACAGCGTATCCAAATCTTCGAGATAATCGTAAAAGTAGCTTTTGATCGTATCGTTAACCTTCGAGAAGTCGATGAGCAAGTACGACCGGTATTCGTTTCTCGCAAACTCCTCCGCAATCGTAGATTTCCCTACGCGCCGCGCTCCTTCGAGCAAGACCGCTCGGCTGCCGTCGCACTCTTTTTTCCATTGTAAAAGTTTATCATAAGCCTTTCTCTTAAAAATCATAAAATCACCTTCAAGCATATTATAGCACGAAAAAAGAAAATACGCAAGTGGAATCATGTCAAAAATTCAGATAATGCGCAGATATAATTTTGTTAAACAAGCAGATTACACGCAGGTATATTTATTGCAAGCGTGAGAAAACGCTATGCGGAAAATAAAATTGCCGAAACGCAAAATGCTTTTTCGACAGACTTCCCCATCGGGGGAATTGGGGGATTGCAATTTTGAACAAGGGGGAGACAATGCAAAACTTCGCGTTTTTGAGCAATTTTTGGTCTAAAAACGGCTCTTTTTCGAGTGTTTTTGAAGTAACAGATTCCTCTGACTCCGTCATTCG